>NZ_BAAASG010000011.1:416774-704388 GCF_039532765.1 Streptomyces longisporus
ACCCCGCCACCGCCACACCCGCACACCCCGCGGTCGGCCCGACGCCACCCCCTGGCCCACCCATCACGACGCCGGAGCCGATCACCAGCCTCCCGGCACACCCCACCGCGCCCGTCACCTCCCACAGGCCCCCATCCGGGCCCCACTCCCCCGCCCCCGCTCCCGCCACTCCCGAGAGCCTTCCCACCCTCGACCCCCGCCTCGTCCTCGCCCTCGGTCGCCCCCAGCACGGGGATTCGCTCGCCCACCGGACCGGTCGTGGCCTGCGTCGGCTGGCCGGGTCCGTTTCTCAGGACGTGGCCGAACAGACGCGGATCGCGCGGGAGTTGCAGCAGCCGGTGGCCACCGGGCGGGTCGTCGCCGTGACCTCGATCCGCGGGGGCGTCGGCAAGTCGACCGTCGCCGCGCTGCTCGGGCGTACCTTCAACCACTACCGGCACGACCCGGTGCTCACGCTGGAGGCGGACGCCGCGCTCGGCACGCTGCCGGTGCGGATGGGCGCGGAGTCGGTGCGGTGGTCGTGCGCCGACCTCGCCCGGATCCTGACGCCGGCCATGCAGCTGACCCATGTGACCGGGTACCTGGTGCCCGTGGCCGACGGCGGCTGGCTGCTGCCCGGGAGCCAGGGCAAGGTCGGCGCCCCCTTGGACGTACGGACGTACCGCACCGTGACGCTCGCCCTGCGGCGCTACTTCTCCGTGACGGTCGTCGACTGCGAGACGCTCCCCGGCGACGTCGCCCGGACGGCGATGGACACCGCCCACGCCCGGGTGGTCGTCGCGCCGATGACCGCGGAGGGCGTCGGCGGAACCCGGCAGGTCCTCGACTGGCTCGGGCAGTTGCCGCATTCGGCGCTCTCGACGACCGTGGTGGCCCTCACCGCGAGTTCCCCCGACATGATCCTCGACGTGAAGGCCGCCACCGCTCACCTGAAGGAGACGGGCGTTCCCGTCGTCGTCCTGCCGTACGACCGGCATCTGGCCGGCGGCGGCCCCATCCGCACGGAGCTGCTCGGCCGGGCCGCCCAGGACTCGGCCATGCGGCTGGCGGCCGAGGCACTGCACCGGGCGGTGCGCGCGCACTGACCACCGGCGGCATCAGAGCCGTATGACATCCCCTTCCCGGACCCACCCGCCCCGCACCACCTGCGCATACACCCCGGCACACGGCTCGGGCGCGCGGCCGGGCAGGGCGGGTACGCGGTGGTGGTGGGCCAGGACGCGCAGGGCGTCCGGGTCGCGGGGGAGGTCGCCGTGGGCGAGGGTGGGGATCGCGCAGCGGGGGGTCGAGGCGATGACGCGGAGGATCGGGCCGTCGGTGATGTGCAGGTCTCGGCCGGTCCAGGTGTGTTCCACGAAGCCGTCGGCCTCGTCCGTGTCGATGACCAGGTTGGGGCGGTAGCGCTCCGCCTCCGCCGTGCCCCGGGGGCCCAGTTCGCCGATTCTCCTCAGAGTCGACGTCGTGATGACGTGCACCGGCGCGAAGTCGAAGAAGGTGCCCGGCGGGGAGGCCGAGCCGAACTGGACGGTGTCCGCCTCCACTGCGGTCTCCAAACCCGCCGCCAGGACCTGCTCCGGCCGGGAGCGGTCCAGGGTGCCGGCGGGCGGGGGTACGTCGGTCAGCGTGACCTCGCGGCCGACGAGGGCCGAGAGGGCGGCGGCCGTGGGCACTTCGGTGCCGTCCGGTCCGGTGATGCGCGGCGGCCCGGCCTCGGTGAGGGTCGCGGCGCACCTCAGCAACTCCCGCCACAGCCGCGGGTTTTTCGCGCTGGCGACCTTGCCCGTCTCCGCGTCCAGCAGCGCGAACCGGCGGTCGCCGCTCAGGCCGCGGTCGCTGATCTCGACGGCTTCGAGCGGCTCGCCGAGCATCGACTTCACCGGGTAGCGGTACAGCGCGGCGACCGTGGCCCGCCTCAACTCGGGCCCGCCCCGGTGCTCGGCGGCCCCGCCGCCTCCACCGCCTCCGCCGCCGCCCGGCGCAACCCTCCGGTCGTCGCCCATCCGTCGAAGGTCGACAGGTGTGCGACCACGCGGGCCGTCCAGTCGGCGTCGCCGAGCCGGTGCGCCTCGCCGTCCTCGACCAGGCGCGTCATCACGGACTGCAGGACCAGGATGTCCTTCGTCCGGTACCAGCGCGGATGACGGTCGAAGAACAGCTGCTGGTCCTCGTACGGGTGGCGCACGGTCATGTGCAGATAGCCGCCGCCGCGTCCCTTGAAGGGACCGGGCAGGCCGCCCAGGACGCCCATCTGGGTGTAGGCGCCGCGGTTCGGGTAGCGGCCGCCCAGGGTGATGCGGAAGCCCAGCATGATCCTGGACCAGGGGACCACCTCCGCCGCGGAGTCCCGCGCGATGGCGTGCAGGCCGTCCGGGCGGAACTCCACCCATGCACGGCCCGGGCGCCCGGCGTCCCCCAACGCCCAGCGGCCGTCGACCCGTTCCAGTGGTCCGAGGCTCTCGCTCACGAGATCCAATTCTGCACGAACCTCTGTGCGGTTCCAGCGAGTTGTCGCGCCGTGCGGTCAGGCGGCGTGCTCCACGAACCGTGCGGCCGTCTCCGCCAGCACCTCCCGGCCGTCCCGTGCCCACAGCGCGTCGTTGAAGAGCTCGACCTCGATGGGGCCGGTGTACCCGGCCGCCTCCACGTACCCCTTCCACTCCCGCATGTCGATGGAGCCGTCCCCGATCTGCCCGCGGCCGTTGAGCACGCCCTCCGGCAACGGCGTGGTCCAGTCGGCGAGCTGGAAGGAGTGGATACGGCCGCCGGCGCCCGCTCGGGTGATCTGCGCGGGCGCGTTGTCGTCCCACCAGATGTGGTACGTGTCGACGGTGACGCCCACCTGGTGGGCCGGGAAGCGTTCCGCGAGGTCGAGGGCCTGGGTGAGGGTGGAGACCACGCAGCGGTCGGCGGCGTACATCGGGTGGAGCGGCTCGATGGCCAGCCGTACGCCGTGCTGTTCCGCGTACGGGCCCAGCTCGCCGAGCGCGTCCGCGATCCGCTCCCTGGCGCCGTGCAGGTCCTTGGACCCCGCCGGGAGGCCGCCGGAGACCAGCACCAGCGTGTCGGTACCCAGGGTCGCCGCCTCGTCGATCGCGCGCCGGTTGTCGTCCAGGGCGATCGCCCGCTCGGCCGGGTCGATCGCCGTGAAGAAGCCGCCACGGCACAGGGTGGTGACGGTCAGACCCGCGTCGCGGACCAGTTTCGCCGTGGCCTCCAGGCCGTGGGACCGGACCGGTTCGCGCCACAGGCCCACGCCCGGCAGGCCCAACTCCAGGCACGCATCGACCAGTTCGGGCATCGACAGCTGTTTCACCGTCATCTGGTTGATGGAGAAGCGGGAGAGGTCGCCGCTGGTCACTGGGTCACTCCGTACAAGGCGAGAAGGTTCTTCATCCGTTCCTCGGCCAGCTTCGGGTCGGGGAACAGGCCCAGGCCGTCGGCGAGTTCGTAGGCGCGGGCGAAGTGCGGGAGGGAGCGGGCCGACTGGAGGCCGCCGACCATGGTGAAGTGCGACTGGTGGCCGGCCAGCCAGGCGAGGAGGACCACGCCCGTCTTGTAGAAGCGGGTCGGGGTCTGGAACAGGTGGCGGGAGAGTTCTACGGTCGGGTCGAGCAGGGCACGGAAACCGGCCACATCGCCCGTGTCCAGCACCCGCACCGCCTCGGCGGCCAGCGGTCCCAGCGGGTCGAAGATGCCGAGCAGGGCGTGGCTGAATCCCTTCTCGTCACCCGCGATCAGCTCGGGGTAGTTGAAGTCGTCGCCCGTGTAGCAGCGGACGCCCTGCGGGAGCCGGCGGCGGATGTCGATCTCTCGCTGGGCGTCCAGCAGGGAGACCTTGATGCCCTCCACCTTGTCCGGGTGCGCGGCGATGACGTCCAGGAAGGTGTCGGTGGCCGCGTCCAGGTCGGACGAGCCCCAGTAGCCGTCCAGCGCCGGGTCGAACATGGGGCCGAGCCAGTGCAGGATCACCGGCTCGGACGCCTGGCGCAGGAGGTGGCCGTAGACCTCGAGGTAGTCCTCGGGGCCGTGCGCGGCCGCCGCGAGCGCGCGGGAGGCCATCAGGATGGCCTGCGCGCCGGAGGCCTCCACGAGGGCGAGCTGCTCCTCGTAGGCCGCCCGGACGTCCACGAGTGACCCGGCGGTGATCTGGTCCGTGCCGACACCGCAGGCGATACGGCCGCCGACCGCCCTGGCCTCGGCGGCGCTGCGCCGGATCAGCTCGGCGGCGCCCGCCCAGTCCAGGCCCATGCCGCGCTGGGCGGTGTCCATCGCCTCGGCGACGCCGAGCCCGTGGGACCACAGATGGCGGCGGAAGGCGAGGGTGGCGTCCCAGTCGACGGCGGCGGGCGAGTCGGGCGACACGTCCGCGTACGGGTCGGCGACGACGTGCGCCGCTGAGAACACCGTACGAGAGGTGAAGGGCGAGCCGGGAGTGACGGCGAGGGGCTCGGGGCGGGGCTCGTACGCCCTCAGTCCGCCCTTGGAGTCCGGGAGTCGGATGGTCACAGCGCGATCTCCGGTACGTCGATGCGGACGCCCTGGGCCGAGGACTTCAGGCCCAGCTCGGCGAGCTGGACGCCGCGGGCGCCGGCGAGGAGGTCCCAGTGGTAGTCGGCACCGGCGTAGACGTGCTTGAGGAACAGCTCCCACTGGGCCTTGAAGCCGTTGTCGAAGTCGTCGTTGTCGGGGATCTCCTGCCACTGGTCGCGGAAGGAGTAGGTGGCCGGGATGTCGGGGTTCCAGACCGGCTTGGGGGTCATGCTGCGGTGCTGGACGCGGCAGTTGCGCAGGCCCGCGACGGCCGAGCCCTCGGTGCCGTCGACCTGGAACTCCACCAGTTCGTCGCGGTTGACGCGCACGGCCCAGGAGGAGTTGATCTGGGCGATCGCGCCGCCGTCGAGCTCGAAGATGCCGTAGGCGGCGTCGTCGGCGGTGGCGTCGTAGGGCTTGTCGTTCTCGTCCCAGCGCTGCGGGATGTGGGTGGCGGTGAGGGCCTGGACGGACTTCACGCGGCCGAACAGCTCGTGCAGGACGTACTCCCAGTGCGGGAACATGTCGACGACGATGCCGCCGCCGTCCTCGGCGCGGTAGTTCCACGACGGGCGCTGGGCGGTCTGCCAGTCGCCCTCGAAGACCCAGTAGCCGAACTCCCCGCGGATGGACAGGATCCGGCCGAAGAAGCCGCCGTCGATCAATCGCTTGAGCTTCAGCAGGCCCGGGAGGAAGAGCTTGTCCTGGACCACGCCGTGCTTGATGCCGGCGTCGTTCGCGAGGCGGGCGAGCTCCAGGGCGCCCTCCAGGCCGGTCGCGGTCGGCTTCTCCGTGTAGATGTGCTTGCCCGCCGCGATCGCCTTCTTGATCGCCTCCTGGCGGGCCGAGGTCACCTGTGCGTCGAAGTAGATCTCGACGGTCGGGTCCGCGAGGACCGCGTCGACGTCGGTCGAGATGTTCTGCGGGTCCAGGCCGTGCTGCTCGGCGAGCGCCCTGAGCGCGTGCTCGCGGCGGCCGACCAGGACCGGCTCCGGCCACAGCACCGTGCCGTCGCCGAGATCGAGGCCGCCCTGTTCGCGGATGGCCAGGATGGAGCGGACCAGGTGCTGGCGGTAGCCCATGCGCCCGGTCACGCCGTTCATGGCGATACGCACCGTCTTGCGTGTCACGTCATTCCCTTCGTACGCGGAGTCTGCGCCGCATACGCCCCGTCCCCCACTGGTAAGCGTCACAGCAAGCGCTTTCTATACGAGAAGAAGCTAGCCTCTCCCCAGCGGTCTGGACAAGACCGTGACGGAGTCGAGTTGTTCGAGGGGGCGAACAACGGGGAGCTTGACCCGTAAGGTCGGCTCGAAAACATTCGGAACCAGGGCCCCCTGCAGCCCTGTCTACGAGCACGTACGAACACGTGTGACGATGCGCGACCGGAGGACGACGAGATGACGGTGACCCTGGCGGACGTGGCGGCCCGCGCGCAGGTCTCGCCCGCGACGGTGTCGCGCGTGCTGAACGGGAACTATCCCGTGGCCGCCTCCACCCGTGAGCGGGTGCTGAAGGCGGTCGACGAGCTGGACTACGTGCTGAACGGCCCGGCCAGCGCGCTGGCGGCGGCGACTTCCGATCTGGTCGGAATCCTCGTCAACGACATCGCCGACCCCTTCTTCGGGATCATGGCGAGCGCGATCCAGTCGGAGATCGGGGGGCCGGGCGGCCGGGCCGGCGGGGAGCGGCTAGCGGTCGTCTGCAACACAGGGGGTTCGCCGGAGCGGGAGCTGACGTATCTGACCCTCCTGCAGCGGCAGCGGGCGGCGGCGGTCGTGCTGACCGGCGGCGCCATGGAGAACGAGCCGCACGCGGCGGCGGTCGCGGCGAAGCTGCGGAAGCTGACGGACGCGGGGACGCGGGTGGTGCTGTGCGGGCGGCCGCCGGCGCCGGACACCGGGGCGATCGCGCTGGCCTTCGACAACCGCGGGGGCGGGCAGCAGCTGACCGAGCACCTGATCGGGCTGGGGCACCGGCGGCTCGGCTATATCGCGGGGCCCGAGGAGCGGACGACGACGCGGCACCGCCTTGAGGGGCACCGGGCGGCGCTGGCGGCGGCGGGGATCGAGGAGGACCCGCGGGCGACGGTGTGGGGGCGCTACGACCGGACGTCCGGATACGAGGCGACGCTGGAACTGCTCCGCCGGGACCCGTCCCTCACCGCGGTGGTCGCGGCGAACGACTCCGTGGCGCTCGGGGCGTGCGCGGCGCTGCGGGAGTCCGGGCTGCGGATCCCGGAGGACGTGTCGGTCGCCGGGTTCGACGATCTGCCGTTCAGCGTCGATGCCGTGCCTGCGCTGACGACGGTACGGCTGCCGCTGGCGGAGGCGGGGGCCCGGGCCGGGCGGATCGCCATGGGGCGGGAGGAGCCGCCGCCGGGTGGGATGGCCACGGTGCGGGGGGAGCTGATGGTGCGGGGGTCCTCCGGGGTGCCGCGGGGTCCGGCGGCGGCGTGACCGTCCCGTCTCTGGGGGCTGCCGCCCCCAGACCCCCGCTGCCGGCCCTGAAGGTGCCTTGTCCTCGAACGCCGGACGGGCTGGCAGCTGCCGAGCGGACGGTTCGAGTCCCGTGGGACCGTTGACGTGTGGGTGTCCGAGGAACTGCCCGACGACATCGTGGAGTTGTGGCCCCGGCTGATGGAGTCGGCCGAGGCGACCGGCGTGCACCCGTATCTCTGTTGGCCCGACGATCCCTTCTTCCTCCAGGACCTGGCGGCCGTGGACGCCGTACACCTGGAGTCCGTTCTCGCGGCGGACTTCGCCGGGTACCGGCACAAACGCCTGCCATGGTGGCGGGAGCCGCTTCGGTACGACGATCTGCCCGAGGGCATCGCGCCCTGGCCGCACGACCCGGGACCGCCGTTCGAGAGCTGGCCCGGACTGGCGGAGGCCGCGGAGAGCCGCACGGACGGTGCGAGGCCGGAGGAGGCCTCCGCCCGGGTCGTCGAGGACCTGCTGAAAACCCATCCCTACGCCCACACATGTCACCTCGCTCTTGTCCCGCACGCCGCAGCGCCGATGTACCCGCCGTGATGGGCTGGTCCTCCCAGGCCCCGCTGCCCCTGCTGGGTGCCCTGCTGCGCAGTTGGGAGGAGCGGTTCGGAGCCCGGGTCGGCTCGCCCTGGAGCATGTGCTGTCCACCGCCGACAACATCGTCGACGACCCGCCCACGCCCTTTCCCGAGTACGCCGCCGAGCTGATCGGGCGGACCGAGTGGCGGTTCTGGTGGGACTGAGCGATGACTTCCGGTGCGTTCTTCGGTCTGAATGGACGTAACGCCGACCAGGCAGTGGACAGACATCAGGGAGCGAGTCACATGCGCATCGTTGTCAGCGAGTTCATCAGTCTCGACGGAGTCGTGCAGGCGCCCGGCGGTCCGCAGGAGGACACCGACGGCGGGTTCGCGCACGGCGGGTGGTCGCATCCGTACTTCGATCCGGAGGTGGTCGGCGGGGCCTTCGCCGCGGGGCTGGAGCAGGCCGAGGCGCTGCTGTACGGGCGCCGTACGTATCTGACGATGGCGGGGGCCTGGCCCGAGCGGGCCGGAGATCCGTTCGCCGACCGGCTCAACGCACTGAAGAAGTACGTCGTGACGGACACCCTCACAGACGACCAGCTGACCTGGAACAACACCGAGCGGATCCCGGGCGGCGAGGCCGTCGCGCGGATCCGGGAGCTGCGGGCCGCTCCCGGCGGCGACCTGGCGATGATGGGCAGCCCCACCCTGGTGCGGACGCTGATCGGCGAGGGGCTGGTGGACGAACTGCAGCTCATCCACATGCCGGTGATCCTCGGCGGCGGAAAGTCAATCTTCCCCGAGGACGGGGCCAAGCGGCCGTTCGAGCTCGTCTCCACGGTCAGGGGCAAGACCGGCGTGCAGGTGAGCGTGTACCGGCCGGCGGCCGACGAAGGGTAGTCACGGGGGTGCGGGTGTCCTAGTCTCGGAGCCGACGGTATCTCTGACTGAGTCAACTATCTGGTTCCTGTATCCGGGACAACCTCCGGGGGTCGACGCTCATGACCGTCCAGGACATCCGCACCTTCAACCGCTTCTACACGAACGTCATCGGCGCCCTCGACTACAGCCGTCAGCTGTACGCCCCGTACACCCTGACCGAGTCCCGCGTCCTGTACGAGCTGGCGCACTCACCGCGTACGGACGCGGCCGACCTGCGGGCCGAACTCTCGCTGGACGCCGGGTACTTGAGCCGGATCCTGAACAAATTCGAGGACGACGGGCTGATCGAGCGCACGCCGTCCGCGGGCGACTCCCGGCGCCGCCGTGTCTCGCTCACGCCCCGCGGCCGTGACACCGCCGCCCTGCTCGCCGAGCGTGCGAACGAATCCGTGGGCGCACTGCTGTCCACCGTGCCCTCCGCCGACCGGCCGCGTCTGGCGGAGGCGATGCGGGCCGTCCGCGAGATCCTCTCCGAGGGCCGCCCGCCCCGCCCCGAGGACGTCCTGCTGCGCGAACCGGCCCCCGGCGACCTCGGCTGGATCGTCCAGCGCAACGCCGCGCTGTACGCGTCCGAGTTCGGCTGGAACACCGACTACGAGGGGCTGGTGGCGCGGATCGTCGCCGACTTCGCCGAGGACCACGACCCGCATCTGGAGCGGGTGTGGATCGCCGAGCTCGACGGCCGCCCGGTGGGGTGCGTGATGTGCGTACGGGACGAGGCGCCCGGCACGGCCCGGCTGCGGCTGCTGCTGGTGGAACCGGACGCGCGCGGGCTCGGCATCGGCGACCGGCTGGTGCGGGCCGTCGTGGACTTCGCGCGCGGTGTCGGCTACCGCGAGCTCGTCCTGTGGACCAACGACGTCCTGGCCGCCGCCCGCCGCATCTACCAGCGCCACGGCTTCGTGCTCGTCGCCGAGAAACCGCACCGTTCTTTCGGAAAGGACCTGAACGGCCAGGACTGGCGCCTGGACCTGCACGGCACACCCGAGTGACAGTAGGGACCATGAGACTGGCGTTCTCCACCCTCGGCGTCCCCGGCCTGCCCGTCCCGGACGTGATCCGGCTCGCGGCCACCCACGGCTACCACGGCGTGGAGCTGCGCGCGCATCCCGAGGAACCGGTCCATCCCGGCATCGACCTCGCCGGGCGGGCGGATGTGGCCGCCGAGTTCAAGGCGGGCGGCATCGAGGTGCTGGGTCTCGCCGGGTACGCGCGCGTGGCCGCGCCCGGCGACGACGGCCCGGTGATCGACGAGATCCGTGCCCTCCTCGACCTCGCCCGCGACCTCGGCGCCCCGTACGTCCGGGTCTTCCCGGGCGGCGGCCACGAGCAGAGCACCGAGCGCGCCGACGCGACGGCCGCGCGACGGCTCGGCACGGCGGCGGAGTACGCCGCCGACCTCGGCGTACGCATCCTGCTGGAGACCCACGACTCGCACCGCAGGGCCGCCGACGCGATCCGCGTCCTCGGCCTGGTCGGGCACCGCCATGTCGGCGCCCTGTGGGACGTCATGCACACCTGGCTGGGCGGCGAGCAGCCCTCGGAGTCGTACGCGGCCCTCTCCCCGTACCTCGGCTATGTCCAGGTCAAGGACATCGCCTCCGCCGAGGACACGACCCCTCTCGCGCTCGGCGCCGGCGTGCTGCCGCTCACCGAGACCGTGGAGGTCCTCTCCCGGCACGGCTGGGACGGCTGGCTGTGCTGGGAGTACGAGAAGCGGTGGTACGAGGAGGCCGCGCCGCTGCCGGAGCTGCTGGCGGCGGGGCGTGAGCACCTGGGGCGGCTGCTCAACGAGTGCGCGTGAGCCGTACGTCCTACGCCGGGCGGGCCGTGATCGTCGCCGTCGCGTCCAGGCACCACTCCAGTACCGCGGGCCAGGAACCGTAACCGGCGTCGAGGTCGAGGTGGGCGGCGCCGGGGAGGACGTCGGTCGGGATGCGCAGGGGGTCGCCGAAGGCGTCCCGGGCGCCCTCCGGGCAGTAGGGGTCGTCGTCGCCCGCGACCAGGCGGGTGGGGGCGGGGAGGGTGAAGTCGAGGGCGGGCGGGGCGAATTCGGCCACCTCGGGGAACCGGGCGAGGACGGAGGCGGACGGCGGGGCGACGAGCAGTACGCGGTCGACGGCGCCGTCCTTCACCAGGCCGCGGGAGACGGCGTGCAGCCAGAGCAGCACGGAGGCGCTGTGCGCGAGGACGACGCGTTCGGAGCCCCGGAGGTCGTCGAGGTGCCGGGTCAGCCCCGACAGCCACACCTCCAGGCTCGGGTCGTCGGGGTCGGGCAGCTGGGGGTAGGTGACGTGGTGGCCGAGGCCGGTGAGGCGGTCGGCGAGCCAGTGCTGCCAGTGGGCCTCGGGGCGGTGGTTCTGCCAGCCGTGGAGGATGAGGAAGTGCTTCGCGGTCATGGGGCGATGGTTTCCGATCGCCGTTCCATCGGTCCAGTTAATCTTTCGGGGTGGAACGGGTAAGCGAGAGCTTCACGGTTGATCTGCGCCGTCTGACCGTCCTGCGCGAGCTGCAGCGCAGGGGCAGTGTGGCGCGAACGGCCGAGGCCCTGCATCTGACGCCGTCGGCGGTCTCCCAGCAGCTCACGGCGCTGGCCCGGGAGACGGGCGTACCGCTGACGGAGAAGGACGGCCGGGGCGTACGGCTGACCGGGCAGGCGCGGGTGCTGCTGGCGCATGCCGATCTGATCGCGGCCCAACTGGAGCGTGCGCGGGCCGACTTGGCGGCCTACGGGGAGGGCGGGCGCGGGTCGGTGACGATCGGGTGCTTCTCCAGCGGGATCCTGGGGCTGCTGCCGGGGGTGCTGCGGGCGTTGGCGGATCGTCTGCCGCACCTCAGGGTCGACGTCGTGGAGGCCGAACCGCCGGACCTGTTCACCGCGCTCGACGCGGGCCAGGTGGACGTGGCGGTGGCGGTGGACTTCGCGAAGGCTCCGCCGCACACCGACGAGCGCTACAGCAGGGTGGACCTGTTCACGGACGTCCTGGACCTCGTCGTGGCGGCGGACCACCGGCTCGCAGGTCGGGGCCCGGTCGCGTTGCGGGAGTTGGCACGGGAGGCGTGGATCGTCGGGGCGGCAGCCAGCTGCTGCGGGGCGGTGGCGCGCTCGGTGTGCGCGGCGGCCGGTTTCACACCGGACGTACGCCACGCGGTGAACGACTGGGCCGCACTCGCCGCCCTGGTCGAGGCGGGCCAGGGGGTGGCGCTGATCCCGCGGCTGGTACGGGAGTCGTACACGCATCGCCGCGTGACGGTGGTACCGACACAGGGGCAGCCACCGTCCCGAAACGTGTTCGCGGCGGTCCGGGCCGGCGCGGAGGAGGACGCGGTCCTCAAGGCGGTGCTGGATCAGCTCCGCACCACCGGGACCGCCGCTACACCCGCGCCACGAATCCCTCGACCCGCGCCTCCAACCGCTCCCGGCACTCCGGCCACTCCTCCGCCGTGACCGAGAAGATCGCCGAGTCGCGCAGACGGCCCTCCTCGCCGGGGGCCCAGGAGCGGGACCAGTTGCGCAGGATGCCCTCGAAGCGGGCGCCTACGCTCTGGATGGCCGCGCGGGAGCGGGCGTTGCGGGCGTCGGTCTTCAGGTCGACGCGGGAGACGTGCCACTCCTCGAAGGCGTGCCGGAAGAGGAGGAGTTTGGCCTCGGCGTTGATGCCGGTGCCCTGGGCCGGCCTCGCGAGCCAGGTGAAGCCGATCTCGATGGCGTCGAGCCGGTCCTCGGAGAGCCAGCAGCGCGGGTCCCAGAACGAGGTGGCGCCGACCGCCCGCCCCGTGGCGCGCGAGATCTGCGCGTACGGCGCCAGCCGGCCGGCGGCGGCGCGGGCGAGCTGCGCGTCGATGTAGCCGCCGACCTCGTGGGCCCGCGGCACCCATGTGAACTCGTACGTCCCGCGGTCCTCCTCCGCCGCCGTCGCCAGATCCGCCGCGTGCCGGTGCTCCAGTGGCTCCAGGCGCACCAGCGCGCCCTCCAGAACCGGCCCCTTCAGCTCGAACCCCACTCGTCCCCGCCTCACAACCGCGCGCGCAGCGCCCCGAACTCCTCGTGGAAACCGGGGAAAGTCTTCCGCACGCAGCCGGGGTCGTCGAACGAAATACCCGGCACCCGCAGCCCGGTGACCGCGAAGGACATCACGATGCGGTGGTCGCCGTACGAGGTGATCTCCGCACCGCTCCCGGACGGCACACCCGGCCGGATCTCGATCCAGTCAGGCCCCGTGGACACCTCGACCCCCAGCCGCCGCAGGTTCTCCGCGCAGGCCTCCAGCCGGTCGCACTCCTTCACCCGGGTGTTCGCCACGTCCTCGATCCGCACCGGCCCGTCCGCGAACGGTGCGATCGCCGCCAGCGTCGGCATCGTGTCCGAGATGTCCCGCATGTTGACCGTCAGGCCGTGCAGCACCCCTGTACCCCTGACCGTCGTGCCGTCCGGGCGTACCGATACCTCCGCGCCCATCCGCCGCAGCACCTCGACAAAGCCGAGGTCGCCCTGCAGCGCTCCCGTGCCCAGCCCCGGCACCGTCACCTCGGCGCCCGGCGTCACCGCGGCCGCGGCCGCGGCGAAGAAGTAGCCGGCGGTCGACGCGTCCGGCTCGATCGCGTAGGTGGTCGCCCGGTAGCCGCCCGGCGGGACCAGGAACACGTCGCCCTCCCGCTCCACCTCGACCCCGAACGCCCGCATCATCGCGATCGTGATCTCCACGTAGGGCACGGACACCAGATCGGTGACCCGGATCCGCAGGCCCTTCCTGGTCAGCGGACCCAGCAGCAGCAACGCCGTCAGGTACTGCGAGGACTGCCCCGCGTCCAGGACCACCTCACCGCCCTCGACCCCGGCGGCCCGCACCGTCAGCGGGTGGTGCCCCTCCGCCTCCTCGTGCCGCAGGTCCACGCCCAGGTCGCGCAGGGCCCGAGTCAGGGGCAGCAGCGGCCGGCGCCGCATCTGGGCCGACGCGTCGAAGCGGTACGTCCCGTGTCCCGCCGCCGCCAGGGCCGGCAGGAAGCGGGCGGTCGTGGCGCCGTCCCGGCAGTACACATCCGCCTCGTCCACCGCGGGGCCCTGCGGACGGCCGTCCACCTGCCAGGCGTCCCGGGTCCGCCCGACGCGATACCCGAGCCGCACCAGGCCCTCGGCGAACCCCTCGGTGTCGTCCGAGCGCAAGGGACGTACGAGGGTGGTGACTCCGTCGGCCGCCGCCGCCAGGAAGAGCGCGCGGGCGGTGATGGACTTGGAACCGGGGATGGTGACTACGGGCATGCCCTCATGATCGGCCGAGCACGGGCTCGATCGCCGCCTCGTCCACGGGATGGACGACTTCCCGTCGCCCCCGCGTCACCGACGCCAGCCCCACCCCGCCCACCAGCAGCGCCGCCGCACACCACCGCAGCGGGCTCACGCCCTCCCCCAGGAAGACGGCCGCCGACGACATCCCGAAGACCGGGACGAGGAGCGAGAACGGCGCGACCGTCGACGCCGGGTACCGGCGCAGCAGCCACCCCCACGCCCCGAAGCCGAACACCGTCGTCACCCAGGCCACGTAGACGACCGCGCCGGCGCCCTGCCGGTCCAGGGCGCGCAGGGCGTCGTAGTCCCGGCTCGGGCCCTCCAGCAGCAGTGACAGGCCGAACAGCGGCAGGACGGGGACCGTGCTCACCCAGACCATGAAGTTCAGCGCGTCCGGCGGGGCCGCCTTGCGGGTCAGGACGTTGGAGACGCCCCAGCAGGCCGCCGCGCCGATCACGAGCGCGAAGGCGCCGAGCGGGCCCGACGTGCCCTCGTCCACCGCCGCGACACCGATGCCCGCCAGCGCCACAGCCATGCCCGACACCCGTATCGCGGAAGGCCGTTCGCCCAGAACCACGAAGGCCACCCCGGCCGTGAACACCGCCTGTATCTGCAGGACCAGCGAGGACAGTCCCGCCGGCATTCCGGCGCTCATGCCGATGAACAGCAGGCCGAACTTGGCCACGCCGAGCACCAGCCCCACCGCCCACACCCACCTCCATGCCACCTTCGGGCGGCCCACGAAGAAGACGGCCGGCAGGGCCGCCGCGAAGAAGCGCAGGGCCGAGAACAGCAGCGGAGGGAAGTGGTCGAGGCCGATCTCGATGACCGTGA
Source organism: Streptomyces longisporus (assembly GCF_039532765.1). Classification (NCBI taxonomy): domain Bacteria; kingdom Bacillati; phylum Actinomycetota; class Actinomycetes; order Kitasatosporales; family Streptomycetaceae; genus Streptomyces; species Streptomyces longisporus. The sequence continues at coordinate 431,386 of NZ_BAAASG010000011.1, forward strand.
AGTTCACGCCCCAGACGGCGGCGACGACCACGGCGAGAGCAAGGTGTGCAGGTCGCATGCGTTCGAGCATCACGCTCCACGACCGTGTAGCACCAGCGATGATTACTGCATGGTCGGATGAAGCAACGCTGATGAATGGGAGCTCCCGTGCTCGATCTCCAACGCCTGCGCGCCCTGCACGCCGTCTCCGTCCACGGCACCGTGGGCGCGGCGGCCGCCGCGCTCGGGTACACGCCGTCCGCCGTGTCCCAGCAGATCGCCAAGCTGGAGCGGGAGACCAGGACCGTACTCCTGGAGAGAGAGGGGCGAGGGGTGCGGCTGACCCCCGAGGCGCATCAACTCGTGGACACGGCGCAGGAGTTGCTTGCCATAGTCGAGCGGGCCGAGACTGCGCTGGAGGAGCGGCGCGGGGTGCCTGCGGGGCGGCTGACGATCGCCGCCTTCGCCTCGGCGGCGCGCGGGCTGATGCCCGCCGTGCTCGCCGACCTGGCCGCCCGGCACCCCGCGCTCGACGCCCGGCTCACCGAGATCGACCCGCATCTCTCCGTCGACCTGGTCGCCAAGGGCGCGGTCGACCTGGCCGTCGTGCACGACTGGGACATCGCGCCGCTGCCCGTGCCGCCGGGTGTCGAGCACGCGGTGATCGGCGACGACCGCAGCACGCTGCTGGTGCCCGAGGGCCATCCCTTCGCCGGGCGGGAGTCCGTGCGGCGCGAGGAACTGGGCGGGGAGCGGTGGGTGTGCCAGCCGCCGGGGCGGGTCTGTCACGACTGGCTGGTGCGGACCATGCGGGCCGCCGGGCACGAGCCGGAGATCGTGCACCAGGCGGACGAGAACCCGACGCTGGTGGCGCTGGTCGCCGGCGGCCTCGGCATCTGTCTCGTCCCGCGTCTGGGCCGCGGCCCGCTGCCCGCCGGGGTCGTCGAGGTGCGCCTCGAACCCACCCCCGTACGACGCCTGTACGCCCTGTGGCGCAAAGGAGCCGCGCGTCGTCCGGCGATCGCAGAGGCCGTACGCACTCTGCAGGAGCAGTGGCCGGGCATCATGTCCCACCCGTCCCGTTGAACCCTCGGGCACCAACTTCCGGGAATCGCGGGGAATGCGGGAACCCGCCCCGAATGCGGTTCGTCCAACCCGCAAGCTGCCGGATGAGTCTCCGCCGTGCGGTGTCGGCCCTCGCTGCTGGCTGCGATCGCTGACTCCACCCTCTCCGCCGTACAGCGGCCGGCAGCACGCCGCCATCGGCGCGCCCCCCTCCAACAGCGCCGATGGCGGCCCCTCTGCGAAAGGCCCTGCCTGCGCGCTCCCTTGACCGGCAGAAACTTCCCGGATATTCACTCCCTCACGGAAGTTTCCTTCAGCTGATCTCCAGCAGATCACTCCGGAAGGAGCGCACGTGCCCTCCAGACGTACCGTCCTGGCCGCCACCGCAGGCGTCACCGCGGCTCTGGCCGTCGGCACCACCGCAAGCGCCGACACCCCCGGCGACAAGAGACTCCGCTCCCTCATCTCCCGTATGACCCTGGAGGAGAAGGTCGGCCAGCTGTTCGTGATGCGGGTCTACGGCCACTCGGCGACCGATCCCGACCAGGCCGACATCGACGCCAACCTCAAGGAGATCGGCGTCCGCACGGCCGCCGAGCTGATCGCCAGGTATCGCGTCGGCGGCATCATCTACTTCACCTGGGCCCACAACACCAGGGACCCGCACCAGATCGCGGATCTGTCGAACGGCATCCAGCGCGCCTCCCTCGCACAGCCCCGCGGCCTGCCCGTGCTCATCACCACCGACCAGGAACACGGCATCGTCTGCCGCGTCGGCAAGCCCGCCACCCTCTTCCCGGGCGCCATGGCCATGGGCGCCGGGGGCTCCCGCGAGGACGCCCGCACCCTCGGCCGTATCTCCGGCGCCGAGCTGCGCGCGATGGGCATCAACCAGGACTACTCCCCCGACGCCGACGTGAACATCAACCCCGCCAACCCGGTCATCGGGGTCCGTTCCTTCGGCGCCGACCCGGACGCGGTGGCCCGCCTGGTCGCCGCCGAGGTCGCCGGGTACCAGAGGTCGTCGGTCGCCGCGACCGCCAAGCACTTCCCGGGGCACGGGGACACGGCCGTCGACAGCCACTACGGCTTCCCGGTGATCACCCACAGCCGGGAGCTGTGGGAGAAGCTGGACGCCGTGCCGTTCCGGGCCGCCGTCGAGGCCGGCATCGACTCGATCATGACCGCGCACATCCAGTTCCCGGCCCTCGACGACTCCGGCGACCCTGCGACCCTCTCCCACCCGATCCTCACCGGCATCCTGCGCGAGGAGCTCGGCTACGACGGAGTGGTGGTGACGGACTCCCTGGGCATGCAGGGCGTGCGGACCAAGTACGGCGACGACCGCGTCCCCGTGCTCGCACTCAAGGCCGGCGTGGACCAGCTCCTCAACCCGCCCGACCTCGCCACCGCCTGGAACGCGGTCCTCAAGGCCGTGCAGGACGGGGAGCTCACCGAGTCCCGGCTGGACGAGTCGATCCTGCGCATCCTGAGGCTCAAGGCCAGGCTGCGGCTCTTCGACGAGCCCTACGTCAGCCGGCAGGGTGTCGACCGCACCGTGGGTACGACCGCGCACCTGGCCGCCGCCGACCGTATCGCCGAGCGCACGACGACCCTGCTGGCCAACAAGGCGGGCCTGCTCCCGCTGTCCCGGCGCACTCACCGGAAGGTCCTGGTCGTCGGCGCCGACCCGGCCTCCCCGTCGGGTACGACGGGACCGCCCACCGGCGTCCTCGCGAGCGCCCTCACCGAACTGGGCTTCACCGCCACCGCCCTGTCCACGGGCACGGCCCCCTCCGCGGCCACCATCGCCACGGCGGTCGCAGCGGCACAGGACGCGGACGCGGTGGTCGTGGGCACCTACAACGTCACGGCGGGCAGCTCGCAGCGCACGCTCGTCGAACAGCTGGCGGCGACCGGAAGACCGGTGGTGGCGATCGCGATCCGCAATCCGTACGACGTGGCTCAACTCCCCTCCCCCTCCGCCCACTTGGCGACGTACTCGTGGACCGACGTGGAGCTGCGGGCCGCCGCGCGCGTGATCGCGGGCAGGGCGGCGCCACGCGGGAAGCTGCCGGTTCCGGTGCAGCGGGCGGACGATCCGGCCAAGGTGCTGTATCCCGTCGGGTACGGGCTGACGTACTAGAACCCGTGCACCCGGCACCCGGTGCAGGGGGCGTAGGGCGCATACGTCACGCACCCGGCGCGCAACCCCAAACTGGCCCAAAGCCTCCCGCGCGTCTGGCGTGCGCCCGCTGCGGCGGGTCACGCTGGACGCGGGTCATCTGGGGAGGTGCCCGGGGGGTTCGCAATGCGTGAGAGAAGTTCCGCGGGGGTGGTCTGCGCACTGCTGGTACTGGTCGCCGCCCTGCTGACCGGCTGCCAGATGCTGAAGTCCGAGGCCGGCAAGGACGGCCGGGCCGCCGCGACACCGAAGGCGACCACGACACAGCCCTCCGGCTACGGGGCGGTGTTCCTCGCCGTCGACGAGTGCAGTTCGTTCGGCTCGACGAGCTTCACCGAGGTGCCGTGCACCAGCGAGCGGGCGGCCGCCCGGGTCGTGGCCCGCTACGACGGCAAGGTGAGCGACGGTCCGCTGTGCCCGGCGACCACGGACTTCGTCCTGCACATCAGCCGGCAGAGCCCCTCCGCCGACGAGGACGGCGACGGCTCGATCCCGCAGGGCTACGCCTGTATGCGCAACCTGGAGCCACCGCACCCCGGCGACCCGGGTGGCGGCGGCGGCCCCCGCACCATCGTCGGCGACTGCGTCTACGGCTCGGGGAACGGACAGGTCCGCGAGACGGCCTGCGACGGCAGCGGCAGCAGGAAACCGCAGTACAAGGTGGTCGAGGCGGTCGCCACGCGCGCCCAGTGCCCCGCGGCGACGGCGCTGTATGTGCATCTGGAGGGCGCACAGCCGGTGGGCTGCGCCCGGCGGGTGTGAACAACCGCCGGGCACGGCCCAGGAGTTGACGGAGCTACGGCCGCAGGGCCGGCTCGCGCTCCACGTCCCGCACGTCCAGCCTGCTGTCGAACCGGGCCAGCGGCTTCGCCTGCGCCGTGGAGGCGGCGGGAACCCCGGCCCACTGCAGGATGCGGGCGGTGGCCAGCGCCTTCTGGTCGGCGACCAGGCCGGCCACGTTGGCGCCGTGGTTCAGCCCCGGTGCCGTGAAGACGTACGAGTCCTTCGCACCCTTGTCGACGCGGAAGCGCTCCGCGCCCCACGGGTCGTTCTGGCCGTAGACGAAGAGCATGTGGTGCGCGTGGTGCCGCACCCAGGAGTCGACGTCGCGCATCGCGTACGGCTGGAACTTCATCGGGATGTCGCGCGGGACCAGGTTCCGCGGCGTCTCATAGCCGTAGCGGATGTACTTCTTCTCGATGTAGGGGAAGTGGATGTCCGGCGCGCCCAGCTGCGTGCCCGCCTGGTAGTAGTACGGCGTGTACGGCTCCAGGCCCTGGTCCGTATAGAACGAGAAGCCGGAGATGCTGTCCACGGAGTCCCAGATCGCCTGGTCGGTGGCGGCCTTGGCGTCCGCCGGGATGGTGGCGCAGTCGCGCAGCAGGCTGTACTGCCAAAAGCCCCACACATAGTCGAGGACGACGGCCTCGTACGCCCGGTCCAGGCTGCCGATGGTGCGGAAGGTGTAGCCGTTGTCCGCCGCGTAGGCCGCGTACTTCTTCTCCAGCGGCTCCCGGCGCACCAGGGCCTCGCGCTGCACGGCGTTCAGCCGGTCGCGGCACCCCTTGGTGCCGACCTGGGTGAAGAAGCGGTCGTAGGCGGAGTCCTCGTCGTTGACGACGTCGTTCGGGGCGACATAGGCGACGACGCCGTCCATGTCGCGCGGGTAGAACCGCTCGTAGTACGTGGCGGTCATGCCGCCCTTCGAACCGCCCGTCGCGATCCACTTCTTGGTGTAGACGGACTTCAGCGCCTGGAAGATACGGTGCTGGTCACTGGCCGCCTGCCAGATGTCCAGCTTGCTCCAGTCGGCCGGGTCCGGCCGGGAGGGCGTGAAGAAGCGGTACTCCATCGAGACCTGGTTGCCGTCCACGATCTGGGTCGGCTCGCGGCGGCTGGGGGTCGTAGAGACGTTGTAGCCGCTGGTGTAGAAGACCGTCGGACGGCTGACGTCCTTGTGCAGCACGGTGATGCGCTGCTTGAACGTGCCCTTCGACGGGTCGCGGTGGTCGACCGGCTGGGTGTAGTCGAGGACGAAGAAGCGGTAGCCGGGGTACGGCTTCTCCTCGATCAGGCTCATGCCCGGTATGGCGAGCAGCTGATCCTTGATGTCGGTCGTTCCGGTGGCCTCCGGCTGTGCGGCGGTGGCCGCTCCCGCCGTGCTCAGCGTGCCTATGAGCACGGCGAGCGCGAGCAGCCATCTGAGCGCCTTGCGCATGCACCCTCCCCTGTGAGTCAGATGTGCGAGCGGAAGCTACCGGAGCAACTCCGCTGTGCACCAGGGGAGATGGGGGGGCACTGCTGTGATTGGCGGGTTAGTAGCGCTGCCAGCCACCGGAGTCGTACGACCCGCTGCCGACCGAGCCCTTGATCCACACCTTGCGATGTCCCACGTACGAGCGGACCGGGCCGGCGTGCTGGGTGAACATCCCCTTGTCGACGACGGGCTCGAAGCCGCGGGCCTGCAGGCTGACCATCATGGGGCGCTTGTCGCCGACGCTCTTGGGGACGGTGATGGCGCAGAGGTAGCTGCCGCTCTTGTACAGCTGCACGGAGCCGGTGGAGAAGGTGAACGTCCTGATCTTGCGGCCCGAGCAGGACGACGAGTCCGCGGCCTGCGCCTCGCCCGACGCCGCGAGCGCAAGCACGCCGGAAGCGGCCAGCACGCCAAGGAACGCCCCGAGCCGCCGCCGTATCGCACCACTGTCCACCGTCATCCCTCCCGTACCCCGGCAATGAACGTACGGGTGTACGGACGCAGGACATATGTCGGATGGTTGCACGACCGTCAGTAGGAGGCCCCAACCGGCTCCTCGGGCTCGGCCTCCCCGATGAACGTCCGCCACAACGCGGCGTACCGGCCCTCCAGCGCGAGCAGCTCCTCGTGGGTGCCGTCCTCGACGACCCGGCCGTGATCCATGACCACGACGCGGTCCGCTCGGGCGGCGGTGGTCAGGCGGTGGGCCACAATCAAGGTGGTGCGCGCGTTAGCGCTCGATGAGGGGTGGTGGTCGGGCGACGGGAGGGCGGTGCGGCGGCCTGCGAGGCGGTCGGTGGCCTGGTTGACCTGGGCCTCGGTGGCCAGGTCGAGGGCGGCGGTCGCCTCGTCGAGGAGGAGGATGTCGGGGTCGACGAGTTCCGCGCGGGCCAGGGCGATCAGCTGGCGCTGGCCGGCCGAGAGGTTGCGGCCTCGTTCGGCGACCTCGTGGAGGTAACCGCCGTCAAGCGTGGCGATCATCTCGTGCGCTCCGACCGCGCGGGCCGCCGCCTCGACCTCGGCGTCGGTGGCGTCCGGGCGGCCGTAGGCGATGGCGTCGCGGACGGTGCCCTGGAAGAGGTACGCCTCCTGCGGGACGACGCCGAGACGGTGCCGGTAGGAGGTGATGTCGAGGCTGCGCAGATCCTGGCCGTCGACCGTGACCCGGCCGCCCGTGGGGTCGTAGAAGCGCGCCACGAGCTTGACGAGGGTCGACTTGCCGGCGCCGGTCTCACCGACGAAGGCCACCGTCTGGCCCGCCGGGATGCTCAACTCGATGCCGCCGAGCGCCTCTTCCCCTTCTGTCTCATCGGCGGACCCGTACGCGAAGTGCACGTCCTCGAAGGCGACCTCGCCGCGCAGGGAGAGCACTTCGAGGGGTTCGTCGGCGGACTTGGTGGAGGTCGGCTCCTGGAGCAGTTCCTGGATGCGGCCGAGGGACACGGTGGCCTGCTGGTAGCCGTCGAAGACCTGGGAGAGCTGCTGGACCGGGGCGAAGAACAGGTCGATGTACAGCAGGTACGCCACCAGGGCGCCGGTCGTGAGGGTGGCGTCGTCGACCCGGCCCGCACCCGCGATCAGTACGGAAGCGGCGGCCACGGACGACAGCAGCTGCACGAAGGGGAAGTAGATCGAGATCAGCCACTGTCCCCGGATACGGGCCCTGCGGTAGCTGTCGCTGCGCTCCGCGAACCGCCGGCCGCCGTCGCGCTCACGCCGGAAGGCCTGCACGATCCGCAGCCCGGACACGGACTCCTGCAGGTCGGCGTTCACCACCGACACCCGCTCACGGGCCAGCTCGTACGCCTTCACGCTCGCCCGGCGGAAGAAGAACGTGGCGACGATCAGCGGCGGCAGCGTCGCGAAGACCACGAGCGCCAGCTGCACGTCGATCACCAGCAGGGCGACCATGATCCCGAAGAAGGTGACGACGGAGACGAACGCGGTGACCAGCCCGGTCTGCAGGAAGGTCGAGAGCGCGTCGACGTCGGTCGTCATCCGCGTCATGATCCGGCCGGTCAGCTCCCGCTCGTAGTAGTCGAGTCCGAGCCGCTGGAGCTGGGCGAAGATCTTCAGCCGGAGCGAGTACAGGACCCGCTCCCCGGTGCGCCCCGTCATCCGGGTCTCACCCCGCTGCGCCGCCCACTGCACCACCACGGCCAGCAGGGCCAGCAGCGAGGCCGACCAGACCGCGCCGAGGGCGAGCCTGGAGACGCCCTGGTCGATGCCGTGCCGGATCATGATCGGCAGCAGCAGGCTCATGCCCGCGTCCACGGCGACCAGCCCCAGGCTGACCAGCAGCGGCAGCCCGAAGCCCCGCAGCAGCCGCCTCAGGCCGTACGACTCCTCGGGCTGCACCGCCCGTGCCTCGTCGATGTCCGGGGTGTCGTTCGCCGGGGGCAGCGCGTCGACCTGGGCGAGGAGTTCGGGGGTGGCGGGCATCCCGGCCAGCGCGGTGTCCTTGGGCTCGCGGTCGCCGGTCCACAGGCGGGGCGTCAGACCGCGCTCGGCGTCGAACTCGGCGTCCAGCTCGTCCCGTACCGAGGTGTCCTCGGCCGGTACGGAGGGCTGGCTGTGACCGGGTGAGACGCCACCGAGCTCGTCGGGGTCGGTGAGGAGGCGGCGGTAGAGGGCGGACCGTTCCTGCAGCTCCTCGTGGGTGCCGATGTCGGCGAGGCGGCCGGCGTCGAGGACGGCGATGCGGTCGGCGAGGTTGAGCGTGGAGCGGCGGTGCGCGATGAGCAGGGTCGTGCGGCCCTGCATGACCTGCTTCAGCGCCTCGTGGATCTCGTGCTCCACGCGGGCGTCCACGGCGGAGGTGGCGTCGTCGAGGACGAGCAGCCGCGGATCGGTGAGGATCGCGCGGGCGAGGGCGACGCGCTGGCGCTGCCCGCCGGAGAGGGTCAGGCCGTGTTCGCCGACCTTGGTGTCGTAGCCCTCCGGCAGCTCTCGGATGAAACGGTCCGCCTGAGCGGCACGCGCGGCGGCCTCGATCTGCTCGTCGGTGGCGTCGGGACGGCCGTAGGCGATGTTGCTGCGCACGGTGTCCGAGAAGAGGAAGGAGTCCTCGGGCACCAGCCCGATCGCGGCCCGCAGCGAGTCGAGGGTCAGCTCGCGGACGTCGTGGCCGCCGATGAGGACGGCGCCGTGGGTGACGTCGTAGAAGCGCGGCAGCAGGAGGGAGACCGTGGACTTGCCGGAGCCGGAGGAGCCGACGACGGCGAGGGTCTCACCGGACCGGATCTCGAAGCTGAGCCCGTCGAGGACCGGGCGCTCGTGTTCGTAGCCGAAGGACACGTCGTCGAACTCGACGGTCGCGGGCGCGTCGGCGGGGAGTTCCTTCGTCCCGTCGGTCATGGACGGCTCGGTGTCGATCAGCTCCAGGACGCGCTCGGTGCCGGCGCGTGCCTGCTGCCCGACCGTGAGGACCATGGCGAGCATGCGGACCGGGCCGACCAGCTGGGCGAGGTAGGTGGAGAAGGCGACGAAGGTGCCGAGCGTGATGTGCCCGCGCACGGCCAGCCAGCCTCCGAGCGCCAGCATGGCGACCTGGCCGAGGGCGGGGACGGCCTGCAGCGCCGGGGTGTAGGTGCTGTTCAGCCGGATGGTGCGCAGCCGCCCCGCGAACAGCCGCCGCCCGACCTCCCTGAGCTTCCCGGTCTCCTGCTCCTCCTGCCCGAAGCCCTTCACCACGCGTACGCCGCTGACGGCGCCGTCGACCACACCGGCGACGGCGGCGGCCTGCGCCTGCGCGTACCAGGTGGCGGGGTGCAGCTTGGAGCGGCTGCGCTTGGCGATCCACCACAGGGCGGGGGCCACGGCGAGGGCGACCAGGGTCAGCGGCAGCGACAGCCAGGCCATGATCACGAGGGATATCAGGAAGAGCAGGAGGTTCCCGATGGTCATCGGGAGCATGAACAGCAGGCCCTGGATCAGCTGGAGGTCGCTGGTGGCGCGGCCGACGACCTGCCCGGTGGACAGCTCGTCCTGGCGGCGCCCGTCGAGCCGGGTGATCGTCTCGAACATCGCGGTCCGCAGGTCGTGCTGGACGTCGAGGGCGAGGCGGCCGCCGTAGTAGCGGCGTATGTAGGTGGCGATGTACACGAGGACGGCGGCGCCGAGCAGGGCTCCCGCCCAGGGGGCCATACGGCGGCTGTGGTCACCGATCACGTCGTCGATGATCACCTTGGTGACCAGCGGCACCAGCGCCATGACGGCCATACCGGCGAGCGAGGAGCCGAGGGCGAGGAGGACGTCCTTCGGATACCGCCAGGCGTATCCGGCCAGTCGCCGTGCCCATCCCCGTTGCCCGCTCACTCCGGTGCCCTCCGTCTGTCAGAAGCCCTGATCTACCGGAAGGCACCAACACGGACAGGGGCGGATTTCATCCCGCCGCAACAAACAAGGGCGCGGATCAGACGCGCACCCGCAGGTGGTGGAAGCGGGTCGTCTGACCGGGTTCTGGTTGTCGTCGCTGACCAGGAGTACCTTCAGGCGGTCCTTCGAGTACCCCGTGACCGTCATCGGGCCCCTCCGTTGTCGAGGAGCGGGTTCGGCTGGGGCCGCCTTGCCGTCGCTCCCGGTGACGGGCACGTCACCAGGTCCGTGAGCAGCGTCTTCTTGATCAGGCGTACGCCGGACCGGCCCGTGAGGTTCGCGATGCCGCTGGTGTCCGTCGCGTGTCGCGGGTCGGCCAGGTAGAGGCGGACCGTGTTGCCGACGCCGGAGGTGAAGCCGCGCTCCAGGACGAGGAGGCGGCCGTCCGGGGTGCTCTGGACCTCGGGGACGCCGAGGCCGGCGTCGATCGGGTCGGCGTACGAAGGGGGTCAGGCCCTCGAAGGTCTGGTTGGCCGTGGCGCGGCCCGCCGGGGCGACGAGGAGCGGGGACGGGACCGGGAGGCGGTCGAGGATCCTGCCGTCCACGCTGTAGCGGCGGATGGACGGCTCGCTCTCCGAGGTGATCAGCCGGGTGCCCTCCCGGCCGATGACCAGGCCCTCGCTGTCCAGCGCGGCCCCCTTCTCGTCGGCGAGCGGGACGGCGCGCCTCGGTGCGAGCGTCTTCGGATCCGGGCCGAACAGCGACGACCGGTCCTCCCAGCGCGGCCGGCGACCCGTCACGGTCCACGGCGAGCGCGGAGAAGTTGCCGACGAAGGTGCCCTGGTACGTCGTCTTGTCGAGTGCGTCGGGGAAACGGTCGATGGAGGCGTCGGGCGAACAGGCGTGGCCCGGCCACGTGTTGACGGTGGCGGGCCCGGCGGCGGTCGGACTGGTGGCCGCCGCCAGGGCCGCGGTGACGGTCGCGAGTACGGTTCTCAGGCGCGTGGGTGTCACCGCAGGGCGGGTGGGTGACGGGCGGGAGGCCGGGAGGGGTCAACTCGCGGCGAGATCCCTGTGGATGACCTTGGCGACGCCCTGGATGGTGTTGATGCCGTAGCTCATGGTGCTGTTGCCCCACGTCAGCACCGTGATCATGTAGTCGTGGCCGCCCCCGTCGAAGGTGCCGAGGCTGTGGACCCGCCAGCCGTGCGTGGAGCGCTGCAGCCAGCCGTTCTTGACGTGGACCGAGACTCCGGAGGGCGCTCCGTACGGTGTGCCCCAGCGCTGCGAGGAGATGACCTGGCTCATCAACTTCAGGATGTACGCACGGGAGTTGTCGCTCAGGACCGTGTTCGGCGCGGTGATCAGCTTGAGCAGCTTCTGCTCGTCGGTGACGTTGATCTGGGTCAGGCCCCAGTAGCCGTTCGCGCCGGGGACGGTCTTCGTCATGCCGGCGGCGCTCAGGAAGCCGTTGATCTTCGTCAGGCCCAGCTGCTTCCACAGCTTGCTGGTCGCGTCGTTGTCCGACTTGGTGATCATGGCCTTGGCCAAGGAGGCCTCGGTGTCGGTCAGATAGCGGTTGTGCTTCTTCGCGTCCCACAGCAGCGTGGCGAGGACGGTGACCTTCACGGCGCTCGCGGAGTCGTAGGAGGAAGTGGCCCGCAGCGAGCAAGTCGTGCTGGTGGAGCGGTCGTAGAGCCCTACCGAGACGGTGCCCGTGCGGTTCGCGAGGGCGGCGGTGATGTCCTTCTGGAGTTTGGTGGCCAGCGCGGCCCTGGAGGACGTACAGCTGACGGCCGGTGCGGTGGCGGCCGCGGCGGGCGAGGCGGCGGCCACGGCGGGTATGAGGACGCCGAGGCCGAGTGCTCCGGTGGCGAGCGTTCTGGCGCGTCTGGTGGAAGTCCGTTGAGTCATGCCCCTGTTGACGCACGGGTTCGACTGAATGGTTGTACGCATCAACGGGCGCGTTGGGCAAAAGCAGTACGAGGCGTTACCGGGGCCCTGGCCGATTCACAGGCAGGAGCCAGGTTCGCCACAGCGCGCACTCACTCCGCCTCTGCACGATGCGCTCGTGACATCTGCCACCGATCCACTCCCCCACATCACCGAAACCGTGTCCGCCGACTGGCCGCCGCCGGCCCCCTCCGCGGCGCCCCCGGACAAGGCGCCCCGCTGGTCGCTGCCCGCGCTGATCGCCATTCTCGTCCTGGCGGCCGCCCTGTATGCCTGGAACCTCTCCGGCTCCAGCATGAACACTTTCTACAGCGGTGCCGTCTGGGCGGGCACGCAGAGCTGGAAGGCGTGGTTCTTCGGGTCGCTGGACCCGGGCAACTTCCTGACCGTCGACAAACCGCCGTTCGCGCTCATGGTCATGGGTCTGTCGTGCCGCGTCTTCGGCTTCGGCACCTGGCAGATGATGGCGCCGATGATCGTGGTGGCCCTCGCCACGATCTGGATCCTGCACACCACGGTGAAGCGGGTGTGGGGCCACGGCGCGGCAACCGTCGCCGCGCTGGTGCTGGCGCTCACCCCGATCACCGTCGCCATCAACCGCGACAACAACCCGGACACCCTGCTCGTCTTCCTCATGGTGGCGGGCGCGGCGCTGGCGTTCCGCGCCACCCGTGACGAGAAGCTGCTGCCGCTGCTCGGCTCGGCCGCCTGCTTCGGCCTCGCCTTCAACACCAAGCTGCTCGCGGGCTGGATCGCCCTCCCGGCCGTCTTCGCGCTCTACCTCTACGCGTCGCGGGCTCCCTGGGTGAAGCGCGTCGTCAACCTGCTGCTCGCCGCGGTCGTGCTGGCCGTCTCCAGCTTCTGGTGGGCGGTCGCCGTCTCCCTGGTCCCGGCCTCCGACCGGCCCTACATCGGCGGCTCCACGGACGGCTCCGCCTGGAACCTGATCATGGGCTACGACGGCCTCGGCCGCGTCTTCGGCGGCGAGGGCAACGGCGGAGGCGGCGGGGGCGGAGGCGGGGGCTTCTCCGGCTCCGCGGGCCTCGGCCGGATGTTCAACGACATCCTCGGCGGCCAGATCTCCTGGCTGCTGCCCTTCTCCGTGATCGCCCTGATCGGCGGCCTGGTCGTGTGCGGGCGGGCCCCGCGCACCGATCTGCGCCGGATGGCACTGGTCCTGTGGGGCGGCTGGACCCTGCTGCACTACGTGATCTTCGCGACCGCCCAGGGCACCATGCACCCGTACTACACGACCGCTCTCGCCCCGAGCATCGCGGCGCTGTGCGGCGGCGGGGGCGCGATGCTGCTGGACGCCTTCCGCCGCGACAATCGCTGGGCATGGGTGCTCCCGGTCGCCTTCGGCGTCACCGGTATCTGGGCGATCGTGCTGCTCCGTCGCGCCTCCGGCTGGAACACCTGGCTGTGGCCCACGATCGGCGTCCTCACCGTGGCCGGCATCGTGGGCATGCTGGTGTTCCGCTCCGGCTCCCGCGTACGGCTCCTGACGGCGTCGCTGGCGGCGGCGGTGATCGCGGCCCTCGCGGGCCCGACGGCGTACGCGGCCTCGCCCGCCTTCGGTTCCACCGGCGGCATGATGGGCGGCACCAACCCGACGGCCGGCCCCTCCACGGGAGGCGGCTTCGGCGGAGGCCCCGGCGGAAACCGCGGCGGCTTCCCGGGCGGCGGCGAGCTGCCGGGCGGCACCACGCAGGCAGGCGGCCGGGCCGAGGGCGCGGGCGGCTTCCCCGGCGGCGGGCAGCAGCGCCAGAACGGTGAACTGCCGGGAGGCGGTCAGCTGATGCCGGGCGGCGGGAACGGCGAACTGCCGGGCGCCGCCCAGCAGGGCGGCGGCCAAACCCCCGGCGGCAGCGGCGAGTTGGGCGGTACGTCCGGACCGCGCGGCTTCGGCCGTGGCGGCATGGGCGGCGGGCCCGGCGGTATGGGGGGCGCGGACAGCGCGCTCATCTCGTACCTGAAGGAGCACCAGGACGGCGCCAAGTGGCTGCTCGCGGTGTCCAACTCGCAGAGCGCCGCCCAGATCGAGCTCAGTGCCAGGGAACCGGTCATCTCCATGTGGGGCTTCACCGGCTCCGACAACGCGATGACGGTGACCAAGCTCAAGGAGCTGGTGAAGAAGGGCGAGCTGCACTACATCCAGATCGGCAGCGGCGGCATGGGCGGCGGCCCCGGCGGGGGCAACAACCTCAGCACCGAGGTGTCGAACTGGGTGAAGCAGCACGGCACGGCGGTCAAGGAGAGTGCCTACAGCAAGAGTTCCACGTCGAGCGCGACCCCGAAGACGAACTCCTCGTCCTCCTCGTCCCGTTCGAGCTCGTCGTCGCTCTACCGGCTGGACCCGTCGGACGTCAGCTGACGGACTCCGACACCGAGGGGTCCCGACCACATGGCCGGGGCCCCCCTTTTGGGTTCGTTTACGTTGATCGACCACCCGGAGTGGGTGGACGCGATCTGGTAGGTCGGTCACGCCGGGCGGGGCCGGGTGAAATTCCGTGGTCCGGCACGGCCGGCTCCGCCTAGGTTCGGCAGATGGCTGCCGACGAGTGCTTCACGCATCCACAGCTTGCCGCGATCTACGACCAACTGGACCCCGACCGCAGCGATCTCGACGCCTACGTCCGCATGGTGGAGGAATTCGGGGCCCGCCGGGTTCTGGACATCGGCTGCGGGACGGGGGTGTTCGCACTCCTCCTGGCCGATCGCGGGATCGAGGTCGTCGGCTGCGATCCCGCCAGGGCATCCCTGGATGTCGCCCGGGCCAAGCCGGGCAGCGAACGGGTGCGCTGGATCTGCGGTGATGTGACGGCACTACCGCCGCTGCAGGTCGACCTGGCGACCATGACGGCGAATGTCGCCCAGCAAATCGTCGACGCCCAGGAGTGGGAAGAGACGCTGAAGGGGGCGTACAGCGCGCTGCGACCGGGCGGCCGGCTGGTGTTCGAGACCCGGGATCCGGCCCGACGCGCCTGGAAGGAATGGAACCGCGAAGCCTCCTACAAGGTGACGGAGGTTCCGGGCGTCGGCGCGGTCGAGAGCTGGGTCCGGTTGACCGAGGTCAGCGGTCCCCTGGTGTCGTTCCGCTGGACCTACGCGTTCGCCGCGACCGGGCAGGTGCTGACGTCGGACTCGACGCTGCGTTTTCGCGAACGGCACGAGGTCGAGGCCCAGTTGGTCACTCAGGGGTACGTGGTGGAGGACGTGCGCGAGGCGCCCGACCGGCCGGGCAGGGAGTTCGTCTTCCTCGCACGACGTCCGTACCGGCCACCCCTGCGCAGTGACGCTCCGTCAGTCCAGATGTGTCGCCGCGAACATCCTCAGCACCGCCGGCAGCACCACCACCGACGGCCCGGCTGACGCCAGCGCCTTCGCCAGGTCCGTCTCCAGGGTTTCCGGTGTCGTACGCACCCCCGGCACCCCGAAGGACTCGGCGAGGGCCACATAGTCCGGCCGGGACAGCTCCGTCGCCGTTGCCTGGCCGAAGGCGTCCGTCATGTACTCGCGCAGGATGCCGTAGCCGCCGTCGTCGACGATCAGCCAGGTGACGTTCAGGTCGTACTGGCGGGCCGTCGCCAGCTCCGCGATCGAGTACAGGGCGCCGCCGTCACCCGACACCGCCAGCACCGGGCGGGTCGGGTCCGCCGCCGCTGCTCCCAGGGCCGCCGGGAAGCCGTAGCCGAGGCCGCCGGCGCCCTGGGCGGAGTGCAGGAGGTTGGGGCCCTTGGCGTCGAAGGCCGACCAGGCCCAGTAGGCCAGGATCGTCATGTCCCAGAAGGACGGGGAGTCGGCGGGCAGCGCCCGGCGGACGGAGGCCAACACGTCCTGTTCCAGGGTCAGTTCCTGGGAGGCGATGCGTTCGGCGACCTTCGACAGGACCGCGCCGACCCGCTCCGGCGCCGTGGGGTCCGTGCGCTCCGACACCGTCTCCAGCAGCGCCTGCAGCGCCAGTCGCGCATCCGCGTGGATGCCCAGCGCCGGGTGGTTGGACTCCAGTTTGCCGAGGTCCGCCTCGATCTGGACGACCCGGCCGCGGGGCTTGAACGTGTGGTAGTTCGAGGAGAGTTCACCGAGGCCCGAGCCGACCACCAGCAGGACGTCCGCGTCCTCCAGGATGTCCGTCGTGTGCCGGTCCTCGATCCAGGACTGGAGGGACAGCGGGTGCTTCCAGGGGAAGGCGCCCTTGCCGCCCGGCGTCGTCACCACCGGCGCCTGCAACGCCTCCGCCAGCTGCCGCAGCTTGCCCGAGGCGTCCGCCCGTACCACTCCCCCGCCCGCGATGATCGCCGGGCGTTCGGCGCGGGAGAGCAGGTCGGCGGCCACCGCCGTCAGCTCGGGGCGCGGCACCACGTCCTCCGGTGTCGCGTCCACCCCCGTCACCACCGGCAGCGAGGTCTGCGCCAGCAGCACGTCCTGCGGGATCTCCACCCACACCGGGCCGTGCGGAGCGGTCAGCGCCGACTTCCAGGCCGCCGCGATCGCGGAGGGGATCTGGGACTGGGTGCGGACCGTGTGGACCGACTTCACCACGCCCCGGAACGAGGCCGCCTGGTCCGGGAGTTCGTGCAGATAGCCGTGCCGGCCGCCGCCCAGCCCCGCCGTCGGGATCTGGCTGCTGATCGCCAGCACGGGCGCCGAGGCCGCGGCCGCCTCCTGCAGCGCGGCCAGGGACGTCAGGGCTCCCGGCCCGGTGGACAGGAGCAGCGGCGCCGCCTCGCCCGTGATCCGGCCGTACGCGTCCGCCGCGAACCCCGCGTTGTTCTCCACCCGCAGGCCCACATACCGCAGCGCCGACCGGCGCAGCGCGTCGAACATGCCCAGCGCGTGCTGACCGGGCAGGCCGAAGACCGTCGTCGCGCCGAGTCCGGCGAGCGTCTCCACGACCAGGTCTCCGCCGTTGCGGCCGGGAGGAGGGTTCAGCGCGGCGGAAATCTGCGCCTCGGTCGGGCGGAGTTCCAGGTCGTGGTCGTGGGTCACTTGCCCTCGTTCCCCTTGTTCTCCGTGCGGGCCGCGGCGATCTGGCGGGACATGATCGTGGTCAGTTCGTACGCCGTGTGGGACGCGGCCACCGACGTGATCTCCGCGTGATCGTACGCGGGCGCCACCTCGACGACGTCCGCCGAGACCAGGTTGCAGGAGGCGAGGCCCCGCAGGATCTCCAGCAGCTCACGGGAGGTCATGCCGCCCGCCTCCGGGGTGCCCGTGCCGGGCGCGTGGGCCGGGTCGAGGCAGTCGATGTCGATCGAGATGTACAGCGGGCGGTCGCCGATGCGCTGCCGCAGCTGGTCGGCCACCTCGTCCACGCCGCGCCGCATCACATCCGCCGACGTCACGATGCCGAAGCCCATCTTCTCGTCGTCGGCCAGGTCCTGCTTGCCGTACAACGGCCCCCGGATGCCCACGTGCGACAGCGCGGAGGTGTCGAGGATGCCCTCCTCCACGGCCCGCCGGAACGGCGTCCCGTGCGTGTACTCGGCGCCGAAGTACGTGTCCCAGGTGTCGAGGTGCGCGTCGAAGTGGAGCAGGGCGACCGGGCCGTGCTTCTTGGCGACCGAGCGCAGGAGCGGGAGCGCGATGGTGTGGTCGCCGCCCAGGGTCATCAGGCGGGCGCCCGTGCCCAGCAGCTCGTCCGCCGCCGCCTCGACGGTCTCCACGGCCTCGTGGATGTTGAACGGGTTCACCGCGATGTCCCCGCCGTCCGCGACCTGCGCCAGCGCGAACGGGGACGCGTCCTGCGCCGGGTTGTAGGGCCGCAGCAGCCGGGACGCCTCGCGGATCGCGTTGCCGCCGAAGCGGGCGCCCGGCCGGTACGAGACGCCCGAGTCGAACGGGACGCCCACGACCGCGACGTCCGCACGGCCGACCTCGTCGAGGCGGGGCAGCCGGGCGAAGGTCGCGGGTCCGGCGTACCGCGGGATGCGGGAGGAGTCGACGGGGCCGCGGGGCGTCTCGTTACTGCTCATGGGTGGATGCCTTCTTTCCTACGCTTCGTCGCGTATGGAGCGATAAGTAATGATTCTCGTACGACTCTACTGGGGAGCCGGGACCGGTTCGGACGCGAGTTCGGAGGACCGTCCCGCGAGGCGCTCGCGCCAGGTGGCGAGGACAACCTCGTCCGTGGGCTTCGTCCCCAGGGAGACCGCCACATATGCGACGAGGGACGACAGAAGACCGTAGTAAACGGGCTCGTTGGCGAGGATGCCGTAGCCGGCCATCAGGCCGATGACCGCGAGGCCGCCGACGATCACCGAGGCGAGGGCGCCCTGTACAGTGCCGCGCTTCCACAGCAGCCCGCCGAGGATGGGCACGAGGAGCCCGCCGACCAGCAGGTTGTACGCCACCGTGAGCGCCTCGACGACGTTGTTGAGCGCGATCGCGGTGCCGATCACCGCGAGGCCCATGATCAGGATGAAGGCGCGGTTGCCCTTCACCTCGTCGTGCTCGCCCTCGGATCTGCGTACGGCTCCCCGCAGCCGCGACCAGATGTCGTTGTTGGCCACGGTCGCGCAGGCGATCAGTGCGCCGGACGAGGTCGACATCACGGCGGCCAGGGCCGCGGCCAGCACCAACCCCCGGACACCGACCGGGAGTTCGTCCTTGACGATGGTCGCGAAGGCGTCGTCCGGGCTGCCCAGCTTCGGGTACAGCACCTTGGCGGCCGTGCCGATGACGGCGCCGGCGAGGGCGTACGCCAGACAGTAGGTACCCGCGACCGTGCCACCCCACTTCGCCGTCGTGTCGCTGCGGGCGGTGAAGACGCGCTGCCAGATGTCCTGCCCGATGAGCATGCCGAACGTGTAGATCAGGACATAGGTGAAGATCGTCTCGCCGCCGATGCCCAGCGGGTCGAAGTACTCGGTGGGCAGCTTGGCCTTCATCTGGGAGAACCCGCCGGCCTTGACGACCGCGATGGGCAGCAGGAGCAGCAGCACGCCGATCGTCTTGACCACGAACTGCACCATGTCGGTGAGCGTGATCGACCACATGCCGCCGAGCGTCGAGTACGCGACGACGATCGAGCCGCCGAGGACGATCGCGACGGTGCGGTTCATGTCGAAGAGGACGTCGAAGATCGTGGCGTACGCGATGGTGGAGGTCACCGCGAGCATGAGGGTGTACGCCCACATGACCACACCGGAGATGACGCCCGCGCGGCCGCCGTACCTCAGGTCCAGCATCTCGGAGACGGTGTAGACCTTCAGCCGGGCGATGCGGGCGGAGAAGAAGACGGACAGGGCGAGCAGTCCGAGGCCGATGGTGAAGACCATCCAGGCGCCGGAGAGGCCGTACTGGTAGCCGAGGCCGACGCCGCCGATGGTGGACGCGCCGCCGAGGACGATCGCGGCCATGGTGCCCGAGTACATGGCGGGCCCGAGGCGGCGCCCCGCGACCAGGAACTCGCTCTTCGACCTGGCGCGGCGCATGCCCCACCAGCCCATGGCCAGCATTCCGGCCAGATAGACGACGATCACTGTGTAGTCGATGGCCACGGGGCCCTCCTTCGCTCGGTCTCGCCGGCGGGTGATGAGCACTGACACTAGGTGGCTGAAAAGCGACTGCGAAGTGTACGTTTCATCCATTCGAGCCGTACGAGGTGGAGGAAGCGCACACCATGCCGGACCCCGCGGTTCCCGCCACGCCACCCACGCCGCCCGTGCCTCTTTCGGCACTCCTGGCCCGCGAGGACCTGGCCCTGCGGCAGATCGCCGGGCCGGACGATCCCGGAATCGTCATCCACTGGGCGCACACCTCGGAGATGGCCGACCCGTACCCGTATCTGCTGGGCGGGGAGCTGCTGCTGACGGCGGGGGTCCATGTCCCGGAGGCCGCCGGCTCCGGCACGTACTTCGACGACTACGTGGCGAGGATCGTCGCGGCGGGCGGCGCGGCCCTCGGCTTCGGTCTGGCTCCCGTGCACGACTCGGTGCCGCGCGCCCTGGTGGCGGCGTGCGACGCGCACGAGCTGCCGCTCGTCGAGGTCCCTCCCCAGACCACGTTCTCCGGGATCGCCCGCGCCGTCTGGCAGCTGATGGCCCAGGCCCGGCTCGCCGAGCTGCGCCGGGTCACGGAGGCCCAGCAGAGCCTCGCGGCGGCGGCCTCCCGCCCTGACCCGGTGCCGTCGGTGCTGCGGCAGCTGGCCCAGCGGCTGGGCGGCCGGGCGGTGCTGTACGGGCCGGAGGGGACGGAGATCGCCTCCGCGGGGCGCCCGGCGAAGACCGGTGCCCGGGAGGCGCTGGCCCGGCTCGCGCAGGTGGTGCACCCCTCCGGTCCGGGGACGCCCACCTCCGCCACCGACACGGCCGCCGGCACCCACCTCGCCGCCTACGCCCTCGGCGCCGGACAGGGCTTCGTGCTCGGGGTGGCCGCCCCGCAGCGGGACCCGGGCGACCACACCATCGCCTCCGTCGCCGCCGTCCTGCTCTCACTGCTCACCGGCGAGCACCAGAGCGGCACGGGGGCGGCACGGTCGTCCGCGCTGGTGCGGCTGCTGCTGGGGACGCCGCCGGCCGAGGTGGCCGCCCTCCTCGGGCCCGGCCCCTGGCTTGTGGTGCACGCACGACCGGACGCCCAGGCGCCCGACCCGGTGGCCGCCTCGGCGCTGGGCGCGTCCCTCGGCTCGCCGCTGGTGGACCTGGCGGACGACGTCGTACGGGTCCTGGTGCCCGCCGACCGCGAACCGGCCGCACAGCCGGGCTGGACGCTGGGCGTCAGCGCCGCCTCGACCCCGGCCGGGTGGCCGTCCGCCGACACCCAGGCCGCCCGCGCGCTGGCCCGCGCCCGCGCCACCCGTACCGCCCTGGTCCGGCACGGCGACCGGGCGGGCCTCGCCGACCTGGTGCCGTCCGAGGAGGCCGCGACGCACGCCCGTACGCTCCTCGCCCCGATCGCGGGCACCCCCGCGCTGACCGAGACCCTGCGCACCTGGCTCTCCCTGCACGGCAGTTGGGACCGCACGGCCGTCGCCCTGTCCGTGCACCGCAACACGGTCCGCCAGCGGATCACCCGCTGCGCCGCCCTCCTCGACACGGACCTGGACGACCCGGACGTACGCATGGAGCTGTGGTTCGCGCTGCGGCGGCAGTGAGCTCCGCTGGTCGGGCCGCGGTGTTGTCCCTCGTCTGCGGCACCGTTGTGGCTGGTCGCGCAGTTCCCCGCGCCCCTGGGAGCGCAGGCCCATGTCGCCGAGTACGTGACGCGCGTCCCAGCGCGGCGGACGCCAGGGAATCGCACAGTCGGCTGCCTCACAATGGGATTCATGCCGATACCCGGGACACCCAGCCGCGCCGAGCTCCTCGCGCATCTCGTGAAGACCCGCATCGCGGGCGATGTCGCCACCCCGCGCGAGAACAACCTCTCCCACTACCGACAGCTCGCGAACGGCGTCCGCAACTACTGGCTCGGACTGGAACTCGGCGACCGGTGGACCGACGAGCAGGACGTGCTCGCGGTGATGGCGGAGCGGGTCGGGGTGAACGACGACCCCGAGTACCGGTACGGCCAGGACACCATCGACCCCGAGCTGACGGTGGGCGGTCTGGAGCGGATGGCGGCCCGGCTGCGCAAGGCGGCCGAGGGACAGCAGCGGGTGCTGTTCGCGACCGGCCACCCGGGCGGCCTGCTCGACGTGCACCGCGCCACGGCCGCCGCCCTGCGCCAGGCCGGCTGCGAGATCGTGGTGATCCCGGAGGGGCTGCAGACCGACGAGGGGTATGTGTGGCAGCTCGCGGACGTGGCGGTCCTGGAGCACGGCGCCACCCTGTGGCACACGCATTCCGGTGAGCCGATGAAGGCCGTCCTCACGGCACTGGAGGAGGAGGGCCGCCCGCTGCCGGACCTGGTCGTCGCCGACCACGGCTGGGCGGGGTACGCCGGCCAGCACGGCGTCGACTCCGTCGGCTACGCCGACTGCAACGACCCGGCGCTCTTCCTCGCCGAGGCCGAGGGCACCGTACAGGTGACGGTCCCGCTCGACGACCATGTGCCGAGCCCGCGCCACTACGACCCGATGACGGCGTATCTGCTGGCGGAGGCGGGTCTGTCCTGACGGTCCGGGGGTCCCGTCAGCGCGGGACCCGGACCAGCCCTTCCTGGATCACCGAGATGGCCAGCTGCCCGTCCTGCGTGTAGATCCGCGCCTGGCCGAGCCCGCGGCCGCCGTGGCTGGTCGGCGACTCCTGGTCGTAGAGCAGCCATTCGTCGGCGCGGAAGGGCCGGTGGAACCACATGGCGTGGTCGAGCGAGGCGCCGACCACGTCGCCGACGGCCCAGCCGCCCCGGCCGTGCGCGAGCAGCACCGAGTCGAGCAGGGTCATGTCGGAGACGTAGGTGGCGAGGACCACGTGCAGAAGCGGGTCGTCGTCGAGCTTGCCGTTGGTGCGGAACCACACCTGGGAGTGCGGCTCGCGCGGCTCGCCGAACTTCCCGTACGGCGGCTCCTCGACGTAGCGCAGATCGACGGCCTCGCGCGCCTCCAGGAACTTCTCCACCACCGCGGGGTCGAGGTGGCCGTAGCCGCGCAGCCGCTCGTGGGAGGTGGGCAGCGTGGCCGGGTCGGGCGCCGCCGGCATCGGCGTCTGGTGGTCGAGGCCGTCCTCGTCGGTCTGGAAGGAGGCCGACAGATGGAAGATCGGTTTGCCGTGCTGCACGGCGACCACCCGGCGGGTGGTGAAGGAGCGGCCGTCACGGATGCGGTCGACCTGGTAGACGATCGGCGCGCCCGGGTCGCCCGGACGCAGGAAGTACGCGTGCAGCGAGTGGGCGTGCCGGTCCGCGGGGACCGTACGCCCCGCGGCGACCAGCGCCTGGGCCGCGACCTGCCCGCCGAAGACGCGGGGGACGACGGCGGACCGGGACTGGCCGCGGAAGATGTTCTCCTCGATCTGCTCCAGGTCGAGCAGATCGAGGAGACCCTGTAGTGCCTGGCTCATGGCAGACAGTTGTACCCGCCAGTGATTTCTCGGGGTTTCCCGGGCCTTACAGGCCCATGTCCTTGGCGATGATCGTCTTCATGATCTCGCTGGTGCCACCGTAGATGCGGTTGACGCGGTTGTCCGCGTACAGGCGGGCGATCGGGTACTCGTTCATGAAGCCGTAGCCGCCGTGCAGCTGGAGGCAGCGGTCGATGACGCGGTGGGCGACCTCGGTGCAGAACAGCTTGGCGGAGGCGGCCTCGGCGGGCGTCAGCTCACCGGCGTCGAGGGCTTCGAGGGCGCGGTCGGCGACGGCCTCTGCGGCGTCCACCTCGGCCTGGCAGGCGGCCAGCTCGAACTTGGTGTTCTGGAAGGCGGCGACCGGCTTGCCGAAGACGGTGCGCTCCTGGACGTACTCCTTGGCGAACCGCACGGCGGCCTTGGCCTGCGCATAGGCACCGAAAGCGATGCCCCAGCGCTCGGACGCCAGGTTGTGGCCCAGGTAGTAGAAGCCCTTGTTCTCCTCGCCGAGCAGGTCCTCGACCGGGACCTTGACGTCGACGAACGCCAGCTCGGCGGTGTCGGAGGTCTTCAGGCCCAGCTTGTCGAGCTTGCGGCCTATCGAGTAGCCCTCGGACTTGGTGTCCACGGCGAACAGGGAGATGCCGAAGCGGCGGTCCTCGGCGGTGGGCGCGGAGGTGCGGGCGCAGACGATCACACGGTCGGCATGGACGCCGCCGGTGATGAAGGTCTTGGCGCCGTTGAGGACGTAGTGCGTGCCGTCCTCGGAGAGCTTGGCGGTGGTCTTCATGCCCGCGAGGTCGGAGCCGGTGCCCGGCTCGGTCATCGCGAGGGCCCACATCTCCTCGCCGGAGACGAACTTCGGCAGGAAGCGCTTCTTCTGCTCGTCGGTGGCGAGCATCTTGATGTACGGCAGGCCGAGCAGCACGTGCACACCGGAGCCGCCGAACTGCACGCCCGCGCGCGCGGTCTCCTCGTACATCACGGCCTCGAACTTGTACGAGTCGATGCCGGCGCCGCCGTACTCCTCGTCCACGCGGATGCCGAAGATGCCGAGCTCGGCGAGCTTGTAGTAGAAGTCGCGCGGCGCCTGGCCGGCGGCGAACCACTCGTCGTAGACCGGGACGACCTCGGCCTCGATGAAGGCGCGCAGGGTCTCCCGGAACGCCTCGTGGTCCTCGTTGAACACCGTACGGCGCACCGCCGCCACCTCCACCTGGTCCTTGGGTCCATGTCTAAGCGCTTGCTCAGAACACCAAGGTACCGGCGGGTAAGGAGGGGCGTCCAGAGGTGATCCCGTAACGCTCGTCACTCCGCCCCGGCCGCCGCGAAGGCGCCCCGCGCCATCCGGTGCAGCAGCTCCGCCGTCGCCCCGCGGCCCGGCAATGAGCCGGGGCGGCCCAGGTGCGGGGTCGAGTTCAGCAGGCCGAAGACCGAGTGCACGGCGGAGCGGGCGGCGGGTTCCGCGATGCCCGGATAGACCTCGCGCAGCACCTCCACCCACAGCTCGACGTACTGCCGCTGCAGCTGCCGGACGAGTTTGCGGTCGCTGTCCCGGAGGCGGTCCAGCTCGCGGTCGTGCAGGGTGATCAGGGGGCGGTCGTCGAGCGCGAAGTCGATGTGCCCTTCGATGAGCGAGTCGAGGACCGCGTCCGCGGGACCCCCGTCCGCCTCCGCCAGGCGCCGCTTGGCACCGGTCAGCAGCTGGCCGCTGATCCCCACCAGCAGCTCCGCGAGCATCGCGTCCTTGCCCGCGAAGTGGCGGTAGAGGCCGGGGCCGCTGATGCCGACGGCGGCACCTATCTCGTCGACTCCGACCCCGTGGAAACCGCGCTCGGCGAACAGCCGCGCGGCCTCCTTGAGGATCTGCTCGCGGCGGGTGGGGGCGTCGGTTCTGGTGGCCATGGAGGTAATTCTAGACAGGGAGGTTAGCGGTCGTTAACCTGAAGGAAATGGTTAACGCTCATTAACAGTCGACCACTGGGTGAGGGGACCGCAGGATGCACGAGGCACCGGAGCTGACGAGCGCGGCAGACCCCGCGTCGGAGGCCTGGCGGGCCAATGAGGCGGCGCACCGGGCGCTCGTCGAGGAGCTGCGCGGCAAGCTGGCCGCGGCGCGGCTCGGCGGCGGCGAGAAGGCGCGGGCCAGGCACACCGCGCGCGGGAAGCTGCTGCCGAGGGACCGGGTGGACACGCTGCTCGACCCGGGCTCGCCTTTCCTGGAGCTGGCGCCGCTGGCCGCCGACGGGATGTACGACGGGGCCGCACCCGCCGCCGGGGTCATCGCGGGCATCGGTCGGGTGAGCGGACGCGAGTGCGTGGTCGTCGCCAACGACGCCACCGTCAAGGGCGGCACCTACTACCCGATGACGGTGAAGAAGCATCTGCGCGCCCAGGAGGTGGCCCTGGAGAACCGGCTGCCGTGCATCTACCTGGTCGACTCCGGGGGCGCCTTCCTGCCCATGCAGGACGAGGTCTTCCCGGACCGTGAGCACTTCGGGCGGATCTTCTACAACCAGGCGCGGATGTCGGGGGCCGGGATTCCGCAGATCGCCGCGGTGCTCGGGTCGTGCACGGCGGGCGGGGCGTATGTCCCTGCCATGAGCGACGAGGCGGTCATCGTCCGCAACCAGGGGACGATCTTCCTGGGCGGCCCGCCGCTGGTGAAGGCCGCCACCGGTGAAGTGGTGACCGCCGAGGAGCTGGGCGGCGGCGAGGTGCACTCCCGGGTCTCCGGTGTGACGGACCACCTGGCGGAGGACGACGCGCACGCGCTCAGGATCGTGCGGAACATCGCCGCCACGCTCCCCGCGCGCGGGCCGCTGCCCTGGGAGGTCACGGCGGCCGCGGAGCCCAAGGTCGATCCGTACGGCCTGTACGGCGCGGTGCCGGTCGATCCCCGCACTCCGTACGACGTCCGGGAGATCATCGCGCGCGTGGTCGACGGCTCCCGTTTCGCCGAGTTCAAGGCCGAGTTCGGGCAGACCCTGGTCACCGGCTTCGCGCGGATCCACGGTCACCCGGTCGGGATCGTGGCCAACAACGGCATCCTGTTCTCCGAGTCCGCCCAGAAGGGCGCCCACTTCATCGAGCTGTGCGACCAGCGCGGCATCCCGCTGGTGTTCCTGCAGAACATCTCCGGCTTCATGGTCGGCAAGGACTACGAGGCGGGCGGCATCGCCAAGCACGGCGCGAAGATGGTGACGGCCGTGGCCTGCACCCGCGTCCCGAAGCTGACGGTCGTGGTCGGCGGCTCGTACGGCGCGGGCAACTACTCGATGTGCGGCCGCGCCTACTCCCCCCGCTTCCTGTGGATGTGGCCCGGCGCCAAGATCTCCGTCATGGGCGGCGAGCAGGCCGCCTCCGTCCTCGCGACCGTCAAGCGGGACCAGCTGGAGGCCCAGGGCCAGGAGTGGCCTGCGGAGGACGAGGAGGCCTTCAAGGCGCCGATCCGGCAGCAGTACGAGCGCCAGGGCAACGCCTACTACGCCACCGCCCGCCTCTGGGACGACGGCGTGATCGACCCGCTGGAGACCCGCCAGGTGCTGGGTCTCGCGCTGACCGCCTGTGCCAACGCGCCGCTGGGTGAGCCCCAGTTCGGCGTCTTCCGGATGTGAGGAGGGGACCCATGTTCGACACAGTGCTCGTGGCCAACCGGGGCGAGATCGCCGTCCGCGTGATCCGTACGCTCCGCTCGCTGGGCGTGCGCTCGGTGGCCGTCTTCTCCGACGCCGACGCCGACGCACGGCATGTCCGCGAGGCCGACACGGCGGTACGGATCGGTCCGGCGCCCGCGGCCGAGAGCTACCTCTCGGTGGAGCGGCTGCTGGAGGCCGCCGCCCGCACCGGCGCCCAGGCCGTCCATCCCGGATACGGCTTCCTCGCGGAGAACGCCGGCTTCGCGCGCGCGTGCGCCGACGCCGGGCTGGTCTTCATCGGGCCGCCCGCGGAGGCCATCTCCCTCATGGGCGACAAGATCCGCGCCAAGGAGACGGTGCGGGCGGCCGGGGTACCGGTCGTTCCCGGTTCCAGCGGCAGCGGGCTCTCCGATGACCAACTCGCCGACGCCGCCCGTGAGATCGGGATGCCGGTGCTGCTGAAGCCGTCGGCCGGTGGTGGCGGCAAGGGCATGCGGCTGGTGCGGGACGCGGAGCGGCTCGCGGACGAGATCGGCGCCGCCCGCCGCGAGGCCCGCGCCTCCTTCGGCGACGACACGCTCCTCGTGGAGCGGTGGGTGGACCGGCCCCGGCACATCGAGATCCAGGTGCTGGCGGACGGCCACGGGAACGTGGTGCACCTGGGCGAGCGCGAGTGCTCGCTGCAGCGCCGACACCAGAAGATCATCGAGGAGGCGCCCAGTGTGCTCCTCGACGAGGAGACCCGGGCCGCGATGGGCGAGGCGGCGGTCCAGGCGGCCCGCTCGTGCGGGTACCGGGGCGCGGGCACGGTGGAGTTCATCGTGCCGGGCGGGGACCCGTCCTCGTACTACTTCATGGAGATGAACACCCGGCTCCAGGTGGAGCACCCTGTCACCGAACTGGTCGTATCCATTGCGGCTGGCGCCGCGGGCGGCCTCGATCTGGTGGAGTGGCAGCTGCGGGTGGCGGCGGGTGAGCAACTGCCGTACAAGCAGGGCGACATCACGCTGACCGGGCATGCGATCGAGGCCCGGGTGTGTGCCGAAGACCCCGCGCGCGGGTTCCTCCCCTCCGGCGGCACGGTGTTGCGGCTGCGCGAGCCCGAGGGCGACGGCATCCGGACCGACTCCGGGCTCAGCGAGGGCACGGAGGTCGGTTCGCTGTACGACCCGATGCTGTCCAAGGTGATCGCGTACGGGCCGGACCGTCAGACGGCCATCCGCAAGCTGCGGGCCGCCCTCGCGGAGACGGTGACGTTGGGTGTGCAGACCAACGCGGGGTTCCTGCGGCGGCTGCTCGGCCATCCGGCCGTCGTCGCGGGCGAGTTGGACACCGGCCTGGTGGAGCGGGAGGTGGACGGCCTCGTCTCCACGGACGTACCGGAGGAGGTGTACGAGGCGGCCGCGGCCGTACGGCTGGCGGCCCTGGAGCCCCGCGGGGAGGGCTGGACCGACCCGTTCTCCGTGCCGAGCGGCTGGCGCCTGGGCGGGACGCCGAGGCCCGTCGGCTTCCACCTGCGGGTGCAGGATCCCGTGGAGTACGTGCCGCGCGGCAGCCACGCCCTCACCGACGACACCGTCTGCGTCACCCTCGACGGCGTCCGTCACACCTTCCACCGCGCCGCCGACTGGATCGGCCGCGACGGCGACGCCTGGCAGGTGCGCGACCACGACCCGGTGGCAGCGTCCCTCACGGGTGCGCGGCATGCGGGCGCCGACTCGCTCACCGCCCCCATGCCCGGCACGGTCACGGTGGTGAAGGTCGCCGTCGGTGACGAGGTGAGCGCAGGTCAGAGCCTGCTGGTGGTCGAGGCGATGAAGATGGAGCACGTCATCTCCGCTCCGCACGCCGGCACGGTCGCCGAACTGGACGTCACCCCGGGCACGACGGTCGCCATGGACCAGGTGCTCGCGGTCATCACACCGGTCGAGCACCCGGCGGAGGAGGAGAAATGACGCTGCCCATGGCCGTACCGGCTCCCGGTCTGCCGGCCCGCGTCCGTATCCACGAGGTCGGCGCCCGTGACGGCCTGCAGAACGAGAAGTCGACGGTACCGACCGAGGTGAAGGCCGAGTTCGTCCGCCGCCTGGCCGACGCGGGGCTCACCACGATCGAGGCGACGAGCTTCGTCCACCCCAAGTGGGTGCCCCAACTCGCCGACGCCGAGCAGCTGTTCCCGCAGATCAGCGATCTCCCGGTGGACCTCCCGGTCCTCGTCCCGAACGAACGCGGCCTGGACCGCGCCCTCGCGCTCGGCGCCGGTCGCGTCGCGGTGTTCGCCAGCGCCACGGAGTCCTTCGCCAAGGCCAACCTCAACCGCACGGTGGACGAGGCGCTGGCCATGTTCGAACCGGTGGTGGCCCGCGCCAAGTCCCAGCAGGTCCATGTCCGCGGCTACCTCTCCATGTGCTTCGGCGACCCCTGGGAGGGAGCCGTCCCGATCCCCCAGGTGGTCCGGGTCTGCAGGGCCCTGCTGGACATGGGCTGCGACGAACTGAGCCTCGGCGACACGATCGGGGTCGCGACACCGGGCCATGTACGCGCCCTGCTGACCGACCTGGACGTCCCCGTCGAGAAGGTGGGCGTCCACTTCCACGACACCTACGGCCAGGCCCTCGCCAACACCCTGGCCGCCCTCCAGTACGGCGTCACCACGGTCGACGCCTCCGCCGGCGGACTCGGCGGCTGCCCGTACGCCAAGTCCGCCACCGGCAATCTCGCCACCGAAGACCTCGTGTGGATGCTTCAGGGTCTCGGCATCGACACCGGAGTCGACCTCGGCCGCCTCGTCGCCACCAGCGTGTGGATGGCCGAACAACTGGGCCGACCCAGCCCGTCCCGCACCGTCCGAGCCCTCTCCCACCAGGAGCAGTGATCACAGCCATGGACTACCGACTCTCACCCGAGCTGGAGGAACTCCGCCGCACCGTCGAGGAGTTCGCACACGACGTCGTGGCGCCCAAGATCGGCGAGTTCTACGAGCACCACGAGTTCCCCTACGAGATCGTCCGCGAGATGGGCCGCATGGGCCTGTTCGGGCTGCCGTTCCCCGAGGAGTACGGCGGCATGGGCGGCGACTATCTGGCGCTGGGCGTGGCGCTGGAGGAGCTGGCCCGCGTGGACTCGTCCGTGGCCATCACCCTGGAGGCCGGTGTCTCCCTGGGCGCCATGCCGATCCATCTCTTCGGCACCGAGGAGCAGAAGCAGCAGTGGCTGCCCCGCCTGTGCTCGGGCGAGATCCTGGGCGCCTTCGGCCTCACGGAGCCGGACGGCGGCAGCGACGCCGGAGCCACCCGTACGACGGCCCGGCTGGACGAGGAGACGGACGAATGGGTGATCAACGGCACCAAGTGCTTCATCACCAACTCGGGTACGGACATCACGGGCCTGGTCACGGTGACGGCGGTGACCGGCCGCAAGCCGGACGGCAAACCGCTGATCTCCTCGATCATCGTCCCGTCCGGCACCCCTGGCTTCACGGTGGCGGCCCCGTACTCGAAGGTCGGCTGGAACGCCTCGGACACCCGTGAGCTGCACTTCTCCGACGTCCGCGTCCCGGCCGCCAACCTGCTGGGCGAGAAGGGCCGCGGTTACGCCCAGTTCCTGCGCATCCTCGACGAGGGCCGGATCGCCATCGCCGCCCTCGCGACCGGGCTCGCCCAGGGCTGCGTGGACGAGTCGGTGAAGTACGCGAAGGAACGCCAGGCCTTCGGCCGTCCCATCGGCGCCAACCAGGCCATCCAGTTCAAGATCGCCGACATGGAGATGAAGGCCCACACCGCCCGCCTTGCCTGGCGCGACGCGGCCGCCCGGCTGGTGAGCGGCGCCCCCTTCAAGAAGGAGGCCGCGCTCGCCAAGCTCCACTCCTCCACCGTCGCCGTCGACAACGCCCGCGAGGCCACGCAGATCCACGGCGGCTACGGCTTCATGAACGAGTACCCGGTGGCCCGTATGTGGCGGGACTCCAAGATCCTGGAGATCGGCGAGGGCACCAGCGAGGTCCAACGGATGCTGATTGCAAGGGAGTTGGGACTGGCTGGCTGACCGCGGCCGGGACGCCACGGCTCCGGCCCACAGGCCGCTGACGGTTCGGGGCCGGTACGCCCACACCCCTGGACATCGAGTGAGGTTAGGCTAACCTACGTTCGAAGTTGTCCGGCGGGCGTTCCGCCCCGTTCGAAAGCAGCCACAGCATGTCCAACGCCAGAGCCACCCATCCGACCCGACGCGGCATCCTCGCCGCGGGCGGCGCCCTGGGCCTCGGGGCCGTGCTCGCGGCCTGCGGCGACGACGACGTGAAAAGCGCCGGCTCCGGCAATGGGACGACCGCCGCCAGGTCCGGCCCCTGGTCCTTCAAGGACGACCGCGGCACGACCGTGAAGCTCGACCGGGTGCCCGCGAACATCGTCGCGTTCACCGGTGTCGCCGCCGCGCTCCACGACTACGGCATCAGCGTCAAGGGCGTCTTCGGCCCCACCAGGACCGCCGACGGCAAGCCCGACGTCCAGGCCGGCGACATGGACATCAGCAAGGTCACGATCCTCGGCAACGTCTGGGACCAGTTCAACGTCGAGAAGTACGCGGCCCTCGCGCCCGACCTGCTCATCTCCACGATGTTCGACGACGCCGGCACCCTCTGGTACGTCCCCGAGGCCTCCAAGGACAAGATCGCCAAGCTGGCTCCCAGCGTCGGCATCTCCGTCTACGACCGTCAGCTGACCGAGCCGCTGCAGCGCATGTGGGCGCTCGCGCAGTCGCTCGGCGCGGACATGAAGGCCGCCGCGGTCACCGAGGCGAAGAAGAAGTTCGAGGCGGCCGCCGCCCGGCTGCGCAAGGCCGCGAAGGCCAAGCCCGACATCAAGGTGCTGGCCGGCTCGGCGAGCGACGCGCTCTTCTACGTCTCCGGCACGAACCTCTCGATCGACCTGGAGTACTTCAAGGCGCTCGGCGTGAACTTCGTCGAGCCGCCGGAGAAGGCGAAGGCCAAGGGGGGTGGCTGGTTCGAGTCGCTGAGCTGGGAGAACGTCGACAAGTACCAGGCCGACGTCATCATGATGGACGACCGGTCGTCGACCATTCAGCCGGGTGACATCACCAAGGCCACGTGGAAGAAGCTGCCGGCGGTCAAGGCGGGGCAGGTCATTCCCCGCTCCCCTGAACCGATTCTGTCTTACGACAAGTGCACGCCGCTCCTCACGAACCTCGCCGAGGCGTTGGAGAAGGCGAAGAAGGTCAGCTGAACGTTTGAGGCCGTGGGTATGTGCGGGTCCGATGTGGCTGGTCGCGCCCACGCGGCGGAGCCGCATATCGGTGCAGCCCCGCGCCCCTGAAGGGCAGGCCCCGAACCCCCAATCCGCAACCTGACGGTAACTCAGGAGCCGTAATGACAACCGCCGTAGCCGCCCCGTTCCGTTTCTTTTCCCTTCAGGTCGTGCGGACGAGGCGGCTCGGGCCGTCTCTGGTTCGGGTGACCTTTACAGGGGAGGACCTGAAGTACTTCTTCTCCGACGGACGCGACCAGTCCCTGTCCCTCTTCCTGCCGCATCCCGGGCAGAGTGAGCCCGCCGTGCCGTACGAGCTCGGGGACGGCTGGTGGCAGGCCTGGCGTGAACTGCCCGACGGTGTACGGGCCGTGATGCGGTCGTACACACTGCGGAGCCTGCGCCGCGACCCCGACGAGATCGACATCGACTTCGTGCTGCACACTCCGGCGGGTCCCGCCTCGCGGTGGGCCGCGCGGGCCGCCGCCGGTGATCGTGTCGTGGTGCTCGGGCCCGCGGTCGCGGACAACCGGGCGATCCGTTTCCGGCCGCCCGCGGACACCGATCTGACGCTGATCTGGGGGGACGAGACCGCCCTTCCGGCCGTGTCGGCGATCCTCGAGTCGCTGCCGGCCGGTGCCCGCGCCCGGGTCTGGCTGGAGGTGCACGACGCCGGGGACATCCAGGACCTGGTGACCGCGGCCGAGGCCGAGATCACCTGGCTGGTCCGGGACGCAGGCAGCGTCGAGGGGTCCCCCATGGCCCTCGACGCCCTGCGTGCCGACCGACTGCCGCCCGCCGAGCACCCGTACGCCTGGATCGCGGGCGAGAGCGGAAGCGTGAAGCAACTGCGGCGGCACCTCGTCCAGGAGCGTGGCATCGACCGGCGGCGGGTCACCTTCGTCGGCTACTGGCGACAGGGCCTGAGCGAGGAGCAGTTGCGCGAGCAGGAGTGACGGCGGTCACGGGAGGGGCGGGACTAAACCCAAGTGACTTAGGTTAGGCTTACCTAAGTTGAACGAGGAGGACCCCCAATGCGCTCGCACCTGCTCAATGACCTGACCGCGGAGCACTACCGCCGCTCCGTGACCGAAGGAGTCGAGCGGGTGGCGGCCAAACTCGCCACCACCGACCGTCCGTTCACCGGGGTCACCGTCGACGCCCTCGCTCCCCGGATCGACGCCATCGACCTCGACCGGCCGCTGGGCGACACCGGCGCGGTCCTGGACGAGCTGGAGGACGTCTACCTCCGCGACGCGGTCTACTTCCACCACCCCCGCTACCTCGCGCACCTGAACTGCCCGGTCGTCATCCCGGCGGTGCTCGGTGAGGCCGTCCTGTCCGCCGTCAACTCCTCCCTGGACACCTGGGACCAGTCGGCCGGCGGCACCCTGATCGAACGCAAGCTCATCGACTGGACGACCGCCCGTATCGGCCTCGGCCCCGCCGCGGACGGGGTGTTCACCTCCGGCGGCACCCAGTCC
Source organism: Streptomyces longisporus (assembly GCF_039532765.1). NCBI lineage: Bacteria > Bacillati > Actinomycetota > Actinomycetes > Kitasatosporales > Streptomycetaceae > Streptomyces > Streptomyces longisporus. Next base: position 464,469 of record NZ_BAAASG010000011.1, read on the forward strand.
AACTTGCAGGCGCTGCTGCTGGCCCGCGAGGAGGCCAAGCCAGGGCGGGCAGGGTGGGAAGAGGGTGCCGCCCTTGCGAAACTGCGTGTCTTCGCGTCCGAGGTCAGCCACTTCAGCGTGAAGAAGTCCGCGAAACTGCTCGGCCTCGGGCAGGACGCGGTGGTCTCCGTTCCCGTCGACCACGACAAGCGGATGCAGACCGTCGCCCTCGCCCGTGAGCTGGAGCGCTGCAGGAACGACGGCCTGGTCCCGATGGCCGTCGTCGCCACCGCGGGCACCACCGACTTCGGCTCCATCGACCCGCTGCCCGAGATCGCCGAGCTGTGCGCCCAGTTCGGCGCCTGGCTGCACGTGGATGCGGCGTACGGCTGCGGGCTGCTCGCCTCGCTCAAGTACCGGGACCGCATCGACGGCATCGAGCGCGCCGACTCGGTCACCGTCGACTACCACAAGTCCTTCTTCCAGCCGGTGAGTTCGTCCGCCGTACTGGTGCGGGACGCCTCGACCCTGCGCCACGCGACCTATCACGCGGAGTACCTCAACCCGCGCCGTATGGTCACCGAGCGCATCCCCAACCAGGTCGACAAGTCCCTGCAGACCAGCCGCCGCTTCGACGCCCTCAAGCTGTGGATGACGCTGCGCGTGATGGGCGCCGACGGCATCGGCGAACTCTTCGACGAGGTGTGCGACCTGGCGCAGGAAGGCTGGCAGCTCCTCGCCGCCGACCCCCGCTTCGACGTCGTCGTCCGGCCGTCCCTGTCCACCCTCGTCTTCCGCTACGTCCCGGCCGCCGTCACCGATCCGGCCGAGATCGACCGCGCCAACCTCCACGCCCGCAAGGCCCTGTTCGCCTCCGGTGACGCGGTGGTCGCGGGCACCAAGGTGGGCGGCCGCCACTACCTGAAGTTCACCCTGCTCAACCCCGGGACGACGACCGAAGACATCGCCGCCGTCCTGGACCTGATAGCCGGCCACGCCGAGCAGTACCTGGGAGAGTCCCTTGACCGCGCGTCCTGAACACCCGACCGGAACCCATGACTTCGTGGGGATCGGGCTCGGCCCGTTCAACCTCGGCCTGGCCTGTCTGACCGAGCCGATCGCCGAGCTCGACGGTGTCTTCCTGGAGTCGAAGCCGGACTTCGAGTGGCATGCGGGCATGTTCCTGGACGGCGCCCATCTGCAGACCCCGTTCATGTCGGACCTGGTCACCCTCGCCGACCCGACCTCGCCGTACTCCTTCCTCAACTATCTGAAGGAGAAGGGCCGGCTGTACCCGTTCTACATCCGCGAGAACTTCTACCCGCTGCGCGTCGAGTACGACGACTACTGCCGCTGGGCCGCGAACAGCCTGAGCAGCGTCCGCTTCAGCACGACGGTCACCGAGGTGACGTACGACGAAGAGGCGAAGAGCTACCTCGTGCGCACCGAGGGCGGAGACCTGTACCGCGCCCGCCACCTCGTCCTCGGCACGGGCACTCCGCCGCACATCCCCGAGTGCTGCCGGAACCTGGGCGGAGACTTCATCCACAACTCCCGCTATCTGCAGCACAAGGCGGAGCTGCAGCGCAAGGAGTCGATCACGCTGGTCGGGTCCGGCCAGTCCGCCGCCGAGATCTACTACGACCTGCTCAGCGAGATCGATGTCCACGGCTACCGGCTGAACTGGGTCACCCGCTCCCCGCGCTTCTTCCCCCTCGAATACACCAAGCTCACGCTGGAGATGACCTCACCGGAGTACATCGACTACTACCGGGAGCTGCCGGAGGCCACCCGCTACCGGCTCACGGCCGAGCAGAAGGGCCTGTTCAAGGGCATCGACGGCGATCTGATCAACGCGATCTTCGACCTGCTCTACCAGAAGAACCTCGACGGTCCGGTGCCCACCCGCCTGCTCACCAACTCCGCGCTGACCGGCGCGCGTTACGGGAACGGCACGTACACCCTCTCCTTCCGTCAGGAGGAGCAGCAGAAGGACTACGAGATCGAGTCCGAGGGGCTGATCCTGGCCACCGGCTACAAGTACGCCGAGCCGGAGTTCCTGAAGCCCGTACGCCACCGGCTGCTCTACGACGCGCACGGCAACTTCGACATCGCCCGCAACTACGCCATCGACACCACCGGCCGGGGCGTCTTCCTGCAGAACGCCGGCGTGCACACGCACAGCATCACCAGCCCCGACCTGGGCATGGGCGCCTACCGCAACAGCTACATCATCCGCGAGCTGCTCGGCACCGAGTACTACCCGGTCGAGAAGACCATCGCGTTCCAGGAGTTCACCGCATGAGCCCCACGGCCTTCACCTTCCGCCCCCTCGACCCGCTGACCGACGCCGAACTCCTGCACAGCTGGGTCACCCACCCCAAGGCAGCGTTCTGGATGATGCAGGACGCGAAACTGGAGGACATCGAGCGCGCCTACATGGAGATCGCGGCCGACGAGCACCATCACGCGCTGCTCGGGCTCGACGGGGACGGCGAACCCGCCTTCCTGATGGAGTACTACGACCCCGCCCACCGCGAACTGGTCGGCCTCTACGAGCCGCAGCCGGGCGACATCGGCATGCACTTCCTGACCCCCGCCACCGACACGCCCGTGCACGGCTTCACCCGGGCCGTGATCACCGCCGTGATGGCGCGTCTCTTCGAGGACCCGGCGGTGCGGCGCGTCGTCGTCGAGCCGGACGTCTCCAACACGGCCGTCCACGCCTTGAACGAGGCGGTCGGATTCATGCCCGAGCGTGAGATCCAGAAGCCGGAGAAGAAGGCCCTGCTGAGCTTCTGCACGCGCGAGCAGTTCTTCGTCACGACAGGGGTGTCCGCATGACCCTCACCGCCACCGTCGCCCACCTCTCCCCCGAACGCTGGGAGCAGGCCAACCGCCTCCTGGTCCGCAAGGCCCTCGCCGAGTTCGCGCACGAGCGCCTGATCACGCCGGAAGCCACCGCCGAGAACGGGTACGTCGTCCGCAGCGACGACGGGCTGACCCGCTACCGCTTCACCGCCACGCGCCGCGCCCTCGACCACTGGCAGATCGACACCGACTCGATCACCCGCCACCGCGACGGCACCGAACTCCCCCTCGCCGCCCTGGACTTCTTCATCGAGCTGAGGGCGGCACTGGGCCTGAGCGACGAGATCCTCCCCGTCTACCTGGAGGAGATCTCCTCCACCCTGTCGGGCACCTGCTACAAGCTCAGCAAGCCGCAGATCCCGGCCGCCGAGCTGGTGAAAAGCTCCTTCCAGGACATTGAGACCGGTATGACCGAGGGCCACCCCTGCTTCGTCGCCAACAACGGACGGCTCGGCTTCGGCATCCGCGAGTACCTGTCGTACGCCCCCGAGACCGCAAGCCCGGTCCGCCTGGTGTGGCTGGCCGCGCACCGGTCGCGCGCCGCCTTCACGGCGGGCGTCGGGATCGAGTACGAGACCTTCGTACGGGAGGAGCTGGGCGAGGGGACCGTCGAGCGGTTCCACGGAATCCTGCGCGAGCAGGACCTGGATCCCGCCGACTACCTCCTCATCCCCGTCCATCCCTGGCAGTGGTGGAACAAGCTCACCGTCACCTTCGCCGCCGAGATCGCCCGCCGGCACCTGGTGTGCCTGGGCGAGGGCGACGACGAGTACCTGGCCCAGCAGTCCATCCGGACCTTCTTCAACAGCTCGCACCCCGAGAAGCACTATGTGAAAACCGCCCTGTCGGTCCTCAACATGGGCTTCATGCGCGGACTGTCGGCCGCCTACATGGAGGCCACCCCCGCCATCAACGACTGGCTGGCCGGGCTCATCGAGGGCGACCCGGTGCTGAAGTCCACCGGCCTGTCGATCATCCGCGAGCGGGCCGCCGTCGGCTACCGGCATCTGGAGTACGAGAAGGCCACGGACCGCTACTCGCCGTACCGCAAGATGCTCGCGGCCCTCTGGCGCGAGAGCCCGGTCCCGGGCCTCCGGGACGGCGAGTCGCTCGCCACCATGGCCTCCCTCCTCCACGTCGACCACGAGGGCGCGTCCTTCGCGGGCGCGCTGATCGAGCAGTCGGGCCTGGCGCCGACGGAGTGGCTGCGGCACTACCTGCGGGCGTACTTCACGCCGCTCCTGCACAGCTTCTACGCCTACGACCTGGTCTACATGCCGCACGGCGAGAACGTGATCCTGGTGCTCAAGGACGGGGCCGTGCAGCGCGCGATCTACAAGGACATCGCCGAGGAGATCGCCGTCATGGACCCGGACGCGGTGCTGCCGCCGACGGTGGAGCGGCTGCGCGTGGACGTCCCGGAGGACAAGAAACTCCTGTCGATCTTCACGGACGTCTTCGACTGCTTCTTCCGCTTCCTCGCCGCGAACCTCGCCGCCGAGGAAATCCTGGAGGAGGACGACTTCTGGCGGACGGTCGCGGAGGTCACCCGCGAGTACCAGGCGTCGGTGCCCGAACTCGCCGAGAAGTTCGAGCGGTACGACATCTTCGCCCCGGAGTTCGCACTGTCCTGCCTGAACCGGCTCCAACTGCGCAACAACCGGCAGATGGTCGACCTGGCGGATCCGGCGGGCGCCCTCCAGCTGATCGGGACCCTCAAGAACCCCGTCGCGGGGTTCTGATCAAGACGGACTGGCACCCCCGGAGTACGGTCCTCCGAGGGTGCCAGTCGCGCCCCTTAGGGGCGCGGGGGCTGTATCAATTTGCGGCTCCGCCGCGTGGGCGCGACCAGCCCCCACCGAGCCTGCAGGCGAAAACCGCGCTCACGCCGTGGGCCAAGGCACCTGCGGCGACCGGTAGTAGCCAATCCCCAGCGCATCCCACCGCGCAGCCTGCGCAGCAAGCCGCACCTTGTAGGCGTCCCAGTCGTGCGTGGCCGCCGGCGACCAGCCGAGTTCGGCCGCCCCCGCGAGCCGCGGGAACACCATGGAGTCGATGTCGGCGTCCGTCACGATCGTCTCGGTCCACAGCGGCGCCTCGACGCCCCTGATCGACGAACCGGGCGCTCCTGCAAGGTAGTTGCCGGGATCCCAGTCGTACGACCGCTTCACTTCCACCAGCCCGGCCCAGTCCTGCCCGAGCGGGGTGTCCTCGGTGTACTTCATGTCGAGGTAGATCCGGTCGGCGGGCGAGAGGATCAGCCCGGTCCCGTTCTGCGCGGCTTTGGCGACCTGCGCCTTCTCCGCCGCGTCGGTGTCGTCCAGGCCCCAGTACTGGGCGATCGCCCCCTTGGCCGGGTGCGCGCCGGTGATCTGGTGCCAGGCGATCACCGTCTTGCCGTACTTGGCGACGACCGGCTGCACCCGGTCCATGAACTTGACGTAGTCCTCGTGGCTGGTGGAGTGCGCCTCGTCGCCGCCGATGTGGAGATAGCGGCCGGGCGTGATCGCGGCCAGCTCTCGGATGACGTCGTCCACGAAGTCGTAGGTGACGTCCTTGCCGACGCACAGGGAGCTGAAGCCGACGTCGGTGCCGGTGTAGAGCGGGGGCGCGGTGCCGTTGCAGTTCAGGTCGGCGTACGAGGCGAGGGCCGCGTTGGTGTGGCCGGGCATGTCGATCTCGGGGACGACCTCCAGATAGCGGGAGGCGGCGTACCGGACGATCTCCTGGTAGTCGGCCTTGGTGTAATAGCCGCCCTGGCCGCCGCCCACCTCCGTCGAACCGCCGTAGGCCGCGAGCCGCGGCCAGGAGTCGACGGCGATGCGCCAGCCCTGGTCGTCGCTGAGGTGCAGATGCAGTTCGTTGATCTTGTAGAGCGCCAACTCGTCCATGTACCGCTTGACTTGGGCCACCGAGAAGAAGTGGCGGGAGACGTCGAGCATCGCGCCGCGGTATGCGTAGCGCGGGCTGTCCTTGATCGTGCCGCCCGCGACCAGCCACGGTCCGGGCTGTACGGACTTCTTCTCCACCGCGGGCGGCAGCAGCTGACGCAGGGTCTGGACGCCGTGGAAGAGGCCGGCGGGCTCGGTGGCGGTGATGGTGATGCCGCCTTCCGAGCTGTCCAGGCGGTAGCCCTCCGCCCCGAGCCCGCCCTTCGGCTGCCTCTCCAGCCGGAGTTGGATGCCACCGCGGCCCTGGTGGACCAGGGGCAGCCGGTAGCCGGTCGACGGGCGCAGGATGTCCGCGAGGTACTCGCCGATCCGGCCCACCCGCGGGGAGTCGTCGACGCGGATGGCGGTGGCGCCGGTGATGCGGTAAGGGGAGCCCCAGGGCTTGACCGATGCGGGTGCCGGAACCACCCGGTCGAGCGGGGTCGGGCTCACTTTCGTCGGCATGGTCGCTCCTACCGTGAAGGTGCCGGCCGCCGCCACGAGCAACAGCGACGCCAGAACGCGGTGCAGTCTCACATGCGCTCCCTCCGATTGGTAGAGACCACTCTCTCGCAGAACCGATGAAACAATCCCCCCATGGCGGAAATCATCCAGAAGGACGGCACATGGGCCTTCGACGGCGATGCCCTCCGGCTGACGCCCGGGCGGGACAAGAACGTCAGCCTGCTCCGCCGGACGCTGGGTGAACTCGTCGTCCCGCTGGGCGCGTTGGCCGGGATCTCCTTCGAGCAGGGCAAGAAGACGGGGCGGCTGAGGCTGCGGCTGCGCGACGGGGCCGACCCGCTGCTGCACGCCTCCGGCGGACGGCTCACCGAGCCCAACGACCCGTACCAGCTGCTCGTCGAGTCCGACCGCTACGGGGTGGCGGAGTACTTCACGGACGAGGTCCGCAACGCCCTGCTGCTCGAAGAGGTTCCGTCCGACCCGGTGGACGAGTACCTGCTCCCCGGCCCGCCCGTGCCGCTCTCCGTCTCCGCCGGGGACGGCACCGCGAGCTTCGACGGCGAGCATATCCGTCTGGAGTGGAACTGGAAGACGGAGGACGCCAAGGCCGCCGCCGGCACCCGCACCCTGACCGTCACCGACGTCGTCGCCGTGGAGTGGCAGCCCGCGGCCGGCCTGGAGAACGGGCATCTGCGGTTCACCGTACGGGGCGCGGACACCAAGGCACCGCCCAAGTACGACCCGCATTCGGTGGAGTTGTGGGGCTTCAAGAAGGACCCGCTGATGGCGCTGGTCGCGGCGGCCGTGCAGGCGCGGCTGCCGCACCCCTCGGCGGCCCCCGTGGACGTACCGCCGAAACAGCTGGAGGGGCCGCCCCGGGACGACCACGACGCGCTGCTGCGGCGGCTGCGGGAACTGGGTGAGCTGCACCGCACGGGTGTCCTGACGGACGAGGAGTTCACGATGGCCAAACAGGCGGTCCTCAAGCGCCTGTAGCGCCGGCGAGGACCGCCTGTGACACGTACGCCCTGCCTTCGGGGTGTACGCCCTACTTGGCCTTGCGCGCCACCGTGAAGTGGTCGATGCGGTCACCGGTCTCGGCGATGCCCGACACCTTCAGCCTGGCGTAGTGGCCGCGCGGCGCGGGCTCGACGTCCACGCGCAGGAACGAGTAGTTGAGGTAGCGCACCCGGGACCAGGCGACGGTCTCGTTGACCTTGCCGTCCTTGGTGTTGATGAACGAGGCCACGGAGTCGCGCTCGTTCAGGTGCCCCTCGTAGGAGTCCGGGGCGGAGAACGCGTACAGGCTGCGGCCCGCCGCACCCGCCGTCACGTAGACGACACCCTCGGTCTCGGGGTACGCGGTCGCGCCGATCGGCAGCTTCTTGGCGACCTTGTCGCCCTTGATCACGTCGGTGCGCTCGTACTGGTGGTTGTGGCCGTTGATGACCAGGTCCACCGTGTACTTCTCGAACAGCGGCACCCACTCCTGGCGCACGCCCCCCTCCGAGGCGTGCGCGGTGGAGGTGCAGTAGGCGCAGTGGTGGAAGAACACGACGATGAAGTCGATGTCCTTCGACGCCCGGAACTTCTTCAGCTGCGCCTCGAACCACTTGGTCTGGGTGCCGCCGGAGATGCCGAGGTTCGCGGGGATCTCGTACGACACGTCGTTCGGGTCGAGCGAGATGATCGCGGTGTTGCCGTGGACGAAGGAGTAGACGCCCGGCAGGTTCGCCTTGTCCGGCCCGTTGTCGGGGAGCGTGAAGCGGGCCTCCTCGCCGCCGTAGCCGTTGGGCGAGTACCAGGCCTCCATGTCGTGGTTGCCGTAACTCACCATCCACGGCACGGACTTGGCGACCGACTCGGTCTGGGCGAGGAACTGGTCCCACACCCGCGAGTCGAAGCCGGTGTCGGCGGTCTTGCCCGCGCCGGCCGGGTCGGCGTAGGCGATGTCGCCGGCGTGCAGGTGGAAGGACGGGTTCTGGCCGAGAATCAGGCTGTCGTTCGCGAGACCGTGGTAGCTGACGCCCTGGTCGCCGAAGGCCGTGAAGGTGAACGGCACCTTGTGCGAGGGCGCGGTGGTGAAGGTGCCCAGGGTGCCGAGCAGGTGCGGCTCGGCGGGGTCGAAGCCCTGGTGGCCGACGCCGTAGTAGTACGTCTTCCCCGGGCGCAGGTGGGTGAGCTTGGCGTGGAGGTAGTACTGCGTGTGGTCGCCGCTGGCGCCGACTCCGGCCGGGGTGTAGAGGCTGCGGACCTCGGCCTCGATCTTGCGGGAGAGGTCCCAGGGGTGGGCGCCGATACGGATGAAGGGCTTCTTCACCGCGACCGGCACCTGCCAGGAGACGGTCATCTCGGTGCTGGCGTCGCTGCCGTAGGCAAGGTGGCGGCCGAACGGGGCGACGAGCGAGCCGTCGACCGTCTCGGTGGCGGGGGCGGTCCGCTGCGTGGGAACGGCCGCCTGGGCCACCGCACCCGGCACGAATGCGCCACCGGTGACGGCGCCGAGGGTCACGGCGCCGCCTCTCATCAGGTTGCGCCGCGAGAATCTCGCGCGCAGGTACTCGTGCTGCTCGGCCATGCTCATGCGCTCGGCCAGCTGCTCCGGTACTCCCATACGAGGTATGTCCATGGCGTCTGAAACTCGTCGACTTGAGCAACGCGCCGCAGGACTCAGGATGGACAGCCTGCGAACAGAGGTCCACAAGAACATCAACAGTCACCATGACGGAGGCTTGCCCGATATCGGGCAGGATTCTTGCGAAACGGCCTTCGGTACCTCAGGATCTACCGGGTGCACGAGGAACTTGTCGATCACCTGACGCGGTCCACGCCCCTGAGCAGGGGCGAGGCACTGCGGGTGATCCAGGACGTGCTCGCCTACTTCGACGAGACGACCGAGGAGTACGTCCGTCGCCGCCACCGTGAGCTGCAGGCCCAGGGCCTGGTGAACGCGGAGATCTTCGAACGGATCGGGGCGGACCTGAAATACCGGGCGGTCGCGCCGCCGGAGCTTACGCTCAGGCAGTTGCGCCGCATCGTCTACGGCTAGGACTACGTATATATGTGCGGAATCGTCGGATACATCGGGAAACGTGATGTGGCGCCCCTCCTGCTTGAGGGCCTGCAGCGGCTCGAATACCGCGGCTACGACTCGGCCGGCATCGTCGTGACGTCCCCCAGGACGACCGGCCTGAAGCTGGTCAAGGCCAAGGGCCGGGTCCGCGACCTGGAGGCCAAGGTCCCGGCCCGCTTCAAGGGCACGACCGGCATCGCGCACACCCGCTGGGCCACCCACGGCGCCCCCTCCGACGTGAACGCACACCCGCACCTGGACGCGGAGGGCAAGGTCGCCGTCGTCCACAACGGCATCATCGACAACGCCTCCGACCTGCGCCGCAAGCTGGAGGCGGACGGCGTCGAGTTCCTCTCCGAGACGGACACCGAGGTCCTCGTCCACCTCATCGCCCGCTCCCAGGCCGAGACCCTGGAGGAGAAGGTCCGCGACACCCTCCGGGTCATCGAGGGCACGTACGGCATCGCGGTGATGCACGCCGACTTCCCGGACCGGATCGTGGTGGCCCGAAACGGCTCCCCGGTGGTCCTCGGCATCGGCGAGAAGGAGATGTTCGTCGCCTCGGACATCGCCGCCCTGGTCGCCCACACGCGGCAGATAGTGACTCTCGGCGACGGCGAGATGGCCACCCTCAAGGCCGACGACTTCCGCACCTACACGACGGAGGGCACCCGCACCACGGCGGAGCCCACCACCGTGGAGTGGGAGGCCGCCTCGTACGACATGGGCGGCCACGACACCTACATGCACAAGGAGATCCACGAGCAGGCGGACGCCGTGGACCGCGTGCTGCGCGGCCGCATCGACGACCGCTTCTCCACCGTCCACCTCGGCGGCCTCAACCTGGACGCCCGCGAGGCACGCCAGATCCGCCGGGTGAAGATCCTCGGCTGCGGCACCTCGTACCACGCGGGCATGATCGGCGCCCAGATGATCGAGGAGCTGGCCCGCATCCCCGCGGACGCCGAGCCGGCCTCCGAATTCCGCTACCGCAACGCGGTCGTGGACCCCGACACGCTCTACGTGGCCGTCTCCCAGTCCGGCGAGACCTACGACGTCCTCGCGGCCGTCCAGGAGCTGAAGCGCAAGGGCGCGCGGGTCTTCGGCATCGTGAACGTGGTCGGCTCGGCGATCGCCCGCGAGGCGGACGCCGGCATCTACGTCCACGCGGGCCCCGAGGTCTGCGTCGTCTCGACGAAGTGCTTCACCAACACCACGGTCGCCTTCGCCCTGCTCGCCCTGCACCTGGGCCGCACCCGCGACCTCTCGGTCCGCGACGGAAAGCGGATCATCGAGGGCCTGCGCAAGCTGCCCGCCCAGATCACCGAGATCCTGGCGCAGGAGGAGGAGATCAAGAAGCTGGCCGAGCAGTACGCCGACGCCCGCTCGATGCTCTTCATCGGCCGCGTCCGGGGCTACCCGGTGGCCCGAGAGGCCTCCCTCAAGCTCAAGGAGGTCTCGTACATCCACGCCGAGGCCTACCCCGCCTCCGAGCTCAAGCACGGCCCCCTGGCCCTCATCGAGCCGGCCCTTCCCACGGTCGCGATCGTCCCCGACGACGACCTCCTGGAGAAGAACCGCGCCGCCATGGAGGAGATCAAGGCCCGCAGCGGCCGCATCCTCGCGGTGGCCCACCAGCACGAGGAGAAGGCCGACGAGACGATCGTCGTCCCGAAGAACGAGGACGAACTCGACCCCATCCTGATGGGCATCCCCCTCCAACTCCTCGCCTACCACACGGCCTTGGCCCTGGGCAGGGACATCGACAAGCCCAGGAACCTCGCGAAGTCGGTGACGGTCGAGTAGCTGCATTCGCTTCAGGGGCGCGAGGGCACACCTTTTGGCGCGGGGAACTGCACATCTTTAGGGGCGCGGGGAACTGCGCGACAAGCCCCCACCGGCCCGCAGAGGCCACACAACAGAACGGGCCCCCGTGTTGCCACCAAGCACGGGGGCCCGCTCCCATTCGCCGGGGGCCGCCCAACCCCCGGCCTGCGCAGCTAGCCGGCAGCCGTCACGCCCCGACCCGCAGCACGCCGCGGAAGCACCGTCGGCCAGTGAGCCAGCGCCGCGGTGGCCGCGTACCAGGCAACCGCCCCGGCGGCCACGGCGAACCAACCGCCCACCTTCGCCAGCGACCCGCTGGTCGCGAACTGCGCGATGGCGAGAAGCACCAGCGAGACGAAGAACAACCCGTATGTACCCTGCGTCAGTTGATCCCCGCCCGCGAGGGTCAACGTCAGGGCCACGAGGGCGAACAGGGCCAGGAACAGCCCCGCCGCGTTGGCGGACATCGAGTTGCCGGCCGTCACGGCCCAGGTGAACCACAGCGCTCCGAGCGCCGAGTACGCCGTCCCGTTGACGGAGTCACCGTCACGGAAGGCGAGGAGTCCGGCGACGAAGAGCGCAACGCCGCCTACGTAGTGGGCCAGTGAGACGGCGTCAGCGGCCGACACGCCATTGATCACGTGGGTGTATCCGAGTCCGAACGCCAACAGGGTGACACCCAGGGCGAGTCGGCCGACCACGGTAGTGGTTCCGCTTCCCGCGGAGACGTCGTTGTCCACGGCGGGCTCCCTTCATGCATGTGCAGTTGTGCGGTGACCGATATATGCCCTTCACAAAGGCACAAACACCTCTACGCGCGAGTAGATTTGCGCGCTGCACAAAGGAGGGAGACCGTTCCCGGATCGCATCTCACCTGGGAGAACGAGGAGTTACGGAATGACAACGACGGGCCGCTTCGCCCGCTTGGCGAGCCGCCCCGCGACGGAGCCGAAAATCCGCCCCACGATGCCCTGCGTGGAGCCGACGACGATCGCGTCCGCCTCGTACTCCCGCCCCACCTCTTCGAGTTCATGGCAGATGTCGCCGCCGCGCTCGACCAGGATCCAGGGCACCTCGGCCAGATAGTCCGCACAGGCGAGCTCGAGCCCGAGCACCTCGGTGCGGTGGTCCGGCACGTCGACGAAGACCGGTGGCTCGCAGCCGGCCCACACCGTGGTGGGCAGCCGGTTGGCGACGTGCACGATGATCAGGCCCGATCCGGAACGATGGGCCATGCCGATCGCATAGGCGAGGGCGCGCTCACTGGACGTGGAACCGTCGAAGCCGACGACCACGCCGTGCTTGAAGGCTGGATCGCAGGAATGGCGTGGCTCTTCGGCCGCCTGGGGCTCGGCCGCCGTGGGATCGGCGACGGGCCGCTTGCGGTCCGCGGGTTCGAAGAATTCGTGACCGGCCATGGCTGTCTCGGCGTTTTGATCCTTTATGGGAGCGCCCGCGAGCGGAGCTCACTGACGGATGCAGCATGTGCGGCGGAGCTGTGTCCGGGAATCATCTTCCCAACCCCATACCCCCAAGGGTACGGCGGCACGCCTCCTTAGCCCAGATCCCGCCCACCCTGCGTGGGGGTTCCAGGGAGCATGCACGAGGGTGCGCCCGTAACGCAATGGTTGCTGCGCTGTACAGGCGGTTTGCACAGGGTTCACTGGTCCGGGGGCCGGTGGCGGCCGCGTACAGTGACCGCCCGGTCGAACACGCGTTGAACACCGAGACCCAGGCCCCAGGGAGCACGCATGTCCGGACCGCACCCCACCCCCGAGACTCCCCGCGCGACCGCCCCGCCCCAGGACACCGTGACCGATGTCGTCCGCTGGGCGGCGTTCAGCTGTGTCCTCGTCCCCGTGGTCCTTCTCTGGTACGGCGCCTCGCTCGCCGGCGCCGCGGGCACGGCGTTCGGTCTCGCCGCCGTCACCGCGGTGTGCCGGCTGCTGCTGCGCCAGTCCGAACGGGTGGCGTCCCGCCCGCCGAGCGAGGATCACACCTCCCGTCGGGGCCGCCATCACAGAAGCGGCACGGGTGCACACAGAGGCAGGCGTCACACTGGGGGAAGTACACCGGTCGGCTGACCGGTTTCCGCGCACGCGTCCGATGCTTTTCAGCCAACTTCCGGACCTCGTGCATCCCTTGCCCCGACCACCCCCCAACCCCCGTTCCACCTGCAGAGAAAGGGGTGCGGGGGCCCCGCGTACCCTACGTGGATTGGCCACTGCGACAAGGCGCACTTCCCTGCACGGCCCGCGAGTGCAACGCTTCGTGATCGAATGCTTCACGCCAAGTTGCCATGTCGACAATGTGCCGGTTGGCGAACTGGTCACACCGGCACCTTGCGACACAGTAGATTCGATCTTGACGTCTTACGGCGGGGGACTCGTGCAGGACCGAGGGGAAACGTGCAGGAGCGACACAACCGAGGAGCCGCGACCACCGAGGGGGGCTTAGCAGTATGAGCCACGACTCCACTGCCGCGCCGGAAGCCGCGGCCCGGAAGCTTTCCGGGCGACGCCGCAAGGAGATCGTCGCGGTGCTGCTGTTCAGCGGCGGCCCCATCTTCGAGAGTTCCATACCGCTGTCGGTGTTCGGGATCGACCGCCAGGACGCCGGCGTGCCGCGCTACCGACTGCTGGTGTGCGGCGGCGAGGAAGGCCCACTGCGGACCACAGGGGGCCTGGAACTCACCGCGCCACATGGCCTGGAGGCGATATCGCGCGCCGGCACGGTCGTCGTACCGGCCTGGCGCTCGATCACGTCTCCGCCGCCGGAGGAGGCGCTCGACGCACTGCGCCGGGCGCACGAGGAGGGCGCCCGCATAGTCGGGCTGTGCACCGGCGCCTTCGTGCTGGCGGCGGCGGGCCTGCTGGACGGCCGCCCCGCGACCACACACTGGATGTACGCACCGACGCTGGCCAAGCGCTACCCGTCGGTGCACGTCGATCCGAGAGAGCTCTTCGTCGACGACGGCGACGTGCTGACCTCCGCCGGTACGGCGGCCGGAATCGACCTCTGTCTCCACATCGTGCGGACGGACCACGGCAACGAGGCGGCGGGCGCACTGGCCCGGCGTCTGGTCGTGCCGCCGCGCCGGTCGGGCGGTCAGGAGCGCTACCTCGATCGATCTTTACCAGAGGAGATCGGCGCCGACCCGCTCGCGGAGGTCGTCGCCTGGGCGCTGGAGCACCTCCACGAGCAGTTCGACGTGGAGACGCTCGCCGCGCGTGCGTACATGAGTCGGCGCACCTTCGACCGCCGGTTCCGCTCGCTCACCGGCAGCGCCCCGCTGCAGTGGCTGATCACCCAGCGGGTGCTGCAGGCGCAGCGCCTGCTCGAAACGTCGGACTACTCGGTGGACGAGGTCGCGGGCCGCTGCGGCTTCCGTTCACCGGTGGCCCTGCGCGGCCACTTCCGCCGTCAGCTGGGCTCGTCCCCGGCGGCCTACCGCGCCGCGTACCGCGCTCGCCGCCCGCAGGGCGACAAGCCGGCCGACATGGAGGGTGCGGCCGGGGCGCCGGGACCCACGCCCCTGCTGCATCCGGAGGGGCCGGTTCCGCTGCAGAGCCGGCGCGCGGCGGCGAGTGCCGTCGGATCGGGTGCGTCGCTGTCCGCCGCGGCCGCGGCGGAGAACGGCCGCGAGGCCTATGTGACGAGCCGGGCGAGCCTGCCAGGGCAGCGCAGCGGTACATGACGTCGAGGAGGGGGCGGGTGACCGAGGCCACCCGCCCCCTCCTCCCGTCCCCTTGCTCCTCGAACACCAGAGGGGCCGATTTTGCGGGCGCCAGCCTTAGGGTGGTCGCATGAACGATCGCATGGTGTGGATCGACTGCGAGATGACCGGCCTCTCGCTGTCCGACGACGCTCTCATCGAGGTGGCCGCCCTCGTCACCGACTCCGAGCTGAACATCCTCGGCGAGGGTGTCGACATCGTCATCCGTCCGCCGTCCAAGGCACTGGAGACGATGCCGGAGGTGGTGCGTCAGATGCACACCGCGTCCGGGCTGCTGGACGAACTCGCCGGCGGCACGACGGTGGCCGACGCGGAGGAACAGGTCCTCGCCTACGTCCGCGAGCACGTCAAGGAACCCGGCAAGGCCCCGCTGTGCGGCAATTCGGTCGGCACCGACCGCGGCTTCCTGCTCCGCGACATGCCGACGCTCGAGGACTATCTGCACTACCGGATCGTCGACGTGTCGAGCGTCAAGGAGCTGGCCCGGCGCTGGTACCCGCGGGCCTATTTCAACAGCCCCGAGAAGAACGGCAACCACCGCGCACTCGCCGACATCCGCGAATCGATCGCGGAGTTGCGCTACTACCGCGAGGCGATCTTCGTGCCGCAGCCCGGGCCCGACTCGGACACCGCCAGGTCGATCGCCGCGAAGCACGTCCTGCCTGCGGAGTAACGCCCCCGAGGGGGCGCCGCGAAAGGCGTGCGCGAGCACCCCTTCGGACCCTGTACACTTTTTCTCGGCCGGTCGGAAAACCACGAAGTAGACCGCCGGTCGTGGTGGGTGTAGCTCAGCTGGTAGAGCACCTGGTTGTGGTCCAGGATGTCGCGGGTTCGAGTCCCGTCACTCACCCTGAGTAATCAGCCGGTGACCCTGCATAAGGGGTCACCGGCTGATTCATTTCCGGAAGGCGCCCATGCCCCTGCCCGTGTACGCCGACACGATCAGAACTCCACGCCTCGACCTGCTCCCCCTCCGCGTCGAGCACGCCGAGGAGATGGCTGCCACCCTGTCCGACCCAGCGCTGCACGACTTCATCGGCGGCAGCCCCAGCTCTCCCAAGGACCTGCGCATCCGTTACGAGCGACTCGTCGCCGGATCGCCCGACCCCGCCGTCTCCTGGTGCAACTGGGTGTTGCTGCTGCGCGAGGGCTCCCGACCAGTGGGGACCGTCCAGGCCACCGTGTCCGGGACGGCCGCCGAGATCGCATGGGTCGTCGGTACCGCCCGGCAGGGCCGCGGTCTCGCCTCCGAGGCAGCCCGCGCCCTGGTCACCTGGCTCGCGGGGCGGTCCGATCTGCGTACGGTCGTCGCACACATCCACCCCGGGCACACAGCCTCTGCGGCGGTCGCCCGGGGCGCCGGACTGGAGCCGACGGACGAGCAACACGACGGCGAGACGCGGTGGCGCCTCGCCCTACCTCGCTGAGCCGGCCGCCCACCGCGCCTCGGTCAACTCCCGTACGCCCTCGGACCATTCGCCGGGATCCACCGCACTCAAGCACGGGCGTCACGCTGGTCGACCTCCTTCAGCACCGCGGCCAGGGTGGCGAAGTCGTTGTCCACATGCAGCACCGTGTGCCCGTGGTGAACCGCGGTGGCGCACACCAGGAGATCGACGGCTCCTGCGGCGCGATGCTGCCCGAACTGCGTGAGCTTGTACTGAGCCGTGTCCACCCATCGCCATGCCCCCTTCGGAACCGGCGAGATATGGCACAGAGCGTCCAGCTCGTCGGCCAACTCGTCGCGGTGGGCGGGGCCAGTTGCGGAATACAGGAACTCGGTGCGCGTGGGTTCGCAGATGTGGAAGGCGCCCGCCGCAATGTGCCCTTCCCAGGCAGCCAGCGCGCCCGGCGTGCGGAAGAGGTGCCACAGTGCTGACGTATCCAGTAGGTACGTGATCACTCGAAGGCCGCCCGGCGCACACGTTTGATGTCGGCATGGGCCGCCGCCGCCGCATCGAACTCACCGCGCTCGCCACGCGCCGCCAACTTCTCAGCGGCCTCAAGACGCTTGACACGTGCAACGTAGTCCCGCAGGGCCGCGTTCACCGTGTCCTTCTTGGTCGTGGAGCCCATGAGCCGCATCGCCTCGGCGAGCGCCTCGTCGTCCAGATCGATCTGAGTGACGCTCATCCCGGCCACCTCCATGTTCGCGATGTACACAGGTAGTGTATGTCACCAACATTCAGGGGCTCCTACGACGACGCCCGCGCCACGAGCTCCGTGGCCAGCACCACCTGCCGTCGCTCCAGCCCCCGCGACACCGCCGGTCGGCGGTCGGCGATTTCGCTGAGGAGAAGGTCGATCATGCGGCGGCCCATCTCCTCGATGGGCTGGCGGACGCTGGTGAGGGGCGGGTCCATGTGGCGGGCGATGGCCGAGTCGTCGTAGCCGACCAGCGCCACGTCGTCGGGGATGCGGCGGCCCTCCTCGCGCAGGACCTGGCGGGCGCCCGCCGCCATCACGTCTGAGCCCGCGAAGACCGCGTCCAGGTCGGGGCAGCGGCCGAGCAGCTTCGTCATCGCCCGGCGGCCGCCCTCCTCGGTGAAGTCGCCCGTTTCGATGAGGAGTTCGTCGACCTCCTGGCCCGCGTCGCTCAGGGCGTCGCGGTAGCCGTCGACGCGGCGCTGGGCGCCGTAGACGTCGAGGCGGCCGGTGATGTGGGCTATCTTGCGGCGGCCCCGGGAGAGCAGGTGCTCCACCGCCGAGCGGCCGCCGCCGTAGTTGTCCGAGTCCACCGAGGTCAGGGTCTCGGCGGCCGACCGGGGGCCGCTGATCACGGCGGGGATCTCCAGCTGCGCGAGCAGGTCGGGAAGCGGGTCGTCCGCGTGCACGGAGACCAGCAGGACGCCGTCCACGCGGTGGGCGGCGAGGTACTGCGCGAGGCGGCGGCGCTCACGGTCGCTGCCCGCGAAGATCAGCAGGAGCTGCATCTCGGTGTCGGACAGCTCGGCGCCGACGCCCTTCAGCATGTCCGAGAAGTACGGCTCCGCGAAGAAGCGGGTCTCCGGCTCGGGGACGACCAGAGCTATCGCGTCCGTGCGGTTCGCCGCGAGAGCGCGCGCGGCGGTGTTGGGGACGTATCCGAGTTCGGCCACCGCCGCCTCGACCGCCGCGCGGGTCGCGTCGCTGACCCGGGGCGAGCCGTTGATCACGCGGGAGACCGTGCCGCGGCCCACGCCCGCGCGCGCGGCGACCTCTTCGAGGGTGGGGCGACCACCGCTCCGGCTCCGCATTTGGCTCCGACCTTTCCGCCGTTACTGCAGCTGGCCAGGAATCTAACAGTCCCGGGGCATCCGTGACCGTCCCTGGGGGCTGCCACCCCTCGGGCCCCAGCTTTCGACCCGCCGGCCTCCCCCTCGAAGAGCGGACCGGCTGGAGGACCCGCCCGGTACCGGACTCCTTTCGTCCAGTTAACAGCCCGATAACTGAACACATCTCGCCACGCCGACTCCCTTGACACCCCCGCTCGAACCGGCGAACCTTCAACACATCACTTGTGGGAGCGCTCCCACAGTACCTGACACATACACATCCCGCACGTTCCCCGCCCGAGCCGCAGCGTGTAGAACGGGCCCAACAATGCAGTTGGCCGGGGGGTCGGCACGTCAGGCAACAGGAGGACGCAAATGGGCACGAGTACCCGACGGTCCCGCAGGCTGATGGCCCTCGCGGCCGTCGCCGCGCTGACCACGGGGCTGCTGGCCGGCTGCTCCAAGGACTCGGACAACAGCTCGTCGAACGACAGCGGCGGCAACAGCAAGGGCAAGACCACACTGACCATCGGCACCTTCGGTGTGTTCGGCTACAAGCAGGCCGGTCTCTACGACGAGTACATGAAGCTGCACCCGAACATCAGCATCAAGGAGAACGTCACCACCCGTACCGACGTGTACTGGCCGAAGGTCCTCACCCGGCTGCAGGCGGGCTCCGGCACCGACGACATCCAGGCGATCGAGGTCGGCAACATCACCGAGGCCGTGCAGACGCAGGGCAGCAAGTTCGTCGACCTCGGCAAGGAGGTCGACAAGTCCCAGTGGCTGGACTGGAAGAACGCCCAGGCCACCACCAAGGACGGCAAGCTGATCGGGCTCGGCACCGACGTCGGCCCGATGGCGATCTGCTACCGCAAGGACCTCTTCAAGAAGGCCGGCCTGGAGACGGACCGCACCAAGCTCGCCGCGCAGTGGAAGGGCGACTGGGCCAAGTACGTCGACGTCGGCAAGCAGTACATGAAGAAGGCGCCCAGCGGCACCAAGTTCGTGGACTCGGCCTCCTCCGTCTACAACGCGGCCCTCGGCGGCGCGAGCGAGCGCTACTACGACAAGAGCAGCGGCCAGGTCGTCTGGGACAAGTCCGACGGCGTGAAGAAGGCCTGGGACGTCGCGATGTCGGTGGCGACCAGCAACATGTCGGCGAAGCTGAAGCAGTTCGACAAGCCGTGGGACCAGGGCTACGCCAACGGCACCTTCGCCACGGTGGCCTGCCCCGCCTGGATGATCGGCTACATCGAGCAGAAGTCCGGTGACTCCGGCAAGGGCAACTGGGACGTCGCCGCCGCGCCGACCGCGTCCAACTGGGGCGGCTCCTTCCTCGGCGTGCCGACGGCCGGCAAGCACCAGAAGGAGGCCATCGCCCTGGCCAAGTGGCTGACCGCGCCCGAGCAGCAGGCGAAGGTCTTCGCCAAGCAGGCCAGCTTCCCGTCGACCCCGTCGGCGTACCCGACGCTGAAGCCGGCCGCGGACACCACGGCGTACTTCTCGAACGCGCCGCTCACCCAGATCTTCGCCGACTCCGCGAAGACCATCCCGAGCCAGTACTTCGGCATCAAGGACCAGCCCATCAACACCGCCATCACCGACGTGGGCATCCTCCAGGTCGAGCAGAAGGGCAAGAGCCCCTCGCAGGGCTGGGACGCGGCCAAGAACGAGATCAAGGACGTGCTCGGCCAGTGAGCAGCTCCAAGCAGGCACTCGCGCATCCCGCGTCGAGCGCCGAGGCCGCGCCCGGCACCCCGCCGGGCGCGGCCCGGGGCGCTCACGGTCGAGGTACGCCACCCCCGGGCGCCGACTCCTGGCGCAGCCGGCTGTACCGCTGGGACATGAAGGCGTCGCCGTACGCGTTCATCGCCCCCTTCTTCATCATCTTCGGGGCGTTCTCCCTGGTCCCGCTGCTGTACACGGCCTGGTACTCGCTGCACAACGTGCAGCTGTCCTCGCTGGACACCCAGACCTGGGCGGGCCTGGACAACTACAAGAACCTGCTCAGCTCGGACTTCTTCTGGAACGCGCTGAAGAACACCTTCACCATCGGTGTGATCTCGACCGTGCCGCAGCTGATGGCCGCGATCGGGCTCGCCCACCTGCTCAACTACCGGCTGCGCGGCTCGACCGTCTGGCGGGTCGTGATGCTCACCCCGTACGCCACCTCGGTGGCGGCGGCGACGCTCGTCTTCACGCTGCTGTACTCCTGGGACGGCGGCATGATCAACTGGTTCCTGCACTTCGTGGGGATCGGCCCGGTCAACTGGCGTGAGTCCGACTGGGGTTCGCAGTTCGCGGTGTCGTCGATCGTGATCTGGCGGTGGACCGGTTACAACGCGCTGATCTACCTGGCGGCGATGCAGGCGATCCCGGTCGACCTGTACGAGTCGGCGGCGCTGGACGGCGCCAACCGCTGGCAGCAGTTCCGGCATGTGACGATCCCGCAGCTCAGGCCGACCATCCTGTTCACGGTGGTGGTCTCCACGATCGGCGCGACCCAGCTCTTCGGTGAGCCCCTGCTGTTCGGCGGGGTCAGCGGCTCCAAGGGCGGCTCCGAGCACCAGTACCAGACGCTCGGCCTGTACATGTACGACCAGGGCTGGATCATCGGCAACCTCGGCAAGGCGTCCGCGATCGCCTGGTCGATGTTCCTGATCCTGCTGATCGTCGCCGTGATCAACATGCTGTTCACCCGACGCCTGAGGAAGTCCCAATGACCACCAGTGAACTGACGTTGCCTCAGGCGCGACCGAAGAAGGACCGCTCCCGCCGGGTGATGGGCGCGGGCAAGCAGCTGCACGCCGGCCCCGTGACGTACGTCGTGCTGACGGTCTTCGCGCTGATCTCGCTGGCGCCCCTGGTGTGGACGGCGGTCGCGGCCTCGCGCACCGACCGGCGGCTGGCCGAGACCCCGCCGCCCCTGTGGTTCGGCGGGAACCTGTTCAAGAACCTGCAGGCCGCCTGGGACCAGGCCGGCATGGGCACCGCGATGTTCAACAGCACGGTCGTCGCGGGCACCATCACCGTCGCCACGGTGCTGTTCTCCACGCTCGCCGGGTTCGCCTTCGCCAAGCTGCGGTTCCGGTTCTCCAGCGTGCTGCTGCTGACGATCGGCACGATGATGATCCCGCCGCAGCTGGCCGTCGTACCGCTGTATCTGTGGATGAGCAACCTGGGCTGGTCGAACCAGTTGCAGACGGTCATCCTGCCGACGCTGGTGACGGCCTTCGGTACGTTCTTCATGCGGCAGTACCTGGTGCAGGCGCTGCCCACCGAGCTGATCGAGGCGGCCCGGGTGGACGGGGCGAGCAGCCTGAGAGTCGTCTGGCACGTGGTCTTCCCCGCGGCCCGGCCCGCGATGGCCGTGCTCGGCCTGCTGACCTTCGTGTTCGCCTGGAACGACTTCCTGTGGCCGATCATCGCCCTCAACCAGCAGAACCCGACCGTGCAGGTCGCCCTCAACTCGCTCGGCACCGGTTATGTCCCCGACCAGGCGGTGATCATGGCGGGCGCGCTGCTGGGCACGCTGCCGCTGCTGATCGCGTTCATCCTGTTCGGCAAGCAGATCGTGGGCGGCATCATGCAGGGCGCGATCAAGGGCTGACGGCTCACCACTCCGACTCTGCCGTACGTCGTGGTACGTCCCCCCGGGGCCGGGTCAGCGCCGTCTCGGCCCCCTTTCCTCCTCCCCCTCTCCTTCCCCCACTCCCCCTCCAACTCTTCGGTCACGACGACCACTTATGGGAGCGCTTCCATGCCTGAGTCCGTACAGCCGGCGACCCCGGTGACCTTTCCCCCCGCCTTCCTCTGGGGTGCCGCGACCTCCGCGTACCAGATCGAGGGGGCGGTGCGGGAGGGCGGTCGTACGCCCTCGATCTGGGACACCTTCAGTCATACGCCGGGCAAGACCGCCGGCGGCGAGCACGGTGACATCGCTGTCGACCACTACCACCGGTACCGCGAAGACGTGGCCCTCATGGCCGAGCTGGGCCTGTCCGCGTACCGCTTCTCGATCTCCTGGTCCCGGGTGCAGCCGACGGGCCGGGGGCCCGCGGTGCAGGTCGGCCTGGACTTCTACCGGCGGCTGGTCGACGAGCTGCTCGAGCGCGGCATCAAGCCGGCCGTCACGCTCTACCACTGGGACCTGCCGCAGGAGCTGGAGGACGCGGGCGGCTGGCCGGAGCGGGACACGGCGCTCAGGTTCGCCGAGTACGCCCAGATCGTGGGCGAGGCGCTGGGCGACCGGGTGGAGCAGTGGATCACCCTCAACGAGCCGTGGTGCAGCGCGTTCCTGGGCTACGGCTCCGGGGTGCACGCACCGGGCCGGACGGACCCGGAGGCCTCGCTGAGGGCCGCGCACCACCTGAACCTGGCGCACGGGCTCGGCACCTCGGCCCTGCGGTCGGTGATGCCGGCCCGCAACTCGGTCGCGCTCAGCCTCAACTCCTCGGTGGTCAGGCCCCTTTCCCCGCAGGACCCGGCGGATCTGGCGGCGGTGCGGAAGATCGACGACCTGGCGAACGGCGTCTTCCACGGCCCGATCCTGCACGGCGCGTACCCGGAGTCGCTGCTCACGGCGACCGAACTGGTCACCGACTGGTCGTACGTCCTCGACGGCGACCTGCAGGCGATCAACCAGCCGCTGGACGCGCTGGGCCTCAACTACTACACACCCGCGCTGGTCTCGGCGACCGACGCGGACGCGACCGGCCCGCGCGCCGACGGCCACGGCGCCAGCGACCACTCCCCGTGGCCGGGCGCGGACGACGTCGCCTTCCACCAGACGCCCGGCGAGCGCACCGAAATGGGCTGGACGATCGACCCGACGGGTCTGCACGAGCTGATCATGCGGTACACCCGCGAGGCCCCGGGCCTGCCGCTGTACATCACCGAGAACGGCGCCGCCTACGACGACAAGCCCGACCCCGACGGCCGCGTCCACGACCCCGAGCGCATCGCCTACCTGGAGAAGCACCTCGCGGCGGTACGCCGGGCGATCACCGACGGCGCGGACGTGCGCGGCTACTACCTGTGGTCCCTGATGGACAACTTCGAGTGGGCGTACGGCTACGAGAAGCGCTTCGGGGCGGTGTACGTCGACTACGCCACGCTTACCCGCACGCCGAAGTCGAGTGCCCTTTGGTATGGGCAGGCTGCCCGGACGGGGACCTTGCCTGCGGCGGAGGCCGACTGAGCGCTGCGGGCCGCCCATGCGGGGGCCTGGGCGCGGCGGCCGAGGGGGACGCCGCGCCCCGGCCGGCGGGGGGGAAGTCCGGCCGGGGCGCGTCAACCCCCGTTGGGTGCCGGTCAGTTGAAGGCGCCGAACGCCTTCGAGAAGGCGAACGTGTCCTGGGTGATCGAACTGCAGGTGGCGTCGGCGGTGGGCTTGGTGCCGCCTGCGCACTGCTTGTCGCGGGTCGCCGACCACATCGAGAGGCCGCCGAGGCCCTTGGACTTGGCGAAGGCCGTCAGCTGGGTGGCGTCGTCGACCTTGAAGATCTCGGACGAGATGTCGTTGACGCCGATCATCGGGGTGACCGCGACCGTCTTCCAGGCGGCGGCGTCGGAGAGGCCCAGCACGCTCTTGACCTGCGCCTGCGTGGCCGTGGCCGCCTGCTCGGCGTAGGTGCCCATGTCGCCGCTGTAGGAGGCGCCGTAGTCCATGGCCATGATGTTGACGGTGTCGATCTTCGCGCCGTTGGACTTGGCGTCGGAGAGGAGGTTCACGCCGTCCTGGGTGAGGCCCTCGGGCATGACCGGGAGGGTGAAGGAGACGTCCAGGTCGGGGTGGGCCGCCTGGAGCTTGGCTATCGCCTTCGCGCGGTTCGTGTTCGCCGTGGCGTTCGGGAGCGCACCGCCCTCGACGTCGAAGTCGACCTTGGTCAGCTTGAACTGGTCCACGACCTTGCCGTACGCCGCCGCCAGCGCGTCCGCCGAGGAGCACGTCGTCGCCAGTTCTGAACCGGAGGCGCCGCCGAAGGAGACCCTGACGTCACCGCCCTTGGCGCGCAGCGCTCCGATCTGGGAGGCGACCCCGTCGCTACCGAGGTCGGTCACGCCGCCCCACTTGGGTGTGCAGCCGCCGCCGTCGGTGACGAAGGCGAGGTTGTAGTTCTTCACGCCGGTCGCGTCGGCGCTCGCGAGGAGGTCGAAGGCGGGGTAGAGAGAGGTGTCGACGTAGGGGGCGAAACCGGCGCTCGCCGTGGTGCCGGTGCCGGAGCTCTGGGTCGGCGTGGGGGTGGCCGTGGGGGGCGCCGTCCTGGTGGGAGTCGGCGTGGGGGTGGGTGTCGGGGACTGTGTCGGGCGGCCGCTCGGCTCGGGCGTCGGGCCGTCGTCCGCGGAGCACTGGGCGCCGTCGACCAGACAACTGCTCGGGTTGCCGGTGCCGTTGACGACGAAGCCGACGGTGACGGACTTGCCGGGCGCGAGGCCGTCGGTGTCCCACTTGGCCGGTGTGACGGTGACGTGCTGCCCGCTCACGCTGGACTCGGCGTTCCACAGCGAGCTCAGCTTGGCGCCGGACGGCAGGTCGAACTCCAGCTTCCAGCTCTTCTCCGTCTGGCCGGTGTTGTTCGTGACGACGTACTGCGCGGTGTAGCCGGTCGACCAGTCACTGGTCCTCGTGTACGCGGCGGCCACACCGGCCGCCTGTGCGGTACCGGTGAGCAGGAGCGCACCGCCACCGATCACGGCCGCGGCGACAGCTCCGCCGATCGCCTTGTTCCTGCCACTGATCCTGCGCCGGTGCGTGCTCATGCGTGTGCCTGCCTTCATGGTTCGGGGGGTCGGGTGCGGCAGCACGCTAGCGAGCCGGAATCGGGCAAAGTGCCTGATCCGGACGGGGGTTGAGGATCTTAGGGTGCGCTTAAGGAAGGGATCGGGGACGGTTAAAGGTAGAGACCAATTTCTTCTGTCTGCGTCGCCGTACGGAGCGGTGGCCCCGCCCTGGCGTCCGCTCCCGCCCGTCCAGCTGGATCCAGATCCGCACCTCGGTCCCGCCAAGGACCGAGGACCCGATCCGCACGTCACCGCCGGTCGACTCGGCGAGCCGGCGCACGATGTCCAGGCCGAGTCCGGTGGATCCGTCGCTGCCGGAGCCCCGCCCGCGCGCCATGGCGGCCTCGGGGTCCTGGATCCCGGGACCGGCGTCGGAGACCAGCACGATCACGGCGTCCTCGCCGTTGTGCAGGTCGACCGCGAAGGCCGTGCCCTCGGCGGTGTGCCGGAAGACGTTGCCGAGCAGCGCGTCCAGCGCGGCCGCGAGGTCCGCCCGGGCCACGGGTATGCGCACCGGACGGTCGGCGCCGGCCATCCGCCACTTGCGGCCCTCGTCCTCGGCGAGCGCCGACCAGAACGCCATCCGCTCGCGGACCACCTCGGCCGCGTCGCATCCTGCGCCGGGACCGGCGGCCGCGGTCTGCGGCTTGGCGTCCCGGGCCGTGCGGATGATGGTGTCGACCTCGCGCTCCAGCTGGGCGACGGCGGCCCGGGTCTGCTCGGCGGCCGGTCCGTCACCGAGCGAGGCCGCATTCAGCCGCAGCACGGTCAGCGGGGTACGCAGCCGGTGGGACAGATCCGCCGCCAACTCCCGCTCGTTCGCCAGGAGTTGTACGACCTGGTCGGCCATGGAGTTGAACGCGACCGCCGCCAGCCGCAGTTCGGTCGGCCCTTCCTCCGGCACCCTTGCCCCGAGCTTCCCCTCCCCCAGCTCGTGCGCGCCCTCGACCAGCTTCTGCGCGGGCTGCACCATCCGTACGCCCAGCCGGTCGGCGACCGCGACGGATCCGACGATCAGGGCGATCCCGACACCCGCGAGCACCGCCCACGCCGTACCGACGCCGTTGCTGACCTCGGACTCGGGGACGTACACCTCGACGACGGCTATGGCCCCGGTGCTCAGCGCGACCGGCTGGAGGAGCGTGGAGCCGCCGGAGACCGCGGTGGTGGAGGCGCGGCCCAGTTTGCGCACGGTCGCGATGTCCTCCCCGGCGGCGCGCTGCCGCCCGATGTCGAGGGCGGGCTGTCCGGCGGCCGCCGGTAGGTGCACGGCCATCCCGGAGTCCGAGCCCGCGGAGGCGACGACCCGCTCCAGCTGGTCGCGCTCGGTGGTGATGGACAGTGCCGGGGCGACCGCGGCGGCCTGCCGCTCGGCGTTGGAGAACGCGCGGTCGCGGGCCATCTCCTTGATGACGAGCCCGAGCGGCACCGCGAAGGCGACCACGACCATGGCGGTGACCGCCAGACAGACCTTGACCAGTGCCCATCTCATCGCGGCGGCTCCCCACCCGGCGGCTCCAGCTTCACGCCGACGCCCCGGAGCGTGTGCAGATAGCGGGGCTGCGCCGCCGTCTCGCCCAGCTTCCGCCGCAGCCAGGACAGATGGACGTCGATGGTCTGGTCGTCGCCGTAGGACTGCTGCCACACCTCGGCGAGGAGTTCCTTGCGGGGTACGACGACGCCCGGCCGGCCCGCCAGGAAGGCGAGCAGGTCGAACTCGCGGCGGGTGAGGTCGAGCCGCACGCCGTCCAGTTCGGCCTGGCGGCGCAGCGGGTCGACGGTGAGGCCGCCGACCCGCAGGACCGTGGAGGGCGAGGCGTCCGAAGGGGAGGACCGGGACCGTCGGAGGACCGCGGACATCCGCGCGGACAGGTGCTCGACGGAGAAGGGCTTGGTCAGGTAGTCGTCGGCGCCCGCGTTGAGCAGGCGGACGATCTCCGTCTCGTCGTCCCGCGCGGTGGCGATGATCACCGGCACGTCCGTGATGCCGCGCAGCATCTTCAGGGCCTCGGACCCGTCCAGATCGGGCAGTCCCAGGTCCAGAATCACCACGTCGAAACGGAAATGGGCGACCTCGCGCAGCGCCTCCAGCGCCGTCCCGACACTGCGCACGGTGTGCGCGGCATCGGTCAGGTGCCGGATCAGCGCCGAGCGTACGAACTGGTCGTCCTCGACCACGAGCACACTTGCCATGCGCGGCACCGTACGCCATGCGGAACAGCCGCATCGGAGCCTGTGGACAACTCTTCGGTTGTGGACAACGGACGGGACACCCGTGGGACGCGTGAGGCAGTATGGCCCGCGATGCGCAGAGGACTCGTACACGTACTGGCTTGGTCGCTCGCCACGGGCGCGGCGGTCACGCTGTCCTGGTGGGGTGTCCACACGGTGATGGCGGGCACGGCGTACGACCCGCCGCGCGCCCTGCCGATCACGGCGGCGGACGCGACCACGCAGGAGTCGAAGCCGCTGGCGTCGTCGACGAAGCGGCCCTCGCCGTCACCGTCGAAGGGCACGTCGGGCAAGCCCTCCCCGGCGC
Organism: Streptomyces longisporus; assembly: GCF_039532765.1. NCBI lineage: Bacteria > Bacillati > Actinomycetota > Actinomycetes > Kitasatosporales > Streptomycetaceae > Streptomyces > Streptomyces longisporus. Next base: position 491,929 of record NZ_BAAASG010000011.1, read on the forward strand.
CCACGCCGTCGACGACGCCGACCTCGAGCCCCACCCCGACCCCCACCTCATCCGGCCAGGTCAAGAGCTACGACACCGACGGCGGGCGGGTGGTCTTCGACCTCGGCAAGAGTGCGGCGACGCTCGTCATGGCGACCCCGGACACCGGCTGGTCGATGCAGACGTGGAAGACGGAGACCTGGATCCGGGTGGAGTTCACCTCGGGCACGAACAAGGTCTCGGTGATCTGCACCTGGCACGACGGGCCGCCGCATGTGGAGATCGGGAACTACTAGCAGGGAACTGGTCAACGGAACACCGAGGGCGGCGGCGCGGGAGACGCGACCGCCGCCTCGTCCGTCACCGGGGTCGCCCCGCCGGTGAAGTCGAGGAGTGCGCGGCCGTGTTCGACGCGGCCGGGGTGCGGGTCGGAGGCGGCCCGGCGGGTCAGCTCCGCGACCGGCAGCGGGACGTCCGAGGCGACGAGGACCGCGTTGCCGAAGCGCTTGCCGCGCAGCACGGTCGGATCGGCGACCAGCGCGAGTTCGGGGAAACGGGCGGCAGCGGTGGCGATCTGGCCGCGGAGGTGGGCGAGCGGCGGCCCGTCGGCGACGTTGGCGGCGTAGCAGCCGCCCGGCTTCAGGACCCGGCGGACGTCGTCGAGGAACTCGGTCGAGGTGAGGTGGGCCGGGGTGCGGGCGCCGCTGAACACATCGGCGATGACGAGGTCGGCCCAGCCGTCGGGCACCTTGGCGAGCCCTTCGCGGGCGTCGACGGAGCGCACCCTGATGCGGGCGTTCGGGTCCAACGGCAGCTCACGGCGGACCAGTTGGACGAGCGCGGCGTCCCGCTCGACGGCCTGCTGGGTGGAGCGGGGGCGGGTGGCGGCGACATAACGGGCGAGGGTGAGGGCTCCACCGCCGAGGTGCACGGCGTGCACGGGCTTCCCGGCCGGTGCGACGAGGTCGATGACATGCCCGAGCCGGCGCTGGTACTCGAAGGAGAGATAGGAGGGGTCGTCGAGATCGACGTGCGACTGAGGCGCCCCGTCGATCAGCAGCGTCCAGGACCGCGCCCGGTCCCGGTCGGGCATCAGCTCGGCGAGCCCGCCGTCGACGGCCTCGACGACCGCTTCGGCTCCGCCGCCTGCGCGCCGGGGGTTCCTGGACTTTCCCATTGCGCCATTATCGGCAGCGCCGGACGGCCACGCCTGCGCGGGGTGGCACGAGCGACCAGGTCAGCGGCAGTTGTCCGCGGCCTCGATGATCCGCGCCGCCTCGCCCAGGGCGGCACGCAGCACCGCCGGATCCGTCGCGAGGTCGGCCTCACCGGGCGGGAGCAGCCAGTCCGAGCCCGCCACGGGCGGCTCGGGGTTCAGCCTCAGACCGCGGCCGTCGGTCTCCGTACAGGTACTGCCCGGGACGTCCCAGGCGGCGGCCGTGCCTGGCGGCACCACGAAGCCCAGGGTGTTGCAGTCGTCGTCGTGCAGGACGGGGCCGACCGCGTCGCCCGCGCCGCGCCGCAGGATGTCGACGGCCTCCAGCCCCTGCCGGGTCGGCACGGTGACGAGGTCGCACGCACCGTCGGGAAGGGGCGGCTCGCCGCACCCCGGGGCGTGCGCCCCGGTCGCGGGCGGCGTACGAGGAACGACGCTCTGTCTGGTCTCCATCCCGGCCTCCACCACGGAACCCCTCCTTGAACGAAGCGGGTCGGGAGTCGGGCGGCTCCCGGTCCGCAGGGTTCAACGCGGCGCACGCGTCAACGGCTACGGCAGAAGTCAGCCACAAAGGATGGCAGTTCATGGCAGATCCCGTATGAGATATCCGGTTTGTAGCCAAACACAGCGTGAGCAGTCCGGCACAGCAGGTACGTTCTTCCCCGCTGGAGACAGGGCTCTTCACGGACAACCCACCCTGAATCCGGCATGGTTCGACGGTTCGCACGAGAGGACCCGGCCATGGCGTCGTCACAGCTGACCTCGTCCCAGCCCACGCCCCCCAGGCCACCGCGGCCGAACCTCGTCTTCCGGCAGTTGCGCGGACAGCGCTCGCCGGCCGAGTTCGCCGCCGCGGTGCGCCGGGCCGCGCGCGAGATCGGGGAGCGGGTCAGCTGCGACGCGCGCTACATCGGCCGGGTCGAGGCGGGCGAGATCCGCTGCCCCAACTACGCATACGAACGGGTGTTCCTGCACATGTTCCCCGGCCGCACCCTCACCGACCTGGGCTTCGCGCCCCGCTCGTCCGTGCGCGGACGCCGGGCGCACACCACCGGTGAGACACCGGGGGCGTACGAGCCGTATGAGAGGCAGGACAACCCGGACCCGCAGGTCCCTCACCACCCGCAAGTCCCTTACGACCCGCATGGGCATCACCACGAGAGCCATGCGCTTCACGAGAACTACGAGGAGAGCGACGTGCTGCGTCGCGCATTCATGACCGGCGGTGGCGCCACGGTGGCCGCCGCCTCGCTGGGCCCGATCGGGCTCGCCTTCGACGCCGCGGCAGCGGGACGTCCCGTCCGCCGCCCCGGCGCGAACGACGCGTACGCGCTCGAAGAGGCCGTACGCAGAATCCGGCTGCTCGACGACCGGCACGGCGCGGACGGGCTCTACCGGCGCGCGTCGGCTCCGTTGCGCGCCGCCTATGCGCTGCTGGACGCCGGCGCGACCCGGCAGACGACCGCCGACCGTCTCCACTCGGGCGCCGGTGAACTCGCCATCTCCGTGGGCTGGCTGGCGCACGACTCGGGGCGGTTCGACGATGCCCGATCGCACTATGCGGAGGCGCTCGCGACCGCCCGGATGACCGGCGACGACGCCCTGGAGGCGCACGCCTTCTGCAACACGGCCTTCCTCGCGCGCGACGCCGGACGCCCGCGCGAGGCGGTCCGGGCCGCGCAGGCCGCACAACGCGTCGCGCGCCCCCTCGGCTCCGCCCGCCTGATGTCGCTGCTCGCGCTGCGCGAGGCGGGCGGCTGGGCGGGGCTCGCCGACCGCACCGCCTGCGAACAGGCGCTCGTCCGCGCACAGACCCTCTTCGAGCGAGGCCCCTCGGACGCCGACCCCGAGTGGATGAGCTTCTACGGGGAGGCCGAGCTGGAGGGCCTGGAGGCGCAGTGCTGGTCGACGCTGGGCGACTGGCAGCGCGCTGCACGCCACGCGCGCCGCGCGGCCCAGCTCCAGAACCCGCACTTCACCCGCAATATCGCCCTGTACACGGCGGAACTGGCGGACGACCTGGCCAGAGGCGGCCGCCCGGACGAGGCGGCAACAGCCGGAATGCAGGTACTGGACCTCCTGGACCAGGTCCAGTCCTCCCGAGTCCAGACAATGCTGGCAGGAACGGCAAGGGTCCTTCTCCCCCACCGCCGGGCATCGGGCGTATCGGGCTTCCTGGAACGCCACGCCAACCAGCCCCGAACGCCGTAGCTACGGACCGCCCGCCGTTGCCGCCCCAGCTGCGGGCGGTCGCGGCACCCCCGGCACAGCTCACTCCCCGGTCAAGTGCCCCAGGTCGTTCCAGCTCTCGATGGCCGGCTCGCCATAAGCCCACCCCAACACCGACAACGACGTCGGGTTCAACCGAATCCGCGCGGCGAAATCCAACGGCAGCCCCAACCACCGAGCCCCGATGGACCGCAAAATGTGCCCGTGGGCAAACACCAGCACATCCCGCTCCTCAGCCCGCGCCCAAGACACCACCTCATCCGCCCGCGAGGCCACCTCGGCAAGCGACTCACCCCCGGGCACCCCGTCCCGCCAGATCAACCACCCCGGCCGCACGCCCTGGATCTCCTCGGGCGTCATCCCCTCGTACGCCCCGTAGTCCCACTCCATCAACGTGTCCCACACGACCGCCCGCTCCCCGAACCCGGCAAGCTCGCACGTCTCACGCGCGCGTGCCAGCGGACTGGTGCGCACGGCGACCCCGGGAAGCCCCTCGAACGGCATCCGGTGCAGCCGCTCGCCGAGCAGCTTGGCGCCGCGCCGGCCCTCCTCCAGGAGCGGCACGTCGGTCCTGCCGGTGTGCTTGCCGGACAGCGACCACGCGGTCTGTCCGTGCCGGGCCAGCAGAATGCGCGGTGCCATGAGCGGAAAAGCCTTCCGGGAGAAATCGCAGGCGGAACCACTCCATCATCGCGCACCCTTGGGGCGGGCAACCCGGCGGGCGATCTCTGCGTCTTTGAGGGCCGGGGCGCCCGAAGCGGGTGCGCACGTACGCCGTAAAGTGGCACGACCGGCCGGCCGGGCGCCGCGCGAGAAAGAAGGGGGAGGCGATCGGATGCCGAGGACCGAGACGACACCGGGCATCGAGGCAGCAACCCCGCACTCCCGTCTGCGCTGGTGGACCGAACTGCCGCTGATCCTGCTGGTGTACGCCTGCTACTCGGCCGGCCGGCTCCTCGCCCGCGGTGACACCTCGAGCGCCGTCGACCACGGCGTGACGATCCTGCACATCGAGAAGTTCCTGCACATCAACGCCGAGCACCCGCTCAACCGGCTCTTCACACGCGAGGCGTGGCTCGGCGTCCCGGCGGACTTCTGGTACGCATCGCTGCACTACCTGGTCACACCGGCGATCCTGGTCTGGCTGTTCCGTTCGCGCGCCGTGCACTACCGCGCGGCCCGCACCTGGCTGATGACGTCCACCTTCATCGGTCTGATCGGCTTCACCCTGCTGCCGACCTGCCCGCCGCGCCTGCTCTCCGCGGGCCACGGCTTCGTCGACACGATGGCCCAGTACAGCTCGTACGGCTGGTGGGGCAGCGAGGCCAGCGCCCCGCGCGGCCTCGGGGGGATGACGAACCAGTACGCGGCCATGCCGAGCCTGCATGTGGGCTGGGCCCTGTGGTGCGGGGTCATGCTGTGGCGGTACGGCAGGACGCGTACGACGAAGGTCGCCGCCGTCGCCTACCCGTTGCTCACCACGATCGTGGTCATGGGCACCGCGAACCACTACTTCCTCGACGCGGTCGCGGGTGCGGCCGTGATGGGCGTCGGGCTGCTCCTGACGCGGTACGTCATGCGCGGCGCGGACGGGATCAGGGAGCGGCTGGCCTTCGGCGCAGGGGGCGCTCAGGTCGCAGGTTCCTCAATTGTCAGTGCCGGATGCCAGACTTCCGCGGGTGAGCGAATTCCACGGCAGCGCGAGTCCCGGATCGGATCCGGAGCCGAGCCGGGTGCCTCTCCCACGGACGCGGGGGAAAGCGCTCCGGCAGCGGCTCGCTGAGCTGCGCGGTCCCGACGTACCGGCCAAGGCGCTGGACGCGCGCGCCCTGGCCGCCCTCGCCGCCAACCCCGGGTGCAGACGGCGCGCGATCCTGGACGGCGCCGGGGTGAACAAGGCGGCGGTGGCGAGCGCGCTGGGTTCCCCTTCGGTCTTCGGGCAGTCGCAGTTCGCGTTCACGCGGGGCAACGCGTTCGAGGCGAAGGTCAAGGCGGACGGCGGCGCGGAGCTGCTCAAGCTGGTGCACGAGAAGCTGGACCGGCGCGCGGAGCCGCCCGCCGAGGCGCAGGTACCGGACCTCTCCGCGACCGGCCCCGAGGGCCGCGCGGCCCGCACGGCACTGGCGCTGCGCGAGGCCACCGCGGCCGCCGGCAGCTGGACGCTCCTCGACCACCCGATGCTCGCGCTCGACGTGGCGGGCTCCCCCGCGTTCCTGGAGCCGGACGCCGTGGTGGTGCACCCCGACGGCAGCTGGACGGTCGTGGAGATCAAGTCCTTCCCCATGCTGGACGGTTCCGCGGACCCGGCGAAGGTGGGCGCGGCGGCACGCCAGGCGGCGGTGTACGTCCTCGCCCTGGAAGAGGTCGCCGCCCGCCTCGACCCCGCCCCCGAGGTACGGCACCGGATCCTCCTCGTCTGCCCCAAGGACTTCTCCAACCTCCCCACCGCCTCGGCCGTCGACGTGCGCAAGCAGCGCGCGGTCACCGGCCGCCAGCTGGCGCGTCTCACCCGTATCGAGGACATCGCCCACGCGCTCCCCGAGGGCACCTGCTTCTCCCCGGAGCTGCCCGCCGCCGAGCTGACCTCGGCCGTGGAGTCAGTCCCGGCGACGTACGCACCCGAGTGCCTGTCCGCCTGCGAGCTGGCCTTCCACTGCCGCGACCGCTCCCGCGCGGCCGGCGCGGTGACCTCCCTGGGCCGCTCGGTCCGCGCCGAACTGGGCGGCCTGACGACGGTCGAGGAGGTCCTGTCGGCGGCCCGTGGCGAGAGCGGCGACCCGGACGACCCGGCAGTGGCGGCCCTGCGGAGGGCGGCGCACCTGCGTGCCGAAGCCCTCGCTCCCCTCGGTCAGGAGGTCACCCCGTGTCACTGATCTCCACCCTCGCCCGCCTGGAAGCGGTGCGCACCGGCCGGGCACAAGCCGCCGCCACCGTCCGGCACCGGCATCTGTCCGAGCGGCCGCTGGTCTTCGTGCCGCTCACCACCGCGGGCGAGGCCGGCGCCCCGCTCGGCGCGCTCGTCGGCACCGACCGGGACGCGCCGCGTCTGCTGGCCGTACCGCAGCCGCGCGACCGCGACCTCAGATTCACGTTCCTGGCCGAGCTGGCCGACGTCGTGCTGCCGTATCTCGACGCGTACGCCGAGGACGTGGAGGCCGCCGAGCGGAACGAGACCGATCCGGAGACCGGCAAGCGGATCAAGGTCGAGGTCGAGCTGTGCGCGGACGCCCCGCAGCTGATCGTGCCGAGCCGGGCGGGCGTCGAATTCGTACGGCTGCTCGGCCGCTCCATGCGCTTCAGGCGTACGGCGGAACAGGACCCGGAGGCGCCGTATCCCGCGCCACCGCGCGTGCCGTTGCTCGGCCGCTGGCTGACGCACTTCGGGGAGCGTGCCCGCGTCCCCGGATCGTCCCTCCTGCTGGCGATGACGGATGTCCTGGCCCGGCACTGGGCGACCGGGCAGTCCACCCTGGAGGACCAGCACCTGGGCGCCCTGCTCGCGTGGATCGACCCTCCGGAGGGCTCGACGGGCGCCGAGGCCGCGCTGCACGCCGAGCTCGCCCGCGACGCCAAGGGCCAACTGCTCTGCCCGCCCGCCGGACCGGCCACGGACCCGGCGTTCGACAACAAGCTGCTCGCGCCCGCCATCGAGCGCTACGACCGCGCGCGTACCGCCCTCGCCGTCGCCGAGGACGGGCTGGAGGCGGACGACCGGCTCGGTGAACTGACCGCCGCCGAGCGGGAGATCCGTGAGCTGGTGCTGAGCCGCACCCTGCCCACCTGGGAGAAGGTGTGGCAGGGCCTCGACCTGCTGCGGGCGCTGCCCGAGGGGGCGCATGTCGAGGAGCGGTGGACGCGCGACCGCTGGTCGTTCACCGGCCACCGGGACCGGATCGTCGCGGGCGAGCCGCCGCAGCCGCGCCGCGACGACGCGGTCACCGCCGCCAACAAGCTGGCCGCGCGCGAGCGCGAACAGGCCCGGCTGGAGGCCCAGGAGGCGCTCGACGATCCGCTGGTGATGGCGGGGCGGCGGCTGTCCGGGGAGGCGTTCGCCGGGGAGGTGACGGATGTCGTGATGGCGTACAGCGAGGGCAAGCGGCCGAGCCCCCGCCCGCTGGTCACCGTGCGGACGGAGGACCGCCCGCATCTGGGCGAGCGGGTCAGGGTGTACCGCTCGCTGGGCGGCAAGCCGCAGGCGGCGGAGTTCGTCGGGCGGGAGGCGGAGGATCTGCTCGTGCTGCGTGTCCTCGACAAGATGGGCCGTGGCAAGGAGCCCGAGGCCGGCTCGGTGCCCGAGAAGGGCGACCGGCTCTGCTTCACCCTCTTCGAGCACGAGCAGCGGGGCGGTCCGAAGCTGCCCGACCCGGAGGAGACGCCGTGGACGCACGGCGGGCCGCCGGGCGAGGCCGCCGCGGAGGCCGCCGATCCCCTGACCGCGGAGGACGTCCTGTGACCACCGCCTTCGACCCCGGCGCCCTGGCCGCCGAGGCCACCGACACCATCCTCCGCGACACCCTGCACGGCACCCACCGGGGCGTGGTCGTCGACTCCCCTCCCGGTGCGGGAAAGTCCACGCTCGTCGTCCGTGCGGCCCTCGAACTGGCCGACGCGGGGCGCCCGTTGATGATCGTCGCCCAGACCAACGCCCAGGTCGACGATCTCGTGCTGCGGCTCGCGGAGAAGAACCGGGAGCTCCCCGTCGGTCGTCTCCACAGCAGCGACACCGACCCGTACGACAAGGCGCTCGACGACCTGCCGAACGTCCGCAAGTCGGCGAAGGCGGCCGACCTGACCGGCCTCTCGGTCGTCGTCTCCACGGCCGCGAAGTGGGCACATGTGAAGGTCGACGAGCCGTGGCGGCACGCGATCGTGGACGAGGCGTACCAGATGCGCTCGGACGCGCTGCTCGCCGTGGCGGGGCTGTTCGAGCGGGCGCTGTTCGTGGGCGACCCGGGCCAGCTCGATCCCTTCTCCATCGTCGGCAGCGAGCAGTGGGCGGGCCTGTCCTACGACCCGTCGGCCTCCGCCGTGACCACCCTTCTGGCCCACAACCCGGAACTGCCGCAGCACCGCCTGCCGGTGTCCTGGCGCCTCCCGGCCTCCGCGGCCCCGCTGGTCTCGGACGCCTTCTACCCGTACACGCCCTTCCGCAGCGGCACGGACCACGGCGACCGCCGCCTGGCCTTCACCGTCCCGTCCGACGGCTCCGGCCCCGACCGGGTGATCGACGAGGCGGCCGAGTCGGGCTGGGGGCTGCTGGAACTGCCCGCGCGGCACACCCCGCGCACGGACCCCGAGGCGGTGCGGGCGGTGGCGACGGTCGTACGGCGGCTGCTGGACCGGGGCGGCGAGGCCACGTCGGAGCGTGCGCCCGAGGAGCCCATGCCGCTGACCCCGGACCGGATCGCCGTCGGCACGGCCCACCGCGACCAGGCGGCGGCCGTCCGCGCGGCACTCGCGGAGCTGGGCGTCACGGACGTCACCGTCGACACGGCGAACCGTCTCCAGGGCCGCGAGTACGACGTCACGGTGGTCCTCCACCCGCTCTCCGGCCGCCCCGACGCCACCGCCTTCCACCTGGAAACAGGCCGCCTGTGCGTCCTCGCCTCCCGCCACCGCCACGCCTGCATCGTGATCTGCCGGGCGGGGGTGAGCGAACTCCTGGACGACTACCCGTCCACGGAGCCGGTGCAGCTGGGAACGCTGGTGAAGTTCCCGGACGGCTGGGAGGCGAACCACGCGGTACTGGCACGGCTGGCCGAACACCGGGTGAGCCGGCAGCCATGACACCGGAGGCCGAACCACCCCCGCCGAGCCCTCCGCCGCGTGCCCGCCGGCCAGAGGCCGGCACGCCGCCGGAGGCGGCCAATGGATACAGCCCCGACGGCTGGGAGGCGAACCACCCGGTACTGGCACGGCTGGCCCAGCACCGGGTGAGCCGGCAGCCGTGAGCATGGGGCCGGTGTGGCTCGGGGAACATCGGGTGGCGTTCAGGACTTGAGGGACCTGGGGTTCCGGGCCCACTTGCGTGGCCGCGGGACAATGGACGGTGGCCCGGTGGTCCTGGACGGGCCGATTGCGACGTACGAGGAGGAGAAGACATGGCGGAGCCCACGCCGCGTCGGAACGAACCGCGGCTACGCCCCGCGCCCCTGCTCTTCGAGCCCGCGGAGGCGGCCTCCGACCCTGAGCACTTCTTCGACCTGGAGTCGATCGACGACCCGCGGGCGCTGCTGGCCCGCTCGACGGAGCTGGCGCAGGCGTTCCGCGCGGCGGCCGACCGGGCGGTGGAGTTCCAGGCGATGGCGGCCGCGCAGTTGGCGGACCCCCGGCGGTTCGACCGGCTGACGCCGGCGGCCATCGCGGAACGCGCCGAGTGGACCGAGGACTATGCCAAGAAGATGGTCGAGTACGGGCGGGACCTGATGAGCGGCGCCGAAGGGCGCGGCCCCGCCGACCCGGTGTGAATACGGTCCACTTCGGTTTGGCATATGCCAGGCGGGCAAGATACTCCTCTTCTCTCCCACCTGTCCCGGTTTCCGGCAACCGTGAGGAGCGGTGCGTTCACAGCCGGTAGACATGGATGTCATGAGCAGCGAACGCATCGATGACGTCAGCGGAGTCACCGCGGACGGAGCCGCCTGGCTCGCCTCGGCGGGGACGTACCCGCGCAGCACGCTCGCCCTCTGGAAGGAGCACGCCGACGCCCCGGTGGTGCTCCCGTGCGGCACGATCTTCGACGTCGTCAGCGCGCCGGCGGTCTTCGCGCGCCGGATGGTCGACCGGCTGTGGGACGAGGGGCCGGGTTCCGGCCCGGTGGCGACGTTCCGGGGCCGGATGCTGCTGTTCGCCGCGCCCGGCACGGCCCAGCGGCTGCCCTCACTGCTGCGCTGGGAGGAGTTCGGCCGTACGGGAGCGATCCCGCCGCTGCTGTGCCACGGCAACGGCGACGCGGTGACCGTCCCGCCCCTGCTCGCGACCACCCCGCCGACCTCCCCCGACTCCCGCTGGCTGGTCGCCCCGGACACCCGCCACCCCTGGCTGCCGGGCCCCGAGATCCTGCTCTGGGCAGCCGTGCGGGCGGCCCGCGCAGCCGTACGGATATCGATTTTTCCCCCGGCCGATCAGGATGCTAAGGTCTACGACGTCAGCAGGCGCCGCTAGCTCAGTTGGTTAGAGCAGCTGACTCTTAATCAGCGGGTCCGGGGTTCGAGTCCCTGGCGGCGCACGATGGCGATGGCGAGGCATGTTCGCGGAAAGCGCGAACCGGCCTCGCCATCGTCGTTTCTGCGCGGCTTCGCCGCGCGTTGTGGGGGCTTCGCCACCCACACCCCCCTTCCACCGGCGGCTGTCGCGGCCGCAGGGTGGAGGAGCCAGCCCCCGGCTACCGCACACAGTGGGGCGTTGTCATGCGCGCCCCCTTTTCCACCAGCGGCTCCCGCGCCCGCAGGGTGGAGGAGCCAGTCCCCGGCTATGACACCCCGCACCGTCGACACTTCGCCACCCGCCCTCCCTTTCACCAGCGGCTCCCGCGCCCGCAGGGTGGAGGAGCCAGCCCCCGGCTATGACACCCCGCACCGTCGGCACTCCCCCACCCGCCCCCTTTTCCACCAGCGGCTCCCGCGCCAGCAGGGTGGAGGAGCCAGCCCCCGGCTATGACACCCCGCACCGTCGACACTCCCCCACCCGCCCCCTTTTCCACCAGCGGCTCCCGCGCCCGCAGGGTGGAGGAGCCAGCCCCCCGGCTATGACACCCCGCACCGTCGACACTCCCCCACCCGCCCCCTTTTCCACCAGCGGCTCCGTCGGCCGTAGAGCGAAGAAGCCCCCGGCCATGACACCGCGCACAGTGCCGGCATTGCCACCCACGCGCCCCTTTCCACCAGCGGCTCCCGCCGCCGCAGAGTGAAGAAGCCGGCCCCCGGCCGTGACACCGCGCACCGTGGGCGCTTCGCCGCCCTCCGTCGGCCGTGGAGCGAAGAAGTCCCCGGCCATGACACCGCGCACAGTGGTGGCGTTGCCAACCGCGCGCCCCTTTCCACCAGCGGCTGTCGCGACCGCAGAGTGAAGAAGCCGGCCCCCGGCCGTGACACCGCGCACGGCGGGGGCTTTGGCGCCCGCGGCCCCTCAGGCGAGGTCTCTGCCGGGAGTGGAGCGTGCTTCGGCGACTTCCAGGTCGTTGCTGGTCAGCCTTCGGTAGGTGGGGGTCTGCTCGGTCGGCGGGCGCCACCACAGCGGGTCGGTGCAGCGGAGGCCCTCCCTTCTGAGCTGGGACCGGTGGATCTTGTTCGTGGCCGTGGCCGGCATCCGGTCCACGACCCGCACGAACCTGGGTGCCATCTTCGTCCCGAGATCGGGCTGGGCGGCCAGGAAGCCGGCGAAACCGACCGGATCGAAGCTCCCGGCGATCGTCGCCATCACCTGGTCCCCGGTCACCGGATCGGGCACGGCGTACACGGCGACGGCGTCGGCACCCTCGTACCGCGCGAGGATGTTCTCGATCATCGCGGCCGCCAGGTTCTCGCTGTCGACGCGGAGGCGGTCGTCGGTGCGGCCGGCGAAGTAGAGGTAGCCGTCGGCATCCCGGTAGAAGAGGTCGCCGGTCCAGTACCAGCCGTCGTGCCGCCGCTCGGCCTCCGCCGCGGGGTTGCGCCAGTACCCCTCGAAGGGATTCGGCCCCTGGTTCACCAGTTCCCCTATGGCCTCGTCCCCGTTGAGCAGCCGCCCGGCCGCGTCGAACACCGCGGGCGGGCACTCCTTGCGCGTCTCCGGATCGAGTACGACGAGCCCGGGCGCCGCCCGCCCGACCGCACCCGGCGGTGTCCCTGGCGACCACTGCACGGCCGCCCCGCCCTCCGACGACCCGTACCCCTCCACCAGCCGCACCCCGAACCGCCGCTCGAAGGCCGCCGCGTCCACCGCCCCCGCCTCCGTGCCGAAGCCGAGCCGCAGCGGATTGTCCCGGTCGTCCTCGCGCTCCTCGGTGGCGAGGACGTACTGCACGGCACGCCCCACATACGTGAAGTACGTCGCCCCGTACTTCCGTACGTCCGCCAGGAACCCCGACGCCGAGAAGCGCCGCCGCAGCGCCACGCCCGCGCCGGCCGCCAGCGCGGGCGCCCAGTCGGCGATCACCGCGTTGCCGTGGAACATCGGCATGCAGATGTAGTGCACGTCCTCGGGGCGCACCCCGAACTGGCCGACCAGCGAGGCTCCCGCGGCGGCCAGTCGCCCCTGGGAGCAGATCGCGGCCTTCGGGGCGCCGGTCGAGCCCGAGGTGAAGTAGAGGAGGAAGCGGTCGTCGGGAGTGGCCCGGGAGGCGTCCGGTGCGGCGTTCGTATACGAAGCGAGCAGATTGTCGTACTCCTCGCCGTCGGTCAGCAGGAGGCGTACGCCCGGGAGATCGAGGCCGCGGAGGAGCGGGAGGTGCGCGCGTTCGGTGAGGAGGATCCGGCACTCGGTGTGCAGGATGTCGCGGGCCAGCTCCGCGCCCCGGCGGGTGGGGTTGATCCCGGCGACCGCCGCGCCCGCGAGCGCTGCCGCACCCAGCCACAGCGGGTACTCGGGGGTGTTGTCGAGCAGCACGCCCACATGCGGCTCGGCGCCCGGCGGCAGCAGATCGGCCAGCAGCGCCGCCCGGGCAGCGGCACCCGCGGCCACCTCGTGGTGGGTGAGCACCCGCTCCTCGCACCACAGGCCGGGCCGGTGGTCGCCCCACCGCTCGGCTACCAGTTCCGCGACCGTGCGCCTGCCGGGCCCCGTGGACTCCATGGGGGCAGACGGTAGTTGATGGGCCGTCAGATGTGGAGGGTCACGGGGTCATCGTGACGCCGTCCACGACGACGGTGTTGGTGGTGTCGTCCACGCCTTCGCCGAAGCCGAAGGCGTCCGACATCAGGCTGAACCCGACCATGAAGGCGATGCAGCCGGCGATGAACACGCCGAAGAAGGCCAGCAGGCAGCCCTGCTCGGCGAGGAGCCGGCCGGGCTGGGGCGGCTTCGCCGTGGCCCGCTCGGGGTGCTCGGCCGCATAGCGCACCGTGACGATGTCGCCGGTGACGATCGTCCGCGGCCCGTTGCTCTCCTCGAAGCGGACCGGACGGCCCTCCCGGGTCGTGAACTCGTACACGTGGTGCAGGGTCGTGCTCACGGAGGTCTCGCCGCCGCCGCTGGTCGTGGTGTACGTGTTCAGGCACCGCGCCTCGGCGGTGAGCCCGCTGTTCCAGGCCCTGGTGATGTTCCGGGCGCGCAGCAGCAGGCCGATCAGACCACTGAGCGCGAGCGCGATCATCAGGCCGGGCACGAGATAGAAGAACGCTTCCATGGGGTCCCCCGAGGTCGTACGCCGGCCTCGTTCGGTCGGCGTGGGAGGAACCTACCCACGCCGACCGCGCCATGGGCTCAAGGAACCCTCAGAACGTGACGTCCGAGCAGGCGTAGAACGCGTTGCCCGTGTCCGCGATCGTCCATACGGCGACGATGACGTGGTGGCCGCTCAGCCCCGAGGGCAGTGTGCCGCTGTGGGAGAGGGTGGCCGGGGGACGCTGCCCGTTGTACGGCACCGTCAGGAACGGTGTCGTGTTGAGGTCGGAGCGGGCCAGGTTGTGGTTCTGGTTCCAGCCCTGCCTGGTGACGTAGTACTTGAAGTCGGTGGTGGCGTGCATGGCGGTGAACTGCCAGCGGAAGGTGTAGCTCTGCCCGCCTGTCACCCGGGTGGTGGGCCAGGCGCCGCCCGAGGGGGTCCTCGGGCTGTCGAGCTGGGAGAAGCGGGAGTTGCCGCCGGAGCAGATGGCGCCGTCGGCCGGTCCGGTGGCGGGGAAGCCCTTGGGGCCCTCGACGCTCTGCGGCTCGTACTGGATCTCGCCGCAGTCGGTCACGGTGCCGTTCTGGCAGAGCTTCTGCCTGCTGACGGGGAGGTCGGTGTAGCCGTGGCCGCTCGCGCCTCCGGCGGAGAGCACGAGGGCTCCTGCCGTGGTGAGTCCGAGCGCGGCGGCGTACCACTTGGTCTTTTTGCGCATGCTGCCGCTCCTGAAGAACGTGGGGGAGGTTCCATGAGGCGTGCAGGTCTAGACCAAGTCCCAGATTATTGCCGATTGTTGGCCATGTCCATGCACACGACATGGCCGCGCCATCACGGGCCCGGTTCGGTGCGCCCCGCGCAGAACGCCACCGTCAAGTCCTTGACCAGCGCCTTGCGTTCGTAGTCGTCCAGTTCCACCAGGCCCCGCACGGTCAGCCGCGTCACGGTGTCCTCCACCGAGTCGACGACCGAGGTGAGCACGGTCGCGCGGTGCTCTGCGTCCAGGGCGGCGATACGGCGGCGCTGCATCGCGGCGGCCACCTCGGGGGCGTACTCGACCCGGACCGGCTGCACCGAGAACACCTCGAGCCCGACCGGCGCGGCGTCCGCCGCCGTCAGCCGGGTCAGCGCCTCCGTGACGGCCTCCACCGAACCCCTCGACGCACCGGGCGCCTCCACCGCGACCCGCGCGAGGGCCGCCTCCACGCACTCGCGCAGATAGGTCTCGTGGTCCTCGATGCCCAGCACCGCCCGTGCGGTGTCCCGCACCCGCCACACCACCAGCACGACGACCCGCAGCGCGACCCCGTTGCCGTCGGCCGCGGGCATCTCCTCACTGCGCCAGTGCCGCAGCCGTACGTCGACGCGGCGGCGCAGGTGCAGCGGGTTGACCCACATCAGGCCGGTGCGCCGGACGGTGCCCCGGTAGCGGCCGTACAGCCCCAGCACCCAGGCCCGTCCGGTCCGGCCGCGCGCGAGGCCGCCGAAGCCGAAGAAGCCCAGCGTCGCGGCGCCCGCGTAGGCCGCCCACTGCGCGGGGCCGAGACCGGCGCCCGGATACGCCGGCAGCCGTAGCGCCGTCACCGCGAGGGACGGCAGGACGCCAGCCCACCACGAGGTCGCCACGCAGCCGGCCGCCCCGCAGGCCCCGGCGAGGACGCCCGCCGTCGCGGGCAGCACCCTGGCGGGTCGCTCGCCCAGGTCGGGATCGATCTCGGGCGCGGACCGCGGCTTCAGCGCGGTCGGACGCCGGAACCGCGGCTGTTCGCCCGTCGCCTGCCGACGGCCGACCACCGTCGGCCTGAGCGGCACGGACACCGGGGCCGTTTCGTCGCGGAACAGCAGATGGACGGGGATCTCGGTGGTCGCCTCGTTCTGGATGAGGCGACCGGGTCTGCCGGGCCCCTCGGACTCGGGCGTCTGTGAAGTGGTCGTCGTACTCATGCGTGCCTCCAGCCTCCGCGCCAGATGCGTCACAACAAATGCGTCACAACAGATGGGTCAAACCAAACCGCTCGGAACCAGACAAAGCAGCCAGGGGCCGGAAGCGCTCAGGAGAAGAGCCGCCGCCAGGTCTCCGGGCCCGGGACGCCGTCCGCCGCGCCGCCCCGCCAGCCCTGGGAGCGCTGGAAGTCCTCGACGTTGCGCCGGTCCTCCTCGTCCCAGTCCGGCCCCGGATCGGCGGTGTAGTACTTGTCGAAGCCCTTCTTCACCAGCTGCTCCCCCAGCTGGGTGACGTACGGGTTGGAGGCGCCGGGGCGGAACATCGCCCGTCCCGGATAGCCCGGCACCCCATGGGACGAGGGCACCTGCGCATCCGGCGCGTCGACCGGACCGATGTCCTTGCCCTTGCCCGACACCAGCAGGTCCCAGGTCTGCGGCCCCGGCAGCCCGCGCGTCTCCGCGCCGTTCCAGCCCTGGGCCAGCTGGAAGGCCCCGGTGGCCCGGCGGTCCGCGTCCGACCAGCGCGGACCGGGGCCCATTGCGTAGTACTGCCCGGCGCCGCGCGCGACGAGCATCTGCCCGAGCTGGGTCACGTACTTGTTGTTCGCGCCGGGGCCGAAGTACGCCGCTCCCGGGTACGGCGCCGCGACGCCCGGCGGATTCGCCGGTTTGTCCGGACCGGCCGCCGGGTCCTCCTTGAGCCCCTTGTAGCGGTAGGGGACGTAGCGGTTCGACTGGTGCCAGTAGGCGTACGGGGTCTCCTTCCGGCGGGCCTGCGGGGGCCGCTGCTCGTAGGCGAGGTACGAGCTGTGCGTGTAGTCCTTCCAGCCGCCGAAGATGACGACGTGCGAGCCCCTCTCCGGGTTCTGCGGATTGTGGAACAGCAGAATGTCGCCGGGCTGCAGTTCATCCTTGGTGATGCGCTCCGCGAACTTGCCCAGGGTTCCCGTCCATTCGTTTCCGGGCAGTCCCCAGGCCATCGAGACATAGCCCGAACAGTCCTGTCGGTAACCGTCGGACCAGTAGGCCTCCATGCTGTACGGCACCTTCGCGTCGACCCATTTCTTGGCCCGGGTGATGATGTCCGCGCGGGTGGTCTGAGGCGCCTTGACGTCACCCGCGGGCTCGGGCGGGCCGCCCCTGCCGTGCAGCGGGGCCCGGTGCCCCTGCGGGGTGGCGACCTCGCTGCCTGCGGAAACGCCCGGTCCGGGCGGTACCTGCGGGGCGGCGAGCGCCGGTGCCACATGCCCCGCGCCGAGGGCCGCGGACGCGGCGGCCGCCACGATCACGGCGCGCCGGGCCGCCGGGTGCCGTACCGCCCGCGAATACGGCAGAACACTCCGCCAGTGCGCACATCCCGGGCAGTCGCAGTCGTTCGCCGGATCGAATTCCTCGAATACCGGAGTCGCCATGCGATTCCCCTCACACTCCAGATGAAAATGACCGGGCCTGTCCACGATGATCAGTTTCCCAACCCTCTTCCCGACGCGCATGTTGACGGTCCGAATGATGTACAAGCGCCTCGTGCGGCCCCGGGGGCCACCGGGACGGGTGGTCAGGAGCACCCCCGGCCGTCGGGTAGAGTTACGACGTCAGCAGGCGCCGCTAGCTCAGTTGGTTAGAGCAGCTGACTCTTAATCAGCGGGTCCGGGGTTCGAGTCCCTGGCGGCGCACGATGGCGATGGCGGGGCATGTTCGCGGAAAGCGCGAACATGCCCCGCCATCGTCGTTTCTGCGCGGCTTCGCCGCGCGTTGTGGGGGCTCCGCCACCCACACCCCCTTGCCCCGGCACTGCGGTGGCCGCAGGCGGAGGAGCCCGGTCCGCAGCCACGCCGGAGCCGCAGACGCCCGACGGCCCCGTCCCGCGCACCCGGCGGAGCGCTGGGCAGCGCCCGCAGGCTGCCCTCCGGGACCGCGCGAGCCGGACCTCATTGAACTCGACGCCTTCGTGAACCGTATGGAGTACCAGGCCGCGCAAGCAGGCGCCGGCCTCGCGGACACCGACCGAGCTTTTCAGCCACCGACGCCTTCCATCGCGTACGGACGGGGAGAGCACTTCGGCAACATCCGCGCCCGGCTGTCCACAACTGGTCCACACGACCCCCACAGGCGCCACAATGAACGCGTATGACCGGTAAACACCGCGTTTCGCGTCTTGCGATCATGATGAACGCCGTAGAACCCTGTTCTCCAAGATGCTGCGGATACGCGGCAGTTGGGGGGCAAGTAAGCGGTTGCCGGGTTCGCGGGGATAGGGGCCCCGTTCACGAGCGGATGCCGAGGGGGGCATCATGCAACCGGAAGGTCGCGGTTCCATGTCTTTGGGTGTGGAAAGTGTGGTGACTGCGGCCGGTCACTGATTCGTCCGTGGAGAGTCGAGGGGGACTCGACCGCGGGCGGAAGGAACCGACACAACACGCAGCGACCTGCGTGTGGGGGGATGACTCATGACGTCGACGCCGACGGGCGCCCGGCATAACTTCGATCCGTCAGAAACAACCCAGCTCAGGGTGGACTCCCACCGGAACAGCACGACAGGCCAGTTCCGGCGCATCAAGAAGACCCTTCCGAGATACGACTACGAGCACTACAGCCGGCTGGCCGGTCCCCTCACCCAGCCCGACCCGGACAAGCCGTACAAGGTGCAGTACCGCTCCCTGCTCTCGCAGGAGCCGCACCGGCTGCGCGCCGCCCTGATGCTGGGCGCCGCGCCGCTGCTCTCGCTGATCCTGCTCGGCTGGCTGCTGCAGCCGCAGCACTGGACCGAGCGCGACTACCCCGCCTTCAGCTTCCTGCCGGCGCTGGACGTCGTCATGCTCGTCTCGATCGGTCTGATCGAGTTCTTCCGCTGCATGAACGTGCTGTCCAACGCGCACGCCACGCTGGTGGCCCGCGACCCGATCCCGGTGGTCCCGGAGACCGGCACCAGAGTCGCGTTCATCACGACGTACGTGCCCGGCAAGGAACCCTTGGAGATGGTGACGAAGACCCTGGAGGCGGCCGTGCGGCTGCGCCACCGGGGGCTTCTGCACATCTGGCTGCTCGACGAGGGCGACGACGCCGAGGTGAAGGCGGTCTGCGAGCGCCTCGGAGTGCACCACTTCTCCCGCAAGGGTGTCGAGAAGTGGAACCAGAAGAAGGGCCCGCACCGCGCCAAGACCAAGCACGGCAACTACAACGCCTGGCTCGAGGCGCACGGCGACGACTACGACTTCTTCGCCTCCGTCGACACCGACCACGTGCCATTGCCCAACTACCTGGAGCGGATGCTCGGCTTCTTCCGCGACCCGGACGTCGGCTTCGTCATCGGCCCGCAGGTGTACGGCAACTACGACAACCCCATCACCAAGGCGGCCGAATCCCAGCAGTTCCTCTTCCACGCCCTCATCCAGCGGGCCGGAAACCGCTACGGCGCCCCGATGTTCGTCGGTACGTCGAACGCCGTACGGATCAAGGCGCTCAAGCAGATCGGCGGCCTGTACGACTCGATCACCGAGGACATGGCCACCGGCTTCGAGATCCACCGGCACCGGAACCCGGCGACGGGGAAGAAGTGGCGGTCGGTGTACACGCCTGACGTGCTCGCGGTGGGCGAGGGCCCGGGTGCCTGGACGGACTTCTTCACGCAGCAGCTGCGCTGGTCCCGGGGCACCTACGAGACGATCCTGAAGCAGTACTGGAAGGGCTGGTTCTCCCTGCCTCCGGGCAAGCTCTTCAACTACACGATGATGATCATCTTCTACCCGATGTCGGCTCTCAACTGGATCCTGGCGGCGCTGAGCTGTGCGCTGTTCCTGGGTCTTGGCGCCTCGGGTGTGAACATCGACCCGACGGTCTGGCTGATGCTGTACGGCAACGCGTCCGCGCTGCAGATCGGCCTGTACGTCTGGAACCGCCGGCACAACGTCTCCCCGCACGAGCCCGAGGGCTCCGGCGGTGTGGCGGGCATGGTGATGTCGGCCCTCTCGGCGCCGATCTACGCACGCTCGCTGATGGACACCGTGCTGCGCCGCAAGAGCAAGTTCGTGGTGACGCCCAAGGGCGACTCGGCCAGCCCGGACACGCTGTTCGGGACCTTCCGGATCCACCTGTTCTTCATCCTGGTCTTCGGCGGCTCGATCGCCGCCGGTCTCACACTCGGGCACTCGCACCCGGCGATGATCATCTGGGCCACCTTCGCCCTGCTGATCACGGCGTCGCCGATCTTCGCCTGGCGGTACGGCCTCAGGCAGGCGAAGAAGCAGCCGCCCGTACCGCTGTACGAGGAGCCGCAGGACTCGGCGGCGCCCGCAGCGGCGTACCAGCCGAAGCCGCTGCCCGGGCAGCACGCGCCGCAGTCGCCGCACGGCTCGGGGCAGAAGCCCAGCTGGGCCGCCTCCGGCGGGGGCTCGGGCGCAGGCACTGACCAGACGATGCAGATCGCTCTCGGTGGATTTGGGGGACGTAAGGAATGAACGACCGTGCAGGCCGCCGCCGCGCCCGTCGACTCGCGATCGGCACGGCGGTGGTGCTCGCGCTGGCCGGGATGAACGGGCCGTGGCTCTACCGCGTCGGCACCGAGAAATACCACCAGTACAAGATCAACAGACCCGAGTACAAGGCGAAGAACGGGCACTGGGACGTCATCGAGTTCCCGCCCGAATATCGCCAGGACACCATTCACGCGGCGCTGCTGCGCACCGGCAAGGTGCTGCTGATCGCCGGTTCAGGCAACAACCAGGACAACTTCAACGCGAAGAAGTTCGACACCCGGATCTGGGACCCGGTCAAGGGCACCATCAAGAAGATCCCGACGCCCAAGGACCTGTTCTGCACCGGCCACACCCAGCTGGCGAACGGCAATCTGCTGATCGCGGGCGGTACGAAGCGGTACGAGAAGCTGAAAGGTGACGTCACCAAGGCCGGCGGCCTGATGGTGGTGCACAACGAGAACCCGGACAAGCCGATGACCCTGCCCGCGGGGACGAAGTTCACGGGCAAGGAGAACGGCAAGACCTTCGTGTCCAAGGACCCGGTGCTCGTACCGCGCGCGACGAAGGTCTTCGACCCGAAGACGGGGAAGTTCCTGCGCAACGACCCGGGACTCGGCCGTATTTACGTCGAGGCGAAGAAGAGCGGATCGAAGTACGAGACCGGTACGCAGGACAACTACCGGATCCAGGGCCTGACCGGCGCCGACGCACGCAACACGTACGGCATCGCGCAGAAGCTCGCCCTCGACAAGAAGGACTTCCAGGGAATCCGGGACGCCTTCGAGTTCGACCCGGTCGCCGAGAAGTACATCAAGGTCGACCCGATGAACGAGGCACGCTGGTATCCGACGCTGACGACTCTGTCGGACGGCAAGATCCTCAGTGTGTCCGGACTCGACGACATCGGGCAGCTGGTGCCGGGCAAGAACGAGGTCTTCGACCCGAAGACCAAGAAGTGGACGTACACGTCGAAGATCCGGCAGTTCCCGACGTATCCGGCGCTGTTTCTGATGCAGAACGGAAAGATCTTCTACTCGGGTTCGAATGCGGGGTACGGGCCCGACAACGTCGGCCGGACTCCGGGTGTCTGGGACGTCGATACGAACCAGTTCACCAAGCTGCCCGGGCTGAGCGACGCCAACGAGATGGAGACGTCCGGAACGGTGCTGCTGCCTCCGGCGCAGAACGAGAAGTTCATGGTGATCGGCGGTGGCGGTGTCGGCGAGTCCAAGCTGTCCAGCAACAAGACGCGGCTGATCAATCTGAAGGACAGCGACCCGAAGTTCGTGGACGGGCCGACGCTGGAGAAGGGAACGCGGTATCCGCAGTCCTCGGTGCTGCCGGACGACACGGTGCTGGTGTCCGGCGGGTCGGAGGACTATCGCGGGCGCAGCGACTCCAACATCCTGCAGGCCCGGCTCTATCACCCGGACACCAATACGTTCCAGCGGGTCGCCGACCCCGAGGTGGGGCGGAACTATCACTCGGGGTCCATTCTGCTGCCGGACGGGCGGGTGATGTTCTTCGGGTCGGACTCCCTGTACGGCGACAAGGCGAACACGAAGCCGGGGAAGTTCGAGCAGCGGATCGAGATCTACACCCCGCCCTATCTTTATCGGGATTCACGGCCTTCACTGTCCGGGGGGCCGCAGACCATTGCTCGGGGCGGGTCGGGGACGTTCACGTCACCGCAGGCTTCGGCGATCAAGAAGGTGCGGTTGATTCGGCCCAGTGCGTCCACTCATGTCACGGACGTGGATCAGCGGTCCATTGCGTTGGACTACCAGGTGTCCGGGGACAAGATCACGGTTACCGTGCCGAAGAATCGGAACTTGGTGACTTCGGGGTGGTACATGCTGTTCGTCGATGACGATCAGGGAACGCCGTCGAAGGCGCAGTGGGTGAGGGTGCCGTAGCGCTCCCGCGGGTTGTCTTTTCGGGTGCGGGAGCGCTGTGGCTTGTCGAGCCCGCGCGGCGGAGCCGCAGATGTCACAGTCCCGCGCCCCTAAAGACTTGACCCTTCCGCCAGCTTCAGAGCGTAGGTCGGCCACCATTCGCCTGCCTTGGGGCCGCCCTTGCAGGTGCCGTCGGACTCTCCTGGGCGTTTGACCCACAGGTAGGCGTCCACCAGCGGATCTGCTGTCTTGGTCGTCGGGGTCTCGCCCAGTTTGCGGCCGGGCGGGTTGCACCAGTTCTCGTCCGGCTTGCCTTCCGTGTAGGGGCCGTTTCCGTTGCGGCTGGTGTCGATGACGAAGTGTTTGTTGTCCACCTTTGCGGACAGCTGCTTGCCGTACGCGATGGAGTCCTGGGTGGAGTAGAAGTTGGAGACGTTGACCGAGAAGCCGTCGGCCTGGGCCACGCCTGCGCGCTGGAGGGGCTGGAAGATCTGGTCGGGGTGGCCCCAGCCGGCGTTGCCCGCGTCCAGGTAGACCTTGGTGTTCTTCAGGGACTTGAGCTTGGTGACGGCGTAGTTGAGGAGGCTGTAGCGCTCCTCCTGGAACTGGGGCTGGGTGCAGCCGTCCACCAGGTGCAGTACGGCGTCCGGCTCGAGGATCACCATGGCGGCGCGGTCCCCGATGCCCGTGGCCACGCCGTCGATCCAGGCGCGGTACGCGTTGCCGTCGGCCGCGCCGCCCTGGGAGTACTGGCCGCAGTCGCGGTGCGGGATGTTGTAGAGGACCAGCAGGGCCGTGCGGCCGGCCTTGTCGGCGGCCTCCGTGAAGCCCTGGGCCTCCTGCTCGGGGTTCTCCGGGCCGATCCACTCGCCGGTCGGCTGCTCGGCGATCTTGCGGATCTGCTCGGCTTCGGAGTCCTTGCCCGACTTGGCGTAGGCGGCGACCTGACGTGCCGCGTTGCCGTCCGGGTTGACCCAGAACGGGTCGCTGTCCTTGGGCTGTTGGGTGATCTTCGCGCCGGCGTTCTTGTCGTCGCCGCCCCCGGAGGAACATCCCGCGACCAGCAGCGCCGCCCCCAGCACCGCCGCGGAAGCCCTCATTCGGGCCCCCCTCATGCCGTACATCCAACTCCCCCTTGGGTGCACTGGTCCGAGTCTCAATCCTGACATACGGCCCGCCTCGCCCACGAGGTCGCCCGAGCCTTGTCGGCGAGCTGTTACAGCGTCATGGCCGGGGTGGCACGGCAGCACCCGGCCGGTCCTGAGGGCCGCCGTAGAACCCCTGATGGACCGTCGGTCACCAGCGTGTATGACGGAGAGCCACCGTAACGGAACCTGGCGTCATCCGGCCTCTAGGCTGTGGCGCTCATCCGTTCTAGAGTCGTCTCAGACGGCCCCAGCCCCCGGCCGGTCCTTGCCGCTGTGACCCCATGACCTCCCGCGCCGGTCGCCGGGTTACTCCCGCAGCCCGTGCGCGCGCGGTTGAGGACCAGCCCGGTCGGCGGCTTCAGGGGGAGCAGGCCGCCGACCGGGCCAGGTGCAGGACGAGACACCCCGGCGACCTGCCCTTCTGCCTGGGGCCCGGAGGGGGCCAGCCCCCGGAATGCTGCAGCACTCCCGCAGCCCCCGCGCGCGGTTGAGAACCAGCCTGGTCGACGGCTTCGGGGGGCAAGCCGCCGACCGGCCCAGGCGCAGGGCGGCGCCCTCCCCGGCGCTGGCACTCAGGATCGCCTCGCGATGCCCGCACCAGACACCCGGCGACCTGCCCTTCTGCTGAGGGTCCGGGGGCCGGCCCCCGGAATGGGGCAGCACTCCCGCAGCCCCCGCGCGCGGTTGAGAACCAGCCCGGTCGACGACTTCGGGGGGCAAGCCGCCGACCGGCCCAGGCGCAGGGCAGCGCCCTCCCCGGCGCTGGCACTCAGGATCGCCTCACGATGCCCGCACCAGACACCCCGCGACCTGCCCTTCTGCCGAGAGTCCGAGGGCCAGCCCCCGGAATGATGCAGCACTCCCGCAGACCCTGCGCGCGGTTGAGAACCAGCCCGGTGGGCGGCTTCAGGGGGCAGGCCGCCGGCCGGGCCAGGTGCAGGGCGGCGCACCCCGGCGCTGGCACTCAGGATCGCCTCGCGATGCCCGCACCAGACACCCGGCGACCTGCCCTTCTGCTGAGGGTCCGGGGGCCGGCCCCCGGAATGCTGCGCGCGGTTTGCTCCGTCGGCGGCTTCAGGGGGAGCAGGCCGCCGACCGGGCCGGGTGCAGGTGGGGCGACCCCGGCGCCGGTACCAAGGATTACCTCGCGATGACCGCACCAGACACCCCGGCGAGCCGGGAGTCCGGGGGCCAGCAGCACGCCCGCAGCCCCTGCGTGGTTGAGGGCCAGCCCGGTCGGCGGCTTCAGGGAGCAGGCCGCCGGTTGGGGCAGGTGTGGGCGGTCAGTGACCGGTTCCTGTGAGGTAGGCCGAGACGATCACGTTCGCCGTGTAGTTGCCGGTGTCCCGGTCGAAGGTGCCCCCGCAGGTGATCAGCCGCAGCTCCGCGCGCCCGGGTCGGCGTGGTCCGTAGGCCTGCCGGGCGTCGAAGTGGTCGCGGTTCTGGACCTGGACGCCCTCGACGGTGAACTCGGCGATCCTGCCGTCGTCACGGGTGACGCGGACGGTCTGGCCGGGCCGCAGGGAGCCCAGCTTGTAGAAGACGGCGGGCCTGGTCTCGGTGTCGAGGTGACCCACCATCAGCGCTGCCCCGGCGGCGCCCGGCCGGGTCCCGGCGGCGTACCACCCGACGGTGCCCGCCTGGTTGAAGGGCGGCGGTTCGATCGCCCCCTGCCGGTCCAGGCCGCGGGGCGCCACGGGTGCCTGGACGCCCAGGACGGGAATGTCGATGCGCTGCGGCAGTGCGTTCCCCAACGGGCGGGCGGCGGGCGGGAGTTCCGCTTCCGGCGGCCGTCCCACCGCACCCATGTCACCGGTGGCGGGTGCCGACACACCCTGCCGTACGTCGGTCAACTGCACACCCCACTGCCACAGCGCGAACAACAGCGCCGCCCAGGTCAGGGCCATCAGGAGGCGCCCGGAGCCGGAGGGGCGTTCTTCGTCGGACATGGGTTCAGTCCGTTCCGCGGCTCCGGCGCGCGCTCAGGACCGCGACGGCGCCCGCGGCCGCGGCCACGAGCACCAGCCCGGTGACTGCCTGCCCCGTGCCGGGCCCGGCCTCGCGGACGTCCACGGTGGCGAAGTGCGCCGTACCACCGCCGCCGGCGTGGACCGGGGCGACGGGGGACGCCGCGGGGTGCGAGACCGGCTGGGACTTGGACGGGGACGCGGACGGGGATGCTGACGGGGATACGACGGTGATCCTGGCCGTGGTCACTGCGCCCCCGCAGGTGACCTTGACGTCGTAGGAGCCGGGCTCGGCCGAGGCGCGGACGCGGCTGTTCCCGGTGAGGGTGCCGTCGGCGCCCGCGAGTCGCACGTCCGCGACGAACGCCCTGGACGAGGCGCTCCCCGCCTTCGCCGAGCAGCCGGTCACATGGAGCGCGACGTCCGCCCCCGGCGCGGGGGACGAGGGGCTCACAGAGATACCGGCTCCGCCCGCGTCGACCGCGTACACCGGCGGGGCGAGGGCGCAGACGGCCAGGGCCCCGGTACAGAGAGTGAGACGTAGTGAACCCATCGTGAAACCTCCAGATAACTGGAGACTCCCCCGCGGGCCGGGGCCCCGCATCCTCAGCGGGGCCGCATTGCTCCGAATGGGTCACGCGGGGTTTCAGACCGGTCGACGAGGTCCGCGATCTCAGACCCGGTCGACGAGGTCCGCGATCGAGTCGACGACCTTGGACGGCCGGTACGGGAAGTTCTCGACCTGCTCGGGCCGGGTCAGCCCCGTGAGCACCAGGAACGTCTGCATTCCGGCCTCCATGCCGGCCAGGACGTCGGTGTCCATGCGGTCGCCGATCATCGCGCTGGTCTCGGAGTGCGCCCCGATCGCGTTGAGACCGGTCCGCATCATCAGCGGGTTGGGCTTGCCCGCGAAGTACGGCTTCTTGCCGGTCGCCTTGGTGATCAGCGCGGCGACCGCGCCGGTGGCGGGCAGCGGGCCCTCGGTGGAGGGACCGGTCTCGTCGGGGTTGGTGCAGATGAAGCGGGCCCCGTCGTTGATCAGCCGTACGGCCTTGGTCATGGCCTCGAAGGAGTACGTACGGGTCTCGCCGAGGACGACGTAGTCCGGCTCGTGGTCGGTGAGGATGTACCCGATGTCGTGCAGGGCGGTGGTCAGGCCCGCCTCGCCGATGACGTAGGCCGAGCCGCCCGGCCGCTGGTCGTCCAGGAACTGGGCGGTGGCCAGGGCCGAGGTCCAGATGGACTCGACGGGCACGTCCAGTCCCATGCGGCGCAGCCGGGCGTGCAGGTCGCGTGGGGTGTAGATCGAGTTGTTGGTGAGGACCAGGAACGGCTTGCCGGACTCGCGCAGCTTCTTGAGGAAGGCGTCGGCGCCGGGGATCGGTACGCCCTCGTGGATGAGTACACCGTCCATGTCGGTGAGCCACGACTCGATGGGCCTGCGTTCTGCCATGTGCGGGATCTCCTGCCGTACGCATGTACGCGGTGCTGCGTGCGCCCCCAGCGTAGACACTGGCCGGATCTTGGGGAATGGGCGTCTCAGCGGCGCCTGCGCTGTCTGCGGGCCAGCAGCAGCGCACCGCCGGTGACGAGGACCGCGGCGGCGGCGAGGGCCACGCCGGGGGTGCCGAGGCCGGTGCGGGCGAGTTCGTCGGCGAAGGGGAGGCGGGGGGCGCGGCTGGGCGGGGTGCTGCCGGTTCCCGAGATGGCGGGGCTGGGGGTGGGGCTCGCGTCGTTGTGGATGCGGAAGGCGTAGTCGTTGGACTGTCCGACCCAGTCGCCGTCGTCGCCCCGCCGCTGGACGACGGCGGCGTCGGCGGTGACCTGGTTGGGTGCCGCGTCCGAGGTGATGGCGAGGCGGATCTTCACGGTGACGGTCTGTCGGGGGCCGACGGTGAACCCGGGGAAGCCGTCGTCGAAGGGCCCGACCAGCTCGTCCTCGTCGGTGGTCTCGAACTGGACGGGGTGCGGGTGGGGGCCGTCGTAGAACTCCAGATGGGGCTGCGAGGGTGTCAGCTCGTGCCTGTCGTCGACGAGCACGACCACCGGGTGGATGTTTCCGCAGGTCCGGGTGGTGGTGTTGGTGAGGTCCAGATACCAGATGCCGTATCCGCCGCCCGCTTCATAGGTGTCGGGGCCGCCGTGGATGCGGGTGGTGAGGGGGAAGCGGCGGGCGTCGGGGGCGGCGCAGGTGGGGGCGTCGGCCGCGTGCGCGGGGGGTGCCGCGGGGAGCAGGGCGGCTGCCGCCAGGCAGAGGGAGACGGGCGTGCAGGGTCGCATGGACACGTGAGTCTGCCGGGGGGTGGCGGGTGGGGAGCGGTGGCGCTCCGTGCGGGGCGTCAGGTCCGCTCGTTCAGCGCACGCGCGGGGGGGGCTGCCGCCGGACGCAAGCGTGTGTTTCGCCCGCTCCGCCCCTTCCCGTCCCTGAGGTGTTTCGCCCCCTCCGCCCCTTCCCGTCCCTGAGGGCTGCGGCCCCAGACCCCCTTTCGGCCTGACGGCCTCGTCCTCAAACGCCGGACGGGGTGAGAGGTCCGACGCCGGACGGGCTGAAGGATCCAGCGCCGGACGGGTTGAAGAGTCCTGCCAGGATCAGCTGTGCCGCTCCCTCGGCCACCCCGCCGGAGGCGAGGCGGACCGGTACCGGGTCCTCGCCGAGGCGGCCGGCGCGTTCGACGAGGACCGTGCGCACCCCTCGCAGGAAGGCGTCCGGGGCGGCGGTGACGGTGCGGCCGCCCAGGAGTACGAGGTCGATGTCGAGCAGGGCGACCAGGTTGCCGGCGCCGATGCCGAGGACGTGCGCCGCCTCGTCGACCGCGCCGCGTGCCATCGCGGCCAGGCACAGCGCCTCGATGCAGCCGCGGTTGCCGCAGCCGCACGGCGGTCCGTCCAGCTGGACGACCTGGTGCCCGAACTCCCCGGCCCCGGTACGGGCGCCCCGGTGCAGGGCGCCGCCGATGACCAGCCCGGCGCCGAGTCCCGTAGCGAGATGCAGATAGGCGAAGGACCCGCT
The DNA here is from genome assembly GCF_039532765.1 of Streptomyces longisporus. NCBI lineage: Bacteria > Bacillati > Actinomycetota > Actinomycetes > Kitasatosporales > Streptomycetaceae > Streptomyces > Streptomyces longisporus. Next base: position 520,089 of record NZ_BAAASG010000011.1, read on the forward strand.
CTCGCCGCCGACGGCGAGTCCCAGCGCGGCCGCGTTGGTGTCCTTGTCGACGACGACCGGCCCCCCGAGCCGCCGCGCGAGCGCGTCCCGCAGGGGGAAGCCGTTCCACTGGGGGAATCCCGTCACGCGGTGCAGGACACCCCTCTTGTGGTCGAGCGGACCGGGGAGCGCGACACCGACACCGAGGACGGAACCGGCGCCCGACAGCCCGAGCATCAGCGCGCCCGCCTCCCCCGCCACCGCGGCGACGACTGCCTCGGCCCCCGCCCCCAGGTCCAGCGAGGTGTGCCGCTCCCCCACCACCGTCCCCGTGAGGTCGACCAGTACCGCCCGCAGCTCGTCCCGGTCCAGGTGCAGTCCGACCGCGTGGCCCGCCTCGGGCACCAGTCGCAGCACCGTGCGGGGCTTGCCGCCCGTCGAGGCCCTGCGGCCCGCCTCCGTCGCGAGCCCCTCGTCCCGCAGCCGTGCGGTGATCTTGCTGACGGCCTGCGGGGTCAGCCCGGTCCGCTCCGCGAGCTCCAGCCGGCTGATGCCCTCCGCCCCTGCCGTGCGCAGCAGATCGAGTACGAGCGCCGTGTTGTGGCTGCGCAGCACCGGCAGATTGACGCCGGCGGAGCCCGCCACCCCCACCCGTCCGGCCCCTGTTCCTGCGTTCGTCCTGTCCACGCCTCCATTCTCCCCCGCTTGCACTTTGGCAACAGCGTTGCGAAAGTGGAGGCATGACTCGCACCCCTCTGCGCGTGGGCCTCGTCGGCTACGGCCTCGCGGGCTCCGTCTTCCACGCCCCCCTGATCACCGCCACCGAGGGCCTCGCCCTCGACACGGTGGTCACCTCGAACCCGGAGCGGCAGCAGCAGGCCCGCGCCGAGTACCCGGACGTACGGATCGCGGCGACTTCCGACGAGCTGTTCGACCGCGCCGCCGAGCTGGACCTGCTCGTCATCGCGTCCCCGAACAGGACGCATGTCCCGCTGGCGACCACCGCCCTGAAGGCCGGCCTCCCGGTGGTCGTGGACAAGCCCGTCGCGGGCACGGCGGCCGAGGCGCGCGAGCTGGCCGCCCTCGCCGAGGACCGCGGCCTGCTGCTCTCCGTCTACCAGAACCGGCGCTGGGACAACGACTTCCTGACCCTCCGCAAGCTCCTGGCCGAGGGCGAGTTGGGCGACGTATGGCGCTTCGAGTCCCGCTTCGAGCGCTGGCGTCCACAGCCGAAGGGCGGCTGGCGCGAGTCCGGCGACCCCGCAGAGATCGGAGGTCTGCTGTACGACCTCGGCAGTCATGTCGTCGACCAGGCGCTGGTTCTGTTCGGCCCTGCGGCGCAGGTCTACGCCGAGTCGGACATCCGCCGCCCGGGCGCCGAGACGGACGACGACACGTTCATCGCCGTCACCCACACCAGCGGTGTCCGCTCCCACCTGTACGTCTCCGCCACGACCGCCCAACTCGGGCCCCGTTTCCGGGTGCTGGGATCGAAGGCGGGTTACGTCAAGTACGGCCTCGACCCGCAGGAGGCGGCCCTGCGGGACGGCGAGCGCCCGGGGACGACCGCCGACTGGGGCACGGAACCCGAGTCCCTGTGGGGCCGCGTCGGATCCGGCGAGTCCCCGCTGACCGGAGGAGGCCGCGCCGAACCCACCCTTCCCGGCGACTATCCGGCCTACTATGCGGCCGTGACCAGGGCCCTCAACGACGACGGTCCCAACCCGGTGACCGCTCTGGAGGCGGCCGCCGCCCTCGATGTGCTCGAGGCGGCCCGCCGTTCGGCCCGCGACGGAGTGGCGGTGGCGCTGTGACGCACAACCAGGAGATCACCCCGAAGTTCCACCCGGAACTCACCCCGCCCCTGGAGGAACTGGAGGCGCAGGAACGGCACCTGGTCTTCAGCCAGTTCACCTATGAGGACGCCTGGGCGCTGGGTTCCCTGCTGGTGGAGATGGCCCGCGAGCGCCAGGCCCCGGTCGCGATCGACATCCACCGCGCGGGCCAGCAGCTCTTCCACGCGGCGCTGCCCGGCTCGACCCCGGACAACGACGCATGGATCACCCGCAAGCGCCGCGTGGTCGAACGCTTCGGCTCCGCCTCCTACCTGGTGGGCGCCCGCTTCCGCGCCAAGGGCACCACCTTCGAGGACTCCTCCCGCCTGAACCCCGACGAGTACGCGGCCCACGGCGGCTCCTTCCCCATCAACGTCCTCGGCGTGGGCGTCGTCGGCGCGGTGACGGTCTCCGGCCTCCCCCAACTGGCAGACCACCGCTTCGTGGTGGAGGCCCTGGAGGAGTTCCTGCACAAGGGGTGAAGCGCCCCGTAAGGGGCGCGGGGCTGTGTCGATTTGCGGCTCCGCCGCGTGGGCGCGACCAGCCACAGACGGCCCGCAGACAACGAACCAGCGCAGTTCCCCGGCTTTCCAGCGGAACGCCTAGGCGTCCTTGAACTCCTGCCGCTGCCGCCCGAGCCCCGAGATCTCCAGCTCCACCACATCCCCGCCCCGCAGGAACGGCTTGGGCTCAGGCGCCCCCATGGCAACCCCCGCGGGCGTCCCCGTATTGATGACGTCCCCGGGGTACAAGGTCATGAACTGGCTGACGTACCGAACAACCTCCGCCACGGAGAAGATCTGCTCAGCGGTCGTCCCGTCCTGTTTCAACGCCCCGTTGACCCACAGCTTCAACGACAGATCCTGCGGATCACCCACCTCGTCCGCCGTCACCAACCACGGCCCCAGCGGATTGAACGTCTCGCAGTTCTTCCCCTTGTCCCAGGTCCCGCCCCGCTCGATCTGGAACTCCCGCTCGGACACGTCGTGCGCGACCGCGTATCCGGCGACGTACGCCAGCGGATCCTCGTCGTCCGACAGATACCGGGCCGTACGCCCGATGACGACGGCCAGCTCGACCTCCCAGTCGGTCTTCACCGACCGGCGAGGGACCAGCACGGTGTCATAGGGCCCGACCACCGTGTCCGCGGCCTTGAAGAAGATCACCGGCTCGGCGGGCGGCTGGGCCCCGGTCTCGCGGGCGTGGTCGTGGTAGTTCAGCCCGATGCACACGATCTTGCCGATCCGCCCCACCGGGGGCCCGACCCGCAGTCCGGTGGCGTCCAGCGCGGGCAGCTCGCCGGCGTCGGCGGCGGCGCGGATCCGGCCGAGCGCCTCGTCGTCGGCGAGCAATGTCCCGTCGATGTCGGTCACGACACCGGACAGGTCCCGCAGAACCCCCTCGGCGTCGAGCAGCGCGGGCGTCTCCGCTCCCGCCGTACCGACTCGCAGCAGCTTCATGATCACTTTCTCCCTCGATCGCGGGGCGCCCGACCGATGGGTGCAGCCATCGGAGGACTGGTCGATCCTCCAAGGTCACGGTCCAGTCCGCAATACCCGGTTCACGGACTGGACCGTAACCATCGGATCGGGAGCGATCAGGAGTACAGAACCGCCCGCTCCACAGCGCTCCACGCCGTACTGGTGACCACGTACAGCGCGGCGGCCAGCGGCACCACCGCCACCGTGAACAAGGTGAAGAAGGACATGAACGGCATCACCTTGCTGACGGTGCCGAGCCCCGGCACGGACTCGCCGTCCTGCACGGGGAGGGGGTTGTCGGCGGCCATCATCCGCTTGGTACGCCGGTAGTTGAAGACGGCCACGACAGCGACCACGGCGAACAGTCCGAGATAGACCAGCCCCGCACCCCCGAACACCCCACCGCCCCCGAGGGCGTCCGCCCACCGCCCGCCCAGCGGGGCGGCAAGCAGCTGATGGGTGAGCAGTTCGTTCGCCTGCCCGCCGATGTGCGTGCTGGAGAACAGGTGGTACAGCAGGAAGAACGCCGGCAGCTGCAGCAGGGACGGCAGGCACCCGGAGACCGGTGACACCTTCTCCTCGGCATGCAGCTCCAGCACCGCCTTCTGGAGCTTCTCGGGTTCCTTCTTGTGCTGCTTGCGCAGCTCGGCGATCTTCGGCTGCAGCGCGGTACGGGCCTTCTGCCCGCGGGCGGCGGCCCGGGACAGGGGGTGCACAAGCAGTCGTACGAGAGCGGTGAACAGGACGATGGCGGCGGCCGCCGCGGAGGCGCCGAACAGCGGCTGGAGCAGGTCGGCGAAGTGTCCGACCAGGTCGGCGAAGACAGAAAAAACGGACATGAATGAGCCCTTCGGGGGTCTCGTCGTGCCGGGATGGGGACAAGGCGGCATGACGACCCGCGCGGGGCCGACTACATGTGTGAGTGAGCCCTACGCGGCGGTCGCCGGAAGGGCGGATCCGGGGGCTCGGGGCCGGGTGCGCCCCTTGGCGTCGGGATCGCGTTGCGGCAGGAATGCGGTACGGCGGGCGCGGTCGCGGATGGCCGTACGCACCCGCGTGGGCGGCACCGCGGGCGCGCAGCGAGCGGTGAGCAGGGCGCAGGCGGCGAGCGCGGAGCCGGCCGCGGCGGTCGCGGCGAGCGCGAAGGTGGCGGTGAGGCTGCCGGTGTCGAGCAGCGCGACCTGGAGGACGAGCAGCGGGAGCAGCAGCACGGCGACGGGGCGCAGCGACATCCGGCTGCGGATCATGACGCCCCCCTCACGCGTACGTACTGCTGCTCGTCTGTTGCTGCTCGCCTGTTCGTTCTGCCTCGGTTATACCTGACCGCTCTCGACGGGCGGTTCCAGGGGCTGCAACAGCCTGCGCGGAGCGAGCAGCGCCCGGCTGACCGGATCCGCCGGGTTCGGGTCGAGTCCGGGTCCCGGCTCCATGAGGACGTCCTCGACGGGTACGACGGTTGCGCAGGCCGGGCATTCGCCGTACGGCCCGAGTTCGGTGCCGCACGTGACGTGCCGGAAGTAGCGCAGCTGGGTCTCGTTGTAGTGCTCACGGCCCCAGCGGCCGAGGGAGCGCAGGGCCGGCCACAGCGCGATGCCGCGCTCGGTGATGACGTACTCGTCCCGCGGCGGCGACTCCTGGTAGCGCCGCTTCTCCAGGATCCCCTCCGCCGTCAGCGACTGGAGGCGGGCGGCGAGGACCGCGCGCGGGATGCCGAGGTGGACGAGGAAGTCGTTGTAGCGGCGCACGCCGTAGAGCGCGTCGCGGATGACGAGCAGCGTCCATCGCTCGCCGACGATCTCCAGCGCGCGGGCGATGGAGCACTCCTGTGTCGCGTAGTCCTTGCCGAGTGCCATGACGTCCACTGTAACCATTTTCCGCGAGATTGGTTCAGTGACCGAACCTAGGTGCTACGGTTCAGGACATGACTAGGTTCAATGACCGAACTCTTACGGGGGCCGAAGCAGCCGAGGTGCCGGCGGCAGCCGGCGGTGCAGCGCACGCACAGCAGCCCGCCCCACCCGCGGAGGCGCCCCCGCACCCCCGCGCCACCCTCGCCCTGACCAGCGCGGCAACGGCCGTGACCCTCATGACGTACACCGCCCCGGTGGTCACGCTCCGGGACACGGCGATCGCCCTGCACACCCCGCTCTCCGCACAGGCCTGGCTCATCAACGGCACCCCGCTGGGCCTCGCCGCGCTCCTGCTGGTGGCCGGCAGCCTGGCCGACGACTACGGCCGCCGCCGGATCTTCCTCCTCGGCACTCTCGCCCTCGGCATCACCACGGCCCTCGGCGCCCTGGCCTCCTCCACGCTGCAGTTCACGCTCGCGCGCATAGCGCAGGGCGCGTCCAGCGCGGCCATCCTGGCGAGCAGCCTGGGCCTGCTGGTGCACGCCTTCCCGACCCCACGGGGCCGACTGCACGCGACCGGCGTGTGGGGTGCCTTCGTGAGCGGCGGCATCGCGGCGGGGCCCCTCGTCGCGGGCGCGATGCCCGACTGGCGGGTGGCGTACGGCGTACTGGGCGCGGCGGCGGTGATCGTGGCGGCCCTGGGGACACGTACGTTGACCGAATCCCGCTCGCCGAGGGGCGGCCGCCCGGACATCCCGGGCGCACTGACCTTCGGCCTGGCCCTGGTCTCCCTGGTCGCCGCCCTCACCCTCGGCCGGGACGGCTGGCTGCGCCCCGAGGTGGGCCTGCTGTTCCTGGCGGCCATGGTGCTGGTGGCCGTGTTCGCACTGGTGGAGCACCGCACCACGACCCCGATGATCGACCTGAGCCTGCTGCGCCGACCGGGCTTCCTGGCCTCGTCCGCGGGCGGTCTGTTCACGGGCCTCGCGGTGATCGGCCTCTTCAGCTTCCTGCCGGTCCTTTTCCAGCAGGCGCTCGGCCTGTCCCCCATGGACACGGCCTGGCTGTTCCTGCTCTGGTCCGGCCTGTCCTTCACGGTGGCACTGCAGGCGAAGCGCCTCGCGGGCCGCGTGCCGCCCCGCCACCAGCTGGCCGTCGGCTTCGCCCTGCACGCGGCGGGCGTCCTGGCGATGCTCGGCGCGATCGACTCGGGTTCCTGGCAGCGCCTCCTGCCCGGCCTGATCCTGGGCGGCATCGGCAGCGGCCTCCTGAACGCCGCCCTGCCCCTGCTGTCGGTGGAGTCGGTCCCGGCGGCCCGCGCTGCCATGGGCTCCGGCGCCCAGCAGACCTTCCGCTACATCGGCTCCTGCGCGGGCGTCGCGCTGACGATCGCGATCGTGACGTCCTCGGGCGGGGGTCTGGGGCACGGAGCGAACATCGCGCTGCTGGTGTCGGCGGCTCTGGCGCTGTCGGCCGCGGTGGCGGTGCTGGTGCTGCGCGAGCGGGGCCGAGCGTAGAGCCCGCCCAAGTCCCGCTGAGGACTCTCAACTCACCCTGAGAAGTCTCAGGTTCCCGTTCGACGGAACGCGTTCCACGATGTGGCGGAGCCGGTCGGTCCGGCACCTTTCGACGGCCTTCGAAGTGTTAGCGGCCGCCTTCGGGCCGCACCTACGGTGAGGCCCCGCGGAATCGACGATCGGGGGACCCCATGAAGAGACGCGTCCGCCAGGCCCGACCCATACGCCGTCGCGCCGCCGCATTGGCCGGCACGCTGGCGCTGGCCGCCGTTGCGGTGGGCACGGCCGCCTCGCCCGCCTCGGCCGCGGGCTGGGCCTGCGACCACGACGGGCACACCGTGTGGTGTGCGTCCGTGACCGGCATATCGGCCGGGTCCTACCTGGCCTCCCACAACGGGCCGAGCTACGGCTCGGGCACCACCGGGCACCGCTACTACAACGGCCAGACCATGATGCTGGCCTGCTGGACCACGGGCGACGGCGACGCGGACGGCCACGGCGACCGCTACTGGTTCGCGCTCGACCTCGACAGCGACGGCGGATTCATCAACGACTGGTATGTGACGACCGGTTCGCCGTCGCAATGGCAGCCGCACGTACCGCAGTGCCGGTGAGAACAGCGCGGCAAGCACCCCCCACCCGCCCCACGCACTCCCGTCAGGAGATCACCATGCGTCGCGTCCTCGTCGCGCTACTGGCCTGTCTGGGACTGGCCGTCCCCATGGTCGTCACCGCATCCACGGCCGCGTCCGCCGCACCGGTCCTGTCACCCCGTACCGCACAGACCGCTGTCTGCAACGCCGGTCATGTCTGCATCTACCAGGGCGACATCTGGGACGACAGCCCCAACCACCCCAAGGTGTACGACTTCTACTACTACGGCACGTACAACGTGCACAACCTCATCGGCGACTACACCGTGCTGAACTGCCAGACGGGCGGCGCGGGCGTCAAGGGGTTCACGGGATACAACGGCACGGGAAGCGTGACCTGGGACCTCACCATCAACAACTGTGCGGGCGGACTCTGGACGGACCTCACACCGACGAACTCCGTCAGGCTGTACGCCTGACCTCGCCCGCTCCATGGATGGGGGTCCGTCAGCCTGCTGACGGGCCCTTTCCGCCGTCTAGGCCCGAGGCCGCATCGACACCAGCTTCCCCCACACCACCAGCCGGTACCTCGACGTGTACTCCGGGGTGCAGGTCGTCAGCGTGATGTAGTACCCGGGCTCGGAGTACCCGTAGCCGGGCTCGACGGTCGAGCGGGGAATCGGGCGTACGACACCGGAGTCACCGGCCGAGGTCTGCGGGAGCGTCCTGTCGACGGCGTAGGTGTAGGTCGCGGTCTTCGTCTCGACCTCCACGAGATCCTTCGCCCGCAGCCGGTTGATGTACCGGAACGGCTCGCCGTGCGTGTTCCGGTGCCCCGCGAGCGCGAAGTTGCCCACCTGGCCGGGCTGCCCGGTGCCGCGGTAGTGGCCGACGTACCCCTTGTTGAGGACCTCCTGCTTGCTGACGCCCTCGGCGACCGGGACGCGCAGGCCCAGACGGGGGATGACGAGGATGGCGTAGGCCTGGGACCAGGAGGGGCGGGGCTGCGCGGCGGTGGCCACCTGTCGGCTGTCACGGGTGCCGGTGCGCGGCTGGGGCGTCGCGGCCGGGACGGGCGTACCGGAGTCGCCGCCTTTGTCGGTGGCCCCGTCGCCCCACTCCCGCTCCAGCGCCTCCACCTTGCGCTCGGCGCCGCGCCTGGCCTCCCGGTTGGTCCACCACAGCTGGTGCACGACGAGCAGCAGGAGCACGAGGCCTGCGGTGACGAGGAGTTCGCCGCCGGTCCACAGCGCACGTCGGCGGCGCGCGCGCTGCCGCCGGGTGGTGTGCTGCACGACCGGAACGCGCATGCGTACGCCTCCTTCAGCGGGCCGCCCGCACGATAAGGGCCCGAGGTCGAAGTCACCAGACCCGCACGGCGCCGGCTGTACGGCAGGGGCTGTTCGGGACTTCGTACATAGGTTTTAGAAAGGGCTGGCACAACCCTCGACAACCCCACCCGCCACACCCGATGCTTCCCTCCAGTGACCTGACGGGCCAGGTCCCAGCAAAGGCGGAGAAGCCATGATCCGACGCAGAACCCTGCTGACCGCAGCGGGCGGCACCCTCCTCGGCAGCGCTCTCGCGACCGGCACCGCACGCGCGGACGCCACGATCGCCGTCAACCCCGGGACCTCGTACGGCACGTGGGAGGGCTGGGGCACCTCGCTGGCCTGGTGGGCCAATGTGTTCGGCGCGCGGGACGACTTCGCCGACATCTTCTTCACCACCAAGTCGACGACGTACAACGGCACCACGCTGCCCGGCCTGGGCCTGAACATCGCCCGTTACAACCTGGGCGCGTGCAGCTCGAACACCGTGAGCGGCGCGAGCATGGTCGCCTCCCCCAACATCCCGGCGTTCAAGCAGATCGAGGGCTACTGGCAGGACTGGAACAACGAGGACCCGACGTCCTCGGCCTGGAAGTGGACGGCGGACGCCACCCAGCGGGCGATGCTGGTGAAGGCGACGGCCCGCGGCGCGACCACCGAGCTGTTCGCCAACTCCCCCATGTGGTGGATGTGCCTGAACCACAATCCGTCCGGCGCCTCCGACGGCGGCAACAACCTCCAGTCCTGGAACTACCGCCAGCACGCCTCCCACCTGGCGGCGGTCGCCCTCTACGCGAAGAACAACTGGGGCGTGAACTTCGCGACGGTCGAGGCCTTCAACGAGCCGAGCTCCAGCTGGTGGACGGCGACCGGCACCCAGGAGGGCTGCCACATCGACTCGACCGTCCAGTCCGCCGTACTGCCGTACGTCCGCAGCGAGTTGGACAAGCGGGGCCTGACGAGCACGAAGATCTCGGCCTCGGACGAGACGAGCTACGACCTCGCCCGCACGACCTGGAACTCCTTCTCCTCGACGACCAAGGGCTATGTGGACCGGGTCAACGTCCACGGCTACCAGGGCTCGGGCGGTCGTAGAGACCTGTTGTACTCGGATGTCGTGACGACGGCCGGCAAGGCCCTGTGGAACTCGGAGACCGGCGACAACGACGGCACCGGCTACACCCTCGCCTTCAATCTCCTCTACGACTTCCGCTGGCTGCACCCGACCGCCTGGGTCTACTGGCAGGTCATGGACCCGTCCACGAACTGGGCGATGATCGCGTACGACGCGAGCACGCTGCAGGCGGGCGCGGTGCAGACGAAGTACTACACGATGGCCCAGTTCAGCCGGCACATCCGCCCCGGCATGAAGATCCTCGACACGGGTGTGAGCAACGCGGTCGCGGCCTACGACTCGAGCGCGAAGCGCCTGGTGATCGTGGCACTGAACACCTCGACGTCGGCCCAGACCTTCACCTTCAACCTCTCCAACTTCACCACGGTGACGGGCGGTTCGGGCGGCCTTGTTCCCCGCTGGAACACGGTGACGACGGGCGGGGACCTGTACAAGGCGTACTCGGACACGTTCCTGAGCGGGAAGTCGGTCTCGGTGTCGCTGGCGGGGAAGGCGGTGCAGACCTTGCAGATAGACGGGGTGACGATCTGACGTCCTCACCGCTGTCCGCTCCCTCTGGGAGGATGCCGACCGGGCTGGTCGCGCTCGCGCTCGGCGGTTTCGGGATCGGCCTCACGGAGTTCGTGATCGCGGGGCTCCTGCCACAGGTGGGCCGGAGCCTCGCGGTGTCGGAGGCCGCGGCGGGCTGGCTGATCTCCGGTTACGCCCTGACCGTCGCGGTGGGCGCGATAGCGCTGACGGCCGCGACGGCGAGGCTGTCCCGAAAGCCGGTCCTCACCGGCCTGGTCGCCCTCTTCGTCCTGGGCAACCTCCTCTCCGCCCTCGCACCGAACTACCCCGTGATGCTGCTCGGCCGCATCGTCGCCGCCCTGTGCCACGGCTCGTTCTTCGGCATCGGCTCCCTCGTCGCCCGCCGTCTGGTCCCACCGGAGCGCGCGTCGCGGGCGGTGGCGGTGATGTTCGCGGGCCTGACGGTGGCGAACGTGCTGGGCGTGCCCTTCGGCGCGTTGGTCGGCGAGCGCTGGGGCTGGCGGGCGACGTTCTGGGCGATCACGGGGATCGGGGTGGTCGCGGCGGTGGCGATCGCGGCGCTGGTGCCGGGCTGGGCGGGAAAGGCCGCCGGGCCGACGGGCGCCCTGACAGGGCAGCTACGGGCGATGCGCTCCCGCCAGGTCTGGCTCACCCTCACCGCGACCGCCCTCGGCTACGGCGGCATGTTCGGCGCCTTCAGCTACCTCGCCTACACCTTCACCGAGGTCACCGGCTTCTCGGACACGGACGTGGCCTGGCTCCTTGTCGTCTACGGCAGCGGCCTGGTCCTCGGCAACCTGGCGGGCGGCCGCGCCGCGGACCACAACCGCGACCGCACGCTGATCATCTCCCTGGCGGCGCTGGGGGCCACCCTCGCGCTGTTCGGCCTGCTGGCGGACAGCCCGGCCGCCTCCGTCGTGCTGGTCTTCCTCACGGGCGTGTTCGGCTTCGCCCAGGTCCCCGGCATGATCACCCGCGTCACGGACCACGCCGAGGGCGTCCCCCTGGCGGCGAGCGCGAACGTATCGGCGTCCAATGTGGGCAATGCGCTGGGGGCGTGGCTGGGCGGGGTCGCGATCAGTGCGGGCCTTGGCTATACGGCTCCGCTGTACGTCGGGGCGGGCATCGTGGCGGCGGCGCTGGCGACGATGATGTGGGCGGCAAGCGGGCGTCCCGAGCAGGTCACGTGATCCCCACCCTTTGACCAGCACATACCTCTTCTTCGCCACGGATGGGCAGTACGGTTTCCCTCATGCGCCCCGACACGCCTGCCGAGAACGTCGACCACACCGCCGAAGCGGCCCGCCTGGAGCGGACCGCCGGCCTGTATCCCGAGGACGCCGAGGCCCTGCTCCTCCAGGCCGCGGCCCATCTCGAACTGGCCGGCGACCGCCCCGCCGCGACCACGCTCTACGACCGCCTGCTGTCGTCCCAGTCGGGCCTGGAGAACCCCTACCTGGTACGGGCCCTCAAGGCCTCGAACCTGTGGGAGTACGGCCACGAGGCCGAGGCCCGAGCGATCATCGACGGCGTCCGGGCAGCGTCCCCGCGCGACCCGGCCCCCTGGGTCATCGTGGCGGAGTCCCTGGAGGCCCACGACGAGCTGGAAGCGGCCCAGGAGACGTTCACGGAGGCCGCCCGCCTGCTCCTGACGGACGTGGAGGAACCCCCGTACTCGACGCACCCGCTCCTCTTCGGACGCCACCGCGTACGCCGCATGCTGGGCGTGGCCCACGACGAATGGGACACGGTGGCGGACCTGCTCCACTCGTCCCCGGTCTCACTGGACGAACTGCACGACCCGAAGCGGGTGTGGTCCCTGGGCTCGGACAACCCGGCGGAACTGGCGGCGGAGATCTCACGCCTGCGGGCGGAGCTGGGGACGTACCGGGAGGCTTTGTCCCGCCCGTTCCCGGTGGCGGTGCTGCACTGGCCGGCGGACGAGCTGAGGGAACTGGTGGAGGCGTACCCGACGCTGGCGTCCGAGTACCCGTCCCATGAGGAGCACCTGGCGACGATAGAGGGATCGCTACGGGAGCTGGCGGCTTCCGGCACACCGAACCTGGGGATCGTGACGGGGACGGTGCCTTCTTACGAGGCCTTCGCAGCGTCGGAGATGGCTTCGCCGGGAGAGGCGGAGCTGCTGCCGCAGTACGCGACGACACTGGCGGCGCGTGGGCGGGCTGTGGAGTGGCCGCCGCAGCGGGGGGCTGGGTGTTGGTGTGGGTCGGGGCGGGGGTATGAGGGGTGCCACGGGGTGTGACGAAAACGATCACCTTTTAGCAGAAGAGCATCAATTGTCAGTGACTGCTGTTAGAACAGATCCCGTATCTACGCGAGAGATCAAGCGCGAGGGATCGAAGGAGCAGTCGTGGCGGAATCGGGGGGCTCGGCGCAGCCGGTCGCAGGTGTCTACGAGCAACTCATCACGAGGACTCTGCATGACCGGATGGAGCGGCTTGAAGCCGCGGGCTGGAAGGCGATCGACGAAGAGGTCAGCGAAGAGTCCGCGCCCCACGTGCTGGCACGCCACATCAGCGAGGCCGTGGGGCGCAGGCTCAGTCAATTGCCCCAGAGCAAGCAGGTGACGGTTGCCAACCAGATCCTTCAGTCACTGGCCACTCACGCACCGGACCCGGATGCGGATGAAGTCATAGGCACCATCGCCGATGGCCCCCGGCAGCTGCTGGCGCTCGCCGAGCGGGAGGCCCCCGGTGTCTACGCGGTACGGCCGCTCACACCCCTATCGGAAACTGCGCTCATCACCAACTCCCCCGAGGATCCAAGCCTCGGCAGCGAGCTGCGCGCTGAGCTGGCAACAGCAGACCGTATTGATCTCCTCTGCGCTTTCGTGAAGTGGTACGGCCTGCGCGTGCTCGAAGACTCTCTTCGTGCCGCCGCGGAACGCGGCGTACCCATCCGAGTCATCACAACCACCTACATCGGAGCAACCGACCGCCACGCACTCGACCGGCTCGTCCGCGACTTCGGCGCCGAGGTAAAGGTCAACTACGAGACTCGCTCGACCCGCCTCCACGCAAAGGCCTGGCTGTTCCGACGGAACAGCGGTTTCGACACGGCGTACGTAGGCAGTTCCAACCTCTCCAAAGCCGCACTGCTCGACGGCCTGGAGTGGAACGTACGCCTGTCATCCGTGGCCACTCCAGTCGTGCTCAATAAATTCGAGGCCACTTTCGACGCGTACTGGAACGACATCGCTTTTGAGTCGTACGACCCCGATCGCGATGCCCGCAAGTTGGACGAGGCTCTGATCGTGGCGGGCGGTTCGCCGTCCAGCCAAGACGCCAAGATCAGCCTCTCCGGCCTTGAGGTTCGCCCCCACCCGCACCAGGCCGACATGCTGGAACGACTGCGTGTCGAGCGCGAGGTGCGCGGTCACCACCACAACTTGCTTGTCGCTGCGACCGGTACCGGCAAGACGGTCATGGCCGCACTCGATTACCGCAACCTGCACAAGGAGTGGGGCGCCAAGGAGTACCCACGGCTGCTCTTCGTGGCACACCGCAAGGAGATCCTGCGGCAGTCACTTCGTATGTACCGCGAAGTCCTCGACGACGCGTCCTTCGGCGAAGAGCTCTACAGCGGCGAGCTGCCCCGTGACTGGAAGCACGTCTTCGCCAGCGTCCAGTCCCTCACCGATCAGCGACTCGACCAGTTCGACCCGGAACACTTCGACATCATCGTCATCGACGAGTTCCATCACGCTACGGCTACGACATATCGCCGCGTTCTCAATCACTTCAAGCCGAAACAACTCCTTGGCCTGACCGCCACTCCCGAGCGCGCAGACGGCCTGAATGTGCAGGACGAGTTCTTCGAAGGCCGAATCGCCGCCGAGATGCGGCTGTGGGAGGCCCTCGACAACGACCTCCTCTGCCCGTTCCACTACTTCGGCGTGCCCGATGGCACGGATCTGACCCGCCTCAACTGGCGCTCGGGAACCTACGACCAGAGCCAGCTCGGCAACTTGTTCTCCGGGGACCTCGCGCGCGCCCGTATCGTCATCAAGCAGGTCCGGGACAAAGTGTCCAACCCGATGCACATGCGAGCACTCGGGTTCTGCGTCAGCAGGAAGCATGCTCACTTCATGGCGAAGTGCTTCCAAGATGCAGGCTTCAAGGCTGAATCCTTGGACAGCTCGTCCAAGCCCGAGGTCCGTGACCACGTTCTGTCCCAACTCAAGACCGGGGAGATCCAAGTCATCTTCTCCGTAGACCTCTTCAACGAGGGCTTGGATATCCCCGACGTCGATACGATCCTCCTCCTGCGCCCCACGAACAGCGCCACCGTCTTCCTTCAGCAACTCGGTCGAGGTCTGCGCCGCACCCCGGACAAGCCGGTGCTCACTGTGCTCGACTTCATCGGCCAACATCGTGCCGAGTTCCGGTTTGAGGAGCAGTTCCGGGCGATGACCAACCTGTCGCGCAACCGGCTACTTGAGCACGCCGAGCACGACTTCCCTCTGCTACCGTCCGGCTGCCAGATCATCCTTGAGGGCAAGTCCAAGCAGCTGGTGCTGGACAACATTCGCACCCAGATCAAGGCGACCGTCCAGACCCTCGCGAAGGAAGTGAAAGTCTTCGACACACCGGTCCTCGCTGACTACCTCAAGGAAAGTCGCCGTGAAATCCGAGAGCTGTATAAGTCGAGCAACTCATGGACGACGGTCCTACGCCGCGCTGGCCTGGCCGACCTTCCTGAACAGGCCGGCGAAGAGGACCTCTTGAAGCGTGTGCACGCGTTCTTGCACGTCGACGACGGCGAACGCGCTGAGGCGTATCTGCGCTTGTTGAGCGATGACGCCCCGACGTACGACTCCCTGAGCGAGAAGTACCAGACCTACGCGCGCATGCTGTTCTTCAACCTCTGGGACAAGGCCGGAGGGTTCAACTCCTACGCGGAAGGACTTGAATCGCTCCGCGAGCAGCGAGCCTTCCGTAGCGAACTGCGCCAGGTACTCAACCACGTGATAGGGCAAGCCGACCACTTCCCCCTCCCGCTCCAGGGTCCGCACGCCCACATCCCTCTGAAGGTCCACAGCGCATACAACCGCTCAGAGATCCTGGCCGCGCTGGGTGTCGCCCGCCTGGGCGGCCAGATGCCGGGATCCTTTGCACAGGGTGTCCTGTGGGACGAGCAGAACCAGACGGACGCACTACTGATCACCCTCGAGAAGAACGAGAAGGACTTCTCCCCCACGGTCCGGTACAAGGACTACGCGTTGAGCCCCTCCCTCTTCCACTGGGAGTCACAGAGCACGACCGCAGCTACCTCTCCCACAGGTCTGCGCTACCAGCAGCACAAGCAACGCGGAAGCCACGTCCTGCTGTTCATGCGGCGCTACAAAGACACCGACATCGGCAAGGCCCACCCTTGGATGCTGCTCGGCCCTGCGACGTATGTCCGCCACGAGGGCAGCAAGCCCATGGCCATCACCTGGCAGTTGCATGAGGAACTGCCTGCAGATGCGTGGTCGTACTCGGGTATCACCGCGGGCTAGCAGGCTCGGCCACCTTCATACGGACTCGCCGAGTTCAGCCTCAAAGTGAGTTTGGGCTCGGTCGAGTACGTCATCGGGGTCATAGCCATGCGCACTCAGCCAGTGCAGCACGTCGGCCATGACCCCGATAGCAGCCTCTTCTCCCGCTGCGGTGCTCAGCAGACTGCCACCCTCTACCACCGCCCTACCCTGCGGGAGCGGCCAGGAGCCATACAGATCGAGGATCGCCTCAGCCCGTGTGACCCGGGGGCCATTTGCCCGACCACCGGTGACGGAGGCACCGGCAGCGAGCTCACACCACACCACCTTGGAATTGCTGCGAAGAATCACACCCCACCGGTGGTCGGTTACAGCATCGACGAGTGCCATCCCCCGCCCCGACTCCAGAGCAGTACCGGCGGCAAGCAAGGTGGGCAACGCCCGCGCATCGGGATCTTCGACTTCCAGGCGTAGACATGACTCACTCAGCGTCATACGGAGCGTCGTCGGCGTCCCCTCGCCGACATGCCGGATGACGTTGGTTACCAGCTCCGATACACAGATCTGCGCGGCATCTACGTGATCGGACAGCCCCCACAGGATGAGCCGAATCCTCAACATCCTTCTCAGCTGGGCGACTTCACTCGGTTGGGCGACGAACGCGTGCTGCCAGGGCTCTCGTCCGACGCGACCGCTCACGTAGATCACCTTCGTCCACCTTTCGCACGCGCCGTTGCGCACCGTGCATCACATGATGACTCCGAGTGACAGCGTCGCAGCGACTGTCCCCTCATGCAACATGCACGAAGGGATTCCCCCTTTAGGGTGATTGGCCTTTCTCGCCCCTTCCGATGGGATGGACCTTCCGCTAACCCACAAGGAGTTGACATGGCTGGATCTCCCACCGCTCGCCGTCGCCGACTTGCGATCGAGCTCAAGCGGCTACGCGAGGAGAGCAGCCTTACCTGTAGCCAGGTGGGCAAGGAGTTGGACTGGAGCAGCTCCAAGGTCAGCCGCATGGAGACGGGACAGGGGCGCGTCCAACCTTCAGACGTCGAAGCCCTATGCCGCCTCTACGGGACCGCCGAAGAACTACGCGATCTCCTGAAGTCGTTGGCCAAGGAGTCCAAGACAAAGGGGTGGTGGCACGCTCACGGTGACGCGATTCCCGCCTGGTTCTCCGTGTACGTCGGACTCGAGC
The DNA here is from genome assembly GCF_039532765.1 of Streptomyces longisporus. NCBI lineage: Bacteria > Bacillati > Actinomycetota > Actinomycetes > Kitasatosporales > Streptomycetaceae > Streptomyces > Streptomyces longisporus. Next base: position 537,042 of record NZ_BAAASG010000011.1, read on the forward strand.
AGGCGGCTTCCAACTTGCGTAGCTATCAAGCCGAGTTCATTCCCGGCCTGCTGCAAACGGCTGAGTACGCAGCCGAGCAGTGCCGCGCCTGGGTCGACCACACCGCTGAGGACATCCAGGGCATGGTCGACGTCCGCATGCGACGCCAGGAGCTGCTCACCAGCGAGAGCGCACCCGACCTGTGGGCCGTTGTGCACCAAAGCGCACTGCAGCACGTAGTCGGCAGCCGCCAGGTTATGACCCACCAGCTCGAACGTATGCTGGAAATTGGCAAGTTGAAGAACGTGACCGTCCAGGTCCTGCCGTTCGACGCGGGTGCCTACCCCACCACGGGGTCGTACACGATCCTCGGCTTCCCGGAGCAGGAGGACCCGGACTTGGTCTACCGAGAGGGCCTCACCGATTCGGTCTACCTCGAAGAGCCCAAGGACGTATCCCTCTACACGAAAGCGTTCGACCACCTCAGGGCCTTGGCGCTGAGCCCTCAGCGTTCGACCTTGCTGATCTCGAGACTCCTGGAGGAGCACTCCCGATGATGCCGTCGTCCAACAGCCAGTGGCGTAAGAGCAGCTACAGCAACGGTATGGGGGGTGAATGTTTGGAGATGGCCGCGCTGGCCGAAGGCATCGCAGTACGCGACTCGAAGGTCACCTCGGGGCCGCAACTCACTGTCAGCAGGGTCACATGGAAGAACTTCATAGGCACCATTGCGCAGGCAGCAAGCCGCGTCAACTGACGGTCTGCATAGGGTCGCGAATTATCTCTCCAGCTCTCTGGAGGAAAGCGGCATAGGCATCGGTCATGTCACTCCCCGCCTGTTCATAGCTCGCCCAGTCTGGACTCCGACCTTCGGAAACGGCTCTCTCTACTTGAAGAATGGAACTCACCGCCGCAACTGCCTTTCGTGTCAGGCCGTACGCCAGCACCCTCGCCTCATCCGGCCCCCACAACGCCAACAAGCTTGTCCTGTCTTGCAGCCCCAGTGCAGCCCGTCGTAGTTCGTCTCTCGTCGCTACATCAAGCGGGGCTCCACCCCTGACCCCAGGTGTGATGCGTGCGAGCACCTCATCAAGAGCCGTGTAGGCCGCGAGGAGAGCGGCGAAAGATTGATATCGCTGGCTACGCACCCACTGCCAGTGCTCTGCTGCCGCTTCCCCGTGGACCTGTGCGAGCGCGGCCTCAACGGCCTTGCGCCCACCCACCTTTGCTCCCCTTTCGGCATACCTCCCCGCGATCACAGCCCCGATGACTGCTGCTATGAGTCCGATGCCACCTGCTAAAACCGTCGCCGTCGAGTCACCCATGCCACCATCCTCACCTGGGTGGAGGACCATCACAACGCCATCACGAGCGACGTGTCAGATCTGCCACTCTGTGCCCACTGAGACCACTAGCCTCGGATCATGACGACCCACACATCCGGGTTTCGCCCGGGTCAGATCCTCACACGCGCAGAAATACATCCCGTACTCGGCGGGGCCGGCTACGCCGGAATCTGCCCAGCAGTCGAGAAGAGGAACGTCCTCATCTTCTCCGACAGCAAGGTCGGCGAAGGCTTCGGGTATCGCGACGGGTGGCTTGCCGAAAATGACGACATCGGCCCCATATTCACCTATACCGGCGTCGGGAAGCGTGGCGATCAGGCCCTGGCGGGCGGCAACAGATCGATCCTGGAGCACGCCGAAAAGGGTCGCACCCTGCACCTGTTCGTCGCCGTGGGCAAGGTTGCCGGAAGCGATACCCGGACACATATGTACATAGGTGAATTCAAGGTCGATGAACGCAAGCCATTCGAAATACGGGGAGCTAAGGATGAATTAAACGCAGATCGCAACGTAATCGTCTTCCGCTTACGCCCCACCGGCCTGTACATCCGCCGGGAAGAGGACACCCTCCCGCGCACCACCAATCCCCGCTCCCGATTCAACCGCACCGCTGCCAAGCTCCCCCGTGCTTATCGACGTCAGAAACGCCAGCGGGGACAGTTGTCCGACGCCGACCACGTGGCTGCTACTCGCGATGACCTGGCCGACGACTTCGAAGAGAGCTCTCTGGCTGCAGGAGAAACGATCGGCCAGCTAGAGGTGTCGATGCGCGACGCAACGGCTCAACTCATGCTCGAGCTCTACAACCCAGCCAGTAACACGGTCTATGAACCGACAGGGAGTGCGGCCAGCGAGTCGATGGCGGAAGCCATGGCTCAACTCTTGCTAGCACGCCATCACTTGCGAAGCATTGCCCACAGCCAGCCGCTCCACCTGATGGTTCTCACCCCAGAACTCCCTCGCGAGGACCTCCGCAACCTGCTGGCGGAACACGGGATTGGCGTGGTGTATCGCAACGAGAGCGGCGGCTTCTCCGAGTTCGAGGCAAGCACCACCACGTCGGGCAACACCCTTAGAGCTTTCCGCTGCTTGGATTGTCCCGTGCCCGCCTAGTGGGCGTGAGCATCGTCTCCGCGCCCAGGACGAGGCGTTCCGGGCTGAGCCCGCTCCCCCGGCACCCGCCCAGTGAGCCAACTCACGACCGCCGAAGCGATCTTTGCCTCACCTTTGCGTTACTCACAGTCGGGAATCGGAAACGGCCAACTAGGGTCGAACGCCCGTGCAGTTGACGGAGGGGGAGGACGCGAAGTCATGGGCGGCAAGGACGAGATACTCGACATCAAGGTCGACGACATCAAGACGGCGGCGCCCGCCTTCCACCGCGAAAGCGTTGCCCTCGCACACGCGCTGACCAAGCTGCAGCACGGCCTGGCCGCCGCGGGCGCCCCGTGGGGTAACGACGAGCAGGGCGCGAAGTTCCACACCGCGTACGGCCCGCACGTCAAGCAGATCGAGCACGCCGCGCAGATCCTCGTCGAAGGCCTGGCCAGCGTCCACGCGGGCCTGGCTGACATGGCGGACAAGCACATCGACAACGAAGAGCGCGTCCGGGGGATGTTCGGGCACAGCGGCACGGGTGACGGCAAGTGAGTGTTGCGGACAAGGCCCGCAAGGTCGTCCAGGACCTGACGGGCATGTGGTGGCCGGATGCTGACGAGGACGGGCTGCGGGAAGCCGCCCGGGCGTGGCGGGCCTTCGCCGAGGATGTCGAGGACATCCAGGCCGCCGCGAACAAGACCGCCCGTGCGCTGATCGAGGACAACAAGGGCGAGTCGATCGATGCCTTCGACAGGTTCTGGCGCCGGTACTACGACAACGGGCGTGGCTGGCTGAAGGACGTGCCGGATGCGGCCCGGGACATGGCCAAGGCGCTGGACGCGTACGCGGACGCCGTACACGGGGCGAAGAAGCATCTCGAACACGAGCTGGAGATCGTCGGCGCCACGCTCGTCGCAGGCACCGCCCTGGCCGTCTTCACCGCCGGCCTCTCCGAGGGCGCCGCAGCTGCCGCCGCGGTCACTGTCACCGAGCTCGCGGCCTCCTTGGGGGTGGCGGTGAGCGAGGAGATTGCCGCCATCGCCGGCACCACCTTGGTCACCGCCGCGTTCGGTGGCGTGGAGTCCGTCACGGTGGACCTGGCCGTCGCCCAGCCCACGGCCATCGCCCTGGGCGAGCAGAAGGGCGGCATCAACCTCGACGAGGCCCGGCAGGCCGGGGTATCCGGGGCACTCCTGGGCGGCTTGCTGGGTGGGGCCGGGGCCACTTACGGGGCTGCACGATCCGGGGGTTTGTCCGGCCTGTTCGACGGGATCAACCTTGATCTCGCCGGGCCGCGCATGGCATTGGCTGGCGTTCCCGGCGACCTTTCGGAAGACCTCGCAGCCGGTGACGCCTACGCGATGAGGGTGGGCGGTGCTGGTGCGGGTGCTGGGCCGGGCAAAGGGCCCTGGCCTGCGGGGAGTGGCATCGATGGGCCCGCGGCTGGCAAGGATCTCAAGCCCCCGCATCCCCGGCATACGATCTCCGGGGCAGGCAGCGGCGAGGTCAAGGAGGCGAACAGTGTCGTCCTCCGCGGTTACGAGCAGGACATTAACCAGGACGTCGCCGACATCGCGGCCGGCAGGGCCACCTGGGACGGCAACAGCAGCCGTTACGAGATCAACGGACGCACGTACGGCGTCGAGGACACGGGAAGGGTGTTCCCCGACAGCGGCAAGGGCATTGTCAAGCTCGACCGGAACGAATATGCCGCCCTCCAGCAGATCGTCAAGGCCAAGGGAGATCTCAGCGCCGCACCGCAGCTGACCCGGAACCCACGCTTCACCAACAACCCAGGTGTCGTACAGAAGGCCCTGGCTGTCTACAACGGGACCTATCCATGACGTACAACCTCCTTTCCGTGCAGCCGCTGGACGTCGCAACCGTCGCAGCGGCGCTCGCCCAGTGCCTGCAGGTGCGCGCACAGGAGGTGGACGTCGCCGACGAGACCACCGACCAGGACCTACGCAATTGGGATGCCCTGGTGCTGTGCGAGACGGCGAGGGTCCGCGGCGACGTTGCCACCTCTTTGGACATCTACATCCAGGATTCCGTGCAGCCGCAGCCCGCTGAGCGCGAGCTGGCATCTGCCTTCGCACAGGCAGCAGGCACGGCGGTCCTCTTTCCCGCCGAGGAAACGCCGCCAAGCGCTTACTGGCTGGCCACCGCAGAAGGGCTCGTCACACGAGCACGGCTGTACGGATCCGACGACGAAGAGCCCCGCCTCACGATCGACAGGGTCGAGACTCCCGTCGGCCAGCTTCCGCACGTCACCGTTGCCCGCATCCCCGAAATCGTCCGAGAGCTGAAGATCGCCACCCCACTGGCCGATGCCTTCGCGGCGCACCTGCAGCGCCTACAGCCGGAGGAGACCAGCACCCCGGGTGCACCAGCCTGGACGGCAAGGACTTGTCTGGGCGCCTGGGAGAAACTCGTCCGACAGCTTGAAGCCGCATGGGCGCCCTCCGGCTGGTATCCGCAGGACCTCTACCGCGAACGTCTGGAAGCCCGCGACAAACTGGAGCAGGTATGTACCCAGCTGCCGGAAAACATCACCGTCTTGCTCCACAACTCACTCGATCCGCTGGACGCTCTTTTCGCCGAGCTGACCGTCGAGGACACCGATCTGCTTCGCAAGGAGCTGGGGAGGCTCGAGGACGCCGCCGCGGAACACGGCTGGTGGTGGAACCGCCGCCCGGAGCCTCTGCCCTGGTGACGCTCACCCTGGAACCGGTGGGCCTCACTTACGGAGCATGACGTCCTGATGAGGTCTGAGGTCCGGGCTCATCCCATCCCGCGGCGGAGCACCAACGCGTCGTACAACGGCGCATCGGAGAACGGCAGTACTGGATCTGTCGTGCAGTACGCAACTGGCTCTCATGGATCTCGGCGTAGACGTCGAGAACCTGCTGGCGAATGCCGCCCCGACCTCCTGCGTCCCTGAGTTCGACAAGGACTGCGCGAAGATCGTCCAGAGCCGGCCCACCTCGTCCTCGTCGACGAGCGTCTTCACCCGCAGGAATGCCAGCAAGCGGGCTGGGTCTGGATGACGAATCCGAGGGCAGCGAGGCGCTGCCGAGCGGAGGCTGTCAGGCCGTGACGGGCTGTACCTCCTGGGCGGCCCGCGCGTCGTAGGCGTCGCGGGCGTCCAGCACGGCATTGATGTTTTCCTCGGACCAGGCGCGGATTGCATGCATCAGCGCGGTGACGCTCTCGCCCAGCTCCGTGGCCGCGTATTCAACCTTCGGCGGAATGGTCGGGTAGACCGTGCGGGTGACGAGGCCGTCCCGCTCCAGGGTACGTAGGGTCTGAGTGAGCATCTTCTGAGTGATGCCGTCCAGGCGGCGGCGCAGCTCGCCAAAGCGCATCGGGCCGCCGGACAGTGCGCCCATGACCAGCATGGTCCACTTGTTGGCGAGTACGTCCAGGATCTGGCGGGAGGGGCAGGCAGCCAGATAGGCGTCCGCGCCGCCGTAGAAGCGCAGGTTGTCAGTAGTACCCATGAGGTACCTATATACCTTTGAAGTGCCTTCTGTTCAACGGGTACCGCCCTGCCGAGGATAGGGGCATCCCGAACGACTTTCCGAACAGGAGTGCATGACGATGCGTGCGATCACCCAGAAGTCCTTCGGCGGCCCCGAAGTGCTGGAGCTCGTCGACGACGCGCCCAAGCCGGCACCTGGACCGACGCAGGTGCTGGTCCGCGTCAGGGCGACCAGCGTCAACCCCGTGGAACTGTTCGTCCGCTCCGGCGCCTTCCCGTTGCTGGGCGAGCCACCTTTCGTCCTGGGCTGGGACGTCTCTGGGGTGGTGGAGCAGGTCGATCCGGGTGTGCACCGGTTCAAGGCCGGCGACGAGGTGTACGGGATGCCGTACTTCCCGGCCGCGGCCGGGGCGAACGCCGAGTACCTCGTCGCCCCCGCACGGCAGTTGGCTCGCAAGCCCGCAGGGATCAGCCACGAGGAGGCCGCGGCGCTGCCGCTGGTCGGCCTGACCGCCTGGCATGCGCTGGTGGAAATCGCGCAGCTGCGGCCTGGGCAACGGGTACTGATCCACGGTGCGGGTGGCGGGCTCGGGCACATCGCGGTGCAGCTGGCCAAGCACCTCGGCGCAGAGGTGATCGGCACGGCGAGCGCGGCCAAGCACGACTTCCTGCGCGAGTTGGGTGCGGACCAGCTGGTCGACTACCGGACCCAGGACTACACAGAGGTGCTTCGCAACGCGCCAGTTGACGTGGTGCTGGAGACCCTGGGCGGCGGGAACGCCGAGCGTTCCTTCGGCGTGCTGCGTCAGGGCGGCGTGCTGGTGACGGCGGTGGAGCGGCTCAGCACCACCCTGCCGCAGCTGGCGAAGCAGTCCGGCGTGCGCTTCGCGGCGGTGGGCGTCGAGCCGGACCCGGCCGGTCTGGAGGCACTGGCCCAGCTGGTCGAGGAGGGAAGGCTTCGGGTGCACCTGCAGCAGGTGTTCCCGCTGGAGAGCTTGTCCAAGGCTCACGAGGTGCTGGCGGCCGGTGGCGTGCAGGGCAAGCTTGCGATCACGGTCTGAGAGCCGGATTCGGTGGAGCTCTCGCCGGTGACCACGCTGAGCACGGGCGAGCCTTCCCGGCCCGCGCTGCGAACGCGGGCCTGCTCGGTGACCATCACAGGATCATTCGGGAAGGTATGGCTTCCGCGTTCGTCCCGGAACCGATCCACAGGTCTTGAGCACTGCTCCCCTATGGGTCCTCTCAGCACTTTGCCCTGCGCTCGCTGAAGGTACGGCTACGGGCCGGGTTTGTCCCGCACGCCCGCGGCGGCCGTCACCGCCACCGCGAGCTGGTAGCGATGGCCCGCAGTTGCCCCAGTGTCAGGATCGGCGTGGAGCGGGTCGAGGGGCCGTTCTGGGTCGGGGCCTGCCACTCCATGAGGGTGACGTAGAGGCCGTCCGGGTGCAGTACGTTCACCGTCTGGTGGCCGGGGCTCGTGCCGGGGGGTGACTGCCGGGACTGGATCAGGGTGCCGTCGGGCAAGGGGGTCGTGCCGGCGAAGACGTGGTTGCGGATCTCGGTGGTGGAGGTCTGCCGGGAGACGTGCACTTCGAGCAGCGACTTGCCGTGGCCGTCGTCCACCCACAGCTGCCCGGACCGTCGGCCGCCGGGCGGGGTCGAGTGGGTCAGGCCGGTCGGCAGCAGCGGGGTGAGGGTGGCGAGGGCGCGGTCGGCGGGCAGTGTGCCGGTGAAGGTCGGCTTCGGGGCGGCGGATGCCGTGGCCGAGACCGCCGGATCGGCGAGCGTGCGGTCGGCGTTCGTACGCCCGTGGGACAGCTGTCCGGGAACGACCAGCGCGCCGAGGCCGACGAGCGCGAGTACCGCCGCCCCGCTCACGCCGAGGGCCGTCGCGCGGCGGCGGCGCCTGCGCCGGCCGTTGCGGAGGCCCGCTTGCAGAAGTGACGGGGTGTTGGGCGGCTCGAAGGGCTGGAAGGTGGTGCGGAGGGCTTCGGTGAAGTCTTCTTCGATGGGCATGGTGGGGCACCGCGTTTCGGGAGTCGGTGAAGAGGGTGAGGCAGGCGCCGCGGCACAGGGGTCAGGGGCTGACGAGCTCGGACAGGTCGTGGCCCAGGAGGTCCCGGATGCGGGCCAGTGCGCGCATGCTCTGGTTGCGTACCGCGCCCGGCCGCACCTGGAGGATCGCGGCGGTCTGCTCGACGCTGCGGTCCTCCCAGTAGCGCAGGAGCAGCACGGCCCGGTCCCGCGCCGAGAGCCGACCGAGAGCGTCGAGCAACGTGACCCGCAGCGGGGCGTCGTGCTCGGTGGCGGCACCGGAGTCCGGCAGGGTGTCGGTGGGCTGCTCAGAGCTGCTGCGTCGGCGGCGGTAGGACAGGTAGGTCCGTACGAGGACGGTGTGGGTGTAGGCCGCCGGGTCGTCAACCTGCGCGATCTTGCGCCAGTTGGCATACGTCCGGCCCAGCGTGTCCTGCACCAGGTCCTCCGCGAGGTGCACATCACCGCTGGTGAGCACACACGCAGAGCGGAACAGAGGTGCGGATCGCGCAGCGGCGAACACCATGAATTCCTCTTCGTACCGGCGCTTCATCCGAGATCCTGTTCGTCGTCCACACTCTGTAGACGCTGTGGCCGCCGGGTTACGTCCCACCCGGAGCAGCAGAAATCTGGGCCGCCCTGGATTCCGCACCTTGACCTGCACGTACTCCGACAGCTGGGGCCTACGCCCTCTTCCGCCGTAGGTCGTGGCCGGCGCTGATGGCCGTGGCGGCCAGGAGGCCCAGCGTCAGAGTTTCGACGAGGGAGCCCGGTCGAGGGGCGGTCCGGACGATGGCGAGGAGGCTCTGCCCTGCTGCGAGGGCCAGTCCCGTCCCGATGTGCAGAAGGGCGGTGGACAGTCGGCGCGTGGTCGGCAGGGCGGCGGTCCGGGTGATGCGGGCGACGAAGACGCACAGGCGCAGTGCGACGAATCCGAGCGTGAGCCAGTAGCAGAGGACCACGGCGGCGTCGGCGAAGCCCGTGAGGTGTTCGGCCGCGCCGCTCCAGGCCGTCAGGCACAGGGCCACGACCGCGGCGGCCGGGGCGGTCAGGGTACGGACCGCCGAGGCCGTCAGGGAGCGCAGTGCCGCGCCGCTCGGCCGGGGAAGCGGCGCTGCGAGGACGATGCCGAGCAGGAGCGGGGCGATCCACAGGCTGGTGGCGGGGTGGTGGACGTCGGCCGTGAGGGTGGTGGAGGGTGCGGCCGAGCGCAGCAGCAGTCCGGTGACCGCCGTAAGCGCGAACAGGGCGACGGTCAGGACGCGGCGGGTCTGGCCGGTGGACGTCTCGGGCCAGTCGCCGGGGTGCAGCCACAGTCGCGCCGCCCCCGCGAGGGTGTCGGGCCAGGAGCGGATTCCCGCCGCGGACACCTCGTGACGGATGTCCTCGCCCCATCGCTCGCACACGGCCGGCGGGTAGAGCCGGGTCAGGAGCGTGGCCGCGTTCATGCCGGGGTGATCCCGAGGGCGCGCAGGCCGGCGGCGGAGATGCGGGCCATCTGCTGGAGTTCGGCGCGCAGTTGATCGCGGCCCGCGTCGGTGATCTGCATGGTGCGGTGGCGTTCCTGGGTTTCTGACGCCTGGTCCGCAGGCTGGATCAGCTCGCGCCCCTCCAGCCGGGACAGCGCTCCGTAGAGGCTGCCCGGGCCGAGTTTGCGGCCGGTGAGTTCTTCGATCGCGGTGTTGATGGCGTATCCGTGCAGCGGGCCGTCCGCGAGGACGGTGAGCACGAGCATCTGGGCGTCGTTGCTGTGCATGGGTTTCCTTGCCTCCCGGCCACATGGTACGAGCCGCGATGCTACTTGTCACGTAGTACGAGGTGCGTACTATAGCGGGCCATGGAACACGTGAAGGAGAACCGCCGGGCCTGTCCGGCAGCGGTCTGGACGAGCCTCGGCACGGCCGGTGTGTTCGAGGCGTTGACGGTGCTGGAGACCCAGGACAAGACGGTCAGGGCGGCCAGTCCGTGGCAGGACGACCCGTACGACGTGGTGGTGTCCCTGGCTCAGTTCGCGGTGCCGGTGCTCGCCCTGGTGATCGCGTTACGGCTGCTCGTGTGGCGGGCGCCGGGGGGCGCGGACCGGGCGCGGCAGACGGTGCGTGCGGCGGGCGCGTTGCTCACGCTGGTCGGGCTCACGGTGGTGTCCGAGTGGGCCGCGGTCATCGCCGGGGCGCCTGCCTCGCCCTCGGGGACATGGGCATCGGTGCTGATCGGCGGGCTGGTCGTCAGCTCCGTACTCACCCTGGTGGCGGCAGTGTCGCTTGCGCGATGTCGCCGCCGGCGCCGCTCGGCCGGCGGCCCGGGCAGCGACTGGCTCGGCGACGCCGTCCTCCTCTGCCGACGGATTCCCGTGCTGCGGCGCTGGGCCGGTCCTGACGCGGCGGTCTGGGTGCGCCGGCGCGCGATGACGGTGTTCGTCACGCTGAGCACGCTGACCGCGGCGACCCTCACCGGTGCGCAGGCCATCGGCGAACGCTGGACGGACCCGCTGCTGATCGCCTGGTTTCTGGTCGTCGCAGCGACCTCCCACCTCGCGTTCTGCGTGATCAGCAACGCGGTCGCGGGCTTCATCGCCCGGCCGCCGCGCACCCGGCCCCGCCGTATCGCCGAGGCATCGGCCGTCGCCGGGTGCGTCGCGATCAGTGTCGCGACGGCGTTCCGTGACGCGCTGTGGCCGCTGTTCGGGACGGGCTCGTTGACGTCCGTACCGGCCCTGGCCGCCCTCACGCTCGGCGCCGGTCTGGCCACGTCCCTGGTCACCGCCGCTCTGCTGCTCGCGTGCTCGCCGTATGACCCCGCCGGCTTGCGCCGTCGCTTCGGCGCGGCCGCCACCCACCTTCGACGACCCGGTGCGCACCGGTGAAAGGCGTGACGAGGGGACCGTCCACGGCGCAGGAACAGGCGATACCGACGATCTGCGACCGGCAGCGCGAGCATCGTGGGCGAACCGGTCGGGCCCGTGGCCGTCGACCATCCGGACAGTCACCTGACCGGGGCCGCCGACCACAGCAGCCGCAGGTGGGCCCGGCCGGGCAGGTGCGGCACGCACGCGGGTCCGTCGATGAGCACGCCGACTGCGTGCAGCACGTCCGCGGCCCGCGAGCTGCCCAGACGGTACGGACGCAGGCAGGCCGTCGGTTTCCCCGTTGTGCGGCGGTGGCGCGCCCCGGCGCTTTGTCGACTGAACCGGCAGGGGTACCGCTCGGTCAGGGCTTCGCGACCGTTCCGTTCAGGCGTTGCAGCAGGTCCAGCAGCGTTGCCCGGTCCGGCTCGGGCAGCGGTGCGAAGGTCTCGGCCAGCACCTCGTCGGCCACCTTGTGTCCGGCCTTCAGAAGCCGTTCGCCCGCCGGTGTCAGGTGGTGTTCGATACGGCGGCCGTGTCCCGGGCGGCGCTCGACCAGATCCTGTGCGGTCAGCCGGCCCACCAGGGTGCCGAAGGCCTGCTCGGTCTGGAAGGTGGCGGCGGCCAGTTCGCGGGCCGATGCGCCGGGGGTGCGGGCGATCGCACGGAGCGCGTCCCACTGGGCGAGGGTCGAGCCGACCGTCGCCAAGGCGCTGTCCAGTGCGCGGTGTTGGCGGTACTGGGCTTGTTTGACCGCCCGGCCGAGGAGTTGCAGGTCAGCGTGCATGGACGCAGTTTAGCCGAAAGCTAAGCTAGCTTATATAAACATCTTTAGTTATGCTCTCGGGCATGACTCCTTCAGATCACAGCTCCGGCCGTCCTGTCCTTGTCCTGCACGGCGGCGGAGGTCCCGCCACCGTCGCCGGGATCGTCCGGCATCTGTCCGGTGCCGGTCCTGTGCTGGCTCCCGTACACCCCGGGTGGGACGGGACTCCTCGCCCCGACTGGTGCACGGGGGTCGACGACCTCGCGCTCTCCTACCTCCACCTCCTCCAGGACCGTGACCTGGACGACGTCCTGGTCGTCGGATCCTCCCTCGGGGGGTGGATCGCCGCGGAGATGGCGGTGCGGGACGCCGGGCAGCGGATCAGCGGGCTGGTGCTGATCGATGCGGTCGGTGTGTACGTCGAGTCCGAGCCGATCGCGGACTACTTCGCCCTCGATGCCCGTGCCGCGGCGGAGCTCTCCTGGCACGAACCGGACCGCTATTACGTCGACCCGGCCTTGCTGCCCGCCGAGCAACTTGCCATGCGGCAGGGCAACATGGCCACCATGCGCCTGCTCGCGGGCGAGCCGTACATGCATGATCCGAAGCTGCTGCGACGGCTGAGGCGTGTGCGGACGCCCGCGCTGCTGGTGTGGGGCGAGAGCGACCGGATCGTGACGCCCGGTTATGGCGCCGCGTATGCCGCCGCCTTCGGGGACGGGCGGCTCGAAGTCGTGCCCAAGGCCGGGCACCTGCCGCAGATCGAGCAGCCGGAGGCCACGCTCGGCCTCATTGAGGAGCATCTCCGGCGGACGGGGCGGTAGGCAGCCACAAGACCGGACACAGCCCCGCGTCCGTGAAATGCCGGCGGCGCCCGGTGGTCGGGCCCCGCCGCGCAGCCGCACAACAGAGACCGCCTGGTGCGGCCCCGCCCGGTTTTCGTTATCGGGGACCGCCCCGCCCGTCTCCGTGGCATGCATGTGACACGACAGATCAGCCGGCGCACCATGCTCAAGGCCACGGGCGCCGGAGCCGTCGGCCTCACCACTGTCACCACCCCCGCGGTGGCCGCGGGCGGGACCTTCGCGCATCCCGGACTCCTCCACACCCGCGCCGACCTCGCCCGTATGGCCGCCAAAGTGAAGGCGGGCGCCTCCCCCTACACCGCCGGGTACGCGAAGCTGACCGCCAACCGGCATGCGCAGAGCGACTGGACGCCCAATCCGCAGACCATCGTGTACCGGGGCGTGGAACTGCGCCCCCGCAGCACATGGCCGCAGAACTACGGAATCCTCTACAACGACATCCACGCCGCGTACCAGAACGCCCTGCGCTACCACGTCAGCGGCGACAGCGCCCACGCCGACACCGCCGTCGCGATCCTCAACGCCTGGTCGGCGAAGCTCACGAAAGTCAGCGGCAGCGCCGACCGGTGGCTGGCCGCCGGGATATACGGGTACCAGGCCGCCAACGCGGCCGAGCTCGTCCGCGACCACAAGGACTTCCAACTCGAGAGATTCCAGAAGATGCTGGTCGACGTCTTCTACTCGCTGAGTGAGGACTTCCTCCTCCGCCACAACGGCACTCCCGCCCCCCACTACTGGCCCAACTGGGACCTGTGCAACATGGCCTGCGCGCTGGCCACGGGCATCTTCTGCGACGACCAGGCCAAGGTCGAGCAGGCCGTCGAGTACTTCAAGCACGGCGTCGGCATGGGCTCGATCAAGCACGCCATCCCGGTCGTGCTCGACGACGGGCTCGCCCAGTGGATGGAGGCCGGGCGCGACCAGGGGCACTCGCTGCTGGGCGTCGGCCTGATGGGCACCGTCTGCGAGATGGCCTGGAACCAGGGCATCGACCTGTACGGCTACGACGACAACCGCTTCCTCAAAGGCGCTCAGTACGTGGCCAAGTGGAGCCTGGGCGGGAATGTGCCGTACACGCCCTACGCGCTCGTGGACCGTCGGCCGGGGATCCAGCAGCCCACCAAGGCCGCCCCCGCCGACCCGGCGCAGATACGGCCGGTCTGGGCCATGATCGCCAACCACTACACCAAGCGGCGCGGGCTGTCCGCCACCTACCTCACGCAGATCGCCGCCAAGTCCGCGCCCGAGGGCGGCGGCGGGGACTACGGACCGAACAGCGGCGGGTACGACCAACTCGGCTTCGGCACGCTGGCGTTCACCCGGGACCAGCAGGTGACCACCGCCACGTCCACGCCGTCGGCCTCGCCCTCGCCCTCGCCCTCGCCCTCGCCCTCCGCATCCCCCGCCGGTGGCGACCTCGCCGCCACCGGTTCCGGGGACGTCGTCGGATGGGCGGCCGCCGCGGGGGTCACCGCCGTCGCCGGCGGGCTGCTGTTCCTGCGGCGCCGTGACCGGGTGCGGCAGGGCGACACCCGGTGACGCGTCGTAGTCCTACGCCGTGGCCGGTCGCGACCTCCCCGTCCCCTCCTTCGCCGACCGGGCCTTCCCGGTCACCGTCGATGCCGCCGCCGTGAGCGGCTTCGCGATGTCCTCCAGGGAGCGGCGTTCGGCTCGTACCGCCAGGAACGCCGCGACCAGGCCCGCCGCACACATCAGGGCCGCACCGATCTGGAAGGCGAGGACCGTGTCGCCGACCTTGCCCGTGCCGGTGAGGTCGGCGAACAGCAGCGGGCCGCTGATGCCGCCGGCCGCGGTGCCGAGGGCGTAGAAGAAGGCGATGGACATCGCGCGGGTCTCCATCGGGAAGACCTCGGAGACCGTCAGGTACGCGCTGGACGCTCCCGCGGACGCGAAGAACAGGACCGCGCACCAGCAGGCCGTCAGTGTGCCCGCGCTCAGCGAGCCCCGGTCGAACAGCCAGGCCGTGCCGAACAGCAGCAGGCCCGAGATCAGGTACGTCGACGAGATCATCACCCGGCGGCCGACCGTGTCGAAGAGCTTGCCGAGCAGCAGCGGGCCGCAGAAGTTGCCGATCGCGATCACCGCGAAGTAGTAGCCGGTGTCGTCGGTCGGGACGTTGAAGAACTTCGTCAGGATCGCGCCGAAGCCGAAGGTGATCGCGTTGTAGAGGAAGGCCTGGCCGATGAAGAGCGAGAAGCCGAGGATCGAGCGCCGACGGTAGTCGGAGAACACCGTGCGGGCGATCTCCACGAAGGTCACGCTGCGACGCTGGTGGATGGTGATCTCGCCCTCGGGGCGGTCCAGCGGCCGGCCCTTCTCCGCCTCCACCTGTTCCTCGATCGACGTCACGATCTCTTCCGCCTCACGGTCCCTGCCGTGGATCAGCAGCCACCGTGGACTCTCCGGGACATGCCGTCGTACGAGAAGGATCACGAACGCCAGGAGCGCGCCGAGGGCGAACGTCAGCCGCCAGCCCACGTCCTTCGGCAGGACGGCGGTGTTCAGCGCGACGATCGACAGCAGCGAGCCGCCCACCGCGCCGAGCCAGAAGCTGCCGTTGATGATCAGGTCGACGCGGCCGCGGTAGAAGGCCGGGATGAGCTCGTCGATCGCCGAGTTGATCGCCGCGTACTCGCCGCCGATGCCGAAGCCGGTCAGGAAGCGGAAGGCGAAGAACCACCAGCTCGAGAAGGAGACGGCGGTCAGGGCGGTGGCCGCGAGATACACGGCCAGGGTGATCATGAAGAGCTTCTTCCGGCCCCATTTGTCGGTCAGCCGGCCCCAGAACAGGGCACCGGCACACGCTCCCGCCACATACAGGGCGGCCGCGATGCCGGTGACCTGGCCCGAGGAGATCGCCAGGCCGCTGCCGGACTCGGACAGCCGGCTGGCGATGTTGCCGACGACCGTGACCTCCAGGCCGTCGAGGATCCAGACGGTGCCGAGGCCGATGACGATCGTCCAGTGCCAGCGCGACCATGGGAGACGGTCGAGACGGGCGGGGATGTTGGTGGTCACGGTGTGGCCGGTTGCAGCGGCGGCGCTGCCGCTGGGCTGGGCGCTGGGCATGGGCTCCCTCCTCATCGAGCGAACCGGGCCCGGGTATCCCGGACCGGCGGCACTACGCCCGGTGGTCGGTGAGTCCCCCGGCTTGGATCAGCGGACCCAGGCCGCTGGGTGGCCCCGCCCCTACGCCCCCAGCGCCCGCGACACCGTATAGATCAACAACCCGGCCAGTGAGCCGACCACCGTGCCGTTGATCCGGATGAACTGCAGGTCGCGGCCGATGTGGGCCTCGATCTTGCGGGTGGTGTGCTCGGCGTCCCAGCCGGCCACGGTGTCGGTGATCAGGGAGGTGATCTCCTTGCGGTAGGTGGTGACCACGTAGACCGCCGCGCCCTCCACCCAGCCGTCCACCTTGGCCTGCACCTTCGGCTCGGACGCCATCCGCGCGCCGAGCGACAGCAGTGAGGCCCGCACACGCAGGCGCAGCTCGCTGCGCTCGTCCTCCGCCGCCGAGACGATCATGGATCGTACGGCGGTCCAGGCGGAGGCGATCAGGTCCTGGACCTCGCCACGGCCGAGGACCTCGCCCTTGAGCCGCTCGACACGCGCGCGCGTGTCGGTGTCGGACTGCAGGTCGGAGGCGAAGTCCGACAGGAAGCGGTCCAGCGCTCCCCGCGCGGGATGGGACGGCATGTCGCGCATCTCACCGGCGAAGCGGAGCAGTTCCTTGTAGACGCGCTCGCCGACCCTCTTGTCGACGAAACGGGGCGTCCAGCCGGGGGCACCGCCCTGGACGGCCTCCATGATCTCCGTGTCGTGCCAGACCAGCCAGTCGTGCGCCCGTGTCACGATCAGGTCGACGACCCGTTTGTGGCCGCCGTCCGCGACGATCTTCTCCAGCATCTTTCCGATGCCGGGTGCGATCTCCTGGGCGTCCGCACGCCGCGTGATCGCCTCGCCCACCACCGCCTGCACGTCCGAGTCGCGCAGCACGGTCAGCGCGCCCCGCAGGGCCGCCGACAGCTCGGCCGTCACCCGGTCCGCGTGTTCGGGGTCGGCGAGCCACGCGCCGAGCCGGCTGCCGATGCCGACGGCGCGCAGACGCTGTCGTACGACGTCCTCGGAGAGGAAGTTCTCGCCGACGAACTCGCCCAGGGACACCCCGAGCTGGTCCTTCTTGGTCGGGATGATCGCCGTGTGCGGGATCGGCAGGCCCAGCGGGTGGCGGAAGAGGGCGGTGACCGCGAACCAGTCGGCGAGCGCGCCCACCATGCCCGCCTCGGAGGCCGCCGCGACATAGCCCGCCCAGGGGCCGGCCCCGGAGTTCTCCGCCCACTTGGCGAGGGCGTACACCAGCGCCACGAAGAGCAGCAGCCCGGCCGCGGTGAGCTTCATGCGGCGCACCCCGCGCTGCTTCTCCTCGTCGGCGGCGCTGAACGTCGTCATCGTGCGGGCGGTGACACCCTTCCCCACCGGATTCGTGCGCTCCATACGCTCCACCCGTTCGTGATCGCCTGCACACATTGTCCCTTCCTGACCGACTCCCGGAACGGAACAAGAGTTCCCGGCGTTCGTGGGACAGGGGCCCTGTCCCACGAACCCTCACCCCATGCCGCATCATTGGGGTGATCACTTCGGAGCCTCGGGCTCCACTCGCCCGAGGAGAACCGCACCGCATGACCAAGCGTCACGGTTATGCCTTGCTGGCCGCGATCATCGCCGTGATCGTGGGCCTTTCCACCGCCATATACGTCGGGGTCGCAGCCGACGACGGCAGCGCCGGCACCAGCGCTCTCGGCAGGGCGGGCGCCCCGCGCGACCCCGCCGCCCCCGCCTCGGCCGGCATCTGGGTCGGCTCCTGGTCGGCCTCCCCGGCCGGCGCCGAGCCCGGCACCGAGGCGTTCGGCATGGCGGGCCGCTCCGTCCGCAACCTCGTGCACACGAGCGTGGGCGGTACGAGTGCCCGTATCACCCTCTCCAATCTCTACGGCCGGACGGCGCTGACCGTCACCCACGCCTCGATCGCCGTGGCCCTCGCCTCCGACACCGCGGCGGCCTCCGCGGACACCATGCGGCGGCTGACCTTCGGCGGCAGCACCACGGTCGTCGTCCCGGCCGGACAGCAGGTCCTCAGCGACGCCGTCCGCATCGTGATCCCGCAGGGCGGCGACGTACTGGTCACCACGTACTCGCCCACCCCGTCCGGCCCGGTCACCTACCACCCGCACGCACGCCAGATCTCCTACGTCGCCGAGGGCGACCTCACCGAGGAAGTGACCGGCACCGGCTACACCGAGCAGACGCCGTTCTGGCGCTATCTCACCGCGCTGGACGTGCTGAGCAACGAGTCGGACGGCACCGTCGTCGCCTTCGGCGACTCCCTCACCGACGGCATAACGTCCACGCAGAACGCCAACCACCGCTGGACGGACGTCCTTTCGGAGCGGCTGCGCTCGGCGATCAGGTCCGGCCAGGACCTGCCCCGCTACAGCGTCGTCAACGAGGGCATCAGCGGCAACCAGGTCCTCGCGAGCGGCCCGGGCCGCCCCGCCGACAACCAGAGCGGGCTCAGCCGGTTCTCCCGTGACGCCCTCGCCCGTACGAACGTCAAGGTCGTCGTCATCGACCTCGGCGTCAACGACATCCTGCGCAACCCGCGCCTCGCCGACCCGGACAAGATCCTCGACGGTCTGCGCACCCTGGTCCGCGCGGCCCACTCCCACGGCATCAAGGTCATCGGCGCCACCCTGATGCCGTTCCAGGGCCACCGCGGCTACACCCCGGCCCGCGAGGCGGTCCGGCAACAGATCAACGCCGAAATCCGCTCGGGCCGCATCTACGACGCGGTGGTCGACTTCGACAAGGCGCTCCGGGACCCGTACAACCCGCGCCGCCTCCGCTCCGACTACGACTCGGGCGACCATCTCCACCCGACGGACAGGGGCTTCGAGAAGATGGCCCAGGCCTTCGACCTGAACGAGTTCAAGGGTTCGGCCCCGGCACAGCTGTAACAGGCGGCACCCGGCAAGCGCTCCCGCCGTCACCCCAGCGCAACCGCCGGCTCAGTACTCCCCGCCCCGTCGCCGATCCCGCCGCTCTTCATGCCGGGCCCGGCGCTCGTCACGCATCTCCCGCCGCCACTCCCGATGCTCCTCCAGCATCCGCCGGTGATCCGCGAACCCCTCCCCCAGCTGACGCGCGCCCCCGCGCTCCAGCTTCTCCTGCCGCCGCTCCTCCTTGAGCCGCCGCCGCTCCTCCCGGGTCAGCTTGCGCTCGACCCCCACCCCACCCCAGAAGGCGAACCCGTTCACGATCACCCGAGGCGCCCCGGGCTCCCCCGGCACACCTTCCTCGCTGTGGTCGAACCCGCCCATGATGCCGATGCCCCGCACCACGACCTCGACCCCCGGCGGCACGATGATGTTCATCCCGCCCATGATCGCAATGCAGTTGATCTCGACCTCGTGGTCCGCGAAGTTCGCCTCGCGCAGATCGATCTCCCCGCCGCCCCAGAAGGCGAAGCAGTTGAACACCTTCGGCACGGTCCAGCGCCCCTTGCGCTGGAACCCCGACATCACGGCGACGGCCCATGAGGAGGACCCCTCACCGCCGACGACCCGCCCGGCCCAACTCCCGCTCGGCACAGGCTCCTTGACCAGGGACACGGGAGGCGGCGGGGTCACCCCGGCAGCCGGCAGATCACGGGTGATCGGCGTCAGTTCGCCGTACGTCCGCGCCTTGTAGGTGGCTTCCAGCCGCTCCTCGAACTCCTCCATGTCGAGACGCCCCTCCGCGAGGGCGTCCCGCAGGACCTCGGCGACTCGTTCACGATCGGCGTCGGATGCGCGAAGCTCCGGGACTGCGGCGTCGTCGGTCATACAAGGCAGCCTACGAGTTCGCCCGCCCCGCGGCTACGAGACCGCTTTCTCGGCCTGTCCCGGGGCCGAACCGGCATACATCTTGGCGATCACGTCCTCGATGTCCGGCTCCCGTACCGACAGATCCGCCAGCGGGTACTCCGCCGCGATCCGCGCCACCAGCGCCGCCGCCGACTCCCCCGCCGGGAACGCCAGCCACTGCCGCGGCCCCTCCACCTTCACCACCCGCGCGGGCGCCGCGTCGATCGGCGCCGTCTCCCGCTCCAGATCCACCACCAGGGTGCGTTCACTCTCGCCCACCTCGTGCAGCCCGGCGAGCGCACCGTCGTACATGAGCCGTCCGTGGTCGATGACCATCACCCGCGAGCACAGCTGTTCGATGTCCTGGAGGTCGTGGGTGGTCAGCAGCACGGTGGTGCCCCGCTCCGCGTTCAACTCCCGCAGGAATCCCCGCACCTTGGCCTTGGAGATGACGTCAAGCCCGATCGTCGGCTCGTCCAGGTACAGCACCTCCGGGTCGTGCAGCAGCGCCGCCGCGATGTCCCCGCGCATCCGCTGCCCGAGCGACAGCTGCCGTACCGGAACGTCCAACAGCTCGCCGAGTTCCAGGAGTTCGACGCAGCGGTCGAGGTTCTCGCGGTAACGGGCGTCCGGGATCCGGTACATGCGGTGCATCAGCTTGTAGGAGTCGATCAGCGGCAGGTCCCACCACAGCGTCGTACGCTGCCCGAACACCACGCCGATGCGGTGCGCCAGCCGCGTCCGCTCGCGTGAGGGATCGATGCCGGCGACGCGCAGCCGCCCGCCGGACGGGGTGAGGATCCCCGTCAGCATCTTGATCGTCGTCGACTTCCCGGCGCCGTTGGGGCCGATGTAGCCGACCATCTCGCCGCGCGCCACCGTGAAGGAGATGCCGTCGACGGCCCGCACCTGCCGCCGCTCGCGCTTGAGGAAGCCGGTCTTCTTGCGTACGTCGAAGACCTTCTCGACGCGGTCCAGTTCAATGAAGGCGTCCATCGTCACCCTGCCACCCACCCTGCTAACTCCCCGTACTCCGATACGACCTGAGCCCGGCCCGCCACGCCAGACCGGACAGCGCAAGACATGCCACCGCCACCAGCGGCGGGGCGAAGGCCACCCACTGCGGCAGCCCGAGCGGCATCGACCGCCCCAGCACATAGGCGGCGGGCAGCCAGGTGACGAAGGCCAGCGGCAGCAGGAACGTCACCCCGCGCACCAGCTCCCTGCCGAACACCGTCGGCGGATACTGCAGCAGCGTCGCGCCGCCGTACGTGAACGCGTTCTGCACCTCGGACGCGTCCTGCGCCACGAACTGGAAGGCGGCGCCCGCCACGAACACCGCGCAGAAGATCCCCGCACCGCTCACCACCATCACCGGCATCAACAGCACCTTCAGCGGCGTCCAGTCGATGTGGACGGCGGCCAGCGCATACCCGAGGACCAGCGCGCCCTGCATGATCCGCCCGAGCCGGCGCAGCGCGAAACGGTCGGCCGCGACCTGCGCCAGCACCGGCGCCGGACGTACGAGGAGCGTGTCCAGCGTGCCGTCGCGCACCCGCTGCCCCAGCCGCTCCATCGAGCCGATCGCGAGGTCCGCGAACCCGAAGGCGACGCTCGACAGGCCGTACAGGAAGGCGACTTCGGGCAGCGGCCAGCCGCCCAGCACCTTCACCCGCGAGAACATCAGCAGGATCCCCACGAAGTCCAGTGCGGTCACCGCGAAGTTCGCGAACGTGGTCATCGCGAAGGACGCCCGGTACGCCATCGTGGAGCGGATCCACATCCCGCCGATCAGGCGATAGGCCCGCAGCCCGTCCACCACCCGGCTCACCTCAGCCACCCTGAACGACCACCCTCCGTGTCGCCACCGCCTGCAGCAGCCGCCCGGCCCCCAGCAGCACCACCGCCCACGCGCCCTGGAAGGCGAACGTCGCCCATGGATCGGCCTCCCCGAGCAGCACGTCCGCCGGCTTCTGCAGCAGCGCCGACCACGGCAACTCCCGTACGACATCGCCGAGTGCGCCCGGGAACACGTTGAGCGGCAGCATCATCCCCGAGCAGAAGAACCCGGCGAGCATGGTCATGTGCGTCATGCCGGTGCCGTCCATCAGCCAGAACGTCAACAGGGCGATCAGGTACCGGATACCGAATCCGACCATCATCGCCAGCACCAGGGTCACCAGGAATGCAGCCCAGGTCGCCACGTCCCCCGGCAGCGCCACCGGAAAGACCAGCGCACCGAACGCGAACGGGATCACCCCCCGGCCCAGCAGTTGGAACAGCGCGCGCCCCACGTCGGCCGCCAGCCACCACAGTTGAAGATCGGCGGGCCGGTACAGGTCGATCGCGACGTCCCCCGTCCGGATCCGTTCCATCAACTCGCCCTCGACGCCGCTGCCCCCGATCGCCAGCGCCGCGAAGATCGCCTGGCCCAGCCAGACATAGGTGACGGCCTGCGCCTGGTCGTACCCTCCGAGGTGCGGCTTCTCGTCCCACAGCGCCAGATACGTGTAGACGAGGATCAGCCCGAAGACGGTGTTGGTGAACACCCCTGCCGCAGTGGCCGCCCGATACGTCGCGTAACGTCTGAAACCGCCCGCTACGACGGCCGCGTACAACCGTCCCGAGCCCACGTCAGTCAACCTCCCGGACCGCCCGACACCGAAGCGCAGGAGCCTAGTCCGCTGGTAGTGACGTACGCCACGCATTTTCCCGAGGGGACGCGTGCCGTGATCCGGGAACGGAACGCATGGTGCGAGAGTCTTCAAGAGGGGGCGCAGATGGCGTACGAGGGCGTACGGGAACGTACGACGCGAAACAGGAGTCCGTGCACGAGATGAGCGACGAGCCGCAGCCGCAGCAGCCGAACCAGGGCTGGGCACCAAGAGAGCCGCACGGCGCTGCCGAGCCGGGCGCTCCCGAGCCGGGCGGGGCGAAACCGAAGCGGCCCAGGCGCACCGGCTGGCGCCGGCTCATCCCGACCTGGCGGATGGTGCTGGGCACCTTCGTCGTCGGCGTGCTGCTGCTGATCGGCCTGTTCTTCCTCGGCTACTCGCTGGTGAAGATCCCGCCGGCCAACGCCCTCGCCACCAAGCAGGCCAACGTCTACCTCTACGCGGACGGCTCCCAGATCGCCCGGGACGGCGACATCAACCGGGAGAACGTGACGCTCGCCCAGGTCTCCAAGGACGCCCAGCACGCCGTCCTGGCCGCCGAGGACCGCGACTTCTACTCCGAGTCCGCCATCGACCCCAAGGCGATGCTGCGCGCCGCCTGGAACACCGCCACCGGCAAGGGCAAGCAGTCCGGCTCGACGATCACCCAGCAGTACGTCAAGAACTACTACCTGGCGCAGGAGCAGACCCTCACCCGCAAGGCCAGGGAGTTCTTCATCTCGATCAAGCTGGACCGGGAGCAGCCCAAGGACAAGATCCTCGAGGGCTATCTCAACACCAGCTACTTCGGCCGCAACGCCTACGGCATCCAGGCCGCCGCCCAGGCCTACTACGGCCAGAACGCCACCAACCTCGACCCGGCCCACGCCGCCTACCTCGCCGCGCTCGTCAACGCCCCCAGCGAGTACGACGTGATCGCGCACCCCGAGAACAAGGCGGCGGCCGTGGCCCGCTGGAACTACGTCCTGGACGGCATGGTCAAGAAGGGCTGGCTGAGCGAGGCCAAGCGGACCGGCCTGAAGTTCCCGATGCCGAAGGAACAGACCGTCTCCACCGGCATGTCCGGGCAGCGCGGCTACATCGTCACCGCCATCAGGGACTACCTCACCAAGAACAAGATCGTCACCACGGACGACCTCGAGGCCGGCGGCTACCGCATCACCACGACCCTGCAGAAGAGCAAGCAGAACGCCTTCGTGAAGGCCGTCAACGACAAGTTGATCTCCAAGCTGGACAAGAAGAACAACAAGGTCGACAACTACGTCCGCGCGGGCGGCGCCTCCGTCGACCCGAAGACCGGCAAGGTCGTCGCGATGTACGGCGGCATCGACTACGTCAAGCAGTACACGAACGGTGCGACCCGCGGCGACTTCCAGGTCGGCTCCACCTTCAAGCCCTTCGTCTTCACCTCTGCCGTCCAGAACCACTCCACGACGCAGGACGGCGAGACCATCACCCCGAACACCTACTACGACGGCACCGACAAGCGCCCCGTGCAGGGCTGGTCCGGCGGCAGCTACTCCCCCGCGAACGAGGACGACGTCTCCTACGGCAACATCACCGTGCGCACCGCCACCGACAAGTCCGTCAACTCGGTGTACGCGCAGATGGCCGTGGACGTGGGCCCCGACAAGGTGAAGGACACGGCGGTCGCCCTCGGCATCCCCTCCGACACCCCCGACCTGACCGCGACGCCCTCCATCGCGCTCGGCGTGAACACCGCCAGCGTCCTCGACATGGCGGAGGCCTATGCGACCCTCGCCAACCACGGCCGGCACAGCGCGTTCACGATGATCGACTCGATCACCAAGGACGGCAAGGACGTCGTCGAGCTGCCGAAGGACACCACCACGAAGGCCGTCAGCCGTGAGGCCGCCGACACCACCACCTCCATCCTGCAGAGCGTCGTCGACAACGGCACCGCGACCGCGGCCCAGGGTGCGGGCCGCCCCGCCGCCGCCAAGACCGGCACCGCGGAGGAGGACACGGCAGCCTGGTTCGCCGGCTACACACCCGATCTCGCGACCGTCGTCTCCGTCATGGGCCAGGACCCCGTCACGGCCGCCCACAAGTCGCTGTACGGCGCGCTGGGCCTGGCCCGCGTCAACGGCGGCGGCCCGCCCGGGGACATCTGGGCGCAGTACACGAAGGACGCCCTGAAGGGGAAGCCGGCGACGGACTTCGACCTCCAGCTCCAGGCGGGCGCCGACGAGACCCAGCCGCCCGCCACCAGCGAGCCCCCGCAGCAGCCGGGCACGGGCGGCACCACCGGCCCCACGCCCACCACGAACGGCCAGAGCAACCAGGGCCAGACCCAGGGCCAGAACAACGGCGGCACGACGAACGGCGGGACCAACACCACGGGCAACACCACGACCGGCGGCACCACGGGCGGCAACACCACCGGCGGCACTACGGACGGCGGGAACACCACGACGGGCGGGACGACCGGCGGCACGACGGACGGCGGGACCACGGCGGGCACGGACACCGGGGGCACGACCGACGGCGGCACGACCGCCGGCACGGACGTGGGAACGTCGGCGGGCACGGGCGGCCCGCCGACCTGACACGACGAAGAGGGCTGGTGACGACGGTCACCAGCCCTCTTCGCAGCTGTCCTGCGAGTACGGGGTCCTACAGGTACAGACCCGTCGTGTCCTCGGACCCCTCGAACCGGTCCGCGGCCACGGCATGCAGGTCACGCTCACGCATGAGCACATAGGCGACGCCCCGGACCTCCACCTCGGCACGGTCCTCCGGGTCGTACAGGACCCGGTCACCCGGCTCCACGGTCCGTACGTTCTGGCCCACCGCTACGACCTCGGCCCAGGCCAGCCGACGCCCGACCGCCGCCGTGGCGGGGATCAGGATGCCCCCGCCCGACCGCCGCTCGCCCTCGCCGCTCTCCTGCTTGACCAGAACCCGGTCGTGCAGCATCCGGATGGGCAGCTTGTCGTGCTGGGTGCTGTGCTCGTTTCTCTTGGCGCTCACGCCTTGAACCTACCTGCCTTTGCCCCGTCCGTCCGCCGCCGGGTCCGCGCTTGCTCAGCCCCGGCGCCGCCGCGTCCCGAGCGCGAGCAGCCCGACCAGTCCCACGGCGACGACCGCGACCGGCACGATCCGCTCGAGCCGGGGCGCGCCCTCCTCGTCCACGAACTGCGCCTTCACATCGCTCACGGCCTTGTTGACCCCGACGTAGGCCCGCCCGAGGGTCTGGTCGATGTTCGACACGACCTTGGCCTTGGCGTCGCCGACGATCGTCTTCGGATGCACCCGCACCCCGATCTCGTCGAGCGTCTCGGCCAGCACTTCGCGGCGGCGCCTGATGTCCGCCTCGATCTGCGCCGGGGTTCTGGTGTCCGACGTGTCCGCCACCGTGGGGCCTCCGAAGTCGCCTGGTGCCTGCTTGTTCCGGACAGTCTGTCAGTTCCGGCCGCCGCTGTACTGTCAGGACCCCCGGTTACGCTGGTCCGATGAGCGAGCGACTCCAGCCGGGGGACGTGGCCCCCGACTTCACCCTCCCCGACGCCGACGGCAACGACGTGTCCCTCTCGGCCCACAAGGGCCGCAAGGTCATCGTCTACTTCTACCCCGCGGCCCTGACGCCCGGCTGCACCAAGCAGGCCTGCGACTTCACCGACAACCTGGAACTCCTGGCCGGTGCCGGCTACGACGTCATCGGCATCTCCCCGGACAAGCCGGAGAAGCTGGCGAAGTTCCGCGAGAAGGAGTCCCTGAAGATCACGCTGGCGGCCGACCCGGAGAAGACGGTCACCGAGGCCTACGGCGCGTACGGCGAGAAGAAGAACTACGGCAAGACGTACATGGGTGTCATCCGCTCCACGGTGATCGTGGACGAGGAGGGCAAGGTGGAGCGGGCGCTGTACAACGTCCGCGCGACGGGCCACGTGGCAAAGATCATCAAGGATCTGGGGATCTGAGGGCCCGGTTCCGCTGAGCGAGCGGCTCGCACTGGGGTGCCCCGGTGCGGGCCGCTTTGCGTTTCGGGCGTGACTGTCCGATAAGCGATTCGTTACTCCGTGCGAGGCTGCGAACGTGTGGTCGGAACGGAGGGGTGAAGAGCATGGCGCACACGTCGGATCCGTACGACAAAGAACGGCTCACACAAGCAGTGGCCGAGGCCCGCAATTGGGCTGACCTGATGCGACGACTCGGGCTCAGGAGGAGCGGCGGTCAGCGACGTGTCCTGCAGGAGAAGGTCGCAGAGCACGGGCTGGACACGAGCCACTTCGTCAAGCGCAGCCCGTGGCGCAAGTACCCCGACGCGGCCATCGCCGAGGCCGCGGTCTCGTCGTCCTCGCTGCGCGAATTAGCACTGAAGCTGGGTGCGGCCCCAGCCACGGGAACTCTGTCCCACCTCCGGCGCCGCATCGACGCGGCAGGCATCGACATCAGCCACTTCCCCGGCATCGATCGCCCCGAATTGGATCTCCCCTTCACGCCGGAAGAACTCCGGGCGGCTGCAGTCTCAGCCACGAGCGTGCGGGGTGTAGCCCGAGCTCTGGGTGTGCCCGATGACAGTCGGCCCAGGGCCACGCTGAGCCGCATGCTTGCAGCTCAGCACATCGACACGAGCCACTTCTCGCACCGGAGAGCAACAATCCCCGAGGACAAGCTGCGGAGTTTGGTGCAGACCTCGACCAGTTACGCCGACGTCATGCGCGGGCTCGGCATGGACGTCAACGACACCAATCACCGGCGTGTCCGGCGCGCAGCCGCCCGACTCAGTCTCGACACCAGCCACTTCAAGCGGCGGTCCTGGAGTCGGCCGGAGTGCCCCGCACCCCCTCCAACTGCGCATCGGGTGCTGGTGGTCGTCCCAGATCAAGCCGGGCGGACGAACAGGACCCGACTTCACCAGGCCCTGACCGAAATCGGGGTGCCATATGCCTGTGCGGAGTGCGGCAACACCGGCGAGTGGCGGGGGCACCCCATCACCTTGCAGATCGACCACGTCAACGGAAACTGGCGGGACAACCGCCGGGAAAACCTGCGATATCTATGCCCCAACTGCCATGCGCTGACAGAGACGTGGTGTCGTCAGAAGGGCAGAGTCCCCCTCACCGGGTGAGCCGACGGCCCCGTACACTGAAGGCCGCCGCTCAGGAGATTGATCGGCGGAATGCGGCGGTGGCGCAACGGCGACGCAGCAGGTTTAGGTCCTGTGGCCCCTGACCGGGCTTGAGGGTTCGAATCCCTTCCGCCGCACATAGACGGCCTGCGAATCGAAGGATCGACGCGCAGGCCGTTCTTGTGCAAGCTCAGCCCAACAGCTCCCGCACCACCGGCACAAGTGCCCGAAACGCCTTCCCCCGGTGACTGATCGCGTTCTTCTCCTCCGCGGTCAGCTCGGCGCACGTCCGCGACTCGCCCTCCGGCTGCAAGATCGGGTCGTAGCCGAAGCCGTTCGTGCCCACCGGGGTGTGCCGCAGAACGCCCCGCAGCTGCCCCTCGACCACGCGCTCCCGGCCGTCGGGCAGCGCCAGTGCCGCCGCGCACGCGAAGTGGGCGCCCCGGTGTTCGTCCGCGATGTCGCCGAGCTGGGCCAGCAGCAGCTCAAGGTTGGCCTTGTCGTCGCCATGCCGACCCGCCCAGCGGGCGGAGAAGATGCCCGGGGCGCCGTTCAGGACGTCCACGCAGAGGCCCGAGTCGTCGGCCACGGCGGGCAGGCCCGTCGCCTGCGCCAGCGCGTGGGCCTTGAGCAGGGCGTTCTCGGCGAACGTCACGCCTGTTTCCTTGACGTCGGGGACATCCGGATACTCCTCCGCCCCGACCAGCTCATGAGGGAGTCCTGCTTCGGCGAGGATCGCCCTGAGCTCGGTGATCTTTCCGGCGTTGCGGGTGGCGAGGATCAAGCGCGTCGTCATGGGGCAACAGTACGGCGCGGCCCATACGGGGTCTTACGAGGAGGTGCAGACCTTTGTGAGTTCGCCCGCTGCGTCCGTGACGGGGCTGACGTCCGGGGTCTTGTCGCCGTTCTTGATGGCGGTGCGGACGTTCGAGACGGCCTTGTTCAGGTCGTCGACGGCCTTGTTGACGTCGGCGTTGTCGGTCTTGTCGCCGATCTTGTCGAGGTTCTTGTCGATGGAGGCGAGCGACTCGTCGAGCTGGGTCGGGTCGTTCGAGGCGTTCTCCACGGCCTGCTGGAGGTTGGTGACGCTGTCGGCGATGGTGTCGGCGGTCTGGACGCAGTCCAGGGCCTTGTCGACGGCGTCGCAGCCGGTGGTGAGGCCCGCGGTCAGCACCGTGGCTGCCAGCGCTGCGATGGTGACGGTGATGCGGCGGCCTCGGCTCACGGCCATGACTGTGGTCCCTCCGTTGTCCAGGCCCGTGGGCCCCCCGTACTGGTCGGGCGCACGGTGGTGTGCCGTGCGCCCGCATTCGTAGGGACGCGGGGACGGGCGCCGGGGTTGCCCCCGGCCGCCGTTCCGCTTGGTGCGTCCTTTACTTTTCGAGGACCGTATCAAGCGCCTTGCGCTGCAGGGCAGCGAGTTCCGAGCAGCCGGAAACCGCCAGGTCCAGAAGGGAGTTGAGCTCCTCGCGGGCGAACGGCTCGGCCTCCGCGGTGCCCTGGACCTCGACGAAGCGGCCGTCGCCGGTGCAGACGACGTTCATGTCGGTGTCGGCGCGTACGTCCTCCTCGTAGCAGAGGTCGAGGAGCGGGATGCCGCCGACGATGCCGACCGAGACCGCCGAGACGGTGCCGGTGAGCGGCTGGCGGCCGGCCTTGATCAGCTTCTTGCCCTGGGCCCAGGCGACCGCGTCGGCCAGGGCCACGTACGCGCCGGTGATCGCGGCCGTGCGCGTGCCGCCGTCGGCCTGGAGGACGTCGCAGTCGAGGACGATGGTGTTCTCGCCGAGTGCCTTGTAGTCGATGACCGCGCGCAGGGAGCGGCCGATGAGGCGGCTGATCTCGTGGGTGCGGCCGCCGATCTTGCCGCGTACGGACTCGCGGTCGCCGCGGGTGTTGGTGGCGCGGGGCAGCATGGAGTACTCGGCGGTGACCCAGCCCTCGCCGCTGCCCTTGCGCCAGCGGGGGACGCCTTCGGTGACGGAGGCGGTGCAGAAGACCTTGGTGTCGCCGAAGGCGATGAGGACGGAGCCCTCGGCGTGCTTGCTCCAGCCGCGTTCGATGGTGATCGGGCGGAGTTGTTCGGGGGTGCGGCCGTCGATTCGAGACATGGCGATGAGCCTAGCCGTACAAGCGGAAAGGGCCCCTCCCGCGGCGGGAAGGGGCCCCGACGAGTGAGTGCCGGCCGGGGCGGCCGTGGCTCATCTCACGTGCGTTCACATCATGTCTTCGATCTCCGCGGCGATGGGGTCGGCGTCGGTGCCGATGACGACCTGGATCGCGGTGCCCATCTTGACGACGCCATGGGCGCCGGCGGCCTTCAGGGCGGTCTCGTCGACCAGCGAGGCGTCGCTGACCTCGGTGCGCAGCCGAGTGATGCAGCCCTCGATCTCCTCGATGTTGTCGATGCCGCCGAGCCCGGCAACGATCTTCTCAGCCTTGCTGGCCATGTCAGTCTCCTCACGCGCAGTTGCTGTCGCCCGTAGCTGGTCTACACCACCGGGGAGGCGGTCGCCAACCTGGGGCCGCACTTGGACCGCCGGGGCCTGACAGGCCACCAGAAAACAGCGGGTTCCTTATCCGGCCTTCACCGTGCTACAACAGGTCTACACCACAGGTCTAAACCACTGAGTGCTCCACAATGGTTCGGACCAGCGACGCCGCCGTCCCCATTCCTGTCCCCGGGCGGCGCTCTGCCCCCTGGAGGAAGTTGTGACCACGGCCAGCGCCGCTCCCGCGGCCGAGAAGAAGAAGGGCCCCGGCGCGATGGCTGTGCTGCAGCGTATCGGCCGCAGCCTGATGCTGCCGGTGGCCGTCCTGCCCGCCGCCGCTCTTCTGGTGCGGCTGGGCAACACGGACATGCTGGGACGCCCGTCCTTCCCCACGTTCCTCACGAAGATCGCGGGGTTCATGGCGGCGGGCGGCAACGCGATCCTCGACAACATGGCGCTGCTGTTCGCCGTGGGCATCGCGATCGGCTTCGCCAAGAAGTCGGACGGCTCGACGGCGCTCGCCGCGGTCGTCGGCTACCTGGTCTTCAAGAACGTGCTGGGCACGTTCACGGACAAGAACCTGCCGAAGGTGGCGACGGCCGTCGACGGCAAGGTCGTCATGGTGAACGCGCCGGTCGACGCCAAGGTGCTCGGCGGTGTGGTGATGGGCCTCGTGGTCGCGCTGCTCTACCAGCGCTTCTACCGCACCAAGCTGCCCGACTGGGCGGGCTTCTTCGGCGGCCGGCGCCTGGTGCCGATCCTGTCGGCCTTCGCGGGCCTGGTCATCGGCATCGTCTTCGGCTACATCTGGCCGGTCCTCGGCACGGGTCTGCACAACTTCGGCGAGTGGCTGGTCAAGTCGGGCGCGGTCGGCGCGGGCATCTTCGGTGTGGCCAACCGTGCGCTGATCCCGATCGGCATGCATCACCTGCTGAACTCCTTCCCGTGGTTCCAGGCGGGCGACTACCACGGAAAGAGCGGTGACATCGCGCGCTTCCTGGCGGGCGACCCGACCGCGGGCCAGTTCATGACCGGCTTCTTCCCGATCATGATGTTCGGTCTGCCGGCGGCCTGTCTCGCGATCGTGCACTGCGCCCGTCCCGAACGCCGCGCGGTCGTCGGCGGCATGATGTTCTCGATCGCCCTGACGTCGTTCGTGACGGGTGTGACCGAGCCCATCGAGTTCACGTTCATGTTCATCGCGCCGGTCCTGTACGCCATCCATGCGGTCCTCACCGGTGTCTCCCTGGCGCTGACCTGGGCGCTCGGCATGAAGGACGGCTTCGGCTTCTCGGCGGGCGTGGTGGACTTCGGTCTGAACTGGGGCATCGCGACCAACCCGCTGGGTCTGATCCTGGTGGGTCTGTGCTTCGGTGTCCTCTACTACGTGATCTTCCGCTTCGCGATCATCAGGTTCAACCTGCCGACGCCGGGCCGCGAGTCCGACGAGGAACTGGCGGAACTGCAGAAGGCGGAGGCCAAGTAGCCTCACGCCACCGCGCACGAAGGCTCCCGGAACCCCTGGTTCCGGGAGCCTTCCGCATGTTCGCTGCGCTGGATCTCGTAGCTCTGGATCTCGTAGCTCTAGATCTCGTACGTCTGCCTCGGCGCCGCCAGGGCCACGGGGCCGTCGAACACCGCCTGGGCGTCCGCCAGGTTGACCTGCGGGTCGGTCCACGGCGGGATGTGCGTCAGGACCAGGCGCCGGGCGCCGGCCCGGGCCGCCGTCTCGCCCGCCTCGCGGCCGTTGAGGTGCAGGTCGGGGATGCTCTCCTTGCCGTGCGTGAAGGCGGCCTCGCACAGGAACAGGTCGGTGTCTCGGGCGAGTTCGTCCAGGACGGAGGTCGTGCCCGTGTCGCCGGAGTACGTCAGGGACTTCCCGCCGTGCTCGATGCGGATGCCGTACGCCTCCACGGGATGGGCCACGCGTTCCGTGTGCACCGTGAACGGGCCGATCTCGAACGTGGACGGCTTGACCGTGTGGAAGTCGAAGACCTCGCTCATGGAGGAGGCGGTGGGGGTGTCGGCGTAGGCGGTGGTCAGCCGGTGTTCCGTTCCCTCGGGTCCGTAGACCGGAATCGGGTCGCAGCGGCCGCCGTCGTGCCGGTAGTAGCGCGCCACGAAGTAGGCGCACATGTCGATGCAGTGGTCGGCGTGCAGATGGCTGAGGAAGATCGCGTCGAGGTCGTAGAGACCGCAGTGGCGCTGCAGCTCGCCAAGGGCACCGTTGCCCATGTCGAGAAGCAGCCGGAAGCCGTCGGCCTCTACGAGGTAGCTCGAGCAGGCCGATTCCGCGGACGGGAACGACCCCGAGCAACCGACGACGGTGAGCTTCATGAAGCAGAAACCTCCGCTGGCGGGAACTTTTCCGGGAAGGAGAACGGGGGTCGTGCGGTCCGTCGAGCGTAAGGCGCAAAACGTCCGGTCGCTCCTCAAGCAAGGGCTGTTGTGGGCGAACTCACCTGTGGTGTCACCGGTTCGGCTGGAAGCGGGGCGGGTGAGGCGCGAGAGAGCGAGCACGGGTTGCACAGAGGGCGCGCGGCGCTGATCGTGCGCCGGTAACGTCTTCGTATGGACACGTCATGGTGGCTCGCGCTCGCGGCGGTGATACTGCTCGCGCTGGTCGCCACGCTCGTCGACGGCTGGGGGCGGGGGCGACGGCCCTCGGGGCGCCGGACGCGGCCGCCGGGCCGGCCGGGTGTGCGGGGTGGCGGGCGGCCCAGGCCCGCGGAGATCTGGTGGGCGAACGTTCCGTACGAGGACCGGCCGGGCAACAAGGACCGGCCCTGTCTGGTGCTGGTGGTGCACGGGGAGCGGGCGGTCGTCGCGAAGATCACCAGCAAGTACCACGACGAGCGGGCCGGGGTGATCCCGTTGCCGCCGGGGGCCGTCGGCGATGCGCAGGGGCGCGCGAGCTTCCTGGAGACGGACGAACTGCGCGAGGTGCCGGTGTGGGAGTTCCGCCGGCGGGTGGGTGTGGTGGACCCGGTCCTGTGGGACCAGGTCCGTCACCTTGCGACATGAGCCCGCCGGGCAGGCCCACGAAGGACTAGGCCCAGAGCTGACCCTGAAGCGTCTCGATGGCCTCCTCCGTCGTGGCCGCCGTGTAGACGCCCGTCGACAGGTACTTCCAGCCGCCGTCGGCCACGACGAACACGATGTCCGCGCTCTCGCCGGCCTTGAGGGCCTTGTTGCCGACGCCGATCGCCGCGTGCAGAGCCGCGCCGGTGGAGACGCCCGCGAAGATGCCCTCCTGCTGCAGGAGTTCACGGGTGCGGGTGACCGCGTCCGCCGAGCCGACGGAGAAGCGGGTCGTCAGCACGGAGGCGTCGTACAGCTCCGGTACGAAGCCCTCGTCGAGGTTGCGCAGGCCGTACACCAGGTCGTCGTAGCGCGGTTCCGCGGCGACGATCTTGACGTCCGGCTTGTTCTCGCGCAGGAAGCGGCCGACGCCCATCAGCGTCCCCGTCGTCCCGAGGCCCGCCACGAAGTGGGTGACCGAGGGGAGGTCGGCGAGGATCTCGGGGCCGGTCGTCGCATAGTGCGCGCCCGCGTTGTCCGGGTTGCCGTACTGGTAGAGCATCACCCAGTCCGGGTGCTCGGCCGATAGTTCCTTGGCCACCCGGACCGCGGTGTTGGAGCCGCCCGCCGCCGGGGAGGAGATGATCTCCGCGCCCCACATGCCGAGCAGGTCGCGACGTTCCTGCGAGGTGTTCTCGGGCATCACGCACACCATGCGGTAGCCCTTGAGCTTCGCGGCCATGGCGAGCGAGATGCCGGTGTTGCCGCTGGTCGGCTCCAGGATGGTGCAGCCCGGGGTGAGACGGCCGTCCTTCTCCGCCTGTTCGATCATGTGCAGGGCCGGGCGGTCCTTGACCGAGCCCGTGGGGTTGCGGTCCTCCAGCTTGGCCCAGATGCGGACGTCCTCGGACGGCGACAACCGCGGCAGGCGCACCAGAGGGGTGTTGCCCACCGCGGCCAGCGGGGAGTCGTAGCGCATGCGGATCAGGCCATGCCGCCGGCCACGGCCGGCAGGATCGTGACGTTGTCGCCGTCGGCGACCTTGGTGTTGATGCCCTCGAGGAAGCGGACGTCCTCGTCGTTCAGATAGACGTTGACGAAGCGGCGCAGCTCGCCGTTGTCCACGATGCGGGCCTGGATGCCCGCATGCCGGGTCTCGAGGTCGGCGAAGAGCTCGGCGAGGGTGTCCCCGTTGCCCTCCACCGCCTTCTCGCCGGCGGTGTAGGTGCGAAGGATGGTGGGGATGCGGACCTCGATGGCCATGGCTCAGGGCTCCTGTCGGGAGTAGTCAGTCGGTGGGCGCGCGGCAGCGCAGTGGAGCTTGTGGTGCACAAGGCGCCGCGGCTCACGGCCGTACGGCGGCAGGGATCAGCGCGTACAGATGGCGCTCTGCAGCCTGCACAGGTCGACGTGCAGCCGCGCCACGAGCAGCATGCCCGGCGTCTTGTCGCTCACGTCGTGGAAAACCATGGGGTCATCGTATCGATTCCCGGACCCGGTCCCGGAGTGTGATCTCGCATACTGGACGAATTCCGACCGAAGCGCGAGATCAGTAGGCCTCGACGACCGTGACCTCCTCCTCCGTGACCTCGCCCTCCACGATCCGGTACGAGCGGAACTGGAACTCGCCGAGGCCGTCGGTGTCCGCGGTGGAGACCAGGACGTAGTGCGCGCCGGGCTCGTTGGCGTAGGAGATGTCGGTGCGGGACGGGTAGGCCTCGGTCGCGGTGTGGGAGTGGTAGATGACCACCGGCTCCTCGTCGCGGTCGTCCATCTCGCGGTAGAGCTTGAGCAGGTCGCCGGAGTCGAACTCGTAGAACGTGGGCGACATGGCCGCGTTCAGCATCGGGATGAACCGCTCGGGGCGGTCCGAACCGGCCGGGCCCGCGACGACGCCGCACGCCTCGTCGGGGTGGTCCTTGCGCGCGTGCGCGACGATCTGGTCGACGAGGGCCTGGGTGATGGTCAGCATGCTCGCCAGGATAAGCAGAGGGCCGTCCCGTACCGAGGGGTGGTACGGGACGGCCCGGATGCCGAACAGGGGGCGGGGTCAGCCGACCTTCTCCAGCTCCGGCTCGCGCCGCCGGGTGACCTCGGGGTTGCTCGCCTTGAGGATCGCCCAGCCTATGCCGAGCACGACCGCCCAGCCGGCCATCACATAGAGGCAGACGCGGGAGTCGGCGTCGTAGGCGATCAGACCGGTGACGAAGAGCAGGAACACGATCGCGATGTACGAACACACCGCGCCGCCCGGCGCCGGGAAGGACGAGGCGGGCAGCCGGCCCGCGACGACCGCGCGGCGGTAGAGGACATGGCTGATCAGGATCATCAGCCAGGTCCAGATGCCGGCCGCGGTGGCCACCGAGGTGACGTAGCCGAACGCCTTCTCCGGGACGATGTAGTTGAGGACCACGCCGATGCCCATGAAGGCGACGGAGACCGTGATGCCGAGGGCCGGCGTCTTGGAGGCCGACAGCCTGGCGAAGGCGCGCGGGGCCTCGCCGTTGTCCGCCAGCGTGCGCAGCATGCGGCCCGTGGAGTACATGCCCGAGTTGCAGGAGGACAGGGCCGCGGTCAGGACGACGAAGTTGACGATGCCGGCGCCGGCCGGGATGCCGATCAGCGCGAACGCCTTCACGAAGGGGCTGACGCCGGGCGCGAACTCCGTCCACTTGACGACACAGAGGATGACGGTGAGCGCGCCGACGTAGAACAGCGCGATGCGCCAGGGCAGGGTGTTGATCGCCTTGGGGAGGGTCTTCTCCGGGTTCTCGGACTCGCCGGCCGTGACGCCGACCAGCTCGACGGCGAGGTAGGCGAACATGACGCCCTGCAGGGTCATCAGGGACGAGCCGACGCCCTTGGGGAAGAAGCCGTCGAACTGCCACAGGTTGGCGACCGAGGCGGTGTCACCGGCGGCGCTGAAGCCGAAGGTGAGGACGCCGAGGCCGATCACGATCATGCCGATCAGCGCGGTCACCTTGACCATCGAGAACCAGAACTCCAGCTCGCCGAAGAGCTTCACGGAGATCAGGTTGACCCCGAAGAGGACCACCAGGAAGACCAGGGCGGTCGTCCATTGCGGGATGTGCGGGAACCAGTAGTGGACGTAGATCGCGGCGGCCGTCAGCTCGGCCATGCCGGTCACGACCCACATCAGCCAGTAGGTCCAGGCGGTGAAGTAGCCGAAGAACGGGCCGAGGAACTCGCGGGAGTACTCCGCGAAGGAGCCCGAGACCGGGCGGTAGAGGAGCAGCTCGCCGAGCGCCCGCATGATGAAGAAGATGATCACGCCCGCGAGGGCGTACATGAGGATGAGGCTGGGGCCGGCCTTGGCGATGTTCGCCCCGGCACCCAGGAAGAGGCCGACGCCGATGGCGCCGCCGATCGCGATCATCTGGACCTGACGGCTGCCGAGCCCGCGCTCGTACCCCTCTTCGGCCCCCTCGGGGGCGTTGTCCGTACCGACCTGAGCGGAGGTCATGTGGTGGTGCGCCTTTCTCCATTCCGACCCCGGGCCTCTCGTCGGCCCCGGATCGGCTCTCGATCCCCCCGGATGGATGGAGCTGGGCGGGTTTTGCGGACCCGCCCGTGCCTGGCCGGCGATCCGCCGGCTCGGTGGCGCACCCGGCCGAACATGGGTGGTGTTCGCCGGGCGGTCGTGAAGATTTATCACGGCCGCAATCTTGATCGGCCGAGCGAAATGTGGCGCACACCACAGGGAGAACCGGACAAAGGCCACCCCACGGGCGCATAGAAGGCGGCCCTGGTGACCTCATCGTTATCCGGATTTGAGCGTCCTCTGAGCGAACGCCCCACGCCTCGGATCAGGGCATAAGGGTCGAGACGAGCGTCTCCTGGAGGCCGCCGAGCCACAGGTACGCCATCACCATCGGCTTGCGCGGGTCCTCGTCCGGGAGGCGGTAGAGCAGGTCGGTGTCGTCCTCGTCGGTGATCTCGAGGCGGGAGCCGATCGCCAGGCGCAGGTCGTTGAGGGCGCCGAGCCACTGCCGGGACTCCTCGGCGGACAGCTTGAGGATCGCCCCGCCGTCGCCCGCCGGCGTGAGCGCGTCCAGGGAGCGGATCACGGCGAGAGCGCTCTCGCGCTTGCCGGCGCGCAGGTCGTTCTCCGTATAGCGGCGGAACTCCGCCGAGTACGCCCGCTGCTCCTCGGCCTCCTTGGGCCCGGGGGTGCCCTCCGGGTCGCTGTAGGCGTCCGGGAAGAGCCGCCGGAGCACGGGGTCCTTCGGGGGCTCGCTGGGGCCCTCGGCGAAGAGCTCGGCCAGCGGGTCGTCGGGGGCGTCCTCGCCGGGGCCGGGTCCGACGAGCTCAAGGAGCTGGACGGCCAGCGACCGGATGATGGAGATCTCGACGTCGTCGAGCGCGACGGCCGCGCCGCCGCCGGGGAGCGGTTCGAAGGTTCCTGGCATCAGGTTGAGTCGCTACTTCCGGTCCTGCTGGAGGGTGGCCCACAGTCCGTAGCCGTGCATCGCCTGCACGTCGCGTTCCATCTCCTCGCGAGTGCCGCTGGAGACGACCGCCCGGCCCTTGTGGTGGACATCGAGCATGAGCTTGGTGGCCTTGTCCTTGGTGTAGCCGAAGTACGTCTGGAAGACGTACGTCACATAGCTCATGAGGTTGACCGGGTCGTTGTGGACGATCGTGACCCAGGGGACGTCCGGCTCGGGTACGGCGAAGACCTCTTCCGCAGATTCGGTCCGTTCGATCTCAAGGGGAGCGGGTGACGTCACACAGCCCATGCTGCCACGGGCCCCACAAATCGTCACACTGACGCAAAGGGGTGTAGCATCTGTCGTCATGCTGCACACATCGGGGGACAACCCCCGAACCCCCGGCCGACCTGGGGGCACCCGAAGAGTCATAGCTAGGAGAGCTGTGGTGGACGTAGCGGACCTTGGGCTGCCGGTGGACGTTCCCTCGACGGCGCTCTTCACGGACCAGTACGAGCTCACGATGCTGCAGGCCGCGCTGAAGGCCGGTACGGCCGAACGGCGAAGCGTCTTCGAGGTCTTCACCCGGCGGCTGCCGGAGGGGCGGCGCTACGGCGTGGTGGCCGGCACCGGGCGGGTCCTGGACGCCGTGGAGAACTTCCGTTTCGACACGGGTGTCCTGGGCTTCCTGCGCGAGCGCAACATCGTCGACGAGGCGACCCTCGAGTGGCTCGCCTCCTACCGCTTCTCAGGTGACGTGTGGGGCTATCCGGAGGGCGAGGTGTACTTCCCGGGCTCGCCGATCATGCGGGTCGAGGGGTCGTTCGCGGAGTGCGTGCTGCTGGAGACGGTGATCCTCTCCATCCTCAACCACGACTCCGCGATCGCCGCGGCCGCCTCCCGGATGTCCTCGGCCGCCGGGCACCGCCCGCTGATCGAGATGGGCGCCCGGCGTACCCACGAACTCGCCGCCGTCGCCGCCTCCCGCGCCGCGTACGTGGGCGGCTTCGCCTCCACCTCGGACCTCGCGGCCGGCTTCCGGTACAACATCCCGACCGTCGGCACCTCCGCGCACGCCTTCACCCTCCTGCACGACCGCGAGCGGGACGCCTTCCAGGCCCAGGTGAACTCGCTGGGCCGGAACACCACCCTGTTGGTGGACACCTACGACGTCGCCGAAGCCGTCCGGACGGCCGTCGAGATCGCCGGGCCCGAGCTGGGCGCCGTGCGCATCGACTCCGGCGACCTGCTGCTGGTCGCACACCGGGTACGGCAGCAGCTGGACGAGCTGGGCGCGACGGCCACGAAGATCATCGTGACCTCGGACCTCGACGAGTACGCCATCGCCTCGCTGGCCGCGGCGCCCGTGGACGCGTACGGCGTCGGTACGCAGCTGGTGACCGGGTCCGGGCACCCGACGGCCTCGATGGTCTACAAGCTGGTGGCCCGCGCCGAGTCCGACGACCCGAAGGCGCCGCTGGTGCCGGTGGCGAAGAAGTCCAGCGGCGGCAAGACGTCCATCGGCGGCCGCAAGTGGGCCGCACGAAGGCTGGACGCGGACGGCGTCGCGGAGGCCGAGGTCGTCGGCACCGGCATCGTCCCGGCCGAGCTGGCGGACCGGCAGCTGCTGGTCGAGCTGGTCAAGGGCGGTGACGTGGTGGCGCGCGAGCCACTGGACGTCGTACGCGACCGGCACACGGCCGCGCGCGCCGGTCTGCCGCTGTCCGCGACCCAGCTCTCGCGCGGGGAACCGGTCATTCCGACGGAGTACGTACACGGGCGCTCGGGTAGCTAAAGCAGGTGCCGCCGGATACGCCCCGTAACAACCCCTCCCCTACCGGACGGGAACTCAATACGCTCGGAAGTTCAATGGCCGGGCCCGCACCCCTCCCCCGACCCCATCGTCGAGAAGGACACCCACCATGCGCCGCGCCTTGATCGTCGTTGACGTGCAGAACGACTTCTGCGAGGGGGGCAGCCTCGCCGTGGCCGGGGGTGCCGATGTGGCCGCCGCCATCACCGAGCTGATCGGGCAGGCGGGCGGCTCCGGCTACCGGCACGTGGTGGCCACCCGTGACCACCACATCGCACCCGGCGGCCACTTCGCCGACAACCCCGACTTCCAGCACTCCTGGCCCGCGCACTGCGTCGCGGGCACCGAGGGGGTCGGCTTCCACCCGAACTTCGCGCCCGCCGTCGCCTCCGGGGCGATCGACGCCGTCTTCGACAAGGGGGCGTACGCGGCGGCGTACAGCGGGTTCGAGGGCGCCGACGAGCACGGCGTGAAGCTTGGCGACTGGCTGCGCGCCCGGGAGGTCGACGAGGTCGACGTCGTCGGAATCGCCACCGACCACTGCGTGCGTGCTACCGCTTTGGACGCAGTACGGGAGGGTTTCCGTACGCAGGTGCTCCTCGACCTGACCGCCGGGGTCGCCGAGGCGACCACCGAGCGGGCGCTCGATGAGCTGCGCTCGGCGGGCGTGGAGTTGTCCGGGAAACCTGTGGTTGCCTGAACCTGCGCGGTCCGGGGTGCCTCGATGGGTTGTCGGGCGTCTACGGGCTTGCCGTGGCTGGTCGCGCCGTTCCCCGCGCCCCTTCGGGGCGCTGCCTCAGCAATGCCCTGACGGGGTGCCACAGCTCCTGCGGGCCGACCAGGACACCGTTGTCAGGTGCCGTGCGCCATATGAGGCCGTCGGGGTGGTGCAGGACCGCGGTGATCTCGTCGGGCGTCGGCGGCGCGGCGTTGCCGCGCAGGTAGACCGCCCGCATGCCCAGGTTGCGCAGCCTGGTCAGGGCGCGCGCCCGGTTCTGGGCGTGCACGAGGAAGCGTATGCAGCCCGTGCCGTCGGTGGTGGGGCTGGGCAGGT
Source organism: Streptomyces longisporus (assembly GCF_039532765.1). Classification (NCBI taxonomy): domain Bacteria; kingdom Bacillati; phylum Actinomycetota; class Actinomycetes; order Kitasatosporales; family Streptomycetaceae; genus Streptomyces; species Streptomyces longisporus. Next base: position 576,984 of record NZ_BAAASG010000011.1, read on the forward strand.
TCAGCGCCACCACCACGCTGCCTGTCGGCAGCTTGCAGAAACCTCCTGCGGCCATGCAGTCACACCCCCGTGCGAGTCGATGTCGTTACCGGTGTCAATAAGGGAAGCACAGGACGCACCTAAACACGATCGGCGGCGACCCGCCAGGGGGTCACCGCCGATACGCTTCTGACCTGCGGAAATGCCGACTACTTCACCGCGGGGCCGACCTCGACCTTGATCGTCGAGCCGTCCTTGGCCTCCTTGACGATCCTGATCTTGGTGTTGGTGTCAGTGATCTTGACACCGGCCAAGGGGGTCGCGTCGTCGTAGTACGTGCTCGCGTGATCGTCGAAGACCGGCACACCCTTCGACGACGGGAGCTTCGTTGCGACGTCCGCGTTGTGCAGCGTGATGCCGTCCGTGCGGTACAGGCTGAACGGCGAGTCGTAGGACTGGATACGGCTGCGCATCAGCGTGCCGTCGGACCACTTCAGCGCCGTCGGATGCGAGTCGACGGGCAGGACCAGGCCGACACCGGGGTGCTGGCTGGTGTTGTTGTCCTGCTGCGAGGTGTCCCACTTCCAGATCAACAGGCCGTTCTGGTACGGGTAGTGCTCCACCCAGTCCGGACGGCTCGCCGAGAAGCCGAAGTTGTACGGGCCGACCTTCAGGGTCCTGTCGTACGACACGTACTGGCGGTTCTCCGCGATGTAGTACTGCTTGTAGTCCTTGGTGAAGGACGCGCCGATGCGGGAGAAGCCGGTGGCGGTCCAACCCGGGTCCGCGCTCTCGGCGTTGTCGCTGAACAGCGCCGTGCCGTCCGCCGTCACCGTGATCTCGTCGGCCGCGAAGCCCTTCTGCGCCACACCGCCGTCGGTCTGGTAGCGGAAGCGCAGTCCGATCTTCTTGCCCGCGTAGGCGTCCAGCGAGTACGACAGCTTCTTGTAGCCGTCGACCGTGCCCGTCAGCGCCGGCTTGCCGCTGCCGTCGCGCGGGACGGCCTGGCCGTCCACCGTGCCGTCGAGCGGTGTCCAGTTGGCGCCGTCGTCGGTCGACACCTCGGTGTAGAGGTAGTCGTAGTTCGCCTCGATGTCGTAGTAGCCGTCCAGGGTGAGGATGGCCTTGGACCTGCCGGTGAGGTCGACCGACCGGGTCAGCGTGTTCTTGAGGTCGTTGCCGCTGCCGCTCCACCACTGGGACGCGCCCTGAGCCGGGGTGACCACGTCCGTGGTGACCGCCTTGTCGGGCAGCGAGACCACCAGCGCCTGCTTGTTCTTGGTGTTGTACTCGGCGACACCCAGCTTGTGCTTCGACTTCGTCGCGGCCTTCGCCGTGTCGTAGTTCAGCCAGCCCAGCTGCAGCTTGTCCCAGGCGTTGAAGTTGCCCGGCAGGTCACCGATGGTGTCCTCGCCGCGGCCGAGCCAGGACCCGTTGGACATCAGCGTCCAGAAACCGGTCGAGTTCTCCCCGGCGTTGGTGGTGTCGTAGTGGTCGGGCAGGCCCAGGTCGTGGCCGTACTCGTGGGCGAAGACACCGAGTCCGCCGTTCTCCGGCTGGATGGTGTAGTCGCCGACCCAGATACCGGTGTCGCCGATCTGCGCGCCGCCCAGCTTGTTGCCCGTGGGGCCGGTGCTGCCCGTGTCGCTGCCGAACGCGTACCAGCGGTGCGCCCAGATGGCGTCCTTGCCCTGGGCGCCGCCGCCCGCGGACTCGTCCTCGCCGGCGTGCACGATCTGGAAGTGGTCGATGTAGCCGTCGGGCTCGTTGAAGTTGCCGTCGCCGTCGTAGTCGTAGCGGTCCCACTGGTCGAACTTCGCCAGGTCCGACTTGATGTCGGCGTCGGACTTGCCGGCCGCCTTCTGCTGGGCGACCCACGCCGTGACGCCGTCGCTGACGACGTTCCATACGCTGGGGCAGTTGGTGGAACCGCAGGCGTTGTTGCCGTAACGGGCCTCGTTGTAGGGGATCTTGACCCAGTCGGCGACCTCGCCGTCCACCGAGTAGCGGCCCGAGGACTGCTTCTCGTAGAAGGACTTCATGGAGTCGGTGCCGGTGCCGAAGTAGAGGTCCTGGAAGTGCTGCCGGTTGTAGTCCGCCTGCCAGGCGGTCGAGTTGTCCTTCGCCCGGTCGGGCCGGGCTATCTGGTTGTGCGCGGGGCCCGCCGTGCCGCCGTAGGTGCTGTCGATCTTGTCGCCGAACTCGACCAGGATCGTGAAGATCTTGTCGGTCTTCTCCCGGCCCAGCTCCACGTACTTGCTGTCGCCCTTCTTGCTCTTCAGCTGGACGACCTGGGAACCGCCCCGGTCCTTGACCTGGGCCCGGCCGGATATGACCTGGTTCAGGGCCTCCTGGCGCTGGGCGTCCCGGGTCTTGGAGAGCGGGCCGTCGAGGTCGTCCTGCTCCATGCTCCTGACCGCCGCCGGGTCATGGCGGTCACGGGTGGCCGTCGCGGCGGCCGGGTCGGCGGCCTGGGCCACGGCGAACGTCGAGAACGTGGCGGTGGCCGCCGCGAGCGCGACACCGACCGCGGTTGCTCTGAACGTCCAGGGTTTTGGGGTCACTTGAGTTCCTCTTGGTCAAGGTGGCAAGTCAAGTGACGCAATTTGACTAGAGGTCGGTAAGAAAAGACAGACCTTGACTTGGACACAACAATTGCACTATGCGGAGTTGGGGTCCGCTTTACGGACACCCTGACCGGCGCGTTCGAACGTCCACTTGATGGACGCCATGACTCCGTGCGCCCCCTGTGCACCGGCCCTGTCGGTTAGGTCACGCTTACCGTTCGTTCCACTCGGGCATGCACGCGATTAGAGTCGGTTGGCGGACTGCCCGGAAATCGGCAGAAACCCAGGCCGACTCCCCCGTGGACCCCCACTTCCGAGGACACGATTGCCATGCCTCGTCCGACGCCCGCCCAGCTCGTCTACGGTTCGTGCACCGTGATCTTCTCGACGCTCGCCATGCTGCTGCTGTCGCAGACGAGTTCGGGTGTGGGGATCGCGGTCATCGCCTTCGCGGCCCTCGCCCTCGGGCTGCTGGTCGCCATGACGGTTCCGCTGCCGAAGCCGAGGGTCGTTGCGGTGCAGCAGCCTCCGGCGGTTGTGGAGGAGGCGCCCGTGCCGGTCGCGGCGGCGGCTTCCGAGCCGGTGCGTCAGCGCGCCGCTTCCTGAGCGAGGCGCGGTCGTCGGTCGTCTGCGGCGCCATCGTGGCTTGTCGCGCCCCGCGGCGGAGCCGCATATCGATACAGCCCCGCGCCCCTAGAGGGCGCTCCCGCACCGCAGGCCGCTTCAACAGGGCCGGCCTGCTCAACTGGTGCTGACCACGACCGTCTTCGCGGCCTTGTCGTGCAGGCCCTGTTTGTAGGGGCGGTCGAAGTAGCTCCAGCCGCCTGAGATGGCGGTCCAGATGCAGGCGCAGCAGAACGCGAAGGGGATCCACAGGACCGCCGAGCGGGTCAGGCAGGTCTGCACCGACGGTGTGGAGCCGTTGTCGAGGTTGGCGACGCGCATGCTCAGCCACTTCTTGCCGAGCGTCTGTCCCGTCCTGCTGATCAGATACGTGTCGTAGCCGATGTAGAGCACGGCGGCGATCAGCGACTGCGCGAAGGACTTGGTGTAGGAGAGGTTGTTGCCGTTCACGTCGTACTCGTGGACGTTGAAGGCCCAGGTGAGCAGCCAGACGACGATGCCCACGAAGATCAGGTCGATGATCCGGGCGAGCGTGCGCCTGCCGCTGTCGGCGAGCGGGGGCATACCGGCGAGCGGGTCGGTGGGGTACTGCCCGCCACCGTAGGGGTCACCGCCGTACGGCGGGGGTTGCCCGCCGCCGCCGGAGGCGTCGTACGGTGACTTCCTGAACGGGTCGTCCTCCGGCGGTCCGCCGGATCCGGGGGGCGGTTCGCTGCTCATGGCCCGAGTGGACCGCGAACCTCCCGGCTCCGCATCCGGCGAACGGCCGTCCGGAGTACCGGATCGCCTGGTGCAGACGTCGTATGCGGTCAGCCCGCGACGAACGTACCCGCGGCCTTGTCGTGCCAGCACTGGTGCCACGGACGGTCGAACAGGCACCACAGGACGCCCACCACCCCGACGCCGAGCAGCCCGGGCACGCTGTACACGAGCCAGCGGCGCAGCGCCCCGCCGAAGGTCGGCGGCTCGTGCGCCTCGATGTCCCGCACCTCCAGGCCCAGCAGCTTCTTGCCGAGGGTGCGGCCCCACTTGGCGGTGGGCAGCACCTCGTAGAGGACGCCGAAGCCGAGCAGGACGGCCAGGACGATGCCCAGGTACACCGAGGTCGTGCCGTCCAGCAGCCAGACGGTCACGGTCTGGCCGGAGAGCCTGGCCTCGTCGATCTTCTGGTTGACGTGGTCGACCGCCTTGGCGCCGAGCGGTACGGCAGCCACCGCCGTGACGCCCGCGAGGACGACGGTGTCCAGCAGCCGGGCGGCCAGCCGCTTGCCGAGGCCTGCGGGGCGGGCCGCCGCCTGGCGCATGGCGGCCGCCTGGAAGATGTCCTCGACCGGCGGCTTCCAGGGGGCCACGGGCTGGTCCTCGTCGGCGCCCGCGAGTCGGTGGACCTGCTGCGCCCAGGAGTGCTGGCCGCCGCCGGGGCCGCTGGTCATGGGGGTGGCGACGGGGGCGGGCGGCTGCGCGGCGGGGGGCTGGGCGACCGCTGCGGGCCGGGCGCCGCCGCCCTGCGGCGGGATCACCGGGGCGGCCTGCTGGGGGCCAGAGGGGGCGGGCTGCGCCTGCGCCGCTGCGGCGCGGTCGGCGGCCGCCTTGCCCGCGCCGAAGCCGGGCGCCCCCGTGCTGCCGTTCTGCGCCCCGCCCTGCCTGCCCGTGCGCTGGGACAGCGCACGGAACGTCATGGTGCCCTCGTCGGCCGCGGGGCCGCCGGGGCCGGGGATGCCGTGGCCGGCCGCTGCCGGGGGCTCCTTCTCCCCGGTCGGCGCCGTCGGCCTGCGGAAGACGAAGGTGCCGCCGGAGGCCGGGTCGTCCACTTCCGAGTCCGCGGGCGGGATCGTCGCCGTGCCGTCGGTGCGGGACGCCTGGCCGTCCGGCTGGGCGGGCGCGCCGTCGGCGAGGCGCGGATCCGCGGACTGCGGGTTGCCCCAGGACACCCGGCGGTCCTGGTCGCCGCCGAAGCCCGACTGCTGGGAGCTGTCGGCGCCCCAGGCCGCCGCGGGTTCGGGGCGGCCGCCGTGCTGGGCCGGGGCCGACTGCGGCACGGGGTCCTCGTCGAAGAAGTGCGGTCCCGTCTCCTCGACCGGAGCCGGGTCGCTGCCGGGCGGCGGGGCGAGCGACTCGCCGTCCGTCGGGGCCGGACGGCTGGTGCCCGGAACCCAGGACGCACCATTCCAGTACCGGACATATCCGGGAATGGACGGGTCCGGGTAATACCCTTCGCGGGGCCTGTTGTCACCGGGTGCCGGGGTTGGGGCGCTCATGTCCGTCGTCCCGTATCTGCTCGGGGGTGAATAGAGGGGCCTCCACATCTATCAGACGGGCGCAACCCCCACCGACCGTCCCGCCAGTCCCACCCCTTTCCGGGCAACCTCGTACATGTACTTCACACGAGCGGAACCCGATGCGCCGGGGGACGCCACGAATCTTTCGGCCGGGGGTCCGGGGGTCGGCCCCCGGGAAGGCACAGCCGTGCACCGTCCTCACGCGTCCGGAAAAAAATTCTCCGAACCCGCGTAATGCTCGCGCCCCGCTCCTGTCTCCACGTGTACGGGCCCATCCGCAGGGCCCCGTACACCTGCCCGAGAGAGGAACCGCACGCCATGCACTACACCGTGGTGGAACGCGAGCTGGAGCTGAGACTGATCCTGTCGCCGGAGCGGAGCATTCCGGTGCCGGCCCGGCTGGGCTATCGCACCGACGACCCGTACGCCGTCCACATCACCTTCCACATCAACTCGGAGAACCCCGTGTACTGGACGTTCTCCCGCGACCTCCTGGTGGAGGGCGTGTTCCGGGCCTGCGGGCACGGGGACGTGCGGGTGTGGCCGACCAAGTCGGAGGGCCGCAGCGTCGTTCTGATGGCGCTGAGTTCACCCGACGGTGACGCCCTGCTCGAGGCGCCGGCCGCCCAGGTGTCGGCCTGGCTGGAGCGGACGCTGCGGGTGGTGCCCCCGGGGACTGAGGGCGAGCAACTGGGGATCGACGCCGCGCTCGACCAGCTGCTCGCCCAGTGACGCAGTCCGGCTGTCAGAAGAGTTTGCCCGGGTTCAGGATGCCCAGCGGGTCGAAGACCTGCTTGACCGCCCGCTGCATCTCCACCCCCACCGGGCCGATCTCGCGCGCCAGCCACTCCTTCTTCAGGACGCCCACGCCGTGCTCTCCGGTGATCGTGCCGCCGAGTTCCAGGCCGAGCGCCATGATCTCGTCGAAGGACTCACGGGCGCGCCGGGACTCGTCGGGGTCGGCGGCGTCGAAGCAGACCGTCGGATGGGTGTTGCCGTCACCGGCGTGCGCGACGACCCCGATGGTGAGCTGGTACTTCTCGGCGATCCGCTCGGTGCCTTCGAGCATCTCGCCGAGCCGGGACCGGGGCACGCACACGTCGTCGATCATCGTCGTACCGCTGACGGCTTCGAGCGCGGTGAGCGACAACCGCCGCGCCTGGAGCAGCAGTTCGGACTCGGCGAAGTCGTCGGCCGGGACGACCTGGGTGGCGCCCGCCGCCTCGCACAGCGCGCCGACGGCGGCGAGGTCGGCGGCGGGGTCCGGGGTGTCGAAGGCCGCGAGGAGCAGGGCCTCGGTGGTCTCCGGGAGGCCCATGTGCGCGAGGTCGTTGACCGCCTTGACCGTCGTACGGTCCATCAGCTCCAGCAGTGACGGCACGTGGCCGCCCTCCATGATCCGGCACACCGCGTCGCAGGCGGCGGCACCGGACGCGAACTCGGCGGCCAGCACCAGCTGCTGCGGCGGCTGCGGCCTGAGGGCCAGGATCGCCTTGACGACGATGCCGAGCGAGCCCTCGGAGCCGACGAAGAGCCGGGTCAGGTCGTAGCCGGCGACGCCCTTGGCCGTACGGCGGCCGGTGGACATGAGCCGCCCGTCGGCCAGCACCACCTCAAGGCCGAGCACGTACTCGGCCGTGACCCCGTACTTCACACAGCACAGACCGCCCGAGGCCGTGCCGATGTTGCCGCCGATCGTGCACATCTCCCAGCTGGACGGGTCCGGCGGGTAGTACAGGCCGTGTGCGCCGACCGCGCGGGAGAGGGTCGCGTTGACGACGCCCGGTTCGACCACGGCGATGCGGTCGACGGGGCTGATCTCCAGGATGCGGTCCATCTTGGTCAGGGAGAGCACGATGCAGCCGTCGGAGGCGTTGGCGCCGCCCGACAGGCCCGTGCGGGCGCCCTGCGGGACGACCGGGACGCGCAGTTCGGTGGCGATGCGCATGACGTGCTGGACCTCTTCGACCGTGCGGGGCAGCACGACCACCGCGGGGGTGCCGGCCGGGCAGAAGCTGGCCATGTCGTTGGCGTAGGAGGCCGTGACGTCCGGGTCGGTCAGGACGGCCTCGGCGGGCAGACCGGCCAGCAGACGGTCGACGAGGTTGCCGGTCGCGTCGTCGCGAGGCGCTTCGATACGGCTCATGATCACAGCGTCGCACCCGGGGCCATCGGTGTGAACCCCGTCTACGGCACTGGACGTATGCCGGGATGTGCTCGTCGTATTGACGCACAGTGATCGCCATGGAGAAGCAAGCGGAGGGCCGCCGCCCGCGTCCGGTCCGACGGGTGCTGATCGCCGCCGTCGCGGGGTGTGCGGTGCTCGGTGGGGCGCTGGCGCTGTGGCCCTGGGAGCGGGCGGCCGTGCCCCGGCCGGTGGCGCCCGCGCCGGCGCCGGGCGCGCAGGCGCTGACCGCGGTGACCTCCGGGGTGCCGGCCGCGCTGCCCGATCTGGCGATGCTGATCGCCGGGCGTGAGGCCCGGGTGCGGGCGCACCCCGAGGACGCGCAGTCGTGGGCGGTGCTCGGGACGGCCTACGTGGAGCAGGGGCGGCGCACGGCGGACGCGTCGAACTACCCGCGGGCCGACAGGGCGCTGCGGACCTCGCTGAAGGTCCGGGAGAAGGGGAACGCGGCGGCGCAGGCCGGCATGGCGGCGCTGGCGAACGCCCGCCGGGACTTCCGGTCGGCGCGGACCTGGGGCGAGGCGGCGCTGAAGCTCGCGCCGAAGCGGTGGACGACGTATCCGCTGCTGATCGACGCCTACACCGGGCTCGGTGACTACAAGGCGGCCAAGAAGACACTGGACCGGCTGCTGGAGCTGCATCCCGGGGCGGCCGCCGTGCGGGCGCGGGCCGCGGCCCTCTACCGCGACCGGGGCTGGCGGGAGGACGCCGCGGCCGCCCTGTCGGACGCGGCGGCGGCAGCGGGCACACCGGCCGAGCAGGCGGCATGGCTGGAGCGGTCCGGGCAGCTGGCCTTCGAGCGCGGGGACCTGGAGGAGTCGCTGAGGCACTTCCAGGCGGCGGTACGGCTCGACCCCGACCAGCGGGCCGCGCAGGCCGGACAGGGCAGGACGCTGGCGGCACTGGGCCGCACGACGGAGGCGCTGAACGCGTACCGGGTGGCGCTCGACAAGCAGCCGTGCCCCCAGTACGCACTGGAACTGGGCGAGTTGTACGAGTCCCTGGGCATGGCGGATGCCGCCCGCGCCGAGTACGACGTGCTGGGCACCCGGGTGCAGGACGAGGTGGCAGGCGGTGTGGACGACGATCTGGTGCGCGGTGTGTTCGAGGCGGACCACGGGGATGCGCGGACGGCCGTGCGGCTGCTGCGCGCCGAGTGGCAGCGGCAGCCGGGGACGGAGGTGGCGGACGCGCTGGGCTGGGCGCTGCACATGGCCGGGGACGACAAGGGAGCGCTGAAGTTCGCCATGGCGGCGACGGACCGGGCGCACGGGGGCGCCGTGCGCAGTGCGCTGTACGCGTACCACCGGGGCATGATCGAGCAGGAGCTGGACCTGGCCTGGCCCGCGCGGCGGCATCTGCAGGAGGCGTTGCGGATCAACCCGTACTTCTCGCCGCTTCGGGTGCCTCTCGCGAAGCAGGCGCTGGCGGCACTGGGCGACCCGCCGGACGAGCCGGTGCCGACGGGCAGCCCGAGCGCGGAGGACGACTAGGGCATCCGGAACCGCCCGAAGGTCAGACGGCCGCCGTTCCGATCAGTGCGTTGCGGGTGACCAGGGCCGCGAGCTGGTCCTCGTCCAGGGCGTCCATGCCCTCGGGGCGGCGCGGGAGGACCATGTAGCGGGTCTCGGCGCTGGAGTCCCACACCGTGATCTCCGTGCCGGCGGGCAGCTCCAGACCGAACTCGGCCAGTACGGTGCGGGGTTCGCGGACCACGCGGGAGCGGTAGGCCTCGGACTTGTACCAGCTCGGGGACGGGCCGAGCAGACGCAGCGGGTAGCAGGAGCACAGGGTGCAGACGATGACGTTGTGGGTCGTGTCCGTGTTCTCGACGACCCTCAGCCGCTGGTACGACCCCTCCATGAAGCCGAGTTCGCGGACCGCCGCGGTGCCGTCCGCCAGCAGCCGCGCCTTGAACTCGGCGTCGATCCAGGCACGGGCGACGACCCGCGCGCCGTTCGCGGGTGAGGCCCCGGACAGGGACGCGTCGATGATCTCGTCCAGCCGGGCGCCCGACAGGACCCCCTTCTCCTCCAGCAGGGTCTCCAGGCGCCGTACCCGCTGCGCGATCGTCGCGTCGGAGTGGTCACCGCTCATCGGGCCGCACCTTCTTCATCCGCTTCCAAGTAGCTTTCCCACAGGTCCAGTACGACGTGGTGGTCGCCCTCGCCCCACAGGTCACGGGCCGCGAACCGGACGGCGTAGACCTGCTCGACCGGCGCGTCCCCGCGCCCCTGCGCGCTGACGTCGGCCAGTTCCGCCCGCCCCTCCGGTTCGACCACGATGCCGCGCTTGCCGCGTGCGTACCGCGGCAGGCGGGTGTGGTGCGGCGGGTCGTGGTGGAAGGTGCGGACGGCCGTGCCCGGCGGGAAGCGGTCGCCGTCAGCCATCGAGTCCCTCCAGCTCACCCGGCTCGATCACGCCCTTGCGTTCCAGCAGGGTGCAGATCGCCTCGAACCAGCGCTCGTAGTACGACGCCGCCAGGTACTCCCTGGGCGGCATCGACTCGATGGCGTCCCGGAACTCGTTCGTGTTGAAGATCCCCTGTGCGCGCAGGGCCCCGAGGAGCCCGACGACCCGGGCCTCCCAGTCCGCGTGGAAGGGCTCGGCGTCGTCGGTGATGTCGACGGCGCCGAAGCCCTCCGTACCGCCCACGTCGTTGATCCTGGCCATGCGGTCAGACTACTCAGAGGTTGCCGCGCTTCTCCTGCTCCCGCTCGATCGCCTCGAACAGGGCCTTGAAGTTGCCCTTGCCGAAGCCCATCGAGCCGTGCCGCTCGATGATCTCGAAGAAGACGGTCGGACGGTCCTGGACCGGCTTGGTGAAGATCTGCAGCAGATAGCCGTCCTCGTCGCGGTCGGCGAGGATCTTCAGCTCGCGCAGCGTGTCGATCGGCACGCGGGTGTCGCCGACCCACTCGCCGAGGGTGTCGTAGTACGAGTCCGGGGTGTTCAGGAACTCCACGCCGGCCGCGCGCATGGTGCGTACCGTCTGCACGATGTCGTTCGTGTTGAGCGCGATGTGCTGGACGCCCGCGCCGCCGTAGAACTCCAGGTACTCGTCGATCTGGGACTTCTTCTTGGCGATGGCGGGCTCGTTGATCGGGAACTTGACCTTGAGGGTGCCGTCGGCGACGACCTTCGACATCAGCGCGCTGTACTCGGTGGCGATGTCGTCGCCCACGAACTCCTTCATGTTCGTGAAGCCCATGACCTTGTTGTAGAAGCCGACCCACTCGTTCATCCTGCCGAGCTCGACGTTGCCCACGCAGTGGTCGATGGCCTGGAAGGTGCGCTGGGCGGGCGGTTCGACCATGGGGGCGGCGGTGACGAAGCCGGGGAGGTAGGGGCCGTCGTAGCCGGAGCGGTCGACGAGGGTGTGGCGGGTCTCGCCGTAGGTGGCGATCGCGGCGAGGACGACCGTGCCGTGCTCGTCCTTCAGCTCGTACGGCTCGGCGACGCTCTTCGCACCGTGCTCGATCGCGTAGGCGTGGGCGCGACGGGCGTCCGGGACCTCGATGGCGAGGTCGATCACGCCGTCGCCGTGCTCGGCCACATGCCGGGCGAGGAAGTGGCCCCAGGTGGTGGCGGGCTTGATGACGGAGGTGAAGACGAAGCGGGCGGAGCCGTTCTCGAGGACGTAGCTCGCGGTCTCGCGGCTGCCGTTCTCCGGTCCGGAGTAGGCGACCAGCTTCATGCCGAAGGCGGTGGAGTAGTAGTGCGCCGCCTGCTTGGCGTTGCCTACGGCGAAGACGACCGCGTCCATTCCCTTGACCGGGAAGGGGTCGGCCTGCCGGGCGGTGTCGGGAGTGTGGTGTGTGGTCTGCGTCATAGCGGCAGCCTCATCCCCATACGGCAAGGTGCGCAATAGTTTCTTTTCTTGCTGGGCAATCTGTTCAGTCAGGGGCCGGGACTCCCCGGATTTCTGTACAGGATGACCACCACACCAGGGAGGCGGCTGTGGCGATCGACCAACTGGACGGCCGGATCATCGTGCTGCTGGCGCGGGAGCCGCGGATCGGGGTCCTTGAGATGTCCCGGCGCCTCGGCGTGGCGCGCGGGACGGTGCAGGCGCGGCTGGACCGGCTTCAGTCGAATGGCGTCATCCGCGGGTTCGGACCGCAGGTGGATCCGGCGGCCCTCGGGTACCCCGTCACCGCCTTCGCCACCCTCCAGATCCGGCAGGGCCAAGGAGCCGATGTCCGGGCGCACTTGGCGACCGTGCCCGAGGTGCTCGAACTGCACACCACCACCGGCAGCGGGGACATGCTGTGCCGGCTGGTGGCCCGCTCCAACGCGGATCTCCAGCGGGTCATCGACCTGGTTGTCGGTTTTGATGGCATTGTCCGGGCCGCCACCGCGATCGTGATGGAGAACCCGGTTCCGCTGCGGATCATCCCGCTGGTGGAGCAGGCGGCCCAGGACGTCGAGAGGACCTAGCCGACGGCCGGGGTGAGCGCCTGTGAGCTTCTGGGAGTACTTGGGCAACCGGCACCAGCAGCTGCTCACCGACGCCTACCAGCACGCCAGTGCGGTGTTCCAGTGCATGGTCGTGGCCACCGTGATCGGCGTACTGATCGGGATCGTCACCTACGGCAGCGACTGGGCCGGCAGCCTCGCGACCACGAGCACCTCGACCGTCCTGACCATTCCCTCACTCGCCATGATCGGTCTGCTCATCCCGATCGTGGGGCTGGGTGTGCCGCCCACGGTGATCGCGCTGACGCTGTACGGGCTGCTGCCGATCGTGCGGAACTCGATCGTGGGCCTGCGCGGGGTCGACCCGTCGCTGGTGGACGCGGCACGGGGCATCGGCATGTCCCGGCTGATGCGGCTGCTGCGGGTCGAGCTGCCGCTGGCCTGGCCGCCGATCCTGACCGGGATCCGGGTCTCGACGCAGATGCTGATGGGTATCGCCGCGATCGCCGCGTACGCCTCCGGGCCGGGCCTCGGCAACGAGATCTTCCGCGGCATCGGCTCGCTGGGCAGCAAGAACGCGCTCAACCAGGTCCTCGCGGGCACCCTCGGGATCATCGTCCTCGCGCTGCTCTTCGACGCCGCGTACGTTCTGATCGGACGGCTGACCATCCCCAGGGGGATCCGTGTCTGAGGCCACCCATGGGGCGACGATCGAGCTGGAGAACCTCTCCAAGCGGTATCCGGGCAACCCCAGCCCCGCCGTCGACAACGTCAACATGGAGATCAAGGCGGGCGAGCTCGTCATCTTCGTCGGCCCGTCCGGATGCGGTAAGTCGACGACCCTCAAGATGATCAACAGGTTGATCGAGCCGACCGGGGGTCGCATCCGGATCAACGGTGAGGACGTGACCGACATCGATCCGGTCAAGCTGCGCCGCAAGGTGGGCTATGCGATCCAGTCGGCGGGGCTCTTCCCGCACATGACGGTCGCCCAGAACATCGCCCTCGTACCGAAGATGATCGGCTGGCCCAAGGCGCGGATCCGCTCCCGGGTGGAGGAGCTGCTCGACCTCGTCGGTCTCGACCCGGTCGAGTTCCGCGCCCGCTATCCACGGCAGCTGTCGGGCGGGCAGCAACAACGTGTGGGCGTGGCACGGGCGCTGGCGGCGGATCCGCCGGTCCTGCTGATGGACGAGCCGTTCGGCGCGGTCGACCCGATCACCCGCGACCACCTCCAGGACGAGCTGATCAGGCTGCAGCACGAACTGCACAAGACGATCGTGTTCGTGACGCACGACTTCGACGAGGCGATCAAGCTCGGCGACCGCATCGCCGTGCTGCGCGAACGCTCCCACATCGCGCAGTTCGACACCCCGGAGGCGATCCTCACCAACCCGGCGGACGACTTCGTGTCCGGGTTCGTGGGCGCGGGGGCAGCCCTGAAGCGGCTGAACCTGACCCGCGTGAGGGACGTAGAGATCACCGACTACCCGACCGTCACCCTCGACGACCCGCTCCAGGAGATCTTCAACCGGCTCCGCGGCAGCGGGACCAACGAGATCCTGCTGCTCGACAAGCGCCGCCGCCCCTACAAATGGCTCAGGCGCGGCGACCTCATGCGCGCGCGGGGCTCGCTGGCCCGGGCGGGCACGCTGGTGAACGACACGGTGACCAGGGACGCCACGCTCCGGGACGCCCTGGAGGCGGTCCTCACCGACAACGCGGGGCGGGTCGCGGTCACCGGGCGGCGCGGCGAGTACGAGGGCGTCGTCGACGTGGAGACGCTCATGAACTCCGTGCACGAGCTGATGGAGGCGGACCGGCTGGAGGCGCTGGAGGCCCGGCACGAGCTGGAGGAGCTGCGGGCCGCCCAGACACACGCCGAGCAGGAGGGCCCAGGCGGGGTGACCAAGGCATGACCACCCCGGAGCTGGAGGAACCCGAGCAGGCCGAACAGGAGGTGGCGCAGGAGGCCGAGGCCCCACCGCCGGCGCCGAGCCCTCTGAAGCCACGCATCAGCCGGCAGAAGCTGACCCTCCTGCCCTCCGTGATCGTCGCCCTCCTGCTCGCGACCTGGCTGTGGTTCCGGCAGGCCGACCTCGACTCGATCTCCCAGAACGCACTCTCGGGCGGCCAGGTGTCGAAGGCCCTCTGGCAGCACATCCAGCTCACCTTGATCTCGACCTTCTTCGTGCTGATCATCGCGATCCCACTGGGGATCCTGCTGACCCGCAAGGCGTTCCGGAAGTTGACCCCGGTGGCGATGACGATCGCCAACATGGGTCAGGCGACCCCGGCGATCGGCCTGCTGGCCCTGCTGGTGATCTGGCTGGGCACGGGAATGAAGTCGGCCCTGATCGGCATCACGATCTACGCGGTCCTGCCGGTGCTGTCGAACACCATCGCAGGTCTGAAGGCCAACGACCCGACGTTGCTGGAGGCGGCGCGCGGCATCGGCATGTCCCCCGTGGGGGTGCTGTCGCGCGTGGAGTTGCCGCTCGCCGTCCCGTTGATCCTCGCGGGTATCCGTACGGCACTGGTGCTCAACGTCGGCACGGCGACACTGGCGACCTTCGGCGGGGGCGGCGGCCTCGGCGTGCTGATCCAGACCGGCATCACGACCCAGCGGATGCCGGTGCTGGTGCTGGGCTCGATCCTCACGGTCTCCCTGGCCCTGCTGGTGGACTGGCTCGCCTCGCTGGCGGAACTCCTGCTCAGGCCGCGGGGGTTGGAGGTGGGGATTTGAGAGGGCGTATGTGCCTGCTGCTGGCCGGAGCCCTGGTGGCCGCGTCCGGCTGCGGTCTGCAGAGCGGCTCTCCCATGGTCGACGCCGTGCAGCCCGGCTCCATCGGACACGGCAGACCGCTCGACGGCGCCCATCTGACCGTCACGTCCAAGTCGTTCACCGAGCAGCTCATTCTCGGCGCGATGATGGGCATCGCCTTCCAGGCGGCCGGCGCGGACGTCCTGGACCGCACCGGCATCCAGGGCTCGATCGGCGCGCGCGAGGCGGTCAAGACCGGCGACGTGGACGCCATGTACGAGTACACGGGCACCGCCTGGATCACGTACCAGGGCAACAGCGAGCCGATCCCCGACCCGCAGAAGCAGTGGCAGGCGGTGCACGACGCGGACCTCGAGCACGGCCTGACCTGGCTGCCGCCCTCGCGGCTCAACAACACCTACGCGCTGGCCATGAACCAGGCGAACTTCAGGAAGTACGGCACGCGGACGCTGTCGGAGGTGGCCGCGCTGGCGAAGAAGAACCCGGGCGCGGTGACCCTGTGCGTGGAGAGCGAGTTCGCCAACCGGGCGGACGGGCTGCCGGGCATGGAGAAGGCGTACGGGATGAGCGTGCCCGCGCAGAACGTCACGCAGATGGACACCGGCATCATCTACACCCAGGTGGAGAAGGGCAGCTGCACCTACGGCGAGGTGTTCACCACCGACGGCCGCATCAAGTCCATGAACCTGGCGGTGATGGAGGACGACAAGAAGTTCTTCCCCAACTACAACGTGGCACCGGAGATCAACACCAAGGCCCTGAAGAAGTGGCCGGCGATCGCCGAGGTCCTCGACCCGGTCACGAAGAAGCTGAACAACGACGTGGCACGGTCGCTGAACGCGAAGGTGGACGTGGACGGGGAGGATCCGCATCAGGTGGCGCTGGGGTGGATGAAGGCGGAGGGTTTCGTGAAGTAGGTCAACCTCGCGCATCATCGATTCACCCTGGCGCATCAAGATGCGAAGTGCCTACACTCGTACACATGAGGACTACTGTCGACCTCTCCGAGGACCTGATCCAGCAAGCCAAGCTGCGGGCTGCGCGCAGACGCGTCACGGTCAGTGCGGTGATAGAGGATGCGCTGCGGGCGTCGTTCGCACGGGATGTGGCGGCGGCGCAGAACATCGTCAAGCTCACCACTGATCCCGGCGGCAGAGGGGTGCGCCCCGGCGTCAATCTCGACGACAACGCCTCCGTGCGCGACCTCATGGACGGCCTCGAATGATCCTCTGCGATGTGAACGTCCTCGTGTACGCGTTCCGCGAGGACGCCAAGGACCACGACCGCTACCACGCATGGCTCATCGAGCGGCTGCGGGGCGACGAGCCCGTCGGGTACAACGGGGTGATCGACAGCGGCTTCCTGCGTATCGTCACCCACCAGCGGATCTACCAGCCGCCGAGCGAGCCGGAGAGAGCGCTGGAGTTCCTGCGGGACGTGCGCAGCGCACCGGTCGCCACGCCGGTCCAGGAAGGGCCTCGCCACTGGGAGATCTTCGAGCGCCTGTGTCTCAAGGCCGGGGCTCGCGGAAACCTCGTCCCGGACGCGTACTTCGCCGCCCTCGCCATAGAGCACGGGGCCACGCTGTACTCCGTCGACCGCGGTTTCGCCCGCTTCCCCGGCCTCCGCTGGCAGCACCCCCTGGAGGACACCGACTGAGCCGCCGGGAGCGGGGTCAGCAGCTCGGTACGGAGCCCTTCCCCGACTCCAGTGCCACCAGTGCGTTCACCGCGCCCTTCAGCGTGGTCACCGGGACCAGCCGCAGGCCCTTGGGCAGTTCGGCCTTGGCGTCGGAGCACTCCGCCTTCGGGACGAGGAAGACGGTCGCGCCGTCCCGGCGCGCGGCCTGCGTCTTCAGGGCCACGCCTCCCACGGCACCGACCGTCCCGTCGCCGTCGATGGTCCCCGTACCGGCGATGGTGCGGCCGGCCGTGAGGTCGCCGCCGCTGCCGTTCCCGTCGAGCTTGTCGATGATGCCGAGGGTGAACAGCAGCCCGGCGCTTGGGCCGCCCACGTCGGCGAGCTTCAGCGTGACCTTGACCTTCTGGTCGCTGAGGTGCAGATAGTCCAGGGCGGCCCGGGTCGCCGCGTTCTGGGACTGCTTCATCTGCGCGCTGTTGTGCTGCTCGATCTCCTTGGTGGACTGGCCGCTCGGATACACCGAGTCGTGCGGCATGACGGCCCGGTCCGTGGCGAACCAGGCACTGATCACATCGCCCAGCGAGACATGTGCGTCCGGGTTGGTCGCCTCGATCGTCGTCATCCGCAGCTGCCCGCTCGTCTGCCGGGTCTTCGCCCCCGCGATCGTGATCACCGGGGTGCCCTTGTTGTCCCCGAGCACGTTCGCCGTCAGCCCGGGCTGCGCCAGCGAGAACGGCAGCGGCGCGAAGACCGCGGTGGCGATCAGCGCCACGACGGGCAGCGCGCAGACGACGAGGGCCTGGGGGCGTGTGAGGCGAGAGAGCACGGGATCAATCTAACGTGACGGTCACTTCCGGCCAGGTGTCGGTCGGCTCACGTACAGGTCTCGCTTCTCCCTGGTGAACCGCCTCAGTACGTCCGGCAACGGTTCTACACCGATCCCGGGCGCGGTGGGGACGGGCAGGTGGCCGTCCTTGAGGACGAACGGCTCGGTGATGTCCTCGGCGAAATAGCGGCTGGATGCGGAGGTGTCTCCGGGGAGGGTGAAGCCGGGCAGGGCGGCCAGGGCGAGGTTGGGGGCGCGGCCGATTCCCGTCTCCAGCATGCCGCCGCACCACACCGGCACCCCGTGGGCGTGCGCCACGTCGTGGATGCGGCGGGCCTCCAGATAGCCGCCCACGCGCGCGGGCTTCACATTGACGACCCGGCAGGCCTCCATCGCGATCGCGGAGGCGGTGTCACGGGCGTTGTGGAGGGACTCGTCGAGGCAGACGGGCGTCTGCAGACGCCTCTGGAGCTGCGCATGGGCGTACAGGTTGTTCTCGTCCAGCGGCTCCTCGATCAGCAGCAGTCCGAAGGCGTCCAGCCGCCGCAGATGCTCGGCGTCGGCCAGGGTGTACGCCGTGTTGGCGTCGACCTGGAGGGACAGCGCGTCCCCGAAGCGCTCGCGGACCGCCCGGACCGGCTCCACGTCCCAGCCTGGCTCGATCTTCAGCTTGATGCGGACGTAGCCCTCGGCGAGGTAGCGCTCGACGTCGTCCAGCAGTTCGGGGACGGAATCCTTGATGCCGACGGACACCCCCGCGGGGACCCGCTCGCGCACCGCGCCCAGATAGGTGGCGAGCGCCATGCCGTACGACCGCAGCTCCGCGTCCAGGACCGCCGTCTCCAGGGCCGCCTTCGCCAGCTCATGGCCCTTGGTCTTCACCATGGCGGGGGCGAGCGCGGCCACGGTGAGCTGCGGCAGGGCGGCGATGCGCGGCAGCAGGAAGTCCCGCAGCACGAGCTCCGCACCGGCCACGAACTCCGAGCAGTACCGCGGCTCCGGGTCGGCGGCGAACTCCGACCAGCCCTCGGCCGTGTCCGTCACGACATGGAGCAGGAAGGTGTCCTTCGTCGTCATCGTGCCGAAGGACGTACGGAACGGGGTGACCAGCGGGATCTCCACATGGACGATCTCCACGCGTTCCAGCTTCATGCCGTTGCCTCTCTCGAAAGGGTGTACCAGCCGTCACGGGACATCCCCGTCGCCGTGAACCCCTGCGCAAAGGCCTCCGTGAACACCTCACGGACGGCATACCGCCAGCGCAGGGCAAGCTCCGGGTCGGCGGCGCGGAGCCGGACGATGTCGTCCGGTACACGGCACCAGATGCGCCGGCCGGCAGGGTCACGACGGGCGAGCGTCGCTCCGTCGGGGGCGGTGTGGGTGCCGGGAGCGGTGTCCCGGTCGGTGGTCTCGTACGAGGGGGTCGGCGCCGCCAGCTCCCAGGTCACCGTCAGCCGGTCGCTCTCGTCGCCGTCGTTCACGCCGTCCGACATGGGGCCGTAGAAGTCGACGAGGTACTCGGTGCCGGTGGCGCCCAGCTTGGCCAGGTTGAAGCGGGCGTTGCGGCCGACCAGCGGGTCGAAGGTCCAGCGCATGGTGCGGGCGCCGAGGTCGAGGGCCCAGGCGCGCTGGGCCTGCTTCACGGTGTATCCGAGTCCCCGGTCGGCGGCGGCGACCAGGGAGTACGCGTCCCCCTGCGGTCCGAACACCGCGACCGACGCTCCCGCGAGGCGCGTTCCGTCGTACGCCGCGTGCACGGCGCCGCCCGCGTGGACGAGGCTGTGCAGCACTTCGGCCGGGTAGGGCGGGGCGCTGCGCGGGGTCTGCCAGACCTCGCTGAAGTAGTCGGCGACGGCGGCGAGACCGGCGACGTCGTGGACGGTGCGGATGCTCACTCCGGGCGGGCTGTCGAGGGTCATGGGTCGAGTTTCGGGGGGAGGGGACCGCTCCGGGTTGTACGTCTGCACAACATACGCATAGGTTCGTTTCGAAATTGGCCAATCGCGATCGTTCGGCCACACCCCGCACGTGAGGAGCCCCATGGACGCCTGCACCCTGGGCGACCTCCTGGACGTCATCGGCGGCCCCGCACTGCGCCTGCACACGGCCCCCGACGGGCTCGCCGCCCCGGTCACCGAGGTACTGCTGCACGACGCCCAGGCCCCGATGCCGCATGCTCCGGGCGCACTGCTGCTGGCCGTGGGCGTGCGGGCGGCGGCGGCCGGTCCTCTCGTCCGGGCGGCCTCGGAGGCCGGGATGACCGGGCTTGTCGTACGCGGTCCGGACGGGCCGGTCGGCGAGGCGGAGGCGCACGGCCTCGCGCTGCTGTCGGTCGACGAGGACGCGGCCTGGCACCACGTCCACCTGCTGCTGTCCTCGGCGATCGGCGCCCGGACCGCACCGTCGGCCGGCGGCCTCGGGGACCTGTTCGCGCTCGCGGACGCGGTCGCGGCGGCGACCGGCGGCGCGACGGCCGTGGAGGACCCGCGCCAGCGGATCCTCGCCTACTCCACGGTCCCGGGCCAGCCGGTCGACGAGGACCGGCGGCAGAGCATCCTCGGCCTCCAGGTGCCGGCCAGCACGCCCAACAGCGAGCAGTACCGGGTGCTGTTCGCGTCCCCCGGGCCGGTACGGATGCCCGCGCTCCGGGACGGCGATCTGCCGCGCCTCGCGGTCGCCGTCCGCGCGGGCGGTGAGACGCTCGGCTCGGTCTGGGTGGTCGACGACGGCACGCTCGCACCCGACGCCGAGGAGACCCTGGCGCAGGGCGCGTCCACGGCGGCCCTGCTTCTGCTGCGGGCCCGGGCGGCGCAGGAGCTGGCCCGCCACCAGAACAGCGACCTGCTGCGCCGGCTGCTCGACGGCACGGCGGACCCGTCGACCGCCTTCGACCGCCTGGGACTCGAAGGCGCCGTCCGGGTGGCCGCCTTCGTCCTGGACGCCGCGAGCCTGCCGGACGCCGAGCAGACCGCCCTGCGCCTGCTGGACGTCGTACGACTGCAGTGCGAGGCGCGCTACGGGCGGCACGCGTGCGTGCTGGTCGACGGGGTGGTGTACGCGGTCCTTCCCGGGCCGGGCGCACGGCACAGGCGGTTGGCCGAGGACATCGTGGCGCGGGCCGGACAGGCACTGCGGGTGCCCGTGCGGGCGGCGCTGGGCGAGGTGGTGACGGGGCCGGCGGAGGTCGTGGGGTCGCGGGAGGACGCCGAGCTGGTGCTGCGGGTGCTCGGCCCTGACCTGCCGGTGGCGACGGTGGACGAGGTGCGCCCGCGGGTGACGCTGCTGCGGCTCACGGAAGTGCTGGGCGAGCGGCGGGAGTTGAGGGCGGGGGCGTGGCGGCGGGTGCTGGCGTACGACGAGCAGCACGGCACCGACTACGCGCGCACCCTGGTCAGCTGGTTCGACGCGGGCTGCGACATGGCGGGGGCTGCGAAGCTGCTCGCCGTGCACCCGAACACCTGCCGCTACCGCCTGAAGCAGGCACAGCAGCACGTCGGGATCGACCTCGACGACCCCGACGAACGGCTGGTGCTGTGGCTTCAGTTGAGGACGCTGGCAGGGCTCAAGGGGCCTGCAGGAGCCACGTCCTGAGGCGTTCCTCGCAGGTGCGCAGGTGCTCGACCGGTACGTACTCCCCCGCCGTGTGCGCCAGCGCCGGGTCTCCGGGGCCGAAGTTGAGGGCGGGCGTGCCGAGCGCGGCGAAGCGGGCCACGTCGGTCCAGCCGAGCTTGGGGCGGGGTGCGGCGCCGAGCGCGGACACGAGGCCGGCGAGGCGGTCCAGCCCCGGGAGGGCGCCCGGTACCACTTCGGTGACACGGACCTCGTACTCGGGGAAGAGCCTGCGCACGCACTCCTCCGCCTCCTGCGGTGAACGGCTCGGCGCGAAGCGGGAGTTGACGGTGATCACGCATTCGTCCGGTACGACGTTCCCGGCGACCCCGGCGCGTACGGCGACCGCGCTCAGGCCCTCCCGGTACTCCAGCCCGTCGATCACGACGCGCTCCGGCGTGTGGTCGTGGAGCCGCTGCAGGACGGGGGCGGCGAGGTGCGCGGCGTTGACGCCCATCCAGGAGCGGGCGGTGTGGGCGCGCGCGCCGCGCACCACGATGTCGGCGGTGAGGACGCCCTGGCAGCCGGCCTCGACGCCCGCGTCGGAGGGTTCCATGAGGACGGCGAGGTCGGCGTCTTCCAGCAGGTCGGGGCGTTCGGCGGCGATCCGGTGCAGCCCGTTGCGGTCGCCCTCGACCTCCTCGCACTCGTAGAAGACGTAGGTGAGGTCGCGGGTGGGGACCGTAACGGTGGCCGCGAGGCGGAGGGCGACGGCGACGCCGCCCTTCATGTCGCAGGCACCGAGGCCGTGCACACGGTCGTCATGGAGCCGGGAGGGCAGGTTCCCGGCGGCCGGGACGGTGTCCAAGTGCCCGGCGAGGACGGCCCGTTGGGATCTGCCGAGGTGCGTGCGCGCGAGGACCGAGTTGCCGATCCGCTCGACGGTGAGATGGGGAAGGGCCCGCAGGGCGGCCTCGACGGCGTCCGCGATCCGGCCCTCCTGCCCGCTCTCGGAGGGGATGTCGACCAGGGCGCGGGTGAGGGCGACGACATCGGAGGTGAGGTCGAGAGGGACCTTCCGCCGCCCGACCTCGGCCCGAATCCTGACTGCGTCCACTGGCCGCCCTCTCCGCCGTTCCGCTGCTTGGCCCCGATGATGCGGGCATTCAGACGGACAGCGGTGAAAGGATCGGCCAGAGATGACGGGAGCGGTTTGGCGCATCGGCCAACCCGGTGCGGCTCAGCGAAGGGCTTCGGCCACCTCCCGGGCCGCGTCGACCACCCGCGGCCCGACCCGCTCCGGCACCGCGTCGGCCAGCATCACCACGCCGACGCTGCCCTCGACGCCGGTGACGCCGAGGAGCGGCGCCGCGGCCCCGCTGGCCCCCGCCTCCAACTCCCCATGAGTCAGCGTGTACCCGCACTCCCCCGCCGGTTTGGCCCGCGCGGCAAGGATCGCTTTGCCCGCGGCGCCCCGGTCCAAGGGGTGCCTGAACCCGGCCCGGTACGCCACGTGATAGTCCGTCCACGTCGGCTCGACGACGGCCACGGCCAGCGCGTCCGCCCCGTCCACCAGCGTCAGATGGGCCGTCGCACCTATGTCCTCGGCCAGCGACCGGAGCGCCGGCAACGCGGCCTCCCGCACCAGCGGATGCACCTGCCGGCCGAGCCTGAGCACCCCCAGCCCGACCCGGGCGCGGCCGCCCAGGTCACGCCGTACGAGCGCATGCTGTTCCAGCGTGGCGAGCAACCGGTACACCACGGTCCGGTTCACGCCCAGTTTGTTGGAAAGCTCGGTGACGGTCAGCCCGTGGTCCGTATCGGCCAGCAGCTTGAGGACGCGCAGTCCCCGGTCGAGCGTCTGAGAGGTCTCCGCGGTCACGACGCCCACTCCTCCAAGTGGTGAGGTCGGCGACCTCCGAGCGGCGGTGCGTCACCGAGTCCCGTCGGTGACGCGCAACAGAGGCCGCCGATCGGCCGGCGGCCCGGCCGCTGCCGGGCCGCGTCGCTTCACGGCTGCGCTCCGCGGCGGCGCTGCCACGGGGCGTGTGCGTAGCCGGACAGTAGCGAAGGGAGTTCGCTGAGCGGAAGTCTCCGTCCAGAATCCGGGCACATACGGGGAGGGAGTACCTGCGTATGTCCCGATACGTACGGCGCGAGAGGCTCGGCACGCAACGGCCGTTCACCGCATGCGCGTGGCCCACTCCTGCACCTTGGCGATGCGCTGCCGCAGCTGTCCGGCGGTGGCCTCGGCGCTCGGCGGGCCGCCGCAGGTGCGGCGCAGCTCGGTGTGGATGACGCCGTGGGGCTTGCCGCTCTGGTGGACGTAGGCGCTGACCATGGTGTTGAGCTGCTTGCGCAGTTCCATCATCTCCTTGTGCGAGACGACGGGGCGGCGCTCGGCGGGCAGCTCCAGCAGGTCCGCCTCGGCGTCCGGCTTCTTGCGGCTGTGCGCGATCTGCCGGGCCTGGCGCTTCTGGAGGAGGAGCTGCACCTGATCGGGTTCGAGGAGTCCCGGGATGCCGAGGTAGTCCTGCTCCTCCTCGCTTCCCGGGTGGGCCTGCATGCCGAACTCGGCGCCGTCGTAGAGCACCCGGTCGAAGACGGCGTCGGACTCCAGCGCCTCGAAGGAGAACTCCTCCTGCTCACCGGTGTCCTCGTCCTGCTCCTTGTTCGCCTCCTCCATCTCCTTCTCGGATTCGGCGTACGGGTCCTCCTCGCCCTCCTTCTTCGGCTTGTCGAGGGCGTGGTCGCGCTCGACCTCCATCTCGTTGGCGAAGGTGAGGAGGTCGGGGACGGTGGGGAGGAAGACGGAGGCGGTCTCGCCGCGCCGCCGGGAACGCACGAAGCGGCCGACGGCCTGGGCGAAGAAGAGGGGGGTGGAGATGGTGGTGGCGTACACGCCGACCGCGAGGCGTGGCACGTCGACGCCTTCCGACACCATCCTGACGGCGACCATCCAGCGGTCGTTGCTCTCGCTGAACTCGTCGATCCGCTTCGAGGCGCCGGCGTCGTCGGAGAGGACGAGGGTCGCCTTGTTCCCGGTGATCTCGCGGATCAGCTTGGCGTAGGCCCGAGCGGAGTCCTGGTCGGAGGCGATGACCAGGGCACCCGCGTCCGGGATGGCCTTACGGACCTCGGTCAGCCGCTGGTCGGCGGCGCGCAGCACGCTGGGCATCCACTCGCCGCGCGGGTCGAGGGCGGTGCGCCAGGCCTGGCTGATCGCGTCCTTGGTCATGGGCTCGCCGAGCCGGGCGGCGATCTCGTCGCCGGCCTTGGTGCGCCAGCGCATGTTGCCGCTGTAGGAGAGGAAGATGACGGGCCGCACGACATGGTCGGCGAGCGCGTTCCCGTAGCCGTAGGTGTAGTCGGCGGCGGAGCGCCGGATCCCGTCGTTGCCCTCCTCGTACGTCACGAAGGGGATGGGGTTGGTGTCCGAGCGGAACGGCGTACCGGTGAGCGCGAGCCGCCGCGTGGCCGGCTCGAAGGCCTCCAGACAGGCCTCGCCCCAGGACTTGGAGTCACCGGCGTGATGGATCTCGTCGAGGATGACGAGCGTCTTGCGCTGCTCGACGCGGTTGCGGTGCAGCATGGGGCGCACGCCGACACCGGCGTACGTGACGGCCACGCCCTGGTAGTCCTTGCCGAGCGGGCCCGCGCTGTACTCGGGGTCCAGCTTGATGCCTATGCGCGCCGCCGCTTCCGCCCACTGCTTCTTCAGATGCTCGGTCGGCGCGACCACGGTCACCTGCTGCACGACGTGGTGGTGCAGCAGCCAGGAGGCGAGCGTCAGCGCGAAGGTCGTCTTGCCGGCGCCGGGGGTGGCCACGGCGAGGAAGTCGCGGGGCTGCTCCTGGACATACTTCTCCATCGCCCCCTGCTGCCAGGCACGCAGCTTGCTGGCGGTACCCCAGGGGGCACGGCCGGGGAAGGCGGGAGAGAGATGGTGGGAGTGCGAGGCAGAGCTGGCTGCGGCGGTGGTAGTCACGGTCTCCGTGGGTGGTCGGGCGGCTCGGGCTGGGTATGACAACCGGGCCACCCTACCGGCGGGCCGACCGTGTCAACGCGCGGACGGGGCCACGTCGCCGACGGGTGGGACCGAGGTCACAGTCAGCGTGCGAAGCGAGGCAGCTGGGCCGCGATCTTGGGTACGTCCAGGGCGCCTTGGCAGACATCCAGCACGAACCGCTCCGCTTCGTCCACATCGAAGTCGGCGTCCAACGGGTGCCCGTTCATATGCAGGAAGACCCAGGTCGCGTACCAGGCGATGCGCTTGTTGCCGTCCACGAGGGCATGGTTGCGGGCGAGGGACTCCATCAGTGCGGCCGCCTTCTGCCACACGTCCGGATAGGCGTCCTGCCCGAAGACACTCGACTGCGGACGCGCCAGGGCCGAGTCCAGCAGTCCGTAGTCACGCACCTCGTCCGCCCCGAGCCGCTGTGCGAGGTTCAGCAGCTCGGGCAGGGTGAGGTAGTGCATCAGGCGAGCCTCCGGTTCAGCTCGGCACTCGCCTTCAGGACGTGCTCGGCAGCCTCGTTGAACAGCCGCGAGTGCTCGTTTATGGCCGCGATCACCGCGTCGTGCGCAAAGGCCTGCATGCTGCGACCCTCGGCCGCCGCACGTTCACGCAGGGCGTCGAGCTCTTCGTCCGTAAACCGCAGGTTCAACCCAGCCATGCTTCGACGGTACTACGTGGTACCACCCGGTGTCACCCGGATCCGTCCGCGGTCGTCCTCAACCACGCACTCGCCCAAGCCTGCCGCCGCCCATTCATGAACGCCGTATGGCAGTCCCGTTGCAGCCCCCCTGTTTCCCTTGAGCCCTCTCCCGGCCCCGCCGTACGGTCGTTTCACCGAGTTCGGAACGGAGCCCAGCGCTCCACTCCGACCCGGCCGTGTGCCCGAGTGGCTTAGGGACTCGCCTGCAAAGCGAGGTACGTGGGTTCAATTCCCGCCACGGCCTCTGACTGCCTGACCAGGCAGAACGGCAGGGCGGCATCCGCTGAGGGTGCCGCCCTCGGCGTTTTGCGGATTACAGGGCCCCGCCCGCCTCGTCCTGGAATGCCTCCGTCCAGTAGTGCCGGCCGGGCTCCGTCGTGAGGGTGGTCGGGTCGATGGTGGACAGGGTGTGGATCACCGTCGTGGCCAGTTGCTCGTAGGCGTCGGTCGTCAGCTCGCCTGCCAGGTCCTCGTCGATGGCCCTCTCCCGGTGCAGGAGCCAGAGGGTGAAGGCCAGGGTGGAGACGTCCGTGTTCAGCGGGTACAGGGTGGCCTCGGGCTCGCTCCAGTTGAGGACCGCGCCCGTTTCGCCGTCGACCACCAGGCTGTTGTCCTCGACGAGATGGCCGAGCCGTATCAAGTGGGAGGCCCTGTGCGGGAGTCGGGCGGGATCGAAGCCGTCCGGGCCCTGGTAGGCGTAGTGCTCGGCCAGGGTCGGCAGGGGGACGTCCGTGTCGAGGTGGAAGAGCACGCCGTCCTCAGGCAGGCCCGTGTCGCGCAGGAAGCGGCGGGTCGGCTCGTGCGTGAGGGTGGAGGGGAAGTCGACGTCCTCGAAGCGCCACACCTTGCCGTGGCCGAACTCGCCGTCCAGGAGGCGGGTGGGGAGGTCGAGAGCGAGTCCGGAGGCCGTCCCCGGACCCGCCACCAGGGACAGGGGGCGGATCAGGGCCGCCATCTTCCAGAACGGCGGCACCTCGCCGTCCGTACCCTCCTCGAACACCGCCAGCAGATGGCGTGACGCCTCCGCCGCCGCCTTCGGGCCGAAACGGCCGGCGTAGGACGCGAACTGGCCGCGCAGCCCCGCCAGTTCGTCCGCCGCGGTCGCGAACCGCACCAGCGTGCCGAGCGACGGTGCCAGCGGGCGGCTGTCCATCAGGTCGGGGCGGTCGTGCAGGAAGTACGTCGTCGCGATCTCCCCCGTCGCGCCGTCCAGCAGCACCGACTCCGTCTCCAGGCCCCGGGGGTCGAGCAGCGCCCCTATGACCAGCTGGTCCCGCAGCTCCGCCGCCAGCCGGCCGTCGGGGTCGCCGGTGGATTCCCCGACCGTCCGCAGGCCCTCCCGGACCAGCTCCTCGAAGGTGAACAGGCCGCTGTCGCCCGGCAGTCCGGGCCCCGTCAGCCAGCGGCGCGTCGCCCCGTGCGTGACGTACGGATCGAGTTGGTCCTCGGTCAGCGTGATCACCGCCGCGGCGGCACTGGTCGTGCTCATTGCTTCCCCCGCATGTGCTTCGTCACATGTGCCCGGGCGCATGTGTCTGCTCACAGTCCCCGTGCAGGGCGCGGCCGGGCATGCGCCGTTTCGCCGTACGACTCCGGCGGCCGTTCCCCACTGCTCAGAACAGTACGCCCCGCCACTGACAACGCCCCGGACCACAGACGCTCAGCGCACCCTCGCCCGTTCCCGCTCCGCGAGGATCGCCTCCACCGTCTCCTCCACCGTCAGCTTTGAGCTGTCCAGCCACAGCCCGAGCCGGGGAGTGTCCGCACGCAGCGCCCCGTCCAGCTCCTCGACCGTCCACGCGCCGTAACCGGTCTTCGCCCGCCCGGCCTCGCGCGCGGCCACGGCCTCGGGAGTCGGAGCCAGTACGACGACGTACAGGGGCCGCGTGCGCACCAGAGCGACATACGACGTCAGTTCCCGCCCCAGCACCACGTCCTGGACCACCGCCGTGAACCCGGCCTCCGCGTACGCGTCCGCGGTCGCCGCCGACAGCCGGTACCGCAGCCGGAGCTGCGCCTCGCTCTCGCCGTCGGCCCCGGGAACGTACTCTTCGCGCCCGGACACGATCATGCGCCGGAAGACATCACCACGCACGTGTGCCGCCCGCGGCAGCCTCTCCGCCAACGCCTGCGCCACCGTCGATTTCCCGGCCGCCATCACGCCGGTGATGAGGACGACGCCCCTCACGCGAAGTACACGCCACCCAGCACGGTCACCGGTCGGTCACCACGGCCGCCTGCGGTCTTATCGGGAGCCGGTTCACCGGGCGGCCCGTGGCGGCCCGTACGGCGGAGGCGATGGCGGCCGGGGAAGTGACCACCGGGACCGCGCTGACGGCCTTTGCGCCGAAGGGGGCGACCACGTCGCGTTCCTCGACGAGCTTGACGATCCGGATGTCCGGGGCGTCCAGGGCGGTCGGCAGGGCGTAGCCCGTCAGGTCGGGGTGGCGGATCAACCCGCGCGCGGTGCGCAGGTTCTCCGTCAACGCGATGCCCACTCCCTGCGTCACGCCCGCCTCGATACGGGCGGCCAGCTGGGCCGGGTTGAGGACCCGGCCGACGTCCTGGGCGAGCGCCAGCTCCACGACCCGTACCGAACCGAGCTCGATGTCGACGTCGACGACCGCGCGGATCGCGCAGAAGGCCATGCCGACGAAGGCATCACCCTGGCCGGCCTCGTTCAGCGGCTCCGTCGGGTGGGGTCTGCACTGGGCCGTGGCCCACAGTTCCTTGCCGTCCATCGCCTCGGTGACGGTGGTCGACAGGACACCGTCGTACGAGGTGATCTTGCCGTCGGTGATCTGGAGCAGCTCGGTCGACATGCCGAACTTGTGCGCCAGGGGCTGCAGAAGCTGCGTACGGACCATCTTGGCCGCGCGCTCCACCGCACCGCCCGACACCCATGTGTGGCGGCCACGGCAGCCCGCGCCGGCCGGCGGCTGGTCGGTGTCGACGGGCGCCACGTGCACCTCGTCGATGCCGAGCGTCTCCTGGACGATCTGGCGGGCCAGCGTGGTGAACCCCTGGCCGGTCTCCACGGCCGCGCAGAGCACGGTCGCCACGCCGTCCTGGACCTTGACCGTCGCGGTGGAGACCTCGTCGGCGCCCTCCGCACCGAGCATGTGCACCATGCCCAGGCCGTAGCCCACGCCCCGGCGCACCGCGCCCGGTTCGCCCGCGCCCTCGGGGCCGCCGGGCAGCAGCCACTCGTCCTCGGGGGTGTCCTTGGGCAGCGGGGGGAGCGGGAAGTCGCGGACGGCCTGCAGCAGCTCCGCCACCGGGGCCGGGCAGGTCACCGTCTGGCCCGTGGGGAGTACGTCCCCGGTGGCCATCACGTTGCGCAGGCGCAGTTCCGCCGGGTCCATGCCCAGCTTCTTCGCCAGCTTGTCCATCTGGGCCTCGTAGGCGGCGCACACCTGCATCGCGCCCTCGCCGCGCACATGGCCGGAGGGCGGGTTGTTGGTGCGTACGGCCCAGCCCTCGATGAAGGCGTTCGGGACGACATAGGGGCCGCAGGCGAAGCCGACGGCGGCCGCGAGGGCCTCGGAGGACGTGTCGGCGTACGCGCCCGCGTCGAGGAGGATCTGCGCCTCGACCTTCACCAGCCTGCCCTCGGCGTCGGCGTGGTGCCGGTAGCGCAGGAGGGTCGGGTGCCGGTGCGTGTGGCCCAGGAAGGACTCTTCGCGCGTCGCGGTGAGTTTCACCGGGCAGCCGGTCTTCAACGCCAGCAGGCCCAGCGGAAGTTGGAAGCCCTGGTCCTCGCGGTCGGCCGTCGCGCCGGGGACTCCGGTGACGACGATCTTGACGCGTTCGGGTTCGAGGCCGTAGCAGGCGGCGGCGGTGTCACGGTCCGCGTGCGGGTCGGTGGAGGCGAGGTAGAGCTCGACGCCGCCGTCGGGGCGGGGCACGGCGAGGCCGGCCTCGGCGCCGATGGGGGCCGGGTCCTGGCGGCCGATGCGGTACTGGCCCTCGACGACGATCTCGC
Source organism: Streptomyces longisporus (assembly GCF_039532765.1). Taxonomy (NCBI): domain Bacteria; kingdom Bacillati; phylum Actinomycetota; class Actinomycetes; order Kitasatosporales; family Streptomycetaceae; genus Streptomyces; species Streptomyces longisporus. The sequence continues at coordinate 606,541 of NZ_BAAASG010000011.1, forward strand.
CGACCGCGTCCGGGTCGCCGTGCCGCAGCGGGATGTGCCGGATCAGATTGCCGTCGGGGTGCAGCGGCTCCGCCTCGAAGGCCTGCTCCGGGTCGGTCACCGGGTCGAGTACTTCGTACTCGACGATGACGGCCGCGGCGGCCATCCGCGCGGTGTCCGGGTGGTCGGCGGCGACGGCGGCGATGGGCTCGCCGTGGTGGCGCACGACCTCGGAGGCGAACACGGGCCGGTCGGCGTTGCGGCGGCCGTGGCGGGCGGTGCCCGGCACGTCCTCGTGCGTGACGACGGCCCGTACGCCCGGCATCTCGCGCGCGTGGGACGTGTCGATGGACACGATGCGCGCGTGCGGGTGCGGGGAGCGCAGTACGGCGGCCCACAGCAGGCCCTCGGCCCACAGGTCCGCCGCGTACGGGAACGTGCCCTCGGTCTTGGCACGGGTGTCGGCGGCCGGCAGGGAGGCGCCGAGGCCGTGCGGCAGCTGCTCGGGAGCGGGTGCGGCCTCCGCGGCGGTGGTCGCGGTGGCGGCTTCGTTGCTCACGCCTGGCCTCCGTCCTGTCCGTACGCCTGGTCATGGGGTCCCGACGGCGCGGGGAACCCGGGTGACTCGAACGCCGACGCGTTGACACCGCCGGCTCCGGGGCCCGCCTGGTGAGGGATACGCGCCTCGCCGCCGTCCTGTTCGGAAGCGTCGCTTTCGGAGTGCGCCTCGCGTTCGGCGACGACCTCCTGGACGGCCTCCACGACGCCCCGGTAGCCGGAGCAGCGGCACAGGTTGCCGCACAGGGCCTGACGGGTCTCCAGCTCGGTCGGCGCCGGGTTGCCCTCCAGCAGGTCGTGCACGGTCATCGCCATGCCGGGCACGCAGAAACCGCACTGCACGGCGCCGCACCGGGCGAGCGCGCGCTGCACGTCCGAGGGCTGTCCGTCGACGGCGAGGCCCTCGACGGTACGGACCTCGCTGCCGGCGGCGGTCACGGCGGGCACCAGGCAGGAGGCCACGAGGCGGCCGTCGACCTGGACGTTGCACGCCCCGCACTCGCCCTGGGAGCAGCCGTCCTTGGCGCCCGCGAGACCGAGCCGCTCGCGCAGCACGTAGAGCAGCGATTCGCCGATCCAGGCGTCGGATACGGGGCGCTCCACGCCGTTGACGCGCAGGACGTAGGAGGCGAGGGGGTGCTCCTCACCGGGGGGCGGCGGGGCCTCGTCGGCGGCTTCGGTTTCGGAGTCGCCGTCCGCATCCGGGGCGACCGAAGTGCCCGAAGTATCCGGAGAGTCGGGCGTGTTGGAGGCGGCGGGTTCCGTCGCCGTCCGCGCGGACGGTCCGGCGCCGTCCGGCCCGGCATCCGCCGCGGGCTCCGCGAGGGGCTCCAGGGGCCCCTCAGCCGCCTCTGCGGCCTCCTGGGCACTCCCTGCCGCTCCAGCGGCCTCACCGGGCCCGTGTGCGGGCTGTGAGGCGGGCGTGCCGGCGGGCGGAGTCCCGTGTTCGTCGGCCTGGGGGCCGGACTGCTCGGGGTGGTGCGCCCGCGCGTTCTCGGGCTCGTGCGCGGCCGCATCCGGCTCCACGGGCGCGTGCGCGGCGCCCGCGTGCCCGCCGGACCGGCCGTCGGTGTGGGCCGAGGGCTGCTCGTACCCGTGTCCAGCACCGGCCGCAGGCTCGGCGGCGTGTTCACGCGCGTGCCCGGAGCCGTCCTCGGGCGCCGTCGGCTCCTCGGTCCGCGGCTGCCCCCAGGGCTGTCCCGCGGCCTCCGTCGCCCAGGGGGCGGGGGCGCCGCCCGGGAGCGTGGCGGGCGGAGTGCCGCCCCACTGCTGGACCAGGGACGACGTGGTGAACTCACCCGATTCGTCCGGAAGGTCGCCTCCGGCCACGGGGATCGACCACTGCCCGGTCACATCGTGGCCCGGCGCGGGAGCGGACTCCCGGGTCGCCGTCTCCTCGAAGTTCCACTGCTGGGTGGCCGCGGGGTTGTACGCGAACCGGTCGCCCGTGGTGTCCTGCGGCACGGCGTTGGGGTCGGGCCACCGGGCGCCGTCGGCGGGCACGGCCCAGCTGCCGGTCGCCGCCGGGTCGGTCCCCGCACCCGCGCCGGGATCGGGCGTTATCGGCGGTGGCACATAGCCGTGGCCGGGCGCCGCAAGCGGACTGTCGGCGGAGGCCAGGAGGGCGTCGATGCCCCCTTCGGGGAGTTTCACGAAGGCGGTGGCGCCGTCGTCGTAGTCACCCTGGGGCAGCGGGTCCCAGCGGCCGCCACCGTGGGGTGTGCCCTCTCCGTGCTGGTCGTCGGTCACGACAGCGCCCTCCCCAGTGCTCGTCGGGCCAGCGCGGCGACGGTGCGCCGCAGGTGCAGTACGGCGGGCGGAAGCTGCTGGACGGTGCCGTCCGGTTCGGGAACGGGGTCGGGGATACAGGCCGCCGCGACGTACTCCCCGAAGGCGGTCAGCGCCTCCGGGACGATCGTCCGGCCGTTGTCCCAGTCGATGAGCCGGGCGACCCACTGCTCGGCGTCCAGGGGCCTGAGCGGCATCGGCGCTATGGCGCCGACGGCGCACCTGACTCCGCGCCGGGCGGGGTCGAGGACCAGCGCGACGGACGCGACCGCGCGTCCGGGGCCGGTCCGGCCGGTCGCCTTCAGGAAGACCTGCGGCGCGTGCAGCAGCGGCACGCGCACGTACCCGATGAGTTCGCCGGCGCGCAGCATGTCGACCGCGGCCAGCAGGTGCGACACCGGGATCTCCCGGCGGGCTCCGCCCGGGCCCGCGATGATCAGTGTCGCCTCCAGGGCGGCCAGCACCGGCAGCGCGTCCCCGGTGGGGGACGCCGAGGCGATGTTGCCGCCCAGGGTGCCCGCGTTGCGGATCTGCGGCGGGCCCGCGGCGCGCGCGGCGGCGGCGAGCGCCGGGATCAGGGCCGCGAAGTCCGGGCGCCCCATGCGCGCGTGCGTGAGCCCGGCGCCGAGCAGGGCGTGTCCGTCCTGGTACTGCCAGCCGCGGATCTCGCTGATCCTGCCGAGACCGACCAGTGCGGCGGGCCTGAGCTGACCCGAGTTGACGGCTGCCATGAGGTCGGTGCCGCCGGCCACCGGGACGGCGGCGGGCACGGCGGTGAGTGCCGCCACGGCCTCGTCCAGCGTCGTGGGCAGCGTGACGGCCTGCGCCGCCTGCGGTGCGTGCGTGGTCAAAACCGGCTGCCCCTTCCCGCTGCCCCACCTGGTCCCACCTGTGCTGCCGTACGGTACGTGCTGACAGGGCGGACGTGGCAACTCTGGCACATCTTCGCAAGCCCCGAAGACGGGGGTCCGCTAGGAGGCATTCGCCCACTTCACCAGGGAGATGGTCCGTTTTCGTACGGCATCACCGGTGCGCACGAATTGCCACTCTTCGGTGATGCTTACGACGTTTTTGCCTTACCTGTTCGGGGGCTCACTTACCTGTTCGGGGGCATCCCGTCCAGCGGCCGCCCGAGCACGCCGGGACGTTTCTGCCAGGGCAGTGGCCCGGTCGGCGGCCGGTAGGCCACTCCCAGGGCGTCAAGTCGCCGGTAGTGGACGGCCATCCGCCGCTCGAAGTCGGCGAAGTCCCGTTCCGCCGGGGCGGGAAGCGCACTCCAGGCCACCTCCGAGAAGGCCGAAAGCCGCGGGTACGTCTGGTAGTCCACCCGTGCGGGGTCCTCCATCACCTCGGTCCACACATTGGCCTGCGTGCCGAGCACATGTTCTGCCTGGTCGGATGTCAACTCCGGTGGAACGGGCTCGAAGCGGTAGACGTCCTCAAGGGTGCGCACATAGCCGATCGGCACCGGCTCGTCCTCGCCCGCCGCCTGGCGGTGGTCCAAGTACACGTACTGCTCGGGGCACATGACCACGTCGTGACCGGCCCGGGCTGCGGCGACCCCGCCCTGGTACCCGCGCCACGAGGACACGGCCGCGCCCGGCGCGAGCCCGCCCTCCAGGATCTCGTCCCAGCCGATGAGCCTGCGCCCGCGCGCGGTCAGCCACTTGTCGAAGTGACCGATGAACCACGCCTGCAGCTCGTCCTCGTCCGCGATCCCGAGTTCCTTGATGCGGGCCTGCGCAGTCGCGGACTGCCGCCACTGGTCCTTGAGGCATTCGTCGCCGCCGACATGGATGAACTCCGACGGGAAAAGGCCGAGGAGTTCCTCGAACACCCCCTCGTAGAAACGCAGGGTGTTGTCGGTGGGGGCGAGTACGTTGGCGGAGATCCCCCAGTCGTCCCAGACGGAGAGGGCGGTGTCCCCCTTGGAGGACGCAGCGATGACGTCGGTGTTGCCGAGTTCCGGGTATGCGGCGATGGCGGCCTGCGAGTGGCCGGGCACGTCGATTTCGGGGACGACGGTGATATGCCGCTCGGCGGCGTAGGAGACGATCTCTCGGATGTCGTCCTGGGTGTAGAAGCCACCGTGCGGCTTCTCCTCCCACAGCGGTGAGGCCCGGTGGCCGAATTTCGTGCGCGCCCGCCAGGATCCGACCTCGGTCAGCCGTGGGTACCTCTTGATCTCGACGCGCCAGCCCTGGTCGTCCGTCAAGTGGAAGTGGAAGACGTTGAGTTTGTGCGCGGCCATCAGGTCGAGGTGGCGCAGGACGCCTTCCTTGGGCATGAAGTGCCGGGCGACGTCGAGCATGAGACCGCGCCAGCGGAAGCGGGGGGAGTCCTCGACCGTGAGGTACGGCACGGCCCAGGTGCGGTCGCGGTCGAGCGGGGCCCTGCGACAGGCGTCGGGGCCGAGGAGCTGCCGCAGGGTCTGGGCGCCCCAGAAGACACCGGCCGCGCTGCCGCCCTCGATGAGGACGCCGTTCCGGTCGCTGACGAGGCGGTACTCCTCGGGACCGAGCCCTGGGTCGAGCCGCAGCGCGATACCGTCGCCGTGCGCGTCGTCGAGTTCCCGCCCCTGCGGCAGGGGCAGCCCGGTGGCCTGCCAGAGGACGGTACGCAGCCAGCGGCCGACGCCCTCCGTCGCGGTACCGGCCCAGAGCCGGGAATCGGCCGTCAGCCGCACCTCGCCGGCACCGGTGACGACGCTGCGGGGCACGGGAATCAGTTCCGTCTGTGAAGTCACGTCGGTCCTTGCGGGAAGCGGCCGGACGGCCGGGGCCTCATGCACACGAACCGAGGCCCCGCAGACGCGCCGAAACGCGCCCCGGGGCCTCGCCGAGCTCGGGCCGGAGCGGGATCACCTGCCCCGGGCCGAAGACAGGATTACTTGTCGCCGTCCTTGCCCTTGTCGCCGCCGGCGCCCATGGACTCGTAGATCTCCTTGCACATGGGACACACGGGGTACTTCTTCGGGTCCCGGCCGGGCACCCAGACCTTGCCGCACAGCGCCACGACGGGGGTCCCGTCGAGGGCGCTCGCCATGATCTTGTCCTTCTGGACGTAGTGGGCGAAGCGCTCGTGGTCGCCGTCGCCGTGGGACACCTGTGGCGTCGGCTCTACGAGGGTCCCCGTACCAGTCCCGCGCTCGGGCTCAAGAGTGCTCATAAGTGCCAAGGGTACTGAAGGTCACACGGATCAGTTGAGCGACGGGTCGTCCGGATACGTGGCCACCATCGCCAGCTCGCTGCGCTGGCGGCGCAGCACCTCGCGCCAGAGTCTCTCCGGGGACGGCGAGGCGACGTCGCCGGGCTCGGACTCGACGACGTACCAGGCGCCCTCGACCAGCTCGTCCTCCAGCTGGCCGGGGCCCCAGCCGGCGTATCCGGCGAAGATCCTCAGCGAGCCGAGGGCCGAGGCGAGCAGCTCGGGCGGTGCCTCCAGGTCGACCAGACCGATCGCGCCGTGCACTCTGCGCCAGCCCAGCGGCGCCCCGTCGACGGTCGCGCCGCCCGGGATGACGGCGACCCCCAGGGCCGAGTCGAGGGACACCGGGCCGCCCTGGAAGACGACGCCGGGTTCACCCGCGAGATCCGCCCAGCCCTCCAGGATGTCGCCGACGTCCACCGGGGTGGGCCGGTTGAGGACGACACCGAGGGAGCCCTCCTCGTCGTGGTCGAGAAGGAGCACCACCGCACGGTCGAAGTTCGGGTCCGCCAGGGCGGGCGTTGCCACGAGCAACCGCCCTGTGAGCGAGGACACCTCGGTCATGGCAGACATGATCCCGCATCTTGCCTCCGCTTGGGGAGGCAATGGCGGTTACCGGGTGAATGCAGCTCAGGGAGGAATGAAGCGCCCCGGGCGCACGGGAGGGCCGGTGACCCCATGTGCCCACCAGGGAACGGTTCGTGTTGTGACACAGCTATGACGTAGCTGGGCCGCCCTCGGGCTTACAGAAGGGGGGTGGGCGGCGATTACCCTTTCCCTTCTGGCCCCTGCCCCACTCATCGGAACGCGAGATACATGACCGTCAACGACGATGTCCTGCTTGTCCACGGCGGAACCCCGCTGGAGGGCGAGATCCGTGTCCGCGGTGCGAAGAACCTCGTACCGAAGGCAATGGTCGCCGCCCTGCTGGGCAGTGAACCGAGTCGACTGCGCAACGTTCCGGACATCCGGGACGTCCGTGTCGTACGCGGACTGCTGCAGCTGCACGGCGTGACGGTCCGTCCGGGTGAGGAGCCGGGCGAGCTGATGATGGACCCGTCCCACGTGGAGAGTGCGAACGTCGCGGACATCGACGCGCACGCGGGTTCCAGCCGTATCCCGATCCTGTTCTGCGGTCCGCTGCTGCACCGCCTCGGGCACGCGTTCATCCCGGGTCTCGGCGGCTGCGACATCGGCGGCCGGCCGATCGACTTCCACTTCGAGGTGCTGCGGCAGTTCGGCGCGCGCATCGAGAAGCGGGCGGACGGACAGTACCTGGAGGCGCCGCAGCGGCTGCGCGGCACGAAGATCCGGCTGCCGTACCCGTCCGTGGGCGCGACCGAGCAGGTGCTGCTGACGGCCGTCCTCGCGGAGGGCGTCACGGAGCTCTCGAACGCGGCCGTGGAGCCGGAGATCGAGGACCTGATCTGCGTCCTGCAGAAGATGGGCGCCATCATCGCGATGGACACCGACCGCACCATCCGCATCACGGGTGTGGACCGGCTCGGCGGCTACAACCACCGCGCGCTCCCGGACCGCCTGGAGGCCGCCTCCTGGGCGTCCGCGGCGCTGGCGACCGAGGGCAACATCTATGTCCGCGGCGCCCAGCAGCGCTCGATGATGACGTTCCTGAACACCTACCGGAAGGTGGGCGGGGCCTTCGAGATCGACGACGAGGGCATCCGTTTCTGGCACCCCGGCGGCCAGTTGAAGTCCATCGCGCTCGAAACGGACGTGCACCCGGGCTTCCAGACGGACTGGCAGCAGCCGCTCGTGGTCGCCCTCACGCAGGCCACGGGCCTGTCGATCATCCACGAGACGGTCTACGAGTCCCGTCTCGGCTTCACCTCCGCCCTGAACCAGATGGGCGCTCACATCCAGCTGTACCGCGAGTGCCTGGGCAGCTCCGACTGCCGCTTCGGCCAGCGCAACTTCCTGCACTCGGCCGTGGTCTCGGGACCGACGAAACTCCAGGGCGCCGACCTGGTCATCCCCGACCTCCGCGGCGGCTTCTCGTACCTCATCGCCGCGCTCGCGGCCCAGGGCACGTCCCGCGTCCACGGCATCGACCTCATCAACCGTGGCTACGAGAACTTCATGGAGAAGCTCGTGGAGCTGGGCGCGAAGGTGGAACTGCCGGGCAAGGCGCTCGGGTAAACGGCACTCGTACGCACGCTGATGGGGCGGTCACCCGAGTCCGGGTGACCGCCCCATCGGCGTTGTGGGAGCGCCCCCGAAGGGGCGCGGGGCTGCCTCTACATGCGGCTACCGCCGCGCGGGCGCGACCAGCCACGGACGTCCCGTCGGCCGACGGCGGTCGCAGGTGCCCGGCGCTCGAAGCGGAGCGCTTACTTGCCCTTCGCGGCTTCCTTCAGCTTGCTGCCCGCGGAGACCTTGACGCTGTAGCCGGCCGGGATCTGGATCGGGTCGCCGGTCTGCGGGTTGCGCGCGGTGCGAGCGGCACGGTGGGTGCGCTCGAAGGTCAGGAAGCCGGGGATGGTGACCTTCTCGTCGCCCTTGGCGACGATCTCGCCGACGGTCTCGGCGAACGCGGCCAGCACGGCGTCGGCGTCCTTGCGGGTCACCTCGGCGCGGTCGGCCAGCGCGGCCACCAGCTCACTGCGGTTCATGTTGTTACTCCCGTGTTCTTCTTGCCGTTGAGGCGTGCCACGCGGCGGAGCCGCATATCGGGCACGGTGAAGCCGATGCTGCCAGGGTCCTCGGAGAGGCCCCGGGCCCGGGTCCGTGGTCAGACCCCTCGCGCCCAGGGACGCATCCTGCCCCTACCTGCGGCGCGAAAGCCAATCCGGCACCCGCAGGAGTCGTGAGAACACCCTTGGGAGTCACACGAAAAGAGGGCCTGAGCCTGGCCGACACGATAAACGGCGACCAGGAGGGTCAGGTTCCACGACGCGCCGGTGCAAGGCCTTGCCGTGGCGATCCTCACAGCCCCCGAAAAAGCCCTTGCAAGCCCTTACGAAGCTGCCGCGGACTTCGCCGCCTCCCGCACCGCACCGGCCACCGCGCCCGCGACCTTGTCGTTGAAGACGCTCGGGATGATGTAGTTCGGGTTCAGCTCGTCCTCGGTCACCACGTCCGCGAGAGCGGTTGCGGCGGCCAGCATCATCTCGGTGTTGACCGTGCGGGACTGGGCGTCCAGCAGCCCGCGGAAGACGCCCGGGAAGACCAGCACGTTGTTGATCTGGTTCGGGAAGTCGGAGCGGCCGGTGGCCACAACGGCCGCCGTCTGACGGGCGATTGCCGGGTCGACCTCGGGGTCGGGGTTCGCGAGCGCGAACACGATCGCGCCGTCGGCCATGGCGGCCACGTCGTCGCCGTCGAGGACGTTCGGGGCGGAGACGCCGATGAAGACGTCGGCGCCGCGCACGGCCTCCTTGAGGGTGCCGGTCAGGCCCTCGGGGTTGGTGTTGTCGGCGATCCAGCGCAGCGGCGAGTCGACCGCGGCCTCGCGCAGGTCCTCGCGGCCGGTGTGCACGACGCCGTGGATGTCGGCGACGACGGCGTTCTTGACGCCCGCGGCGAGCAGCAGCTTGAGGATGGCCGTACCGGCCGCGCCGGCGCCGGACATGACGACCCGGATGTTCTCAATTGCCTTGCCGGTGACGCGAAGTGCGTTCGTCAGGGCGGCGAGGACGACGATCGCGGTGCCGTGCTGGTCGTCGTGGAAGACGGGGATGTCGAGGGCCTCGCGCAGCCGCGCCTCGATCTCGAAGCAGCGGGGCGCAGAGATGTCCTCGAGGTTGATGCCCGCGAACCCGGGGGCGATCGCCTTCACGATCTCGACGATCGCGTCGGTGTCCTGGGTGTCGAGGCACAGCGGCCAGGCGTCGATGCCGGCGAACCGCTTGAAGAGGGCCGCCTTGCCCTCCATCACCGGGAGGGCGGCCTTCGGGCCGATGTTGCCGAGGCCCAGCACGGCCGAGCCGTCCGTCACGACCGCAACGGAGTTGCGCTTGATGGTGAGGCGGCGGGCGTCCTCGGGGTTCTCGGCGATCGCCATGCAGACGCGGGCCACGCCCGGCGTGTAGATCATGGAGAGGTCGTCACGGTTGCGGATGGGGTGCTTCGACGCCATCTCGATCTTGCCGCCGAGGTGCATCAGGAACGTACGGTCGGAGACCTTGCCGAGGGTGACGCCCTCGATGCCGCGCAGCTGCGTGACGATCTCGTCGGCGTGGGCCGTGGAGCTCGCCGCGATGGTGACGTCGATGCGGAGTTTCTCGTGGCCGGAGGCGGTCACGTCGAGGCCGGTCACCGAGCCTCCGTGGGACTCTACGGCCGTGGTGATCTGGGAGACCGCGGTTCCGCTCGCGGGCACCTCCAACCGGACCGTAATGGAGTAGGAGACGCTGGGCGCCGTTGCCATGGCCGACTTCCTCTGCTTTCACCGTGACGCTGGGTATGCCGTCCGATGGTCGCACCTACTGCCGAGTAGGCGTTAGCCGCTCCGGATTGCGATCGTTTTGTTCACAGCAAAAGAGGCCCGCGTCACAGGGTGACGCGAGCCTCCGGGATCAAGTGGCACCGACCCGCCATGCTCGCCTCGCGGCAAGTGGTCGCTCGTAGCGACGAAGGTTGGGCCCGGGGGCTTGGATCGGGCCGGTGCCACACCCAGGCTAACAAACGGATCCCGTAAGGCCATTCCCGTGGCGAGAGTTCATCCGGTTCTTAACTTCGATGGAGCAGGGGCTAGTCCCTCAGCAGGTCGGGGACGGCGTTCGCGTCCGGGGCGTCGCGGTCGGTCGAGACGATGGTCAGCTGTTGGGTCGCACGGGTGAGGGCGACGTACAGGACCCGCAGGCCGGCCGGGGACTCGTCGGCGATCTCCGCGGGCGAGACGACGACCGTCGCGTCGTACTCCAGGCCCTTCGCCTCCAGGCTGCCGAGGGCCACCACCCGGTCGCCGAGCCCGGCGAGCCAGCGGGCGGCCTCCTCGCGGCGCTGCATGGCGACGACGACGCCGACCGTGCCGTCGACACGGTCGAGGAGTCGGGCGGCCTCCTCGCGGACGGACTGCGCGAGGGAGTCCCGTACGACCGCGAACCGAGGCTCGACGCCGGTCGACCGTACGGCCGAGGGGGACTTCGCGCCCGGCATGGCGAGCGCCAGCACCTTGGCGGCCAGCTCGGCGATCTCGGCCGGGTTGCGGTAGTTGACGGTGAGCTCGAAGCGGCGGCGGGGGCGGGTGCCGAGGGCCTCGTCCCTCGCCTCGGCCGCCTCGTCGACGTCGGACCAGGAGGACTGGGCCGGGTCGCCAACGACGGTCCAGGTGGCGTGCCGGCCGCGGCGGCCGACCATGCGCCACTGCATCGGGGTGAGGTCCTGGGCCTCGTCGACGATGACGTGGGCGTACTCGGTGCGCTCCTGGGCGAGCCGCTCGGCGCGCTCGCGCTGGGACTCCTCGCGCACCGGCATCAGCTCCTCGAGGCCGGTGAGCTGGTCGAGCGGGTCCAGTTCGCGCTTCTTCTTGGGGCGGGCCGGGGTGCCGAGGATCGACTGGAGCTCGTCGAGCATGGCGATGTCGTGCACGGAGTGGCCGTCGCGTCTGAGTGAGCGGGCGACCTTGCGGACCTCGCCCGGGTTGAGGATCCGGCGGGCCCAGCGGCCGAGGCGACGCTCGTCGGCCATGGCGGCAAGGACTGCCCTGGGCGTGAGCTCGGGCCACCAGGCGTCGAGGAAGGCGAGGAAGGCGTCCTCGCTCGACACGTCCTCATCGAAGGAGGACCGCAGTTCGGCGGCCAGCTCCGGGTCGGTGTGCCGGCCCGCCGCGCCGGACTGTGCCCACAGGGCGTCGAGGAGCAGCTTGCGGGCGCGGGGGCGCAGCAGGTTCACGGGCGCGGTGCCGCCGAGCACGGCCTGGCGGATACGGCCCAGCTCGGCGGCCTCCAGCTCCAGACGGCGGCCGAAGGCGACGACCCGCAGACGGGTGGGCGGACCGGTGGGGGCGCCGGACCCGTCCGTGTCCTCCTCGCCGAAGGCGAGCTGACCGGAGGCGGCGCGTCCAGGGCCGGCGGTCGGCCCCAGCTCCAGTGCTCCGCGCGCCGCCTTCCGCAGGACCTTGAGCATGCGGTACGAGCCCTTGGCGCGGGCGGTGGACGGGGAGTCGTAGAGCGTGGCCTCCGCACCGTCGACGAGGGAGCCGATCGCGCGGATGGCGACCTGGCCCTCCTCGCCGAGGGAGGGCAGGACACCCTCGGTGTAGGCGACGAGCAGGGGGGTCGGGGAGACGATCAGGATGCCGCCCGCGTACCGGCGCCGGTCCTGGTAGAGGAGGTAGGCGGCACGGTGGAGGGCCACGGCCGTCTTGCCGGTGCCGGGGCCGCCCTCGACATACGTCACCGAGGCGGCGGGGGCGCGGATGACCAGGTCCTGTTCGGCCTGGATGGAGGCGACGATGTCCCGCATGGTGTGGCTGCGGGCCTGGCCCAGGGCGGCCATCAGGGCGCCGTCGCCGATGACGGGCAGCTCGTTGCCGTCGAGGAAGGCCCTGAGCTCGGGGCGCATCAGGTCGTCCTCGACGCCGAGCACCTTGCGGCCCTTGGATCGGATGACACGGCGGCGCACGACCCGGCCGGGGTCGACGGGGGTGGAGCGGTAGAAGGGGGCGGCGGCGGGCGCCCGCCAGTCGATGACCAGCGGCGCGTACTCGGAGTCCAGGACACCGATCCGCCCGATGTGCAGGGTCTCGGCGATGTCGGCGGTGCCGTCGTCCCGCACGGCACCCTCAGCAGGCTCTACGGCGGTGTAGGCGCCGTCGGGCCCCTTCTTGCCGTCCTTGCCGAGCAGCAGGTCGATGCGCCCGAAGAGGAAGTCCTCGAACTCGTTGTTGAGCCGGTTGAGATGGATTCCCGCCCGGAAGACCTGCGCGTCCCGCTCGGCGAGGGCGCCGGGCGTGCCGACCTGACCGCGCTTGGCCGCGTCGTTCATCAGGAACTCGGCCTCGTGGATCTTCTCCTCAAGACGCCGGTACACCCGGTCGAGGTGTTCCTGTTCGACGCTGATCTCTCGGTCGCGTACGGAGTCGTGATCCGAGCCGACGGCGGTTTCGGGTTGAGCCTGAGCGGCCACCGGGCCCCCTTCTGACGTGCATGGCAGCCGTCAACCGTACGCGAAGGGGACCCGGCAAAGCTACGTAAGCTACGCGTCGATCTTCACGAGAACTACGCGTCGACCTGGACGAGCTTCTTGCCCTGGAAGGTCATGACCTCGAAGTGGTCGATCTCGTTGGGCTTGAGGGCCGCGCCGCCCTGGGCGTAGAGCGGTTGCTTCGCCTCCGGTGTCTTGCCGTTCGGGATGCCGTAGCCCCACTTGGGGACCGACCAGGAGGACATGGTCTCGCGCTCGCCGTTCTTGCCGACGGCGATGAGCGAGCACTTCAGCGGGCCCTTGACGTTGCTGAGCTCGACGACACCCCAGGTGCCCCAGTCCTTCTGCTCCATCGCCACGGTCGCCTTGACCTTGGTGGACGCGTCCGTGGCCGAGACCTTGTCGGAGATGGTGCCGAAGGCAGCCTTGGCTCCGGCCGCCAGCGGTGTGGCGTTCGTACCCGAGTCGCTGCCGCCGCCCACGGCCATGACCGTCAGCGGACCGCCGATGATCAGCGCTGCCGCGGCCGCCACCAGGTAGAAGCCCTTGCGGCGCTTCTGCGCCCGGCGCTCGGCGACCTCGTCCACCAGCTTCTCCGCGAGCCGCGGGCTGGGCCTGGCGGACAGGGACTCCCCGATCGCGGGCGAACCGGTCCCGGGCAGATCCGCGAGGGCGGCGAGCATCGGTTCCATCCCGGCCAGCTCGTCGAGCTGCTGGGCGCACCATTCACAGGTCGCGAGGTGCGCCTCGAAAGCGGTTGCCTCGGCGTCGTCGAGGATGCCGAGAGCGTAGGCGCCGACCGTCTCGTGTTCGCTCGGGCCCGGAGATCCCATCATGGAGCCAGACATACCCGAACCACCTGTACCGAATCCCTGGTTTCCCCCGTAAACACTCATCACGCCGTCACCCCCCGCTCCTCCAGTGCGAGCTTCATCGACCGCAGGGCATAGAACACCCGGGACCGCACCGTGCCACTGGGAATACCCAGCGTCTCGGCGGCCTCGTTGACGGTACGCCCCTTGAAATACGTCTCGACGAGCACCTCCCGGTGGGCCGGGGTCAGGTCGTCCAGCGCGTCCGACAGCGTCATCAACCACAGCGCCTTGTCGATCTCGTCCTCCGCGGGGATGACCTCCAGCGGCGACGGATCGACCTCCTGCGGCCGGGCCTGCCGGCTGCGGTGGCCGTCGATGACGATGCGGCGCGCGACCGTCACCAGCCAGGGGCGTACAGATCCGGTCGCCCGATTGAGCTGACCGGCGTTCTTCCAGGCACGGATCAGTGTCTCCTGGACCACGTCCTCGGCGCGCTGCCGGTCTCCGGCGACCAGGCGCAGTACGTATGCAAGGAGAGGTCCGGCGTGCTCGCGATAGAGCGCACGCATCAGCTCCTCATCAGGTTCCGAGGGCTGGGACATGCGATGTCGGGCCCTCGATCCACGTTCATTGGCCACGACGGAATCCTTGCGCACGCCCACCTCCGATGTCCGGGGGTTCCCCCAGTCGGTCGCTCGTCCACGGGTACGGATGTGGGCCACGCCATGTTCAACGTGAGATGACAGTTTTCTTCTGAGTGACGTGACGAGGGGGACATGGGAGCACATTCCCACCTCGCGATCTTTACATTTCCGCCACATTGGCGAGATCGCAACCGCTGCCCACGTCACGGATGAGGTAAACGGTGTGTAATCGAAATCACTTCGGCGACTCCTTCACAGAAGCCGCATAACGGACGTCAGGCGCGCTCCACAGCCGCCCGCCGACGGTGCCGGGCCACCCTTTCCCGGTTCCCACAGACCTCACTGGAGCACCAGCGCCTCCTGCGCCCCCGGGACGAATCCACGTAAACGATCGGGCAGTTGTCCCCTTCGCACTGCCGCAGTCCGGCCCGTGCGACGGGGTCGGTGAGGAGCTCCACGGCGTCCCGGGCGATCGCGGCGAGCAGCGCCGCGCACTCGGGCGGACCGTCCAGCTCGCGTACGAGCGAGCCGTCCTCGCCGCGCACGGCGCGTGGGGCGGGAGGTGACACCCGGGCGATCTCGTTCACACGGGCGAGCGCGATGTCGTACGACGGCCGGAGCGCTGTCGGCGCAAGTCCGCCGTGCACCAACTGCCCGATCTGTCCGCGCAGTTCACGGAAGTCGACCAGCCAGGCCGGGTCGGCGTGGGCCAGCGGGGTGGTCGCGGGGACCAGTCCTGCCCCGGTGATCCAGGCGCACAGCACCTCGAGGGAGTCGAACCGCTCCTCGGGGTGAGTGGTGGCGAGGAGGTCGAGACAGATCCGCCCGGCGTCGAACCGCAGCTCGTACGCGACCGTGGCCGTACCCAGTGCCATGTGCCTGTCACCGCCTGGCTCGGGAACCTGAGGGCTGAAGCAACCGATCCCTCTTACAGTGCCTTCCCGCTGGCGCGGCCGGAACCCCTCGTACCGTCGGTGGGCGGGGCGACGGCTGGACGCGCGCTTATGCGGCTGCGCTTCTCGCCGATGTTCCCGCCGGGCCGCCGTCCGTTGACTGGAGGGCATGACAACCCACAGCAGGAGCACGGGATTCGTACTGGGTGCGGCCACGGTCGCGATGGGTCTGATCGCCGGGGTCTACTACATCTTCGCGTGCTGCGTGATGCCGGCGCTGGCCCGCAGCGACGACCGGGTCTACGCCGAGGTCATGCGGAACATCAACGACGTGATCCAGAACCCGGTGTTCTTCCTCGGTTTCCTGGGGGCGCTGCTGCTGACGGCGGTGTCCTCGTGGCAGCTGCGCGGGCAGCCGTACCGCTGGTGGGTGTGGACGGCCCTGGCGGCCTACGCGCTCGGCTTCCTCACCACGGTCGCCGTCAACATCCCGCTCAACAACGACCTGGCGAACATGAACGATCCGACGGCTGCACGGGAGCACTTCGAGCAGGCGTGGGTGGCGTGGAACGTGGTGCGGGCGGGGGTGTCCACGGTGGCGGTGGGGTGTTTGGTGCGGGCGCTGGTTCTCTACGGCAGGGCAGAGGTTTTCAGCCCGTCCGGCGTTTGAGGACGAGGCCGTTCAGGCCGAAGCGGGGGTCTGGGGGCGGCGGCCCCCAGACGGCGACGCAACCGCCGGGTGCCTCCCTCACACGTCCGCGTACTTGGCGTCCGCGGCGGGATCCAACGCCAGCCGATACCCCCGCTTCACCACCGTCTGGATCAACTTCGGCGCACCGAGAGCCGTCCTCAGCCGAGCCATGGCGGTCTCCACCGCATGCTCGTCGCGCCCCGCACCGGGCAGCGCCCGCAGCAACTCGGATCTGGCCACCACCCACCCCGGTCGCCGCGACAGCGCCCGCAGCAGCGACATCCCGGCAGGCGGTACGGGCTTGAGGTCGCCGTCGACGAGGACCGCATGTCCCCGGATCTCCACCCGGTGCCCGGCGATGGGCAGGGACCGCGCCCGGTTCGGAAGCTCCTGGCACAGCAGCTGGACGAGCGGGCCGAGCCGGAAGCGTTCGGGCTGGACCGTGTCGATGCCGTGGGCCTGCAGCGGCAGCGCGGTGACCGGGCCGACGCAGGCCGGCAGGACGTCGTGGTGGAGCGCGGCGAGCAGCTCGGGCAGCAGCCCGCGCTCCTCGGCCCGGTTCAGCAGCGACACGGCGGCGGGCGCGCTGGTGAAGGTGATGGCGTCAAGGCCCCGGGAGACGGCGGCGTCCAGCAGCCGGTCCAGCGGCGCCAGGTCCTCCGGCGGCATCCACCGGTACACCGGAACCCCGACGACCTCCCCTCCGGCGGCCCGCAGCGACTCCACGAACCCGGGCAGCGGCTCGCCGTGCAGCTGTACGGCGATTCGGCGCCCGTCGACGCCCTCCTCAAGGAGCCGGTCCAGCACCTCGGCCATGGACTCGCTCGACGGCGACCACTCCTCGGTCAGGCCGGCGGCCCGTATCGCGCCCTTGACCTTGGGCCCGCGCGCCAGCAGCTCCACGTGCCGCAGCCGGTCGAGGAGCGGCTCGCCGAGCCCCCACCCCTCGGCGGCCTCGACCCAGCCGCGGAATCCGATGGCGGTCGTGGCCACCACCACGTCCGGCGCCTGGTCGATCAGGTCCTTCGTCGCCGCCAGTAGTTCGCTGTCGTCGGCGAGCGGCACGATGCGCAGGGCGGGTGCATGCAGGACGGCGGCTCCCCGTCGCTGCAGCAGCGCGCCCAGCTCGTCGGCACGGCGGGCGGCGGTCACACCCACCGTGAATCCGGCCAAGGGGCTTAGCTGACCAGGGTCTGGTCGCTGCTGTTCGTCGTACATGGCTGGCTCTCGTCCCGAAGAGTCGTCGTACCTGCAGTACGGCGGTACTGCCTGCATGCCGATCGAGCCTGTCAACGGTCCGTGACAGGCTCGGTTCGGCTTCATGTCGCTGGTGTTACGTCACACCTCGGCGTAGCTGAGCTGCGGCTTCGCCTCTGCGGCGGCTTCGGACCGCGCCGCGGCGGCCGGGCGTCGAAGGTATACGGCCCAGGTGACCCCGAAGCAGAGGGCGTAGTAGCCGAGGAAGGCGACGAAAGCGCCGGTGCCGGAGCCGTAGGAGAGGAAGGACTGCCGGAAGGCCAGGTTGATGCCGACGCCGCCGAGTGCGCCGACCGCGCCGATGAGGCCCATGGAGGCGCCGGAGAGCCGACGCCCGTACTTGGCCGCCTCCTCACCTTCCAGCCCCTTGGCGAGGGCCTTGGCCTGGAAGATGCCGGGAATCATCTTGAACGTGGATCCGTTGCCGATGCCGGTGAGCGAGAACAGGACGACGAAGGCGACGACGAACAGCGGCAGCGACTTCTGCATGCTGGCGACGACCAGGACGGCGGTCGCAGCCCCCATGGCGACGTAGTTGTAGAGCGTGATCTTCGCGCCACCGTACTTGTCGGCGAGCCAGCCGCCCACCGGACGGATCAGCGAGCCGAGCAGCGGGCCCATGAAGGTGAGGTAGGTGGCCTGCAGCGGCGTACGGCCGAACTGGTTCGTCAGCACCTGCCCGAAGGCGAAGCTGTAGCCGATGAAGGAACCGAACGTCCCGATGTAGAGGACGGACATGATCCAGGTGTGGGCGTCCTTCACGGCGTCCTTGGCGGCGCCCGTGTCGTTCTTGACGTTCTCGATGTTGTCCATGAACAGTGCGGCGAGGACGGCGGCGACCACGATCAGCGGGATGTAGATCCCGAGCAGCACGCGCGGCCCGCCGCTCGCACCGATGACCGCGAGGGCCACGAGCTGGATCGCCGCTACGCCGACGTTGCCGCCACCCGCGTTGAGCCCGAGCGCCCACCCCTTCTTCCGCAGCGGGAAGAAGGCGTTGATGTTGGTCATCGAGGAGGCGAAGTTGCCGCCGCCGATGCCGGCCAGCAGGCCGATCCAGAGGAAGGTGTCGAAGGACGTGCCCGGCTTCATCACCGCGAAAGCGGCGATCGTCGGGATGAGCAGCAGGCTGGCCGAGATGATCGTCCAGTTCCGGCCGCCGAAGATGGCGACCGCGAAGGTGTAGGGGACGCGGACGACCGCGCCGACCAGGGTCACCATCGAGGTCAGCAGGAACTTGTCGGCCGGGGTGAGCCCGTACTTCGGGCCCATGAAGAGCACCAGCACGGACCACAGGGTCCAGATCGAGAACCCGATGTGCTCGGAGAGGACGGAGAAGTAGAGGTTCCGCTTGGCGATCTTCTCTCCGGTCTCGTTCCAGAAGGTCTCGTCCTCGGGATCCCACTGCTGGATCCAGCGGCCTCCCCTGCTGGGTGCGGGGGCTGTGCTAGGGGCTGTCATGACGCCTCCACGGTGCTCCGGGGCTCGGTCGTACTTGGGGCAGATGAGCGGTGATGAGTCCCGAAGGTAGGGAGGCAGCGTTTCCGGCCTGTGGCACTGGGTGACCGGAAAGGAACTTTGCTCTCACCCTCGCCGAGGACGGGATGAGAGGTAGTGCGTCGCCACGTTACGAACGGCTCCCGTCATGGGAGCGGGTCCCTGTGAAGGTGACGCGCGAACGGTCACCGAGCACGGCGGTCGACGGCCGTCAGGTCGATCTCGATGTCGAACGGCACGGAGACCTTGAGCCGGTCGTGGAAGATGCCGGTGAGGCCGTAGGACTTCGTGGCCGGGTCGAGCTCATAGACGTAGACGACGGGGTAACCCTTGTCCTCGTCCTGCTCGACCCGCCAGAAGTGCGGAACGCCTGCGGCCGCGTATTTGCGGGGCTTGACCTCGCGGTCGCGTTCGCGGGAGTCGTCAGAGACGACTTCGACGGCGAGGATGACGTCCTCGGGCTTGTACCAGGTCTGGTCGGGTCCGGTGTTCGCCTCCATCGGGAAGACCAGGATGTCCGGTTCAGGCCGGTTCTTCGCGTCCAGCTTGACCGTCATCTCCCGCATGACATCCAGGTGGTCCGGCGCCTGTCCGAGAAGAGTGTTCTCAAGCAGGCGCATGCACCGAGCGTGGAATGCGGTCTGCGGACTCATGAAGACGAGACTCCCGTCGATCAACTCCGTGTGCGGCGGGAGGCCCGGAATCCGGTCGAGGTCGTCCGCGGTCCAGCCCCCGGGGGGCGGGACGGGCCAGCGGTACGCGGGCTCGTCGTCCAACCCGTCGTCGGATACGGCGCTCATCGGTGCTCCCATGGGACGGAGTCTCGACTGTCGGTTCAGCGTACCCAGCGGGAATGGTGGCCGCCTCACCCCAATGAGTGATCCAAACCGCCCCTCACCGATCCGGATGTGGCTCCGCACTGCCGTCCGACCCCGTTTCGGGACGTGTATGGAGGACGTCCCGGGCCTGGTCCGCGGCGCGGGCGATGCTCTCCGAGACGAAGTCCAGGAAGCGGGCGATGTTCTCGAGGCGGACGGCGGCCGGGGTGCCGGGGCCGAGGATGGCGACGCCCTGCCGTGCGGTCTCGGCGACCTGGGCGGTGCCGCGGACGCTGGCCATCATCGACTGGTACCAGACGTCGGAGTCGACGACGTAGCGGTCCCGGCGGCGTGCGTCGCGTTCCCGCCGGATCATGCCCTGTTCCTCGAGGAACGCGACCGCCTTGGAGATGGACGCCGGGCTGACCTTGAGCCGCTCGACGAGTTCGGCGGCGGTGAGGCTGCCCGAGTCGCTGAGGCAGACGGCGGCCAGCACACGGGCCATCATCTGCGGCGTGCCCGACTGCACGAACACGGTGGTGAGCGTCTCCTCGTACGCGCGCACCGCCTCGGCATCGCGCCCGTACGGCTGAGGAGTGGCCGGAGAGTTCGGCGGCGCGGTCTGCCTGCGGCGGTGGGCGCGGTGTGCCGTCGCGCGGTGGGCGATCTCGGCACGGTAGGCGGTGGGTCCGCCGTTGCGCAGCACCTCGCGCGTGATGGTCGAGGTGGGGCGGTCAAGGCGTCGGGCGATCTCCGCGTAGGCGAGGCCGTCGGCCAGTCCCAGCGCGATCTGCTGGCGGTCCTGCTGGGTGAGTCGGCCTCCCGGCATCGTCTTCTCCTTCGTACAGACCTCTTCGGCGCCTCCCACTCTAGCGTTCAGTCCCATTCCATTGCAACGAGCAGACCACTGGCGTTGCATTAAATTCTGAACCGTTGCAACGATTTATCTGCTTTCACCTGCGCCTATTGCAGTTTGACGCAACGAATCTGTTGCCCAATCTTCGAACGCAACGTAGCTTTCCACTATCAGAAACAGCGGGCCGACCGAGCGCCCGCTGTACATGAAGGAGAGCACCATGCACAAGTTCGAGACCCCCGCCGCCGTCTCCGCCGTCCTCGACATCCCCGCCGGACGCATCGAGTTCATCGCCGCCGACCGGACCGACACCACCGTCGAGGTCCGGCCCGCCAACGCCTCCAGGAACCGCGACGTGAAGGCGGCCGAGCAGCTGGAGGTCGACTACCGCGACGGTGTCCTGCGGATCGCGGCGAAGCCGGCGAAGAACCAGTACCTCGGCCCCTCCGGATCCGTCGAGGTCACCGTCCAGCTGCCGGCCGGCTCCCGGATCGAGGCGAAGGCGGGCAGCGCCGAGCTGCGGAGCGTCGGCCGGCTCGGTGACGTCGTCTTCGAAGGCGCCTACCGCCAGATCAAGATCGACGAGGCCGCGAGCCTCCGCCTCACCGCGGTCGACGGCGACGTCGAGGTCGGCCGGCTGGGCGGCCCCGCCGAGATCAGCACCGCACGCGGTGACATCCGGATCACCGAGGCCGTGCGCGGCACGGTGACGCTCAGCACCCAGTCCGGCGACATCTCGGTGGGCGCCGCCGCCGGAGTCTCCGCGGTCCTGGACGCCGGCACCGGCCACGGCCGTATCAGCAACGCCCTCAAGAACGACGGCACCGCCCAGCTCGACATCCGCGCCACCACCTCCTCCGGCGACATCACCGCCCGCAGCCTCTGACCGCTCGCGGCCTCCCAGCCCTTGAAGGAGCACTCCCCATGACCGACCTGGCCATCACGGCGAACGGGCTGCGCAAGTCCTACGGCGACAAGACCGTCCTGGACGGCATCGACCTGGCCGTCGCGGCAGGAACGATCTTCTCGCTGCTCGGCCCGAACGGCGCCGGCAAGACCACCGCAGTCAAGATCCTCTCCACTCTGATCAGCGCCGACGCCGGCGACCTGTACGTCGGCGGGCACAGCCTCGCCACCGACGCGCAGGCCGTGCGCGCCGCGATCGGCGTCACGGGGCAGTTCTCCGCCGTCGACAACCTGATCACCGGCGAGGAGAACATGCTCCTGATGGCGGACCTGCACCACCTCTCCAGGCGCGAGGGACGGCAGGTCACCGCCGAACTGCTGGAGCGCTTCGACCTCACGGAGGCCGCGAGGAAGCCCGCCTCCACCTACTCCGGCGGTATGAAGCGCCGCCTGGACATCGCCATGACCCTGGTCGGCAGTCCGCGGATCATCTTCCTCGACGAGCCGACCACCGGGCTCGACCCGCGCTCACGGCACACCATGTGGCAGATCATCGGCGACCTCGTCACAGGCGACGGCGTGACCGTCTTCCTCACCACCCAGTACCTGGACGAGGCCGACGAACTCGCCGACCGTATCGCCGTCCTCCACGACGGCAGGATCGCCGCCGAAGGCACCGCCGCGCAGCTCAAGCGGATCGTCCCCGGCGGCCACGTCCGGCTCCGCTTCACCGACCCGGCCGTATACCAGAGCGCCGCCTCCGCCCTCGGTGAGGCGGCCCGGGACGACGAAGCCCTCGCGCTGCAGATCCCCAGCGACGGCAGCCAGCGAGAACTGCGCTCCATCCTCGACTGGCTGGACTCGGCCGGCGTCGAGGCCGACGAGCTGACCGTGCACACCCCCGACCTCGACGACGTCTTCTTCGCCCTGACCAGCAGCACCCGGCCCGAGGAGGCCCTGCAATGAGCACCCCTACGGCTCCCGCCCACCCGACCCGGATCTCCCTCGCCGTGCGCGACTCGTCCACGATGCTGCGCCGCAATCTGCTGCACGCCCGGCGCTATCCGTCGCTCACCCTGAACCTGCTGCTCACCCCGGTCATGCTGCTGCTGCTCTTCGTCTACATCTTCGGTGACGCGATGAGCGCGGGCCTCGGCGGCGGCGCCGACCGCTCCGACTACATCGCCTACCTCGTGCCGGGCCTGCTGCTGATGACCGTCGGCTCCACCACGATCGGCACCGCGGTGTCCGTCTCCACGGACATGGCCGAGGGCATCATCGCCCGCTTCCGCACCATGGCCATCCACCGCGGCTCGGTGCTCATCGGACACGTCATCGGCAGCGTCCTGCAGTGCCTGATGAGCGTGGTCCTGGTCGGCGCGGTCGCCGTGGCCATCGGCTTCCGCTCCACCGACGCCACCGCACTGGAGTGGGTCGCCGCCTTCGGGCTGATCACGCTGTTCGCACTCGCCCTCACCTGGATAGCGGTCGGCATGGGCCTGGTCAGCCCGAACGCCGAGGCGGCCAGCAACAACGCGATGCCGCTGATCTTCCTCCCGCTGATCTCCAGCACCTTCGTCCCCCTGCACACCATGCCGGGCTGGTTCCAGCCGATCGCCGAGTACCAGCCCTTCACTCCCGCCATCGAGACCCTGCGCGGCCTCCTCCTCGGCACCCCGATCGGCCACAACGGATGGCTCGCCATCGCCTGGTGCGTCGGCCTCGCGGTCCTCGGCTACTTCTGGTCGGCGTCGAAGTTCAACAGCGAGCCGAAGTAACCGTCATGACAGCGCGGGCCACCCCGCAAACCCGTGCCACCCCAGGCGGCGTACACCGACAACTCGTCGGAGTGCGCCGCCCGTTCGTGTCCGGTCAGCGCTTCCGGGCCCCGGCGGCCATGACCTCCGCATCGATGGCCGGAAACCATCCATCCGAAGGCATCCGCAGCCACGCCTCCTCCGCCGAGAGTTCGGCCGCCGCTCGTCGAAGCGCATCGAAGGCGGGGTGCACCAGCCCCTTCCGCCAGACAAGTGACACCGGCGACAGGGGCACGGGATCGATCAAGGGCCGCAGCACCCTCCCGGGCATGGGCGGAAAATCCGCCACGGCGAGGATCGGATCGCGCGTCTTGGCCATGATCCGCTCGAACTCCTCCTCCCCTACGGCCAGCGGAGCGGGTGGCGCGATCTCGATGCCCCGGCCGTCGAACAGCCGGCGGGCGAGATCCGTCCACTCCGGTGTCCGCGGATTTCCCGCCCCCGCGTACACCGTCTCCCCCGCCAGCGCGGCGAGCGGCACCGCGTCCAGCGCCGCCAGCCCGTGGTCCTCGGGCAGCACGACCGCCATCGGCTCATAGCGCACGGGCTGGTGCTCCAGCCGGGCCCGCAGCACCGGTTCCAGCCCTGCGAACCGGCCGAACGACGCGTCCAGCCGCCCGGCCAGCAGTTCCGCCGCCGCGCCGGTCAGCCCGCTCTCGTAACGCGCCATCAGCTCGTGCTCCGGGGCGAGTTCGCGGGCCCGGTGCAGGACGCGGCGCGCGGTGGCCGCGCCCCGGTAGTTGAGGTCGACCAGCAGCGGCCTGGCCTGCCCGAAGGCGGCCAGCAACTCGTCCTGCGCCTGAAGCACCCGACGCGCATACGGCACCAGCCGGTCACCGTCGGCCGTGAGCGTCACCTGCCGGGTGCTGCGCACGAACAGTTCGGCGCCCAACTCCCGCTCCAGGCGCCGCACATCGCGACTGAGCGCCTGCTGGGCGACGTAGAGCCGGGCGGCGGCGCGCGTGAAGTGCAGTTCCTCGGCGACGGCGAGGAAGGCACGCAGGAGGCGGGGGTCGAGATCGCTGGGCGCGGGCATCCGGCGAATCTACAACAGGACTTACAACACAGGTGCGTGAATCGGTGCGGAGAAGGTGTTGGACCCCTTGATCGCCTCCGGGCGACCGTGGGCCCATGCCGCAACCGACCCCCAAGAACGCCCCGTGTTTCACCGTCACCGCCGACACCCTCGTCATCGTCGACTTCAGCCCCCGTACCCGCAACCGCCCGCCCGGCCCCTATCACCGTCTGTTCACCACCCCCGGGGCCCGAGCCTTCACGTTCGCGAATTTGCTGGCCCGGCTCCCCATGGGCATGTTCAGCGTGAGCGCCGTCGTGATGATCGCCGGGGCGCGCGGTTCGTACGCCCTCGCCGGCGCCGTCACCGCGACCGGCCTCGCGACGACGGCCGTGGTGGTCCCGTGGACCGCGCGGCTGGTCGACCGGTACGGCCAGGCCCGTGTCGCCGTACCCGCCACGGTGATCGCGGCGTTCGGCTCCCTCGCCCTCCTGCTGTGCGTGCACCTCGGCGCCCCCGCCTGGACGCTGTTCGCCTCCTACGCCGCCACCGCGACGACCCCGAACACCGGCGGCATGTCCCGCGCCCGCTGGGCCCACCTGCTGAAGGGCGACGACGGCGCGCTGCACACCGCGAACTCCTTCGAACAGGCCGCCGACGAGCTCTGCTTCATGCTGGGGCCGGTCCTCGCGGCCTTCCTGTGCGGGACGTTCTTCCCGGAGGCCGGCACGCTGGTCGGGGCGGTGCTGCTGCTGACCGGCATGCTGCTGTTCGCCGCGCTGCGCTCGACCGAGCCGCCCGCGCAGCGGCACGCTCGCGCCCGGTCCCCGTTCCGCACGCCCGGCATGCCGCCGCTGCTTGCCGTCTGCCTGGCCATGGGCGCGGTGTGCGGCTCCATGGAGGTCGTCACGATCGCGTTCGCGGACGCACAGGGACACCGTTCGGCGGCGGGCGTCGTGCTCGCGCTCCAGGCGGCGGGTTCGTGCGCGGCAGGTCTGCTGTACGGAGCCCTCAAGCCGAGCGGTCCTGCCGATGCCCGACTGCCGTGGTGCATCGCCGCGATGACCACCCTGATGACCGCCCCGCTCCTCGCCGCCTCCCTCACCGGCTCGCTCCCGCTGCTGGCGGGTGCGCTGCTGGTGGCGGGCATGGCAACCGCCCCGACCATGGTCACGACGATGACACTGGTGCAGCAGCGCACCCCCGAGGGCCGCCTCAACGAGGGCATGACCCTCGCGGTGACCGGCCTGCTCGGCGGCATCGCCTGCGGCTCCGCAACCGGCGGCTGGCTGGTGGACCACGTGTCCCCGACGGCGGGATTCGGAGTACCGGTGACGACGGCCGCAGCTGCGCTGTTGATCGCCGGGTGCGCTATGCGCCCCATAGGGGCGCGGAGAACTGCGCGACAAGCCACGACGAACCCGCAGACAAAGGACGACCCCTCACCGCCCACCCAGCGGAGCATTTCTCGCGCAAGCCATTGACGCGCCCACGCCCCGCACATACCTTCGCCCGTCGAAGCGCTTCGACGTCACGCATCGAATCGATTCGACGACCGGATCCGTCCGCCGCGTGACGTCCCGAATACCCATCCGGCTCTCCTGGAGGCACGGGATGTTGACGGCACGAAGGCGTGCGATGACGGTCGCGGCCGCGCTCATCGGCGGATCGCTGCTGGTCACGGCATGCGGCGGCTCGGACAGCGGGTCCTCCGACGCCAAGACGCTGAAGCTCTGGCACTACGAGGGCCCCGACAGCGCGATGGGCGTGGCCTGGAACGAGGCGATCAAGGAGTTCGAGGCGAAGCACCCGGGCGTGAAGGTGAAGTTCGAGGAGAAGGGCTTCGAACAGATCCAGAAGACGGCACCCATGATCCTGAACTCCTCGGACGTGCCCGACATCATGGAGTACAACAAGGGCAACGCGACCGCGGGCGCGCTCGCGAAACAGGGCCTGCTGACCGATCTCACCGCCGAGGCCACCCAGCGCGGCTGGGACAAGAAGCTCAGCGCGGGCGTCCGTACGACCAGCATGTACGACACCAACGGCGTCATGGGCTCCGGCAAGTGGTACGGCGTCCCCAACTACGCCGAGTACACGATGGTCTTCTACAACAAGGACCTCTTCAAGAAGTACGGGATCACCGAGCCGAAGACGTTCGACGAACTGACCTCCGCCATGGACAAGTTCGTCGCCAAGGGCGTCACCCCGCTCGCCAACGCGGGCGCCGAGTACATGGCCCAGCAGTACCTCTACCAGCTGGCCCTCTCCAAGGCCGACCGCTCCTGGGTCGACAAGTACGAGCTGTACAAGGGCAAGACCGACTTCCACGACACGGCCTGGACCTACGCGGCGAACACCTTCGCCGACTGGGTGAAGAAGGGCTACATCAGCAAGAAGTCCACCAGCACCAAGGCCGAGGACGCGGGCGTCTCCTGGATCCAGGGCAAGTCGCCGATCCTGTTCTCCGGCAGTTGGTGGTACGGCCGCTTCCAGCAGGAGGCCAAGTTCGACTGGGACACCACCCTGTGGCCCGGCTCGAACCTGACCCTGGGCTCCGGTGGAAACGTCTGGGTGGTCCCCAAGAACGCCAAGAACAAGGACCTGGCCTACGACTTCATCGACATCACCATGTCGAAGAAGATCCAGAACCTGCTCGGCAACAAGGGCGGCATCCCGGTCGCGGCCGACACCTCCGCCATCACGGACCCGAAGTCCAAGCAGCTCATCGCCAACTTCAACACCCTCAGCGGGCGTGACGGCCTGGCCTTCTACCCGGACTGGCCGGTGAACGGCTTCTACGACGTCCTCGTCTCCGAGACGCAGAAGCTGATGACGGGCAGCGAGAAACCGGACGCCTACCTCAGCGCACTGCAGCAGGCCTACGACAAGGGCGCGCCGACGACATGACGGTGACCGTCGAACGGGGTGCGCGGGCCGTCGGCAAGCGCCCGGACGCCGGCCCGCGCCGCCCCCGTACCCGCGACTCGTACGCCCTGTTCCTGCTCCCCGGCATCCTGGCGTTCACGGCGATCATCGTCGTCCCGTTCCTGATGAACACGGGCGTGAGCTTCACCGAGTGGCAGGGCATCGGCACCCCCAAGTGGACCGGGCTCGCCAACTACCGCGAGCTGATGGACGACTCGGAGTTCTGGGCGTCCTTCCGGCACAGCCTGTTCATGGTCGTCGCCATGGCGGCCGTACCGACGATGATCGGTCTCGTCCTGGCGGCGGCGCTGTTCGACTACGTCGGCAAGCACTTCGGATCGCGGTGGGCGGCGGTGCTGCGCGCCTGCTTCTATCTGCCGCAGGTACTGCCGATCGCGGTCGCCGGCATCGTCTGGAGCTGGATCCTCGCCCCCGACAACGGCTCCCTCAACGAGCTGCTGAAGGCGGTCGGGCTGGGCTCCTGGCAGCAGGACTGGCTCGGCGACCCCGACATCGCGCTGTACAGCGTCATGGGCGTGATGGTCTGGGTGCAGATCGGCTTCCCGCTGGTGGTCTTCATGGCGGGTCTGCAGCGCGTCGACCCGCAGCTGTACGAGGCGGCCGAACTGGACGGCGCGGGCTGGTGGCGCCGCTTCTGGCACATCACGCTGCCGCAGATCCGCCCGGAGATCTACGTCGTCCTGACCTGGTGCACGATCGCCGCGCTCAAGGTGTTCGGGGCGGTGTACGTGCTGACCAAGGGCGGCCCGGGCGGCGCGACCGACGTCCCGTC
Organism: Streptomyces longisporus; assembly: GCF_039532765.1. Classification (NCBI taxonomy): domain Bacteria; kingdom Bacillati; phylum Actinomycetota; class Actinomycetes; order Kitasatosporales; family Streptomycetaceae; genus Streptomyces; species Streptomyces longisporus. The sequence continues at coordinate 634,110 of NZ_BAAASG010000011.1, forward strand.
CTACTTCTCCTTCTCCACCTTCTTCGAGAAGACCCAGGTGGGCTACGGCGCCGCGATCTCCACGATCCTCACGGTGATCATCCTGGTGCTCTCCCTCGTCCTGCTGAAGCTCCAGACCCGCGACGAGGAAGGGGACCGCGCATGACGACCGCCCTGCGCCGCTACCCGGTGCTGATCGCGCTGTGCATCGCCGCCCTGTTCATGGTGGTCCCGTTCCTGATCGTCGCCGTCAACGCGTTCAAGTCGCCGGCCGAGTACTCCCAGCACGGCCCGCTCAGCCTGCCCGAGGGCCTGTACCTGGACGGTCTCAAGAGCTTCTGGCAGCGCGTGGACTTCGGCCAGAAGCTGGTCAACTCGGTGCTGATCAGCGGCTCGGTGGCGGTGCTCGCGGTGATCCTCTCCGTCCTCAACGCGTACGCCATCGGGATCGGCCGGATCAAGGGCCGCACCTGGGTCCTGGCCTTCTTCGTCCTCGCCAACATGCTGCCGCAGGAGGCGCTGGTCTACCCGATCTACTACCTGGCCAAGCAAGCCGGCCTGTACGACACCAGGCTGAGCGTGATCATCGTCTTCACGGTGATCCAGGCGGCCTTCGGCACGTATCTGCTCTCGTCGGTGCTGGGCCAGTTCCCCCGCGAGATCATCGAGGCGGCCCGTATCGACGGTGCGAACAAGTGGCAGGTGCTGTGGCGGATCGTCGTGCCGGTCAGCCGGCCGACCATCGGCGTGCTCCTGGTCTTCTTCTTCATCTGGACCTGGAACGAGTTCCTGCTCCCCCTGGTCATGCTGATCTCCAACGACAACCAGACGGTGTCGGTGGCCCTCGGCGTCCTCCAGGGCCAGCGCCTGATGGACGCCACGATGACCAATGCGGCGGCCCTGCTCGGCGTGCTCCCGGCGATCGTGTTCTTCCTCGTCTTCCAGCGGACCCTCACCCGCGGCATCGCCGTCGGTGCTGTCAAGTAAGGACCCCCACGTGAAGTTCACCGATGGTTACTGGCTGCTGCGCGAGGGCGTCACCGCGGCCCATCCCGTCGAGGTCCTCGACGTCACCGCGACGGACGGCACGCTGGAGATCCATGCGCCGACCCAGCCCATCCGCCACCGCGGCGACCTGCTGAAGGGACCGGTCGTGACGATCAGCGCGCACACCCCGATGCCCGACGTCATCGGCCTCACCTTCACCCACTTCGAGGGCGAGCAGTCACGAGGCCCCGAATTCGACCTCAGTGAACAGGAGTTCACCCCACAGGTCGGGTACGACGACGAGCACGCGACCCTCACCTCCGGCGCCCTGTCGGTCCGAGTGGCCCGTACCGGCTCCTGGCACGTCGACTTCCTCGCCGACGGCCGCACCCTCACCTCCAGCGGCCCCAAGGGCATGGGCATCATGCGGAACGCGGAGGGAGCGCACTACCTGCGGGAACAGCTGGGCCTCGGGGTCGGTACGTCCGTCTACGGCCTCGGCGAGCGCTTCGGCCCCCTCGTCAAGAACGGCCAGGTCGTCGACATCTGGAACGCCGACGGCGGCACGGCCACCGAACAGGCCTACAAGAACGTCCCGTTCTATCTGACGGACGCGGGCTACGGCGTCTTCGTCGACCACCCCGGCAAGGTGTCCTTCGAGGTCGGCTCGGAGGCCGTCTCCCGGGTCCAGTTCAGCGCGGAGACCCAGGAGCTGACGTACTACGTCATCTACGGCCCCAGCCCCAAGGACATCCTCCGCAAGTACACGGCCCTCACCGGCCGCCCCGCCCTGCCGCCCGCCTGGTCGTTCGGCCTGTGGCTGTCGACGTCCTTCACGACCTCGTACGACGAGGAGACGGTGACGTCCTTCATCGAGGGCATGCGGGAGCGTGAACTGCCGCTGTCCGTCTTCCACTTCGACTGCTTCTGGATGCGGGAGTTCAACTGGTGCGACTTCCAGTGGGACCCTCGGGTCTTCCCGGACCCGGAGGGCATGCTCGCCCGGCTGAAGGCGCGCGGCCTGCGCGTGAGCGTGTGGATCAACCCGTACATCGCCCAGCGCTCCCCGCTCTTCGCGGAGGGCAAGGCGCTCGGCCATCTGCTGAAGCGGCCCGACGGAAGCGTCTGGCAGTGGGACATGTGGCAGCCGGGGATGGCGCTGGTCGACTTCACCAGCCCGGCCGCCCGCGACTGGTACGCCTCGAAGCTGGAGGCGCTGCTCGCGCAGGGCGTCGACTGCTTCAAGACCGACTTCGGCGAGCGGGTGCCGGTGGATGTGGCGTGGTCCGACGGCTCGGACCCGGAGCGGATGCACAACTACTACACGTACCTCTACAACCGCACCGTCTTCGACGTGCTCCGCAAGCACCGCGGCGAGGGCGAGGCCGTGCTCTTCGCCCGCTCGGCGACGACCGGCAGCCAGAAGTTCCCGGTGCACTGGGGCGGCGACTGCGAGGCGACGTACGAGTCGATGGCCGAGTCGCTGCGCGGCGGGCTGTCGCTCGGCCTGTCCGGCTTCGGCTACTGGAGCCATGACATCGGCGGCTTCGAGGGCACCCCGACCCCCGCCCTGTTCAAGCGGTGGCTGGCCTTCGGGCTGCTGTCCTCCCACAGCCGGCTGCACGGCAGCTCCTCCTACCGCGTGCCCTGGCTGTTCGACGAGGAGTCGGTGGACGTGCTGCGCCAGTTCACCCGGCTGAAGCTGCAGCTCATGCCCTATCTGTACGAGGCCGCACGCACCGCCCACACCCAGGGCGTGCCGATGATGCGGGCGATGGTGCTGGAGTTCCCGGACGATCCGGGGTGCGCGCATCTGGAACGGCAGTACATGCTGGGGCCGGATCTGCTGGTCGCGCCGGTCTTCGACGACGAGGGGGATGTGTCCTACTACGTGCCCGAGGGCACCTGGACGCACTTCCTGAGCGGCCGGACGGTGACCGGGCCGCGCTGGGTGCGCGAGAGGCACGGCTTCCTGAGCGTGCCCCTGCTGGTACGGCCGGGCACGGTGATCCCGGTGGGCGCGGTGGCCGACCGCCCCGACTACGACCACGCCGACGGGGTCACCCTGCGGGCCTACGGCCTGGAGCGGGGCGCGCAGGTGACGGTGCAGGTGGGGGACGTCACCTTCACCGTCGTACGCGAAGGGGACACGCTGCGGGCCTCGTGCAGTGAGCCGGTGGCTCAGTGGAGCCTGGCCGCCGGGGAGCGGACGGCGCGGGCGCAGGCGGGTACCGGATTCCTCTCCCTGGAGCTGCGCTGATGGTGAAGATCACCGATGTGGCGCGGCATGCCGGGGTCTCCCCCAGCACCGTGTCCTACGCGCTCAGCGGCAAGCGCCCGATCTCCGAGGAGACCCGGCAGCGGGTCGAGGCGGCCGCCCGCGAGCTGGGCTACCGGCCGCACGCGGGCGCCCGTGCCCTGGCCAGCAGCCGGTCGAACGTCCTGGCGCTCGTGATCCCCTTACGGGCGGGCATCCACGTCCCGGTGGTGATGCAGTTCGCGGTGTCGGTGGTGACGACGGCCCGCAGGCACGACCACGACGTGCTGCTGCTGACGCAGGAGGAGGGCGAGGAGGGGCTCAGGCGGGTGGCGGACACGGCTCTGGTGGACGCGCTGATCGTGATGGACGTCCAGCTCCGTGAGCCCCGGCTGCCGTTGCTGCGCTCGCTGGAACGGCCGTCCGTGCTGATCGGCTTCCCGGCCGACTCCGAGGGCCTGACCTGCATCGACCTCGACTTCAAGGCGGCCGGCGAGGCATGCGTGGAGCATCTGGCGCGGCTCGGGCACCGGGTGGTGGCGCTGGTCGGCTCGCCGCCGGAGGTGTACGTACGGCAGACCGCGTTCGCCCAGCGGGTGGTGCAGGGCTTCACGGCCGCCGCCGACCGCAGCGGGCTGTCCTCCTCCGTGCACCCCTGCGAGGCCTCACCCGCGGCCGCCCGACTGGTGGCCGAGCAGCTCCTGCGCGAACACCCCGCGCTGACAGGCGTCGTCGTCCACAACGAGCCGATCCTCGAACCGCTCATCGAGGCCTTCGAGCAGCTGGGCCTGCGGGTGCCCGGCGACCTCTCCGTCACCGCCATCTGCCCGGACGAACTCGCCGAGTCCGTCCGTGTCCCCGTCACCTCCGTCGCCCTGCCCTCCGCCGAGGTGGGCGAGCGAGCGGTGGAGCTCCTGATGAAGAAGCTCGGCGGCAGCGCCGTACCCGAGGCGACCCTGCTGCCGCCGCGGCTGACGGAGCGGGCCAGCACCATGCCACGCAGTGCCTGACCAACTCATCTGTGCAAGGCCCTACTTGAAGGAGCCGTGACATGAAGGGCAAGCGAAGAAGACAGAGGACCACGCTGCTGGCGGCCCTGACCCTGATCGCGGGTCTGGGCGCCACCGTCCCCGCCCATGCCGACGACCCCGCCTACCCGTTCCGCGACCCTAATCTCCCGGTGGCCGCCCGGGTCTCGGACCTCCTCTCCCGCCTCACCCTCGACGAGAAGATCTCCCTCCTCCACCAGTACGAGCCCGCCATCCCCCGCCTCGGCATCCAGTCCTTCCGCACCGGCACCGAGGCCCTGCACGGCGTGGCCTGGCTCGGCAGGACGACCGTGTTTCCGCAGGCCGTCGGTCTCGCCTCCACCTGGGACCCGGCCCTGCTCCGCCAGGTCGGCTCGGCGGTCGGCGACGAGGCACGCGGCTTCCAGCAGACCCGCCCCGCGGGCTGGGGCCTGAACCTGTGGGCCCCCGTGGTCAACCTGCTGCGCGACCCGCGCTGGGGCCGCAACGAGGAGGGTTACTCCGAGGACCCGTATCTGACCGGCGCGATCTCCACGGCGTACGGCACGGGCCTGACGGGAGGCGACCCGGACCACCTCAAGACGGCCCCGACGCTGAAGCACTTCCTCGCCAACAACAACGAGGAGCACCGCGACACCACCAGCTCCGAACTGCGCCCGCGCGTGCTGAAGGAGTACGACGAGCAGGCCTTCAAGCCCGCGATCGAGGCGAATGCGGCGACCGGCGTGATGACCTCGTACAACCTGGTCAACGGCCGCCCGAACACGGTGAATCCGGCCCTCGACGACACCGTCCGGACCTGGACCTCGAAGAACCTGCTGAATGTGACGGATGCCGCGGCGCCCGGGAACCTCGTCGGCAGCCAGAAGTACTACGGCACCCAGACCGAGGCCGACGCGGCGGCGCTGAAGGCGGGCATCGACAGCTTCACCGACAACGACACCGACTCCGGCCCGACGACCACGGCGATCAAGTCGGCCCTGTCCGCCGGCCTGTTGAAGGAGTCGGACGTCGACAAGGCCGCGGGAGACGTGCTGAGCGTCCGCGTCCGCCTCGGCGAGTTCGACCCCGGCGGCGGCAAGTACGGCTCCATCGACGCGTCCGTCATCGACAGCCCCGCCCACCGCGCCCTGGCCCGCAAGGCGGCCACCGAGGCGGCGGTCCTGCTGAAGAACGACGGCGTGCTGCCGCTGAGGAAGACGGGCAGCGCCGCCGTCGTCGGCCCGCTCGCCGACACCCTCTACACGGACTGGTACTCCGGCACCCTCCCCTACGCCGTCACCCCGAAGGACGGCATCGAGTCCAAGCTCGGCGCCCCGGTCGCCGGCAGCGAGGGCGTGGACCGGATCGCCCTGAAGGACACGGCGACCGGCAAGTACGTGACGGCGGGGGCGGGTGAGGCGGGCGCGCCCCTGAAGGAGACGGCGGATTCCGGTACGGGAGCCCAGTTCGACGTCTTCGACTGGGGCTCCGGCATCGTGACCCTGCGCTCAGCGGCGAACGGCAAGTACGTCGGCTACAACTGGTCGAACTTCGTCAACGACCAGAAACAGCCGAACGGCTGGTACGTACAGCAGCAGTTCAAGCTGGAGCGCCAGGACGACGGCACGTACCTGCTCCGCTACGCCGGCTACGAGACCGGCGAGTCCTGGTGGTCGAACCCGGTCTACCTGGGCCCGACGGGCACGGACGGCACCCTCGGCCTGGTCGCCAAGGACCAGGCGGCCCACTACACCAAGGACGTGGTCCGCAGCGGTGTCGCGGAGGCGGTCGCCGCGGTCAAGGGCAAGGACCAGGCGGTCGTGGTGGTCGGCTCCGACCCCTCCATCAACGGCCGCGAGGCCCACGACCGCACGGACCTGGCCCTGGCTCCGGCTCAGGAGGCCCTGGTCAAGGCGGTGCGGGCGGCCAACCCGCACACGGTCGTGATCGTCGAGAACAGCTATCCGACCACCCTGGGGTCCTTGCAGAAGGAGGTTCCCGCGCTGCTGTGGACCACCCACGCGGGCCAGGAGACCGGCAACGCCCTCGCCGATCTGCTCTACGGCGACGCCAACCCGTCGGGCCGCCTCACCCAGACCTGGTACCGCTCCGACGCCGACCTCCCGCCGATCCTCGACTACGACATCATCAAGTCGGACCGCACCTACCAGTACTTCACGGGGCAGGCGCTCTATCCCTTCGGCTACGGCCTGTCGTACACGACGTTCGCGTACTCCGGTCTGCGGCGGGTGGGCGACGGCTACGAGGTCGCGGTCACCAACACCGGCAGCCGGGCGGGCGCGGAGGTGGTCCAGCTCTACACCCACCAGCGCACCTCCCGCGACAAACAGCCGCTCAAGCAGCTCAAGTCCTTCCAGCGGGTGTCGCTGAAGCCGGGTGAGACGCGGACGGTCCGGCTGAAGGTACGGCCGTCGGACCTCGCGCACTGGGACGTCACCCGCTCCAAGTGGGTGGTGGAGAGCGGCACTTACGACGTCCTGGTGGGCTCGTCGTCCTCCGACATCCGCGCCCGTACGTCCTGGCAGGTGAAGGGGGAGACGATCCCGCCCCGAGACCTGTCGAAGACGACACGCGCGGAGAACTTCGACGACTACTCCGCCGGCATCGCTCTCGTCGACGAGTCCAAGGCGAGCGGTACGGCGGTGTCGGCGGCCTCCGACGGCGCGTGGCTGAAGTTCGCGGACACCCGACTGGAGCCGGGCGCCGACGAGTTCGGCGCACGGGTCGCCGGGACCTCGTCCGGCACGGTGGAGGTGCGGCTCGGCTCACCGACCGGCACCCTCGTCGGCACGGCGCGCTTCGCGGGCACGTCGTCGCCGTACGACTACACGACGGTGACCGCGAAGCTGTCGGGCGCGACGAAGGGCCGTACGGACGTCTATCTGGTCCTGAGCAAGGGCGTACGCCTGTCTACGTTCACCCTGCGCTGAGGCCCCAGGCGAGCCCGAGCCGGTAGGCGGCGCACAGGTTCACATCGAGGAGGTAGGCCCCGGCGGCACCGCACTGCGCGGTGCCGCTGCCGGGGTCGACCGGCTGCCCGTGCCCCATGCCGGTGATGCTGTACGTCTCGACGGCGGTGTTCCCTGCCGGGTCCCGGAAGACCTGGTGGGGATAGCCGGCGACGGTGTCGCTGACGTCCGCGGTCTGGTCGGCCCCGTGCACATCGGTCCACTGCTTCATCAGGTCGGTCATGTTGACGGGCTTGACGGTGTAGTCGGCGCTGCCCTGGAAGACGGTGAGCGTGGGCCACGGGCCGGTGTAGCCCGGTCGGGCGGCGCGCACCCGGTCGCCCCACTGTTTCGCCGTCTGCGTGGCGCCGACGTACATGCAGACATACGGCGATCCGGCGGCCTGCGCGCATCCGTACGGCAGCCCGGCGACAATGCCGCCCGCGGCGAACTTCTCCGGGTAGTCCGCCATCATCACGGCGGTCATGCCACCGCCGGCGGACAGTCCGGTGACGTACACGCGTGAGGCGTCGCCGCCGACGTCGGCGAGTTGCCGGTCCACCATCTGCGCGACGCTCGCGGCCTCGCCCTGGCCGCGTTCGATGTCCCCGCTCTGGAACCAGTCGAAGCAGTTCGAGGCGTTGTTGCTGCTCTGCTGCTGCGGCAGCACGACGGAGAACCCCCACCGGTCGGCGAGCTGGAGCCAGCCGCTGCCGGTGCCGTACCCGGATGCGTCCTGCGTGCACCCGTGCAGGGCGACGACGACGGGCCGCCCGGCAGGAAGCCCGTCCGGCACGTACCGGAACATGCGCAGGGCTCCGGGGTTGGAGCCGAAGCCGGTGACTTCCTGGAGGGAGGCGGCGGCCGCCCTGCCCGGGGTGAGGAAGGCGGCGATCAGCGCGACCAGGAGGGTCGCGAGGAGGGTGCTGTGACGTGCGGCTCTGGTCTGGGTCATGGGGAGGGACCGTAGAAGCGTGAACGGTCCCTCGACATATGGTGCGGCACCACATCCGGCGCCGCGGTTGTGGGACTCCGGGCCGGGCCCTCAGGCCGGGACCGGGTTTGCGGCTCCCTCGGCGCGGCGCTCGCGCAAAAGGCCGCGGATGGAGCGGATCCGCCAGGCGGTGAAGGCGAGCACGACGACGCCGGTGAGGGCGGGCCACTTCCACCGGCCGGAGCTGTCCTTGGTCGCGGTGCGGGCCGAGGCCCCGTCGACGCGGGCGGCGAGGGGCTTGTCGGGAGGGGACGTCAGGATGCCGTCGATGCCGACGGCGGGGATCCGCACGCTGTGGTCGTCGGACTCGAACGACCCGGCACAGGCCCATCCGTCCTCCCAGAGGTCGCTCCACGCTCCGGTGGCGCGTCGGCAGTCGGTGACCTGGACGGTCCCGGGCATCCCGGTGAGTTCGGCGTGGGCCTGGACGATGCCGTGGCCGGCGAGGAAGACACCGCCGATGAGCCCGATGACGGCGAGACAGATCTCGCGGGGCAGCCTGGGCAGGAGACGGATCAGGAACATGCGTGGGTGGGTCCTTCGTGGGGTGGGGTGAGACCGTACGGCCGTGCAGAGGTGCGGGCCGAGGGCCCTGCCCAGGTCGGCCCGGAGTTCTTCGGCATACCCCCGGTCGCCGGTCGCGATCACCCTATGGCAGCTGTGTGGGTCCTGTGAAGGTGTACACGACAAAGGCCCCGCCGCTCGGAAGCGACGGGGCCTTGCCCACATGGGATGAGTGGAGATGGCGGGAATCGAACCCGCGTCCAACGGTGCGGAATCAGGGCTTCTCCGTGTGCAGTTCGCTGCGATTTTCTCGGCCCCGGCGATCACGCGAACAAGTCGCCGACGGGCCCAGTCACTGTTTGATTTCCCTCTTCACCCCGTGACCGGGATCAAGGTTTAGTCCCCTAGCTGATGCCAGGATCCGGGTCGGGAACAGCCCCGGGCTGACACTCCCATTAAGGAGCTATTCGATCACTACCTGATCAGGCAGCGAGAGCGAAAAGCTCGGGAGAATCGCTCTTGGAATTGGCGATTATTTTTTGCGGCATATGGTTTACGAGATCATTGCCGCTTCCTCGACACGCTTCCCCTGCTTCGACAGCCGCTGTCGAAACCGATCATCCCCATGTTGTGTTTTCAACCCCTCCGGAGAGGGCCCCTCCGAAGAGGGCGTGCACCCGCTGTGAGGTGCAGTGCCATCGTACGTGAACAACGAGCGACGATGCCACCGTATTCCCGGGCGCCGGGTCTGCTACACGCCGCGCTGCCTGCGCTTCGCCGCCGCGATCGCCCGGTCCGACTCCCGCCGGTCCTGCTTCTCCCGCAGGGTCTGGCGCTTGTCGTACTCCTTCTTGCCTCGTGCGAGGGCGATCTCGGCCTTCGCACGGCCGTCCTTGAAGTACAGGGCGAGGGGCACGATCGTGTGACCCGTCTCCTGCGCCTTGGACTCCAGCTTGTCGATCTCCTCACGGTGCAGCAGCAGCTTGCGCTTGCGGCGCGCGGAGTGGTTGGTCCAGCTGCCCTGGTGGTACTCCGGGATGTGGGCGTTGTGCAGCCACGCCTCACCACGGTCGATCTGGACGAAGCCGTCGGTCAGCGAGGTCCGTCCTTCGCGCAGCGACTTGACCTCGGTGCCGGTCAGCACCAGGCCGGCCTCGTAGGTGTCGACGATCGCGTAGTCGTGCCGGGCCTTCTTGTTCTGGGCGACGATCTTGCGCTTGCCGCCCTTCTCGCCGTCCCTGGCCTTCGCGGCCGCCCCGCCCTGCTTGGGCTGGGACTCCTTCGGTACGTACATTCCCTTGCTCATAGTGCCGTCCATTTTCGCACTACGCGGGGGTGTCCGGGCCAGCCCTTTAACGGCTGTCCGCAACGGCTGTCTAGTCGGCGTCGCCCAGGCCGTCGAGCACGGTCTCGGCCCGCTCGACGGCCGCCTGGCCCGGCGAGGTGACGTCCAGGTCGGGGGTGATGCCCCGGCCGTCGACGCTGCGGCCGGAAGGGGTGCGGTAGTGCCCGACGGTCAGTTCGGCGACGGAGCCGCCGGGGAGCTGGCGCGGCATCTGGACCGAGCCCTTGCCGAAGGTGCGGGAGCCCACGACGACCGCACGGCCGCGGTCCTGGAGGGCGCCGGTCAGCATTTCGGCCGCGCTCATCGTCCCGCCGTCGACGAGCGCGACCAGGGGTCTGGTGGTGTCGCCGCCGGGGGCGGCATGCAGGGCCTGCTGCTCGCCGTCGACGTCGTACGTGGCGACGAGGCCGCCGTCGAGGAAGGCGGAGGCGGTGGTCACGGCCTCGGTGACCAGGCCGCCGGAGTTGCCGCGCAGGTCGAGGATGATCCCGGCGCCTGCGGGGGCCTGCCGTACGGCGGTGCGGACGACGTCGCCGGAGCCCTTGGTGAACGCGGCGATCCTGATCACGGTGACCCCGTCGGCGAGCTTTCGAACGGTGACCGAATCGGTGGACAGATGCGCGCGGCGCAAGGTCTCGATCCACGCGTGCGTGCCGCGCTGCAGGCCCAGCCGCACCGCCGTACCGGCGGCCGCGTCGGTGGCGTCGCCGCGCAGTAACGACACGACCTCGGTGACGGGCTGCCCGTCGACCCTCTCGCCGTCGATGGTGCGCAGCCGGTCGCCCTTGCGGATCCCGGCGGCGGCCGCGGGCGAGTCGGCGGCCACCTTGGTCACCTCGATACGGCCGTCCCGCTCGCGCCTGGCCCACAGGCCGACGCCGGTGTACTGGCCGTCGAGGGCCTCCTCGAACTCCTGGTACTCGCCCTCGGAGTAGACGGCGCCCCAGCGGTCTCCGCTGCGGCTGACCGCGCGCTCCGCGGCCTCCATCGGGGACTTGCCGTCGGCCAGGGCCTCCTCGGCCGCCTTCGCCACGTCCTCGTGATGACCGGCGGGCACGCTCGAACGGGCCGCACCGGACGGGGATTTCCGGTCGCTCTCGGAGAAGGAGCCGGTCGCCGCGCCCGCGACGAGCACGCTCGCGAAGACCAATGTCAGGACGGCCCCGCGGCGAATGCGGCGGGGCTGGCAGAACAGGTCACGACCTGACATGCCGGTGAGTCTAGGACAACGCGAAGGGCCGCACGGCCGGTTGACCGTACGGCCCTCTTGGCATGCGTCACACCTTCAGGTACTTGCGCAGCGCGAAGAACGCGGCAAGCGCAGGCATCAGCAGACTCGTGGCGAGGATGAGCGGCAGCTTGGTCAACACCGCGTCCCAGCCGATGAAGTTGATCAGATTCAGCTTCTGGGACAGGGCCAGACCGTGGTCGATGATGAAGTACCGCGCGACCACCAGGAACCCGCAGGCGACCGTCCCGCCGATGAGCCCGGCGACCGCCGCCTCCGCGATGAACGGCGCCTGGATGTAGAAGCCGGAGGCACCGACCAGGCGCATGATCCCGGTCTCACGCCGCCGGCTGAACGCGGACACCCGCACGGTGTTGACGATCAGCATCAGCGCGACCACGAGCATCAGCGCCATCACGGCCCGCGCGGCCCAGTTCATGCCGTTCAGCAGTCCGAACAGATTGTCCAGAATGCCCTTTTGGTCCTGCACGGACTGCACACCGTCGCGCCCGTCGAAGGCGGTTGCGATGACCTGGTACTTCTCCGGGTTCTTCAGCTTGATCCGGTACGACTCCTGCATCTGGTCCGGCGTGAGGGAACTGGCCAGCGGGGAGTCGCCGAACTGCTGCTTGTAGTGCTTGTACGCATCGTCCTGCGACTCATAGGTGACCTTCTGGACGACCGTCGTCATCTTCTCCAGGTCGGAGAGGATCTGCTTCTTCTGGTCGTCGGTGACCGCGCCCTTGGCGCAGTTGGGGTCGGACTCGGCGTCGCTCTTGTTGCAGAGGAAGATCGAGACGTTGACCTTGTCGTACCAGTAGCCCTTCATCGTGCTGACCTGGTCGCTCATCAGGAGCGACCCGCCGAACAGGGCCAGGGACAGGGCGACGGAGACGATGACCGCGAAGGTCATGGTCAGGTTGCGGCGGAGACCGACACCGATCTCGGAGAGTACGAACTGTGCGCGCATGGCGACTGGTTGAGCCTTTCCGTGGACGTGGCGGTCAGTGCTGGTAGCCGTAGACGCCGCGTGCCTGGTCGCGGACGAGGCGGCCCTTCTCCAGCTCGATGACGCGCTTGCGCATCTGGTCCACGATGTTCTGGTCGTGCGTCGCCATCACCACGGTGGTGCCCGTCCGGTTGATCCGGTCGAGCAGCTTCATGATGCCGACGGAGGTCTGCGGGTCGAGGTTGCCGGTCGGCTCGTCCGCAATGAGCAGTTTGGGCCGGTTGACGAAGGCGCGCGCGATGGCCACGCGCTGCTGTTCACCACCGGACAACTCACCGGGCATCCGATCCTCTTTCCCGCCCAGGCCGACCAGGTCGAGCACCTGCGGCACGGACTTGCGGATCTCGCCCTTCGACTTGCCGATGACCTCCTGCGCGAAGGCGACGTTCTCCGCCACCGTCTTGTTCGGCAGCAGCCGGAAGTCCTGGAACACCGTCCCCAACTGGCGGCGCATCTGCGGCACCTTCCAGTTGGACAGGCGCGCGAGGTCCTTGCCCAGAACGTGCACCTGACCGTGGCTGCACCGCTCCTCGCGGAGGATCAGCCGCAGAAAGGTGGACTTTCCGGAGCCCGAGGACCCCACGAGGAACACGAACTCGCCCTTCTCCACTTCCAGGGACACATCCCTGAGTGCAGGACGGGTCTGCTTGGGGTAGACCTTGGAGACGTTGTCGAATCGGATCACGGATGCACCACGGGTCGCCGGGGGTAGATGAGCGTGACCATACGCGAGTCGGGTGCACAAGCGCAGGCGGCGGTTGGGGTTGGGTGCAGGTTGTGCCCTTTTGTACGGGACTTTGTCAGGGGCAGCCGCGAGACAAGCGTCACCGCCCCTCTCGGGGCGACCCCGCGCGACCTCCGGAGGAACCTGGCACAGTAGAGAGGGGAACGTTCGGCAACGACAAACCGTTCTCCCAGTGGAACGTATTCGCAAGGAGGGCGAGCGCATGACGTACGACCGGCTGGTGTGCGCAAACTGCGCGGCGCCCGTGAGCGAGGGCCGGTGCCCCGTGTGCCGTGCGAACCGCGAGCGGCTGCAGCAGGAGAACTTCTTCGCGGGGCTCAACCCCATGGCGCTGATCGCACTGCTGGCAGTGCTGATCGCCGCGGTGGCGCTACTGGCGCACCAGACCGCGTAGGGCGCGTCACAGGGGCACCGAGACGCCCGAGGGGCCCGGAGCGATGCACGCTCCGGGCCCCTCGTCGTACGTCGTCGCACACATTGCGTGTGCACACGGCTACCGTCAGGCAGCCGCACCGCCACGGCCGCCCACGAGGCGCGGCAGAAGGCGGAAGCCGACGCCACCGGCGATCATGGTGGCCGCACCGATGATCAGGAAGGTCGTCTGGCCGGCACCGGTCTCGGCGAGCTGCTGACCCTTGCCCTTGGTCTGGGTCTCGGTGTTCGAGCCGGTGTCCGTGAGGACCGAGGAGCCCTGGTCCTGGGTGGAGGTGCCGGCGTTGCCGTCGGGGTTGGTGTTGGAGTTGCCACCACCGTTGTTCCCGTGGCCGTGGCCGTTCCCATTGCCGCTGCCACCCGAGTTGCCGTTGCCGCCACCCGTGGTGCTGCCGCCACCCGTGGTGCTGCCACCGCCAGTGGTGCTGCCGCCGGTCGTGGCACCGCCCGTGGTGTCACCGCCGGTCGTCGCACCGCCGGTCGTGGCACCGCCCGTGGTGTCACCGCCGGTCGTCGCACCGCCCGTCGTGGCACCGCCCGTGGTGTCGCCGCCGGTGGTGCCGCCACCGATCACGCCACCGATCACGCCACCCGTGGTGTCGCCGCCGGTCGTGGCACCGCCCGTGGTGTCACCGCCGGTCGTCGCACCGCCCGTGGTGTCACCGCCCGTCGTCGCACCGCCGGTCGTGCTGCCACCCGTGGTGCCGCCGGGGTCGCAGGTCGGGTCGACAACGACGTCGCACGGGCCGCCGCCCGTACCCCCGGTGTCGTCGCCGCCGGTGTTGACACCCACGTTGACACCGGCCACGTTCACGTCGATACCCACCGCGGAAGCGGCACCGGCGGCGGTCAGCGAGGCACCGGCAGCGATCACTGCGCCAGCGGCTACCCGCGCGACGCGGAGCCGCGTCTTCTTCGTCATAAGGTTGCTACCCCCAGTAGCTCATCGTCATTGAGGCGGCGCTCGGGGGCCGTGATCGACGGAGGTGGCTGCGCTGCAAAATTCCCCCGGTTCACATGCGCCCCAGAGATACGCATGCCGCGCTTCACCCTTCCCATTTTTCAAAGCAACGTCAAGGGCATTGCGTGCGCAATGTCCACTTGCGGGTTGTTTACAGCGAGTTGGAACCTGTGAGTGTGATGTAAAACCCAGACAAACAGCAACTGCCGCCCGTGGGGCGGCAGTTGGCAAGTCGACAAAGTTACTTCTCTTGCTGCTTGCGCCAGCGAATACCCGCCTCGAGGAACCCGTCGATCTCACCGTTGAACACGGCCTCGGGGTTGCCGACTTCGAAGTCGGTGCGCAGGTCCTTGACCATCTGGTACGGGTGCAGGACGTACGAACGCATCTGGTTGCCCCAGGAGTTGCCGCCGTCGCCCTTCAGGGCGTCCATCTTGGCCTGCTCCTCCTGGCGGCGCCGCTCAAGGAGCTTGGCCTGGAGGACGTTCATCGCGGTGGCCTTGTTCTGGATCTGCGACCGCTCGTTCTGACAGGAGACGACGATGCCGGTGGGGAGGTGGGTGAGGCGCACCGCGGAGTCGGTGGTGTTGACGCCCTGACCGCCGGGGCCCGAGGACCGGTACACGTCCACGCGCAGTTCGGACTCGTCGATCTCGATGTGGTCGGTCTGCTCGACCACGGGAAGCACCTCGACGCCCGCGAAGGAGGTCTGGCGCCGCCCCTGGTTGTCGAACGGGGAGATGCGCACGAGCCGGTGGGTGCCCTGCTCGACCGAGAGGGTGCCGTAGGCGTACGGCACCTGCACGGCGAAGGTGGTCGACTTGATGCCGGCCTCTTCGGCGTAGGACGTCTCGATGAGCTCGGTCTTGTAGCCCTTCTGCTCCGCCCAGCGCAGATACATCCGCTGCAGCTTCTCGGCGAAGTCGGCGGCGTCGACGCCTCCGGCCTCGGCGCGGATGTTGACGAGCGCCTCACGGGAGTCGTACTCACCGCTCAGGAGCGTGCGGACCTCCATCTCGTCCAGCGCCTTCTTGACGGCGGCGAGCTCGGACTCGGCCTCGGCGCGGGTGTCCGGGTCGTCCTCCTCCTCGGCCATCTCGAAGAGCACGGCGAGATCGTCGATCCGCCCGCGCAGCGCCTCGGCCTTCCTGACCTCGGCCTGCAGGTGGCTCAGCTTGCTGGTGATCTTCTGCGCCTCGTCCGGGTTGTCCCACAGGGACGGCGCGGCCGCCTGCTCCTCGAGCACGGCGATGTCTGCCCTCAGCTTGTCGAGGTCCAGAACGGCCTCGATCGACTCCATGGTCGAGGAGAGGGACTTGAGCTCTTCGGATACATCGACGACTGCCACGCCTCCAGCGTAACGGCTCCGCCAAGCGGTGAGTGTCCGGCTACAGCACCGCGGCACCCTCAAGCGCGGGCAAGCGAACCACCCTGGTCACGGCGACGCCGGCGCCGAGTGCTTGGAGTCCTGTGGAGTCGCCCCCGCGTCGTCTCCCGACGTCGCCAGCCATGTCCCCACCCCGGCCGCCGCCACCAGCAGCGCCGCGGCCGCCCCCAGCACCATCCGGCGCCTGCGCGTCACGGCGCGGTGCCGTGCGGAACCCGGCCGCGGCGCGCCCGCCGGCCGAGGTACCCGGGCCGTTCCGCGGGCGCCGCCGGCCAGCTCGTCCGGGGCCGGGACCCTCATCGACGTATGGGTGTCCCGGTTGGAGTCGGCCGGCTTCGCGCCGGGTACCAGGGGGACCGCGCCGCGCCGTACCCGTTCGCGGGCCGGGGTGACCGCCTCCCCGGCCGCCGGCTCCGGCTCGTCCGCCGGCTCCGTGTCCGGCTCGTCCACGTCCAGCGGCGGCATGCCCGCGACCAGCGGCAGCAGTTCCCGCAGCCGGGCGCCCAGTTCCGAGGCGCGCAGCCGGGAGGCCGGTGCCTTGGCCAGGCACTGCACGAGGAGCTGCCAGAGCTCGTCCGGGATCCCGGGGAGCGGGACCACGGTCTCCGTGACATGGCGGCGCAGTACGGCGCCGGGATGGCCGCCGCCGAACGGGGTGAAGCCCGCCAGCAGCTCGTAGAGGACGGTCGCGAGGGCGTAGATGTCGACGGCCGCGCGTGGCGGCAGGCCCTCCACGATCTCCGGGGCCAGATAGTCCGGGGTACCGATGATCTTCGTCGCGCGGGTGCGGCGCGGGGAGTCGATCAGCTTCGCGACGCCGAAGTCGGTCAGGAGGGCGGGATGGGAGCCGCCGGGGCCCAGCGGGCCCTGCATGTCGAGGAGGACGTTCTCCGGCTTGACGTCGCGGTGCACGACGCCCGCCGCGTGCGCGGCGGCGAGGCCGTCCGCGACGTCGGCCACGATCGCCACCGCCGCCGCGGGCGCGAGCCGGCGTTCGCGGTCGAGGCGGGTGCGCAGGTCGGTGCCGCGTACCAGGTCCATGACCAGCGCGAGGTCGTTGCCGTCCACCACCAGGTCGCGCACGGAGACGACGTTCGGGTGGTCGAGACCGAGCAGCGCCGTGCGCTCCTGCACGAAGCGGCCGACGAGTTCCTGGTCGGACGCGAGATCCTCACGCAGCAGCTTGATGGCGACGGGTCCCTCGGGCCCCTCGCCCAGCCACACCGTGCCGGCGCTGCCCCGCCCCAGGATCTGGTTCGCGGTGTACCGGCTGCCGATCTTCCGTGCCAAGACTGCTCCTACGGGACGCGTTGTGTCGCTAAAGCTACGCGTCCGAGGAGCCAACCTTCACCGCAGAGACGGAAATCACCCGCCAGGTGTCGACAAATCACCAAGCTCGCTGCTCACTTGCCGCCTTTGTTGCCGACGAGGTCGCCCAGTTTTCCGATCCAGCCGCTCACGGTGCTGAACATGTCGGACAGCTGCTGCCAGTAGCTCTTGGTCGTGCCGATCCACTCCTGGAGCGGGCTCAGCTCCCAGACCAGCCAGCCCGCGACGAACAGGATGACGATCGTGAACAGGCAGCCCTTCAGACAGCCCAGCCCGGGAATCTTCATCCGGTTGGGGCTGGGCTCTCGCGACCGGCGCGGCTCACGCGCGGGCCGCTGCGGCTCCTGCGGAGGCGCGTACCGCTGGGGCTGCTGGTGCTGCGGTGGGGCGTACTGCTGTGGCTGTTGCTGCTGCGGATAGCCGTACCCCTGCTGCGGCCGCTGCTGACGGGGTCGCTGCTGCTGCGGGCGGGCGGCCTGTCGCTGGGGGCGGCGGCGCAGCGGGTCCTCGTCGGGGTCGAGGTACTGGACCTGCGTCTGCTCGTTGCGGTCGCGGGCGGCGCGCAGCTGGTTCTGCCAGGGGTGCGGCTGCTCGGGCTGCTGCCCGGGCTGACCCTGGGGCATCGGCGGCATGACGGCGGTCGGGTCCGCGGCCCCGGTGTTCGGGAGTACGGCGGTGGGGTCGGCGGCGCCCGGTGCGCCGCCGGTGTGGGGCAGGAAGCTGGTCGCCGCGTTCGGGTCGTACGAGCCCGCTCCGTGCTGCAGGACCTGCGTGGGGTCGGCCGAGCCGGGGACGGCGGCCGGCATCGGGTCGGGGGCCAGCAGGGCGCCGACGGCCTCCGCGGCGGCGATCTGCGCGGCGTTCGCGTGCACACCGACGCCCTCGGCCACGACGCGCAGGGCGCGCGCGAGGTTCTCGGCGCTGGGCCGTTCCTCCGGGTTCTTGCGCAGGCAGCGCTCTATGACCGTCCAGAGCGGGTCCGGAATCGTGGACGGGCGGCGCGGCTCGGCGCTCAGGTGCTGGTGCAGTACTTCGAGGGCCGAGCCGCCGCCGAACGGGGGACGGCCGGTGACCAGCTCGTACATCAGGATCCCGGCGCCGTAGATGTCGACGGCGGAGGTCTGCGGGCGGCCCTCGGCGGACTCCGGTGCGACGTACGCGGGCGTGCCGACGAACTCGTGGGTGCGGGTCAGGCCCGGGGAGTCGGCCAGGCGGGCGATGCCGAAGTCGGTGAGCATCGGGTGCATCTGGCCGCCGTCCTGCTTGAGCAGGACGTTGGCGGGCTTCAGATCGCGGTGCACGACGCCGTCGGCGTGGCTGGCGGCGAGCGCGTCGGCGATCTGGGCGGTGAGGAGGGATGCGGCCACCGGGCTGAAGGGGCCGTTCTCGCGCAGGTAGCGGTGCAGGTCGGGGCCCTCGACGAGGTCCATGACCAGCGCCAGCAGATCGCCCTCCACGACCAGGTCGCGGACCCGGACGATGTTCGGGTGGGTCAGGCGCAGCAGCACGGAGCGCTCTCTGAGGAAGCGCATCACGATGTCCGCGTCGCTGGCGAGCTCTTCCTTCAGGACCTTGATCGCGACGGTCTCGCCGGGCTGACCGGGCACGGCGGCCTCGGCCCCCGCGGTCTCTCGCTGGCGGGCCCGCCAGACGGTGCCCGTGGCGCCGCGCCCGAGCGGCTCCTCGAGCAGGTACTTGCTGCCTACCGGCCGCACGTCATGTGCTCCCTGCTGCTTGCTTACCGTTCCGACCCACTGTAGTGCCGCTGTGCGCGGCACCGACCTGTCGCCGTCCCAGCGTCTTACGTATGCCTCCCCGTGCATGTTCGAAGGAAAGACGCTCGACTCGGTCCGCCGGTTGCCCGAAGCAGACGTGACCGATCTCAAGCGATCGCCGACAGGTCACCTGTCAGGCACTTTTGCGGGCAGAGCCGACCAATCAAGATCACTTGCCCCCGAGCGGCGGGCGCGTTGTCAGTGGCAGGTGCGAGGATGCCTTGCGTAGCAGTACTGGCCGATGTGCTCGTGTGGGGTGGGGGTAGTCCGCGCCCGCGCAGACCCGCGCAGAAGGGACCGCTGACGGCGATGCAGATCCGGCTGACCGTCGTAGACCCCCTGGGCCCGCCCGACCGCGCGCGGGGCCGCACGGCGAGCTGTGACGTGCTGGTCACGGCGCCCGCCGGTACGGCCCTGGCCGCGGTGGCGTCGGCGCTGGCCTCGGCGGTCGCGGGCGACGCGAGCGCCTCGGCCTCCGGCGGCGCGGTGGTGCTGTACGCGGGCGCGGAGCGCCTGGACGACCGCCGCAGCACGCTCGGCGAGCCTCCGATGATCGACGGCGCGGTGCTCTCCCTGGGCGCCCCCGCCGAGCCGGAGCCGCACCCCGAGCTGGACGACGCCCCGACCCAGCTGCATGTCGTCGCAGGTCCGGATGCGGGCGGCGTGCATCTCCTGCACGGCGGCGAGATCCGTATCGGCCGCTCCGCCGACGCCGACGTCCCGCTCGACGACCCGGACGTCTCCCGCCTCCACTGTGCGGTCACGGTCGCCGCGGACGGCCAGGTCTCGGTCGCCGACCTCGACTCCACGAACGGCACGACCCTGGACGGCACCCGCCTGAGCACCCGCCCCGTGCGCTTCACCCCGGGCGCGCTGCTCCGTATCGGCGAATCGGCGCTGCGGGTTGCTCCGGCCGGGGGGCCGGGCGCGCGGGTGCCGACGGCGCCGGACGGCGAAGGGCACGTCCGGGTGGTCTCCGGGGGTGAGCGGGAGCCGGCGGCCGCCGACGGGACATCGGCGGCCCCTGGGAGTGGCACCCCGGCGCCCGCAGCGACGCTGCACGCACGCGTGGCCGACGGCGGCGACCCCTCCGCCACACCCCCCTCCGCCCAGGGACACGGCAGCGCCGAGCCCCCGCTGGTGCCTGAGCAGGGCGGCGCACCGCGGATGGAGATGAGGGCCGCAGGACCGTCCGCGGCGGGCGGCGACACCCACGCGGGCCACTTCGGCGCGGTCGCATGGGACTCACCGCAGGACACGGACGCCCCCGAGACCGGCCGCCGCAAGGGAACCCCGCTCCGCGGGACGGACGTGCCCCCGGGCCTGCGCAGGCGCGGGGGGCTCTCCGCCTGGGCACGACGGCTGGCCGGCGGCCGCGGCGAACAGGCCATGGCCGAGCATGACGTGTACGACGAGGACGACGATCCGGACCCGACAGCAGGGCCCGCGCCCCGCACCGGCCCCCAGCTCCCGGAGACCTGGCCCGACCCGGCGGCGCTGCTGCTGACGGCGCTCGGCCCCGGCCCCCGGCTGTGGGAGCGCGGGCCGGGGCACCCCGAGGCGCTCACGGTGCGACTCGGTACGGCGGACCGGGCGGCGCCCGACGGCTCCGGGCTGCTGCCCGCGGTGCCGGTGACCGCGGATCTGCGCGAGGCCGGGGCGCTGGGCCTGGCCGGCCCCCGCACCCGGCTGTCCGGGCTGGCCCGCGCGGTGCTGGCCCAGCTGGCCGCGCTGCACTCGCCCGAAGCCCTGGAGATCGTCCTGATCGCCGCGGACCGCTCCCGCCCACTGGAGGAGCGCACCGCGGAATGGTCCTGGCTCGGCTGGCTCCCCCACCTGCGCCCCGGCCACGGCCAGGACTGCCGCCTGCTCCTCGCCTACGACCGCGAACAGGCCACGGCCCGCACCGACGAGCTGCTGCGGCGCCTGGAGGACCAGCAGACGGAGGCACGGCACGGAACTCGGTCGGCGCCCCCCACCTACGACGTCCGTTCCCAGGCCCGCAGGCCCTCCTGGGCCCGGACCGACGACGGCGCGGAGGAGCCGGACGGCTTCCCCGGGCCGTACACCGTGGTCGTCGTGGACGGCGACCCCGGAGGCGCCGCGGTGCGGGAGGCGGTGGCGCGGCTGGCGCTGGAGGGGCCGCGGGCCGGGATACATGTCGTCTGCCTCGCCGAGACGGTGTCGGCCTCGCCCGCGTCACCGGTGACGGAGACGTACGAGGCGGCGTGCGCGGTGGCACCGGCCTTCCGGGACTGCGGCGCGGTCGCGCTGCTGAGCGGGGACGTGGCGACGGCGCTGCGACTGATGCGAGTGGCGCGGACCGGTTCCGCAATCCCCGGGGGCGGGACCGGAGACCGCCCGCCGACGCAGGCGGCGGACCCGGCCGTCCGCGCGGATGCGGCGTCACCGGCCGACACCCACACCATGCCCAGGCCCGTGCCCGCGCCCATGACCACGGCCACCGCCCACCCGCACCCCGGCCCCATAGGCCCCGGCACCGTGGCCGCCGTGGACGCGGTCTCGCCCGCCTGGGCCGAGCGGTTCGCGCGGGCGCTGGCGCCGCTCAGGACGGATGGTTCGGGGACCGAGCGGCACGCACGCGTGTTCGTGCCGTTGCCCCAAGCGGCGCGGCTGCTGGACGAGTTGGGGCTTGCGAGGGCCACCCCGGCGTCACTGATGGCGCGTTGGGCGGACGCGGCGGACGACACGGACTCGCTCGGCGGCCGGGCCTGGGTCGTGCTCGGCGCCGGTCCGCGCGGCCCGGTCAGCGCGGACCTCGCCGCCGACGGCCCGCACCTGCTGATCGAGGGCCCCGCGGGCAGCGGTCGTACGGAGCTGCTGCGGGCCGTGGTCGCCTCGCTGGCCGCGGCCGAGCGCCCCGACCGGCTGGGCATCGTCCTGATGGACGGCCGGGACAGCGTGAGCGCCGGGGGTGCCACCGCCGGGGGCGGCGACGACCTGCGGGTCTGTACGGACGTCCCGCACGTCACGACCCACCTCACCGCCAACGACCCCGTCCGCATGCGGGAGTTCGCGCAGTCCCTGAGCGCCGAGCTGAAGCGCCGTGCCGAGCTGCTGGGCCGCTCCACCTTCGCCGAGTGGCACACGGGCCGGGAGCTGTCGGGCCGCATGGTGGCCCAGCGGGCGACCGGTACGACCGCGACCGGCGACCTGGACTCCCCGCCCAGCTCGACCATTCGGCTGCGCCCGGGGGCGGCGCGCCGCCAGACCGAAGCGGCACCGCCCCTCCCCCGGCTGGTGGTGGTCGTGGACGATCTGGACGCCCTGGTCTCCCCCGCACTCGGCTCACCGGGCCGCCCGGCCGCGGGTTCGGTCATGCGGGCGCTGGAGGCGGTGGCCCGCGAGGGCGAGCGACTCGGCGTCCACCTGGTGGCCGCAACCGCCCCCGGCGGCCGTACGGCGGACACGGAACCGGCCCGGAAGGCCACCCTCCGGGTGGCCCTCGACGCCCCGGGCACCGGCCCTGACGACCCGGCACCGGGCCGCGGCAGCCTGACCCGCCCCGACGGCCGGACCACCCCCTTCCAGGGCGGCCGCGTCACGGGCCGCATCCCCCGCACGGCCACCCTCCGCCCCACGGTCGTCCCCCTGGACTGGCAGCGCATGGGCGACCCCCCGACCCGCAGACCCGTACGAGAACTCGGCAACGGCCCGACGGACCTGGCCCTCCTGGCCAGCGCCCTGGAACGGGCGGCACGCGAGGTCTCGGCGACTGAAGTGCCGTCACTGCTTTAGCTCCGTGGGTGAATCCAGCCCGTCCGGCGTTTGAGGACGAGGCCGTTCAGGCCGAAGCGGGGGTCTGGGGGCGGCAGCCCCCAGTGGGCGGTCACACCACCGCCGGACGCCTGGTCACGAGGCGGTCACGATCCCCCGGTTGACAGCGGACGCACACTTGCCGACCCCATCCCGCGGGCGTAGACCAGATCACACGGGACAGCGCTCGACGTTCGACGAAGAACGGAGAACGGGGCAGTGATGCGCAGCACGAGCAGCAAGAACCGGACACGCAGGGCCGCCAAATCCGCGGCCGCCCTCCTGGCGGCGGCACTCGCGCTGGCACTCACGGGCTGCGGCGGGGGCGGGGGCGGCGACAAGAGCAACAACGGCGGTGGCAGCTCGGGAAGCTCCGGCTCCGTCAAGCTGCCCAAGCTGAACGGCCAGACGCTGGAGGTGGCAGCCGTCTGGACCGGGGCCGAGCAGGACAACTTCATGAAGGTCATGGACGAGTTCAAGAAGCGCACCGGTGCGAAGGTCAACTTCGTGCCGACGGGCAACAACACCTCCACCTTCCTCGGTACCAAGATCCAGGGCGGCCAGCCGCCGGACGTCGCGTTCCTGCCGCAGGTCGGCGTGTTGCACCAGTTCGCGGACAAGGGCTGGCTCAAACCGCTCGGCGCGGACGCCAAGGCCCAGCTGGACAAGAACTTCAGCAAGGGCTGGGTCGACCTCGGCGCCTGGAAGGGCAAGCAGTACGGCGTCTACGCCAAGGCCGCCAACAAGTCCCTGGTCTGGTACAACACCAAGGCCTTCGAGGCGGCGGGCATCACGCGGACGCCGAAGACCTGGAAGGACTTCCTCAGCACCGCGCAGACCCTGTCGGACGCCGGCTCGCCCGCCGTGTCGATCGGCGGCGCGGACGGCTGGACGCTCACCGACTGGTTCGAGAACGTCTATCTCTCCCAGGCGGGCCCCGAGAAGTACGACCAGCTGGCCGCGCACAAGATCAAGTGGACGGACCCGTCCGTCAAGGACGCGCTCACCACGCTCGCCCAGCTCTGGGGCAAGAACGACCTGATCGCGGGCGGCACCAAGGGCGCGCTGAACACGGAGTTCCCGAAGTCGGTCACGCAGACCTTCTCCGGCTCCACCCCGGCGGCGATGGTCTTCGAGGGCGACTTCGTGGCCGCGAACATCAACGGCGACACCAAGGCGAAGCTGGGCACGGACGCGAAGGTCTTCCCGTTCCCGGCGGTCGGCTCCCAGGCCCCCGTGGTCAGCGGCGGCGACGTGGCGGTGGCGCTGAAGGACAACAAGGGAGCCCAGGCGCTGCTGACGTTCCTGGCCTCCACCGACGCGGCGGAGATCTGGGCGGCGCAGGGCGGCATCCTCTCCCCGAACAAGGAGATGGACCAGTCCAAGTACAAGGACGCGATCACCGCCCAGATCGCCAAGCAACTCCTCGCGGCCGGTGACAACTTCCGCTTCGACATGTCCGACCAGGCTCCGGCCGCCTTCGGCGGCACGGCCGGCATCGGCGAGTGGAAGGACCTGCAGGACTTCCTGAGGAACCCGAAGGACGTCGCCGGCGCCCAGCAGAAGCTGGAGGCCGACGCGGCCAAGGCGTACGCGGCCGGCTGACGGCGCGGCCATGACGTCCGTAGCGAACTCGACGGGGGGCGCCGGCGCACTGCCGACGCCCTCCGTCTCGCCGCACAAGAGCGTCACGGGGACCCGGCTGTGGGTGGCGGTGCTGTTTCTGCTGCCCGCGTTCGTGCTCCTCGGGGCGCTCGTGGTCTACCCGATCGGGTACTCCGTCTGGCGCAGTCTCTACGACGCCGACGGCTCCGGTTTCGTCGGGCTGAAGAACTACGGCGACATCTTCAGCAACGACGCCACTCTGACCGCCGTACGCAACACCGCGATCTGGGTGGCGGTGGCGCCCGCGATCGTCACCGCACTGGGTCTGATCTTCGCCGTGATGACCGAACGGGTGCGCTGGGGAACGGCGTTCAAGCTGATCGTCTTCATGCCGATGGCGATCTCGATGCTCGCGGCCGGAATCATCTTCCGTCTCGTCTACGAGCAGGACCCCCATCTGGGCGCCGCCAACGCGGTCGCCAAGTCCATCCATGACACGTTCGTGTCGTCCTCGGTGTATCCGGGTGCGCGGCCGAACGAGACGGCGACCGATCTCAGGCCGTCCGGCGGCGGCTCGTTCACCACGACCGGCACCGTGAAGGCGGGCACACCGGCCCTGCTCCCGCTGGTCGGCATCGCGCCCAACAGGCTGCCCGGAACCCCCGAGAACGCGAGGACGGCGAGCGGCCCGGGTGTCACCGGCACCGTCTGGCTGGACTTCAAGCTCGGCGGCGGCGGTACGAAGGGCAAGGTCGACCCGGGTGAGAAGGCGCTGAAGGGCGTCAAGGTGGAGGCCGTGAAGGACGGCAAGGTGGTCGCCTCCGCCAAGAGCGGCACCGACGGCACCTTCACCCTGCCGGCCGCGGCCGACGGGGCCCGGCTCAGGCTCCCCGCCTCGAACTTCTCGGCTCCGTACAACGGCATCGACTGGCTCGGCCCGACGCTCGTCACCCCGGCCATCATCGGCGCGTACGTGTGGATGTGGGCCGGCTTCGCGATGGTGCTGATCGCGGCGGGCCTCGCGGGCGTGGACCGCAATCTGCTGGAGGCGGCCCGGGTGGACGGCGCAAACGAGTGGCAGGTCTTCAGAAGGGTCACGGTCCCGCTGCTCGCACCGGTCCTGGTGGTCGTCCTCATCACGCTGATGATCAACGTGATGAAGATCTTCGACCTGGTCTACATCATCGCCCCGCAACCCAGTCAGGACGACGCCAACGTCCTTGCCCTGCAGTTGTTCCTGTCGTCCTTCGGCGGCGGCGGCAACGAGGGCGTCGGCAGTGCGATCGGCGTCATCCTGCTGCTGCTCGTGCTGCCGGTGATGTTCGTGAACATCCGCCGGCTGAGGAAGGAGCGTCAGCGGTGACCGCCCTCGACACGACCGTGCGCGCCAAGCGCTCCCTCGCCACACGGGTGGCGAGCGGCGCGGCGGGCGGGGTGATGCGGATCTTCCTGATCCTGGTCGCCCTGTTCTGGCTGGTGCCCACCTTCGGCCTGCTGGTCTCGTCGTTCCGCGACCCGACCGACATCGCCACCTCGGGCTGGTGGAAGGTGTTCACCGCGCCGAGCCAACTGACCGCCAAGAGCTACCAGTCGCTCCTGGAGAAGGACGCGATCACCCACGCGCTGTTCAACACCGTCTGGATCACGGTGCCGGCCACGCTCCTCGTGGTGCTGCTCGGCGCGATGGCCGGATACGCCTTCGCCTGGATGGACTTCAAGGGCCGCGACTGGTGGTTCCTGGTCGTGGTGGCACTGCTGGTCGTGCCGGTCCAGGTGGCCCTGATCCCGCTCGCCGACCTCTTCGGCAGGATCGGGATCTTCGGTGACATCATCGGCGTGGTCCTCTTCCACGTCGGCTTCGGACTGCCGTTCGCGATCTTCCTGCTCAGGAACTTCTTCGCCGAGATCCCGCGGGAACTCCTGGAGGCGGCACGGCTGGACGGCGCGGGCGAGACCCGGCTGTTCCTCACCGTCGTCATGCCGCTGGGCGCGCCGGCGATCGCGTCGCTCGGCATCTTCCAGTTCCTGTGGGTGTGGAACGACATGCTGGTGGCGCTGGTGTTCTCGAACGCGGAGTCGCAGCCGCTGACGGTCGCCCTGCAGCAGCAGGTACGGCAGTTCGGCAACAACATCGACGTACTGGCGCCCGGCGCGTTCATCTCGATGGTGATCCCGCTGGTGGTGTTCTTCGCGTTCCAGCGGCAGTTCGTCTCGGGTGTCATGGCGGGCGCCGTCAAATAGTCCTGGGGAACAACGCGCCACAGGGGGTGGGACGTTACGGCCCCGCCCCCTTCCGTTCACCCGAGGTCCCCCGTATGCCGCAGCCGGCGTAACCAAGTCACTCCATCGGCCGTTCCCGGGCAAGGCCCCGTCGTCCGCGCCGACCCCATGGATGTGCCTTGCCCAGGTTCAGTGTCATCGTCCCCGCGTACAAGGTTCAGGCGTATCTGCACGAATGCCTGGAATCGGTGCTGTCGCAGTCGTATCCCGATCTCGAACTGATCGCCGTCGACGACTGCTCCCCGGACGCGAGCGGCGCGATCATCGACGAGTTCGCGGCCCGCGATCCGCGCGTGCAGCCCCTGCACCTGACCGAGAACCAGGGCCTTGGCCGCGCCCGCAACGCGGGCCTCGCGCGGGCGAGCGGCGACTACCTGGTCTTCCTGGACGGCGACGACACCCTCACCCCGCACGCCCTGCGCGCCATCGCCGACCGCCTCAAGGAGACGGGCGAGCCGGACCTCGTCGTCTACGACTACGCGCGCACCTACTGGTCGGGCGAGACCGTCCGCAACGTCGTCGCCGACCAGCTCACCGAGCAGGGCACGGCGCCCTTCCGCCTGGAGGACCGCCCGGGCCTGCTGAAGCTGCTGATGGTGGCCTGGAACAAGGCGTACCGGCGGGAGTTCGTCGAACGCGAGGGCTTCACCTTCCCGCCCGGCTACTACGAGGACACCCCGTGGACGTTCCCCGTGCTGATGGCCGCGGAGTCCATCACGACCCTCGACCGGGTGTGCGTGCACTACCGGCAGCGCCGCCAGGGCAGCATCCTCTCCACCACCAGCCGTAAGCACTTCGACCTCTTCGAACAGTACGAGCGGGTCTTCGCGTTCCTCGACGCGCACCCCCAACTCGCCCGCTGGCGGCCGGTGTTGTTCCGCCGCATGGTCGACCACGTGACGAAGGTGTTCGCCCGCCGCGACCGGCTGCCGCGCGGCTCGCGCGCCGAGTTCCTGCGCAAGGCCCGCGCCCACTACCGCCGTTACCGCGTTCCCGGCCCGCCCCTCCCGCTGGGCTCCCGCCTGCGCCACACCCTGATCCGCTGGGGCCTGCACCGCACCTACCGCTCGCTGCAGCTGGCGGCGGCCCTGCACCGCAGGACGGTCAAGCTCTCCGTCAAACTCCTGCGCACCGCGAGAGCGACGGCGCTGCGTCTGCACTACCACATCCAGCTGCGGCTGCCGCTGCGCGCCGACCGCGCCGCCTTCACCGCGTACGACGGCCACGAGCACGGCTGCAACCCGGGCGCCCTGGAGGAGGCCTTCCGCACCTTCGCGCCGCACATCCGCACGACCTGGCTCCCCCGCCCCGACACGGCCGCCTACTGGACGACCCTGGCCCGCTCCAAGTACCTCGTCAGCGACACCGGCTTCGAGCCCCGCCTGGTCAAGCGCCCCCATCAGGTCCTGGTGCAGACCCTGGAGGGCACCCCGCTTGGGCACGCGGGCCTCGACCTCCAGGAACGCCCGGCCGCGGCGCGCGGCCTGGACTTCGAAGGGCTCCTCGACGACGTCGACAAATGGGACTACGTCCTGTCGGCGAACCGCCACTCCACCCTCACCTGGGAGCGGGTCTACCCCGGCAGCTACACCACGCTCGAATACGGCTCCCCGCGCAGCGACGTGTTCCAGAAGGCCACGTCGAACGACGTCACCCGCCTGCGTGAGTCCCTCGGCATCCCCGAGGACAGCGTCGCGGTCCTGTACGCCCCCGCCCGCCGCGACCACTGCCGCACCCAGCGCTCCCCCCTGGACCTGGAACGCCTGCTGCGCCGTCTCGGCCCCCGCTACGTCGTCCTCGCCCGCACCCACGGCCCCGTACCGAAGAGCGCCCGGATCATCGACGTGACCGGCCACCCCGGCGTCGAGCCCCTCTGCCTGGCCTCGGACGTCCTGCTCACCGACTACTCGTCCCTGATGTTCGACTACGCAGGCCTGGACCGCCCGATCGTGCTCCACTCGGCCGACGACGACCGGGCGGCGTACGAGGCGGCCCGAGGCACCTACTTCGACGTGCGGGCCTTCCCGCCGGGCGCGGTCGCCCGCAGCGAGGACGAGCTGATCGACATCTTCGCCACCGGCCACTGGCGCGGCTCCCGCTCCACGCAGCTGCGGACCGCGTTCCGCGAGCGCTTCTGCCCGTACGACGACGGACGCGCCGCCGAGCGCGTCGTACGCCGTGTCGTCCTGGGCGAAACCGACCTGCCGCCGGTGACTCCGCTCGCCGAGCGCCACCCCGTGCCCTCCGCGGCCGCGGCCCTCGCACGCTCCCCGCAGGCGACCGTGCCGCAACCCGGCGGCCCGCTGACCGTCACCGACAGCCTCTGAACGCCGTTCTCACTCCGGGGAGTTCGCATGCCCTCCAGCCCGTCGCGGCCCACACCGAGCCGGCCGTCCACCTGGCGTCCCACAGGGCGGCCGGGACGCCTCGGCTGAGACGTACCGGGTCCCCGCACGAAACTCGACAGAAAGAGCAGCATGCCCCGCTTCAGCATCATCGTCCCGTCCCATGGGGTGGCAGGCCGGCTGTCCCAGGCGCTGGACTCCGTGCTCGCGCAGTCCTTCGGCGACTTCGAGCTGATCCCGGTCTGCGACGGCCCCGGCACGCCCGCGGCGGACGTCGTCGACGGATACGCCGAGCGGGACTCCCGGGTGACCACGGTGCACTCGCCGCCCACGGCCGGTCTGTCCGGGGCGCGCAACACCGGGATGCGGGCGGCGACCGGCACCTATCTGCTGTTCCTCGACTGCGACGACACCCTCGTCCCCGGGGCACTGGCGGCGCTGGACGCCCGCCTGGCCGAGACGGGTGACGTGGACGTCCTGTACGTCGAGCACGAGCGGGTGCCCTGGTGGGAGGGCGAGCCGACCAATCCGGCCGCGCTGCTCCTGCCGAAGACACCGGCCGGCGCCTTCTCCCCCGACCAGGTGCCCGAGCTGACGGGCGTGCAGCTGCCGGCGTGGAGCGCCGCCTACCGCAGGGCCTTCCTGGTCGAGCAGTGCATCGGCTTCCCCGACGGCCACTTCACCGATGTGGGCTTCGGCGGGCTGGTCACGCTGGCCGCCGAGAAGGCCGCGGTGCTGCGCCAGGTCGTCGTACGGCATCTGGTGCGCAGACAGGGCAGCCGGCTCGCCCTCCCCGGCGAGCACCACCTCGAACTCCTCGCCCAGACCGACCTGGTCCTCACCCGCGCCGCCGAACTGGACCTGCCCTGCGACCGGTTGAACGCGCTGTTCGAACAGCT
This sequence comes from Streptomyces longisporus, assembly GCF_039532765.1. Lineage (NCBI taxonomy): Bacteria > Bacillati > Actinomycetota > Actinomycetes > Kitasatosporales > Streptomycetaceae > Streptomyces > Streptomyces longisporus. Next base: position 663,927 of record NZ_BAAASG010000011.1, read on the forward strand.
CTTCGCGGCCGTGCTGAAGACCGCCGCCCACCCCAGGCGGCTGTCCGGCAGGCGCCGCGCCTTCTTCCGGCTGGCGAGCACGCTGTACCGGCGGCACCGCCCCGTCGGCCACCGGACCCCGCCCGGCAGCCTGGGCCTGCAGCACCGGCTGCTGGCGGCCGGGGCGTACACGGCGTTCCGGGCCCTGCGGGAGGCCAACCAGGCAGCGGTGAAGGCGGCCGAGCGGCTGCCGCGCCCCCACATGGTCCGCACCCGCCTGCGGTACGCGCGCAATCGGCGCCGCCCGCTGGACCCCAATCTCGTCGTCTACTGCGCCTATTGGGGCCGCGGTTATGCCTGCAACCCGGCCGCGATCCACGCCAAGGCCCTCGAACTGGCCCCGCATCTGCGTTCGGTGTTCCTGGTCGAACCGGACCAGGAGCACACCATGCCGGAGGGCATCGAGTACGCGGTCATCGGCAGCACCAAGTACTGGGACGTGCTCGCCGCCGCCAAGTACCTCGTCAACAACGCCAACTTCGCGGACGCCGTCGTCAAGCGCCCCGGCAGCGTCCACCTGTCGACGCAGCACGGCACCCCGCTGAAGAAGATGGGCGTCGATCAGGCGACCTATCCCGTGGTGGCCGCGGCGACCGGCAGCTTCACCAAGCTGCTGGCCCGTATCGACCGCTGGGACTACAACCTCACCTCCAACCGTCACTCCACCGAGATGTGGGAGCGGGCCTTCCCCGCCGCGCACGAGACGCTGGAGTACGGCTATCCGCGCAACGACGTGTACTACACGGCGACGGCGGACGACGTGGCCCGCATCCGGCGGGAGCTGGGAGTCCCCGAGGGCAAGACGGCCGTCCTGTACGCGCCCACGCACCGCGACTACCACACGGGCTTCGAGACGGGCCTGGACCTGGAGGCCTTCTGCGAGGAGGCCGGCGAGGACGTGGTCGTGCTGCTGCGCGCCCACTACTTCTACGACCGGGGCACGGCGCGGAGCACCGGCCGGATCATCGACGTGACCGCGCACCGCTCCTCCGAGGACGTGTGTCTGGCCGCGGACGCGCTGATCACCGACTACTCGTCGATCATGTTCGACTACGCCAACCTGGACCGGCCCGTCGTGGTGTACGCCGACGACTGGGACGTCTACCGGGAGACCCGGGGCGTCTACTTCGACCTGATGGAGCACCCACCGGGTCCGGTCGCCCGGACACCTCAGGAGCTGGCCCGGGTCTTCCGCGACGGCTCCTGGGCCGGAGAGGAGTCGACGGCGGCACGGGCCGCCTTCCGTGAGCGGTTCTGCCAGTTCGACGACGGACGCGCCGCCGAGCGGGTCGTACGCCGGGTGCTGCTGGGCGAACCGCCCGAGTCGATCCCGCCCGTGATCCCGCTCGCCGAGCGCACCCCGGCCCCGGTCCCCGCCCTTGTGAGGAACTGAAACCCGTGCCCCGCTTCAGCATCATCGTCCCCGTCTACAAGGTGCAGGGCTTCCTGCGCGAGTGCCTCGACTCGGTGCTCGGACAGTCGTACCCCGACTTCGAGCTGATCGCCGTCGACGACCGCTCGCCCGACGGCTGCGGCGCGATCCTCGACGAGTACGCGGCACACGACGAGCGGGTGCGCGTGCTGCACCTGCCCAAGAACGTCGGTCTCGGCCGGGCCCGCAACGCCGGGCTGGCCGAGGCGCGCGGCGACTACGTCCTCTTCCTCGACAGCGACGACCACTACACCCCGGGCCTGCTCGCCGCCGTCGCCGACCGGCTGAAGTCGGCCGCGGACCCGGACATCCTGGTCTTCGACCATGTACGCACCCACTGGTGGGGGCGGGGCGGCCCGAGCGACGCCTCCGCCCTGCTGGCCGCCGCCGGCCAGGACGTCTTCAGCCTCCGCGAGAGCCCCGAGTACGTCCAGCTGTTCCTGGTCGCCTGGAACAAGGCGTACCGGAGGGCCTTCTTCCAGGAACACGGGCTGCAGTACGCGTCCGGCCTGTACGAGGACGCGCCCGTCACCTACCGCTCGATGGTGCTGGCCGACCGCATCGCCTGCCTCAACCGGATCGGCGTCGAATACCGGCAGCGCCGGCAGGGCGCGATCACCAAGACGCCGGGGCGCAGGCACTTCGACATCTTTCCGCAGTACGAGGGCCTGTTCGCGTTCCTGGAGGAACGCGAGGACCTCGCCTGGGCGCGGCCCCTGCTCTTCGAACGGGCCCTGGACCACATGCTGTTCGTGCTCGCCCGCGAGGACCGGGTGACGGCGTCGGACCGCTCCGCCTTCTACCGCGAGATGCGCGCCTTCCACCGCCGTCACTGCCCCGAGGACTTCACCCCGCCGGACGGCCCGCGCGGCACCGAGATGCGGCTCCTGGCGGGCTCGCCCTATCTCTCGTACGCGGCGCTGTGCGGGGTCCGCGGGCTGCGCAGGATCGCCGGGGCGGGCAAGCGGCGGACGGTCGGCAAGGCATCGGCGGTGGCCCAACGCACCTGGTACGCAGCCCAGTCGAGGCTCCCCCTCGATCCGCGCCTGGCCGTCTACTCGGCCACCCACCATGCGGGCATGCACGGCGACCCGGCCGCGATCCACGCCAAGGCCCGCGAACTCGCCCCGCACATCCGCGGGGTGTGGGTGGTCCGGGAGGACGCGGTGGACTCGCTGCCGCCCGGCACCGACTATGTGACGCCGGGTTCGCGGGAGTACCACACGGTCATGGCGCGTGCCACGTACTGCGTGAACAACGTCAACTGGCCGGGCTCCCTGGTCAAACGCCCCGGTCAGATCCATGTGCACACCCACCAGGGCACACCGCTCAAGTACATGGGTGCCGACCTGCTGACCAAGCCCGGCGCCCGGCACGGCTTCAGTGTGCCGAAGATGCTGCACCGCGCCGACCGCTGGGATCTGAGCCTGGTCGCCAACCGGCACTCCGAGCTGGTGTGGGACCGGGCGTACCCCTGTCACTTCACCTCGCTGCGGACCGGCAGCCCGCGCAACGACGTGCTCGTCGAGCAGCCCGCGGAGCACGGTGCGGCCGTCCGTGCGCGGCTCGGGATCCCCGCGGGGAACACGGTCGTGCTGTATGCGCCGACCCGCCGCGACTACCGCCGGGGCGGGCATGTCGACCGGATCGACCTGGCGCGGTTCGCCGCGGACCTCGGCGCCGGGCACACCCTCGTCGTACGTCTGCACCCCACTCTCGCCACCGGCACGGCGCGTGGGCTCGGCCTCGCCGATCTGCACGCACGCGGCGTGCTCGTCGACGCGACGGACGAGCCGCACGTCGAGGATGTGATGCTCGCCTCCGACGTGCTGGTCACCGACTACTCGGCCCTGATGTTCGACTACGCCAACCTGGACCGGCCGATCGTGATCCACGCCGACGACTGGGGCGCGTACGCGGCCAGCCGGGGCGCCTACTTCGACATCACCGCCGAGGCGCCCGGCCATGTGTCGCGCTCCTACCGGGAGCTGGCCTGGCTGTTCGCCTCGGACACCTGGCGCGACGAGGAGTCCGCGGGGCTCAGGGCCGCCTTCCGGGAACGGTTCTGCGAGTTCGACGACGGGCGGGCCGCCGAGCGGGTCGTACGGACGGTGCTGCTCGGCGAGCAGATGCCGGCGCCGCAGACGGCCGCCGTGGTGCCCGCTCCTGCGGCGGAGCGGGCGCACTCGCTGAGCTGACGGTGACCGGTCTTACTCGATGACGAGGTCGACGTCGATGTTGCCGCGGGTCGCGTTGGAGTACGGGCACACCTGGTGGGCGGTCTCGACCAGCTTGCGGCCGGTCGCCTCGTCCACGGTGTCCGGCAGCTCGATGCGGAGGGTGACCTTGAGCCCGAAGCCCTCGCCCTGCTTGCCTATGCCCACCTCGGCGGTGACCGCGGCGTCGCTGACGTCGACCTTCGCCTGGCGGCCGACGAGGCCGAGGGCGCTGCCGAAGCAGGCCGCGTAACCGGCGGCGAACAGCTGCTCGGGGTTGGTGCCCTCGCCGTTGCCGCCGAACTCCACCGGCGGGGCCAGCTTGACGTCGACCTTGCCGTCGTTGGTGAAGGCCCGACCGTCACGGCCGTGGGTGGCGGTGGCGACAGCGGTGTAGAGCGCGTCCATGGATGACCATCCCTCTCGAAGTCGTGTTCCGGCGGCCCTTCTGGCGGCCGCCTCACGACCACAAGTAGAGCACACAATTCAATTGCGCACAACTAAATGGCTCGCAAGGGCTATCCTGGACGCATGACGACCGCGCCCGACACCCCGACCACCGACTGGCTCCGCCTCGACCAGCAGATCTGCTTCTCCCTGAACGCCGCCTCACGCGCCTTCGGCGGCATCTACCGGGTGATCCTCAAGGACCTCGGGCTCACCTATCCGCAGTACCTGGTGATGCTGCTGCTGTGGGAGCACGGCGAGCTGCCGGTCAAGAAGCTGGGCGAGCATCTGCGGCTCGACTCCGGCACCCTGTCCCCGCTGCTCAAGCGGCTGGAGACGGCCGGTCTGGTACGGCGTGAGCGCAGCGCCCGCGACGAGCGCTCGGTGGAGGTCCGGCTGACCGAGGAGGGTGCCGCCCTGCGCGATCAGGCGGTTCAGGTACCGCGCCGGATCGTCGCGGCGACGGGCTTCGACGTGGAGGAGATCCGGGAGCTGCGGTCCCGGCTCGACGAGCTCACCCGGGGACTGGACGCGGCCACGGCGGCGGAGGCGGAGGCAGCGGAGCGGCGGACGTAGAGGAGGAAGGTCACCCGGCCGCTGACGTATCTCTCGCGCGCGGTGAACTGCTCCTCCACGACGGCCAGTTTGACGCGCTCGGTCGGGTCGGCCGGCAGCGGCCCCGAGCTCAGCAGCCTCGACTGGGCGACGACCCAGACACGGTCCACGCCGGCCAGCTTGCGCCGCAGCTCCTGAGGTGTGGTCTCGATGCCGCTCAGCGTCCCGGACCGGGGCCCGGACTCCCGCAGCGCGATGTCCCGCGCCCGGCGGAACGCCTTGGGATAGGCCAGCGCGGTCAGCCTCCAGTTCGACGGCAGGAAGAGCACCGGATCACCGGGACGGATGTCCCGGGCGGCCCGGGCGGCGACGGCACCGAGGTTCTCGGGGCGGTGCGCCGGGGAGCGGTCCTGCCGGTAGAGGGGGAGGCACTGGACGAACGCGAGGGCGACGGCGAGGACACCGGTGAGAGTGCCGATCCGGCCGTAGGGCAGCCGGTGCCTGGTCCACCGACGGTCGTCGGAACCGGTGGGCACACGACCACCGCCCAGCCGCAGGCGCCCCACCACCCCGGCCACCCGCTCGGCGCCGGCCGCGGCCAGCAACGGCGCCCCCGCCAGCGCGTACAGCACATACCGCTCGTGGAACAGCGGCCGGATCTGCGATACGGCGATCAGAAGCGCCGGGGGCAGCACGAGCAGCGGAAGTGCCACCGCCGCAAGGCGGCCCGCCCCCAGCCCCAGCACCATCAGCGCGACGGCCACCCAGAACACCACCCCGTCCGGGGCGAAGGCGAAGTCCCGCACCAGCAGCCCCGCCTGGTCCCACCCGGGTGTCACCAGCCACCCCACCTGCCCCGCCTGCTCGTGCGACACCCACACCAGGGGCAGCAGAAGGACCCCCACCAGCCCCGCCGCCCGCCCCCAGCCCAGCCACACCCTCTTCGGCACCCGCATGAGCGCCAGCGTCAGGGCATGCGCGCACAGCACCAGGACGACCAGTTCGTGCAGCAGACAGGTCACGGCGAGGACACCGCCGTACCAGCGCCAACCGTGCCGCGAGGGCCCCTCCACCGCGCGCACCAGCAGCAGTGTCGCCGCCGCCGCGCCCGCCGCGACGAGTGCGTACGACCGCCCTTCCTGGGCGTAGTGGCCGGTCATCGGGGTGATCGCGTACAGCAGACCCGCCCACAGGCCGACCCGCGGACGGACCAGCCGTACACCGAGGGCCGCGACCAGGCCGGCGGCCGCGGCGGCCCCGAGCACGGACGGCAGCCGGAGGACGACCTCACCGGGGTGGACGGCGAGGACGATGTGCATGAACAGGTAGTAGAGGCCGTGCACGGCGTCCAGGCCGTGCAGCAGCTGCCAGATCTGCGGCACCGTGCGCCGCCCCACCAGGAAGGTGACGCTCTCGTCGCCCCACATGCCGCCGCGGTCCAGCCCCCACAGACCGATCACGAGTATGACGACGGCGGGAACCGCCACGGCCACGATCTCCGCACCCACCCACCGACGGTTCGCCCGCCCTGCGTCCTCGCTCAGCACACGGCTGATTTTCTCCCGTGGAAAGGCTCTTACCGAGCATTGACGGTGTATTAGCAGGCATACACCATACGCCCGGCTTACGATCCGCCGTGATGAACGCCGTGACGAAAGCCGTGATGTCCGCAGCCGGAAAGCGCCGGCTCCTCGCCCTCGCCACCGCCTGGCTCGCCACCCGGGCCCTGATGCTGTGGCTGCTCGCACACGACGCGGCGCCCCGGCTCGGCGGGGGCACGGTCGCGCGGGAGGTGTGGCACCTGTACCACGACTGGTACGGCACCCTCGCGCACGGCGCCTTCCCCGCGCACGACCCGCTGTGGCAGTACCCGCCGGGAGCCGGCGCGGTGCTGCTGTCGCCCGCGCTGCTGCCGGGCCTGACGTACTTCCAGGCGTTCGTGGTGCTCACCCTCGCCGCCGACGCGGCGATCGCGCTGGCGCTGGCCGTCGCGGGCAACCGCCCCGGCCGCAGGCTCCTCGGGGCGGCGATGTGGGTGGGCGGCCTTCCGCTGCTCCTGCACGTCCCGCTCGCCCGCTACGACGTGCAGGTCACGGCCCTCGCCGTCATCTCCCTGTTGACATTGCCGCGCTCCACGCGTGCGTGCGGGGTGTTCGCGGCGCTCGGCGCTCTGGTGAAGGTGTGGCCGGCGCTGGTGCTGCTGGGCACGCCGAGGGGGCGTACGACGCGTTCGGCGTGGGTGTGGGCCGCCGTCACCGGGGCGGGGTCGCTCGCGGTCCTCGCGGCGCTGTTCGCCAACCCCTTCGCCTTCCTGCGCCAGCAGGGCGGGCGGGGCGTGCAGATCGAGTCGCTCGGCGGTACGGCGCTCGCCTTCGCGACGCACGCAGGGTGGCCGGGGAAGGTGCGCTACCAGTACGGCGCCATGGAGTTCACCGGTCCGCACGTGCGGACCGTGGCACACCTCTCCCTCGCGCTCACGGCGGTGGCCTTCGCACTGCTGCTCCTGTGGCGGCTGCGGGCCCGGCGCTGGACGCCCGCGACGCCGTACGACGCCGCGCTGAGCGCCGTGCTGCTGTTCACCGTCACCAGCCGGGTGATCAGCCCGCAGTACATGATCTGGCTGCTGGGCCTGGCCGCAGTGTGCCTGACCTCGCGGCACACCGTGCAGCGCCCGGTGGCCGCTCTGGTGCTGGGCGCGACCGCGCTGAGCGCCGTCGCCTATCCGGCCCTGTACGGCCAGGTCATCGCCTGCACCTGGACGGGCTGCGCGCTGATGCTCGCCCGCAACGGGCTGCTCGCCGCGGCCGCCGTGCTGTCCCTGGTCCGGCTGTGGCGCTCCACCCGCCCGGCGCCCGCGACCACCGCGCCCACGCCGGGACCGGACCCGGTCACCCGCCGCCTCCCCCAGCACTCCGGCGCATAGCAAACGCTGACGGGACTCACCGCCTGCTTGACTGACACCGCACCACCACGGGGCAACTGACGAAGGGGACGGCCGCACATGACCTGGCTGATCACCGGCGGCGCCGGATACATCGGGGCGCACGTCGTCCGGGCGATGATCGAGGCGGGCGAGCGGACCGTGGTGTACGACGACCTGTCGACGGGCGTCGCCGAGCGGGTGCCGCGGGGTGTGCAGCTGGTGGTGGGATCGACGCTGGACGGCGAGCGGGTCGCGCGCGCCCTCACCGTCCACGACGTCAGCGGGGTCATCCACCTGGCGGCGAAGAAGCGGGTGGGCGAGTCGATGGACCTCCCGCTGCACTACTACCGGGAGAACGTCGAGGGCCTGCGCGTCCTCCTGGAGGCGGTGACGGCGGCCGGCGTCCCGTCCTTCGTGTTCTCGTCCTCCGCGGCGGTGTACGGCATGCCGGACGAGCCCCTGGTGACGGAGGAGACACCCTGTCTGCCCATGTCTCCGTACGGCGAGACGAAGCTGGTCGGCGAATGGCTGGTCCGCGCGACGGCTCGCGCGACGAGCCTCTCCACCGCCTCCCTGCGCTACTTCAACGTGGCGGGCGCCGCGACCCCCGAACTCGCGGACACGGGCGTCTCCAACCTGATCCCCATGGTCTTCGAGAGGCTCACGGACAACGCACCCCCGCGCATCTTCGGCGACGACTACGAAACCCCTGACGGAACCTGCGTCCGCGACTACATCCACGTCGTCGACCTGGCCGAAGCCCACGTGGCAGCCGCCCGCACGCTCCAGTCCTCACCGGGCCGCCACCTCACCCTCAACATCGGCCGCGGCGAGGGCGTCTCGGTCCGCGAAATGATCGACCACATCAACGCCATCACCGGCTACGACCGCCCCCCGACGACCACTCCCCGCCGCCCCGGCGACCCGGCGCGGGTAGTCGCCTCCGCAGACCGCGCCGCCACCGAACTCGCCTGGAAGGCCAAACACGACATCCAGGACATGATCACCTCGGCCTGGGAGGGCTGGGTACGGGTACATCCGGAGGCGGCGCGGCGCTGAACACCGCGCGCGGCGGTCTGCGCCGACTTACGGCGCCGCCACTACTGGTTGTTCAGGTACGTCAGTACGGCCAGTACCCGGCGGTGGCCGCTGTCGCTCGGGGGCAGGCCCAGTTTGAGGAAGACGTTGCCGATGTGCTTGTGGACCGCGCGTTCGGTGACGACGAGGGTCTTGGCGATGGTCCCGTTGTCGTGACCTTCGGCCATCAGCGCCAGCACCTCGCGCTCACGCGGCGTGAGCGAGTCGAGCGGCGAGCCCTTGCGGCGGGTGAGGAGTTCCGTGACGACCTCGGGGTCGAGCGCCGTACCGCCGGCGGCAACCCGTTCCAGCGCGTCGAGGAACTCGTCGACCCGGCCCACCCGGTCCTTGAGCAGATAGCCGAGCCCGCTCGCACCCCCGGTCAGCAGCTCGGCGGCGTACGACTCCTCGACGTACTGCGAGAGCACCAGCACCGGCAGCCCGGGGATCCGCGCACGCGCCTCGAGCGCCGCGCGCAGGCCCTCGTCACGGAAGCCGGGCGGCATGCGCACATCGAGCACGGCCGCGTCGGGACGGTGCTCCAGGAGCGCGGGCAGGACCTCGGGCCCGGTGCCGGCGACGGCCACGACCTCGTGCCCGGCGGAGGTCAGCAGCAGAACGAGGCCCTCCCGCAGCAAGGCGTTGTCCTCGGCGATCACGACTCTCACGGCAGTTCCGCCTCAACTCCGGTCACCGGCGGCCAGGGCCGCAGCATACTCACAGCGCCTTGAGTGCCTCCGCGGTGGCCCGCGCCAGCCCCGCCAGGTAGTCCTTGGGCAGCTTCGGGCTGCGGATCACCACCGAGCGCCAGTAGAGGGGCCCGGAGATCAGGTCGAGCGCGAGGTCCTCGTTCAGCCCCCCGCTGACCTCACCGCGCTGCGCCGCCGCCAAGATGATCTTGAGGGCCACGCTTTCCTGCCCCTCGCGCAGGGTCTTCTGCATGGCCTCGGCGATCTCCGGGTTGCGGGCCGCCTCGGCCTGCAGGTCCGGGATGATCTGCGAGGCCACCGGGTGTCTCAGGGCACGCGAGGTGACCTCGTACAGCAGCCGCAGATCGCCCTCCAGGGAGCCCGTGTCGGGCGTCGGCAGGCCCAGCACCGCGAGCGCCGAGACGACGTCGAGGACCAGGTGCAGCTTGGAGCGCCAGCGGCGGTAGACCGCGGTCTTGCCGACGCCCGCGCGGCGCGCGATCCCCTCGATGGACATCCGCGCATAGCCGACGGCCGCGAGCTCCTCGAAGACGGCCGCACGGATGGCTTCCGTCACGTCCTCCCGCAGTACGGCCGCCCCCGCGGGGGTCCGGCGGCGCGGACGCGTCTGGGGCTCCTCGGCGTTCGTCGTCATGCGGACCAGCATAGGGGCGTTGCGACGAAACGGTTGCGTCGTTACGGCCCGACCCGACGAACACGTTACGACGAAACGGTTGCGTTCCGACGTCGACGTGTCCTACGCTCGCGTTGCGACGATACGGTCTCGTCCCGACGTAAGAAAACGTGAAGAGAAACGTAAGGAAACGCCGGACACCGGACCGTCCCGCGGACGGACCGGACGACGCCAGCACCCCCTCCCCCGAGTGAAAGCAGCGGATGTGAGCCAGGTCCTCGACACACCGCCCCCGACGCCGGCCCCGGCCGACGACGACCTCGCGGCCCTCGCCGCCCGCCACGGCCTCTCGGTCAGCGGCGCCCGCCCCTCCCTGCCCGAGTACGTACGGCAGCTGTGGGCCAGGCGCCACTTCATCACGGCGTTCGCCACGGCCAAGCTCACCGCGCAGTACGCCCAGGCGAAGCTCGGCCAGGTCTGGCAGGTCATGACCCCGCTGCTGAACGCGGCGGTCTACTACTTCATCTTCGGCGTCCTGCTCGGCACCAAGCGGCACGTCCCGGACTACATCCCGTTCCTGGTCACGGGCGTGTTCATCTGGACGTTCACCCAGAGCTCGATCATGGCGGGCACCCGCGCGATCTCCGGCAACCTGGGCCTGGTCCGGGCGCTGCACTTCCCGCGGGCCGCGCTGCCGATCTCCTTCTGCCTCCAGCAGCTGCAGCAGCTGCTGTTCTCGATGGCCGCGCTGGTCGTCATCCTGCTCTGCTTCGGGGTGCCGCTCGCGTTCTCCTGGCTGCTGGCGTTCCCGGCGCTGGTCCTGCAGTTCACCTTCAACACCGGCGTCTCGCTGATCATGGCCCGGATGGGCGCCAAGACTCCGGACATCGCCCAGCTGATGCCTTTCGTCCTGCGCACCTGGATGTATGTGTCCGGCGTGATGTGGAGCATCGACAAGCTGGCCGGCAAGCACAGCGGCCTGCCGCACTGGGTGGAGCCGGTGCTCCAGGCCCAGCCGGCCGCGGTCTACATCGACCTGATGCGCTTCGCGCTGATCGACAGCTTCCACGCCAAGCAGCTGCCGCACCATGTGTGGCTGTACGCGGCCGGCTGGGCCCTGCTCGCCGGGGTCGGCGGCTTCATCTACTTCTGGAAGGCTGAGGAGACGTACGGCCGTGGCTGAGCACACCAACGAACGCATCCCCACCGTCGTCGTCGACGGCGTCGACATCGTCTACCGGGTCAACGGCACCGGTGCGGGCAAGGGCTCCGCCACCGCGGCGCTCAACCGCATGGTCCGCCGCAAGCAGACGGAGAAAGCGTCCGGCGTCCGCACGGTGCACGCCGTCAAGAACGTCTCCTTCGTCGCCTACAAGGGCGAGGCGGTCGGTCTGATCGGCACCAACGGCTCCGGCAAGTCGACCCTGCTGAAGGCGGTCGCGGGCCTGCTGCCGGTCGAGAACGGCCACATCTACACCGACGGCCAGCCCTCCCTCCTCGGCGTCAACGCGGCCCTGATGGGCGACCTGACCGGCGAGAAGAACGTCTACCTCGGCGGCCTCGCCATGGGCATGTCCCGCGAGGAGATCAGGGACCGCTACGAGGGCATCGTCGACTTCTCCGGCATCAACGAGAAGGGCGACTTCATCACCCTCCCCATGCGGACGTACTCCTCCGGCATGGGCGCCCGCCTGCGCTTCTCCATCGCCGCCGCCAAGGACCACGACGTGCTCCTCATCGACGAGGCGCTCGCCACCGGCGACCGGTCCTTCCAGAAGCGCTCCGAGGGACGCATCCGCGAACTGCGCGAGAAGGCCGGCACGGTGTTCCTGGTCAGCCACAACAACAAGTCCATCCGCGACACCTGCGAACGCGTGCTGTGGCTGGAGCGCGGCGAACTGCGCATGGACGGCCCGACCGAGGAGGTCATGGCGGCGTACGAGGAGTTCACCGGCGGCGCGGACAAGCCGAAGGCCGCCTGAACACCGCCACCGAAAACGAGGTGCCCCGAGCCGGTCGGCTCGGGGCACCTCGTTTTCGTACCGCCTGCTACGAGTGCGTGCGCAGCAGGGTGCGCATCGTGCGCATCGCCACCGACAGGTTGGCGAGGTCGAACGTCTCCGAGCTCTGGATCTCCTCCAGCGTCGTGCGCGCCCGGCCCAGGATCGCCGTGTTCTTCTCCTCCCAGGCCTTGAAGCGCTGTTCGGGAGTCGAGGTGCCGTTGCCCACCGCCAGGACGTCCGCGGTCAGCGCCGCGTGCGCCGCGTACAGGTCCTCACGGATGGAGGCGCGGGCCATGGACTGCCAGCGGTCGGCCCGCGGCAGTTCGATGATGCGGTCCATGAGCTGGGTGATGTGCAGCCGGTCGGCGAGGTCGTAGTACACCTCTGCGACGTCCAGCGGCTCCTTGCCCATGCGGTCGGCCACCGAGACGATGTCGAGCGCCGGGAAGGCGGAGGAGAACCCGGCCACGCGGGTGGCGAGCTCGTCCGGGACGCCGGCGCCGGTCAGCTCGTCGTGGATCTGCTGCCACCACTCGAGGTCCGCGCCGCGCAGCAGCTTGGTGAGCTGCTGCCACACCTGCTCGACGCGCTCGCCGAAGAAGTCCACCGTCTCCGCCAGCTGCAGCGGCTGCGGCCGGTTGTTGAGCAGCCAGCGCGTGCCGCGCTCCACCAGCCGGCGCGAGTGCAGCCGGATCCGGGTCTGGACGGCGGCCTCGACCCGGTTGTCCAGGCCCTCGACCGCGTCCCACACCGGTGCCGAGCAGAAGATCGCCCGGGCCGCGGTCTGCGCCCGCACGATCTCCTCGAGGGAGGCGCCGGTCTCCTCGCGCAGCCGGTGCAGATAGGTCGTACCGCCCGTGTTGACCGTGTCGTTGACCAGGACGGTCGTGGTGATCTCGCGGTGCAGCGGGTGGCCGTCGATGCGGTCGCCGAACGTCTCGCGCAGCGCCGTCGGGAAGTACGCGTGCAGCAGACCGCGCAGATACGGGTCGTCCGGCAGCGAGGTGTGCAGCAGCTCCTCGGCGACCGTGATCTTCGTGTACGCCAGCAGGACGGCCGTCTCGGGGCCGGTGAGGCCCTGGCCGGCGCTGAGGCGCTCGCGGATCTGGCGGTCGGTGGGGAGGAACTCCAGCGCCCGGTCGAGGTGCCCCTCGCGCACCATGTGGCGGATGAACCGCTGCTGGGCGTGGAGCATGTCCTTGGACTGGGCGAGGGCGTTGGCGAGCGCCGTGTTCTGCGCGTAGTTGTTGCGCAGGACCAGCGCGCCGACCTCGTCGGTCATCTCGGCGAGCAGCTTGTTGCGTTGCTTGACGGTCATGTCGCCGTCGGCGACCAGGCCGTTGAGCAGGATCTTGATGTTCACCTCGTGGTCGGAGGTGTCCACACCCGCGCTGTTGTCGATCGCGTCCGTGTTGATCTTGCCGCCGTGCCGTGCGAACTCGATCCGGCCGAGCTGGGTCAGCCCCAGGTTGCCGCCCTCGCCGACGACCTTGACCCGCAGGTCGGCGCCGTCGACCCGGATCGGGTCGTTGGCCTTGTCGCCGACGTCCGCCTGGCTCTCCGTGCTGGCCTTCACATACGTACCGATGCCGCCGTTCCACAGCAGGTCCACCGGGGCCTGGAGGATGGCCTTCATCAGGTCGGCCGGGGTCATCTTGGAGACCTTGCCCTCGATGCCGAGGGCCTCGCGGATGTGCGAGTTGAGCTGGATGGCCTTGGCGGTACGCGGGAACACGCCGCCGCCCGTGGAGATGAGCTCGGCGTTGTAGTCGGCCCAGCTGGAGCGCGGCAGCTCGAAGATACGGCGGCGCTCGGCGTACGAGGTGGCCGCGTCCGGGTTCGGGTCGATGAAGATGTGCCGGTGGTCGAAGGCGGCGACCAGCCGGATGTGCTCGCTCAGCAGCATGCCGTTGCCGAACACGTCACCGGACATGTCGCCGATGCCGACGACGGTGAAGTCCTCGCTCTGCGTGTCGACGCCCAGCTCCCGGAAGTGCCGCTTGACGGACTCCCAGGCGCCGCGGGCGGTGATGCCCATGCCCTTGTGGTCGTAGCCGGCCGAGCCACCGGAGGCGAAGGCGTCACCGAGCCAGAAGTTGTACGTCTGGGCGACACCGTTGGCGATGTCCGAGAACGTGGCGGTGCCCTTGTCGGCGGCGACCACGAGGTAGGTGTCGTCCTCGTCGTGCCGTACGACGTCCGCCGGGGGCACGACCTCGCCGGCCACCATGTTGTCGGTGATGTCGAGCAGCGCCGAGATGAACGTCTTGTAGCTGGCGATGCCCTCGGCCAGCCACGCGTCCCGGTCCACGGCCGGGTCCGGCAGCTGCTTGGCGACGAAGCCGCCCTTGGCGCCGACCGGCACGATGACGGTGTTCTTCACCATCTGCGCCTTGACCAGGCCGAGGATCTCGGTCCGGAAGTCCTCACGCCGGTCGGACCAGCGCAGACCGCCTCGGGCGACCTTGCCGAAGCGCAGGTGCACACCCTCGACACGGGGCGAGTACACCCAGATCTCGTACGCCGGGCGCGGCGCCGGCAGGTCCGGGATCGCCTGCGGGTCGAACTTCATGGACACGTACGCGTGCGGCTTGCCGCCCGCCGCCTCCTGGAAGAAGTTCGTCCGCAGGGTCGCCTTGATGACGGTCAGGAAGGACCGCAGGATCCGGTCCTCGTCGAGGGAGGCCACCTGGTCGAGGGCCGCGTCGACCTCTTCGAGCAGCGCGTCGACGATCTCGTGCCCGGCCCGCTGCCGGTCCGGGGACATCCGCGCCTCGAACAGCGAGACGAGCAGCCGGGTGGTGTGGACGTTGTTGCGGAGGGTGTCCTCCATGTAGTCCTGGCTGAAGGTGGAACCGGCCTGGCGCAGGTACTTGGCGTACGCCCGCAGCACCATCGCCTGCCGCCAGGTCAGTCCGGCGCTCAGCACCAGGGCGTTGAAGCCGTCGTTCTCCGCCTTGCCCGTCCAGGTGGCGGCGAAGGCGTCCTGGAAGCGCTCGCGGGCGTCGTCGCCGAGGTAGTCGCCGCCGCCGTTCTGCAACCTGGGCATGCGCAGGCCGAAGTCGTAGATCCACGCGCTGGTGCGGTCCGAGCAGCGCAGCTCGTACGGCCGCTCGTCCGTCACCTCGACACCGAGCCGGCTGAGGGCCGGCAGCACCGCGGACAGGGAGACGGCCTCACCCTTGCGGTAGATCTTGAACCGGCGCTCCTCGGGGGCGGCGCCGACGGGCTCGTACAGACTGAGCGAGAAGTCCTGGCCGCTGTCGGCCTGTGCCTCGCTGAGCTGCTCAAGGTGGACGAGGTCGGCGACCGCGGCACGGGGGGTGTGGTCGGCCTTGTAGCCCTCGGGGAAGGCGTTGTTGTAGCGGCGCAGCAGTTCGGCGGCGCGCTCCTCGCCGCACTCGGCGTTCAGCGCCTCGGCGAAGCCGTCGGCCCAGGAGCGGGCGGCCTCCACCAGGCGGGCCTCGATGCGGTCCTTGTCGGCGTCCGACAGCTGCGGCAGCTCGGTGCCCTGCGGGACCCGGACCACGAAGTGCAGCCGGGACAGGATCGACTCGGTGTTCCAGGCCGTGAAGTCGACGCTGGTACCGCCGAGTTCCTCCTTCAGGATGTCGATGATCCTCAGGCGCACACCGGTGGTGTAGCGGTCGCGCGGGAGGTAGACGAGGGCGGAGTAGTAGCGCCCGTACTCGTCCTGCCGCAGGTAGAGGCGCAGCCGCCGGCGCTCCTGGAGGTACAGGACGGAGGTGGCGATGGACTCGAGCTCGCTCGCCGGCGTCTGGAAGAGCTCGTCGCGCGGATAGGTCTCCAGGATCTGCAGCAGGTCGCGCCCGTCATGGCTGTTGGGCGAGAAGCCGGCGCGCTCCAGGACCTCCTCGACCTTGCGGCGGATGACCGGGACCCGGCGCACCGACTCGGTGTAGGCGGCGGAGGAGAACAGTCCGAGGAAGCGGCGCTCGCCGACGACATTGCCGTCCGCGTCGAACTTCTTGACGCCGATGTAGTCCAGGTACGAGGGCCGGTGCACGGTGGCCCGGCTGTTCGCCTTGGTCAGGACGAGGAGCTTGTGCTCGCGGGCCTTGGCGCGGGCATCGGCGGGCAGCCGCTCGAAGGACGGGCTCACCGGGTGGCTGTCGTCCCCGGCGTGGTGCGGGTCGGAACGCAGGATGCCGAGGCCGGTGCCGGGCACGGCGGCCAGCGAGTCGTCCTCACGCAGCTGGTACTCGCGGTAGCCGAGGAAGGTGAAGTGATCGGCGGACAGCCAGCGCAGCAGCTCGCGGGCCTCCTCGATGTCCTGCTCGCGCAGGTCGGTGGCGACGGGCTCCTTGGGCAGTTCGTCGGCCATGCGCAGCGCCGCGTCCCGCATCTTGTCCCAGTCCTCGACGGCCTCGCGGACGTCGGACAGCACACGCAGCAGGTCGGCGGTGATCTGCTTGAGGTCGCCACGGTCGGTCTCGCGGTCGATCTCGACGTGGATCCAGGACTCGGTGTGCGCGTCGTGCGGCAGTTCGCCGCCCGGCTGCACACTGAGCACCTCGATGAGCTTGCCGGTGACATCCCGGCGGACGACGATCTGCGGGTGGATGACGACGTGGATCCCGCGTCCCTGGCGCGTCAGCTCATTGGTGACGGAGTCGACCAGGAAGGGCATGTCGTCGGTGACGACCTCGACGACGGAGTGGCTGCACGTCCACCCGTTCTCCTCCACCGTGGGGGTGTGGACCCGCACGTTGGCCGTGCCCTGGGGGCGATTCTCGGCCAGCCGGTAGTGCGAGAGCGCGGCTCCGAAGATGTCGACCGGGTCGCGGCCGTTCAGGTCCTCCGGGGCGGTGTGCAGGTAGTAGCGCTGGAGGAACGCGAGCACGGTGTCCCGGTCTGGGGTGCTCTCGTCCGTCGTCCCGGTCGGTAGGTGCCCCCCGACCGGGCTGTTCTCAGCTACCCGGGCGGCCCTCTCGAGCAGCTCGGCCTTGGCTTCGTCCAGCTTGGTCTGCATTGTCCTCTGGCTCCTGTCGCGCGCCGTTGCGTGACGTAGAAGGAAGTACGGTCTCTTCCCCTGCGGCTCGACGCCACGGCCCGGGTTCTCCGGTCTGCTCCGACGCTATGCCGCAAGGTGAGATGAGCGGGAAGATATGAGCCATATTTGAGCTGCCCCGATGGTGTGACGCTGCTCTCCGCAGCGGCCGCTTCCAGGGGGCGAATGGCATCCCGGGAGCCCTTTTGGCCCCCTCCTGCCCGCGAAGACCAGCGACCGCCGCCCGGTCACGGAGGTGGTCCGTGCTCGCCGGGCGCAGGGCAGGGGCAACGGTGCCCCCGCGAGCTATCGCGCTGATCACGCCATAAGGCTATCGCTCGGTACGGGGGGCCCGTCATGAGCCGTATGTGTACAAAACCGGGGGTGGAACTTTGACACTCTGCACAGCGGCAAAGGCCCCACTGTCGTGCGGGCCGACGAAACGAACCCCTCATCTGATCCCCCTTGCCCGAATACGACCGGACCCCTTGGCAAGGCCTCCCCCAGGAGGCACGTTTGCCCATGACAGCGCACGCCCGCCCGAGGGGAGCCGCCCGACATGACCGCGAAAATCCTCATCGTCACCGGCGACGCAGCAGAGTCACTCGAGGTCCTGTACCCCTACCAACGCCTCCGCGAGGAGGGCTACGACGTCCATATCGCGGCCCCGCCCGCAAGAAGCTCCAGTTCGTCGTCCACGACTTCGAACCCGGTTTCGACACCTACACCGAGAAGCCCGGCTACACCTGGCCGGCGGATCTCGCCTTCGCCGAGGTCGATCCCGGCCAGTACGCCGCCCTCGTCATCCCGGGCGGCCGCGCCCCCGAGTACCTCCGCAACGACCCCGAACTCCGCAAGATCCTCAAGTCCTTCTTCGACGCGGACAAACCGGTCGCCCAGATCTGCCACGGCCCCCTGCTCACCGCGGCGGTCGACGGCCTGCGCGGCCGCCGCGTCACGGCGTACCCCGCCCTGGAACCCGACATGCAGTCCGCCGGCGCCACCTTCCAGGACACCGAGGCCGTGGTCGACGGCACCCTGATCTCCTCGCGCGCATGGCCGGACCACCCGGCGTGGATGCGCGAATTCCTCACGGTGCTACGGGCGAAGGCCCCGGTGGCGTGACGCAGCCGCGCCCGGCTGCTGGGGCGGCTCCCGTCGAAACCACCCCGCCTGCCGGCCTCAGTGTCGGGCGCTGCAAAACCCCGCCCAGCCCCGCGGCCCCCCTACGCAGCCAACCGCTCCGCCTCAGCAACCGCCTCCCCCAGGGTGTCCACCACCGGCACCCCCACCACCTCGAGGCTGGCCCGACCGTGCGACCCGCCGGTGTACAGCACCGCCCGCGCCCCCACATACCGCGCGGCCACCGCATCATCGGCGGCGTCCCCGATCACCACCGTGCGGGCCGGGTCCACACCGACCAGTGAGCCAAGGTGCCGCACCATGTGCTCCGCCTTGCTGCCCCCCGAGGGCCCGGTCCGCCCGTCGACGCGTATGAAGTGCGTCTCGATCCCGAACCCCCGCACCAACGGGACGAGTTCGTCATGCGTGTACATGCTCAGGATCGACTGACTGCGTCCCGCCGACCGCCACCCGGCGAGCAGCTCCGCCGCCCCTTCGGTCAGCCCGCAGCCGATCCGGTGCTCGGCGTAGTACCGGTGGAAGGTCTCGTCCATGACCTCCCATTCGGCATCCGTCGGCAGCCGACCCATGAGCCGCTCGTAGAACCTGGGCACCGGCACGCAGTACAGCGCCCGGTACCGCTCCAGCGTGATCGGCTCGAGGCCGAGCTCGGCGAACGCCGCGTTCGTCGCCCCGATGATCGCGTCATTGTCGTGGAACAGCGTGCCGTTCCAGTCCCAGACAATGTGCGCCCCTGTCTGCTTCCCCATGCCAAAAACGTACCCGCCGCCACTGACAATCAAGAGACGGTGGGCTCAGTCCCCGAGGCCGACCAGGTGGGGGATCTCCTGCGTCGCGTACCACAGCAGTTCGTGGTCCTCGGCGCCGTCCACCACGAACTGGGCGTCGTCGTCCCCGCGGTCCGCCGCTTCGAGCGCCTCGGCCGCGGCGGCCACGTCCTCCTCCGCATCGTCGAGGTCGACGTGCACGGCGGCGGCCTTCGCCAGCGCCACGGTCCCGGTCACCCGCACCTCGCCGAGCGCGGCCGGGTCGAGGCCCCGGTCCGGGTCCGCGGACGCGGCGCCGTCGGGCACGTCGACGGCGACCACGACCCGGCGCCGTGCCGCCGCGGGGTCCGCGGCCAGCAGCCGGAGCGAGGCCAGCGCGGCGCGGTTGAGGGCCGCGTACTCCAGTTCCTCGATGTCGTCCGAGAGGTACCACTCGCGCAGGGCGGGCGTGACGGCGTACGCCACGAGCGGCCCTGCCCCCAGCTCTCCCGTCTTGTACGCCTCGGCGAGACCGGAGAGGGTCAGGGGGACGTAGACGCGCATGGCTGGCCGCTTTCGTGGTCGGTGGCTGGGCGCTCACGCGCCTCCTGAAGCGCCTTCAGGATACGTGCGGGCGTCCCCTTTCGAGTCCCTGCCCGCAAGCCCGGAGGCGTCCACTTCAGGCCTCGGAATTCACCCGGGGCACCCCCGTGATCACGGGGTTCCCCACCCCCTCCGCCACCCTGATAGGTGAAGATTCCGACCGCCCCGGCCCGGCTCCCCGTGTGCTTGCTGCCGTCACCCCTGGCCCCGTACAAGATCCCCAACACCAAGTTACCGACGGGTATCAACTCGTCTCACCGAACGGGGACGCACATGCACAAGATCATGACCAGGGCACAGCACCAGCCGGGCGCCCGCCCTCCCGGCCGCCGCGATTCCCGCCGCCCCGGCGGCGCCCCGCCCCGCACCCCGGGCGGAGCCCCGACCCGCACCGCCCCGGGCGGCGGCCGCCCACCGGGCACCCGGACGGACAGCCCCTCCCCGAGCACAGGGCCCGCCGACAACCGCCCGCCGACAGCCCCTGCCGCTGCGGCCACGAGCACTACCAGCGCCCGCACGGGACCGGGGCGCCCGCAGGGCACCACCACTACGGCTCCGGGAGCGCATGCCGCCACCGAAGCCCGCGCCACCACCCACGGGTCGTCCAAGACGGCTCCCGCCCCAGAAGAAACCGCCTGCCCCACAGGTCACTCCCGGCCGATCCCGCAGCCCCGCCCCACCGATGTCTTCGCCGACCTCCTCCTCGCCGTGCTGAGCGGTCAGCGCCCCGTCCACTCGATGCTGCGGCACACCGCGGGCCGGGCCTACGACGAACTGGCCTGGCTCGCCGAACGCGGCCCCCTGCGCACCCGCGGCGCACGCCCGGTCGTCCGCGACATCGGCTACTACGAAGCCCGTCCCGGCGCCGTCGAGGCCTTCGCCCGCATCGGCGCAGGTGACCAGCTGCGGGCCATGGCCTTCCGCCTGGAACGGGGCCGGGACCTGCGCTGGCGCTGCACGGCGGTGGAACTCGGCGGTCCTCGCCCGCCGCGCCCCACCGGGGACGACTAGACGACCGGAGGGGCTGCCACCCAGCCCGCACCGCAGTACGCGGAAGGGCCGGGCCACCCCGAGGTGACCCGGCCCTTCAAGCCGCTACGACGCGCCGCTCACTTCTTGCGGCGACGCCCGCTCCGGGACTGCTTGCGCCGCTCGGCGCGCGTGAGACCGTCGGCCTCCGAGCGCACCGGCTCCTCGTCGCCCACGAAGTCGCCCTCGATGGTGCCGCCCTCGCCGTCCACGGTCGGCGCGGAGAAGTGCAGGTTCCGGCGCTGCGGAGCGTCCAGCCCCTTGGCGCGGATCTCCGGGCGGCCGCCCGCCTGCGCCGGCACCACGTCCTGCTTCTCCATGTCGACCGGCTCGGCGTCCTCGACCGGGACCTCCTCGACCTGCTGCTCGACCTGGACCTCCAGGTTGAACAGGTAGCCGACGGACTCCTCCTTGATGCCCTCCATCATGGCGGTGAACATGTCGAAGCCCTCGCGCTGGTACTCGACCAGCGGGTCCTTCTGCGCCATCGCGCGCAGGCCGATGCCCTCCTGGAGGTAGTCCATCTCGTAGAGGTGCTCGCGCCACTTGCGGTCCAGGACCGACAGCACGACCCGGCGCTCCAGCTCACGCATGATCTCGGAGCCGAGCTGCGCCTCGCGTGCCTCGTACTGCTGGTGGATGTCTTCCTTGATGGACTCGGAGATGAACTCGGCGGTCAGACCGGCCCGGTCACCGGCCGCCTCCTCCAGCTCCTCGACGGTCACCTTCACCGGGTAGAGCTGCTTGAAGGCGCCCCACAGCCGGTCGAGGTCCCAGTCCTCCGCGAAGCCCTCGGCGGTCTCCGCGGCGATGTACGCGTCGATCGTGTCGTCCATGAAGTGGCCGATCTGCTCCTGCAGATCCTCGCCCTCCAGGACGCGGCGCCGCTCGCCGTAGATGACCTCACGCTGGCGGTTGAGGACCTCGTCGTACTTCAGGACGTTCTTACGGGTCTCGAAGTTCTGCTGCTCGACCTGCGACTGCGCGGACGCGATCGCGCGCGTGACCATCTTGTTCTCGATGGGCACGTCGTCCGGGACGTTCGCCATCGACATCACGCGCTCGACCATCTGGGCCTTGAAGAGCCTCATCAGGTCGTCGCCGAGCGAGAGGTAGAAGCGGGACTCGCCCGGGTCGCCCTGACGGCCGGAGCGACCACGCAGCTGGTTGTCGATACGCCGCGACTCGTGCCGCTCGGTGCCCAGGACGTAGAGCCCGCCGAGCTCCTTGACCTCTTCGAACTCCGCCTTCACGGCCTTCTCGGCACGCTCCAGGGCGTCGGGCAGGAAGTGCGCCCACTCCTCGATGTGCTCCTCGGGGTCGAGGCCGCGCTGGCGCAGCTCCGCCTCGGCGAGGTCGTCGGGGTTGCCGCCGAGCTTGATGTCCGTACCACGACCGGCCATGTTGGTGGCGACGGTCACAGCGCCCTTGCGGCCGGCCTGGGCGACGATCGTCGCCTCACGGTCGTGCTGCTTCGCGTTCAGCACTTCGTGCTGGATGCCGCGCTTGGAGAGCTGCTGCGAGAGGTATTCCGACTTCTCGACCGACGTCGTACCGACGAGGATCGGCTGGCCCTTCTCGTGCTTCTCGGCGATGTCGTCGACGACCGCCTCGAACTTGGCCACCTCGGTGCGGTAGATCAGGTCCGACTGGTCCTTGCGGATCATCGGCTTGTTGGTCGGGATCGGGACGACGCCGAGCTTGTAGATCTGGTGGAACTCGGCCGCCTCGGTCATCGCCGTACCGGTCATGCCGGACAGCTTCTTGTAGAGGCGGAAGAAGTTCTGCAGGGTGATCGTGGCGAGCGTCTGGTTCTCGTCCTTGATGTCCACCCCTTCCTTCGCCTCGATCGCCTGGTGCATGCCCTCGTTGTAGCGGCGGCCGGCGAGGATACGGCCGGTGTGCTCGTCGACGATCATGACCTCGCCGTCGATGACGACGTAGTCCTTGTCCTTCTTGAAGAGCTCCTTGGCCTTGATGGCGTTGTTCAGGTAGCCCACCAGAGGCGTGTTCACCGACTCGTAGAGGTTGTCGATGCCCAGCCAGTCCTCGACCTTGCTGACGCCGGACTCGTGGATGGCGACCGTGCGCTTCTTCTCGTCGACGTCGTAGTCGCCGGTCTCCTCGATGCCCTTGAGCGGGTTGCCCGCCTCGCCCTTCTTCAGGCGCGTGACCAGCTTGGCGAAGTCGCCGTACCACTTGGTGGCCTGGTCGGCCGGGCCGGAGATGATCAGCGGCGTACGGGCCTCGTCGACCAGGATGGAGTCGACCTCGTCGACGATGGCGAAGTTGTGGCCGCGCTGCACCAGTTCGTCCTTCGACCACGCCATGTTGTCGCGCAGGTAGTCGAAGCCGAACTCGTTGTTCGTGCCGTACGTGATGTCGCACTCGTACTGCTGGCGGCGCTCGGCCGGCGTCATGTTGGCGAGGATGCAGCCGACGCTCAGTCCGAGGAACTTGTGGACGCGGCCCATCATCTCGGAGTCGCGCTCGGCCAGGTAGTCGTTGACCGTGATCAGGTGAACGCCGTCCCCGGACAGGGCGTTCAGATACGCCGGCAGCGTGCCCACCAGGGTCTTGCCCTCACCGGTCTTCATCTCGGCGACATAGCCGAGGTGGAGCGCCGCGCCACCCATCATCTGCACGTCGTAGTGACGCTGCCCGAGGACGCGCTTGGCGGCCTCGCGCACGGTGGCGAACGCCTCGGGGAGCAGGTCGTCCAGGCTCTCGCCGTCGGCGTACCGCTGCTTGTACTCATCGGTGAGGGCCCGCAGCTCGGCGTCGGAGAGGTCGACGAAATCCTCTTCGATGGAGTTGACCTGGTCCGCGATGCGGTGCAGCTTGCGCAGGATTTTGCCTTCGCCTGCACGCATGATCTTCGAGAGGACGGACACGGGGGTTGGTCTCCTTGCCGGTCGGGCCTGGGACGGTCGGTTTCCATTTGACTTGCTGAGCAACGGCCATCGTATGCGAGGACCCCACCAAGCCGGGAGGCCCGCCGGTACGACGACCGCCGAAGGCTTCGGGCACCGCTTCAAATCTTCTTCAAAGGGGACAACGGACGGGCCCTGCGGATGGTGCCGCATGACGCCCACGAATTGCGCGAATTGTGATCACGCGCTCACGCACGGCAAAAGGATGGCGTCCGTGTCGGGCCTGCGAGGAGAATCAGCCGATGGAACCCGTCACGCTCACGACCTCCCGGCTGCTCCTGCGCACGGTCGGCCCCGAGGACACCGACGCGGTGTACGCCGCGGCCCAGGATCCCGACATCCAGCGCTGGACGACGATTCCCTCGCCCTACCTCGCCGAGCACGCCCGCACTTTCACCGAGGAACTCGCCCCCACGGGGTGGGCGAACGGTTCCATACTCACCTTCGCTCTGTTCCTCCCCGAAGGGGAGGAACTCGTCGGCATGCTCAGCCTCACCATGCATTCTCTGAGCATGGCCGAGATCGGGTTCTGGGCCACGAAGGAGCACCGCGGCAACGGCTATGTCACCGAGGCCGTCGTCGAGGTCTCCCGCTGGGCCTTCACCCAACTGTCGGTGGACCGCGTGGAATGGCGTGCGGAAGTCGGCAACAACGCCTCCCGCGCGGTGGCGGAGCGCGCCGGCTTCGTCATCGAGGGCGTGCTGCGCTCCGCGATCATCCACCGGGGCGTGCGCCGGGACTCCTGGGTGGGTGCGCTGCTGCCCTCGGACCTGGGGCTGGCCTCGACGGCGCCGTATCTCCCCGCACCCGCCTCAACCACGGCCGTCCAGTGACGAATTCGCAGGTCATCTAGCGTTGTCAGTGCCGCCGTCTATGGTGCCGACCATGACGTCCCCGCGCCCCGCCACCGATCTCTCGGCAGACGAAGCCCGCCGCATCGCCCTCCGTGCCCAGGGCCTTCTCGGCGCACCCGACCGCAGAGCCGGCGTCCGCGGCGTCCTGCGCCATCTCGGCGCGGTCCAGCTGGACACGATCTCGGTGCTGGCGCGTTCCCACGAGCTCATCGCGTACGCCCGCCTCGGCGCGGTGGGCCGCGCAAAGGTGGAGGACGCGTACTGGAAGGCGCCGGCCACCGCCCCTCACGCCTTCGAGTACTGGTCGCACGCCGCGTGCATCCTCCCCATCGAGGAGTGGCCCCACTTCGCCTTCCGCCGCCGCGCCTACCGAAACCGCCCGCACTGGAACCACGCCCTCCCGGACGGCACCTACGACCAGGTCATCAAGCAGCTCCGCGCCGAAGGCCCCCTCACGGCGACGGAGTTGGGCGGTGCGAAGCGCACCAGTGAGTGGTGGGACTGGTCCGGCGCCAAGGTCGCCGTGGAGCGTGCGCTGATGTACGGGGAGGTGGTGTGCGTGGAGCGCCGCGGCTGGAAGCGGGTGTACGACCTCGCCGAGCGCGCGATCCCGGACGCGCTGCTGCACGACGAGCTGGATGACACGGAGTGCCTGCGCCGGCTGGTCCGTCTGGCGGGCCAGTCCCTGGGCGTCGGCACGCGCGCGGACATCGCCGACTACCACCGCCTCAAGGGCGAGCAGGTCGACGCGGTGATCGCCGACTCGGGCCTGGTCCCGGTCACGGTCGAGGGCTGGTCCAAACCGGCCTGGGCCGACCCGGCCGCCCTGGAGACACCGCCGCGCGGCCGCCACCGCACCACGCTCCTGTCCCCCTTCGACTCCCTGATCTGGGAGAGGGCGCGCACGGAGCGGATCTTCGGCTTCACCCACCGCCTGGAGG
The DNA here is from genome assembly GCF_039532765.1 of Streptomyces longisporus. Taxonomy (NCBI): domain Bacteria; kingdom Bacillati; phylum Actinomycetota; class Actinomycetes; order Kitasatosporales; family Streptomycetaceae; genus Streptomyces; species Streptomyces longisporus. The sequence goes on from NZ_BAAASG010000011.1 coordinate 689,202, forward strand.
CCTACACGCCGAAGCCGAAGCGGGTGTACGGCTACTTCGCGATGCCGGTCCTCGCCGGCGGCCGCCTCGTCGGCCGGGTGGACCCGGCCCGTGACGGCGCCACGCTGGTCGCCAAACAGGTCACCCTGGACGGCCCCAAGGCGGTCCCGGCCGTGGCGGAGGCGCTGGTCGAGGCGGCCAGCTGGGTGAACTGCACCGGCGTACGCGTGGAGCGCGTGGACGCCCCGGAGCTGCACGAGCCGCTCACCAGGGAGGTGACCCGGGCACTCGTCGCGGCAATGCGCTGACCGGGGGCCACCGGCCCGTCAGCGGATCTCGAGGATCTTCTCCCGCATCGCGTACACCACCGCTTCCATCCTGGAGTGCAGCTGCAGCTTCTCCAGGATGTTGCGGACGTGGTTCTTCACGGTGTTCTCGGAGATGAACAGCTCCTTGGCGATGTCCCGGTTGTTCATCCCGGTGGCGACGAGTTTGAGGACCTCCAGCTCGCGGTCCGTCAGCCGCGGCGCGGGCACCAGCCGGCGCTCGTCGGTCCGCTGGATCATCGACTTGAACTCGGTGAGCAGCTTCGACGCCATGGAGGGGCTGATCTGGGACTGCCCGTCGGCGACCGCGCGGATGGCGGTGGCCACCTCGTCCGTGGAGATCTCCTTGAGCAGATAACCGGTCGCGCCCGCCTTGATCGCGTCGTAGAGGTCGGCTTCCTCGTCACTGATCGTCAGCATGATGATCTTGGCGCTGGGGGCGACCTCCTTGATGGAGGTGCAGGCCTCGATCCCGCCCCGCTTCGGCATCCGTACGTCCATCAGGACGATGTCCGGCAGCAGGTCGGCCGCCTTGTCGACGGCCTCCGCACCGTCCCCGGCCTCCCCGACGACCTGGATGTCCTCCTCGGCCGCGAGCACGATCTCCAGGCCCCGGCGGAAGAGGGCGTGGTCGTCCACGACGAGGACTCTGATCGGCTCCTTGCGTGGAGAGCCCGCGTCCGGGCCCATGCCGACGACGCCGCCGTCGGCATCCTCGTCATGCATCGGTCCGAAGCTGTCCGCCATCGTTCCTCCCCCTGAAGGCTGTGGCCTGTGGTGCTGTGCCATCGCCAACCCAAGGCAGTGACCCACCGGTTGGGCCATTGCCGCCATGATTCCATGCCCGGGCGACAACGCGATGACAGAGCTGCTCGTGAAGGGGTCGCACACCGATGCCCCTGGGGGCGCACAGGCGCTCCAGGGGCACCGGCTCAGCCGTCAGCCGCGCGGGTCAGCCACCCAGCGTGCCGCCCGGCGCGGGAGACTGCGCCTGGGCAACCATCGGGTCGGTGCTGAGGTGGATGACGCCGTAGTCGTAAGCGTGCCGCCGGTAGACGACACTGGGTTCCTTCGTCTCGGAGTCGACGAACAGGTAGAAGTCGTGTCCGACCAGTTCCATCTCGTAGAGGGCCTGGTCGAGGGTCATGGGGGAGGCGACGTGGGTCTTCTCGCGGACGATGAGGGGGCCTTCGCCCTTGACCTCCAGTGAGCCGATCTTCTTGGTGGGCACTCCGTCCTGGTCTTCCTCGTGGACGGGGTGGCCGTTCCCGTTGAGCGTCGCCGCGCCCGGAACGTGGTCGGGGACCTCGGCGGCCGAGATCCTGCGCGCGCCGCGGCGAGAGAACCGCTTGTCGTGCTGCTTGCGCAGCCGGGCATCCAGCTTCTCCGCTGCCAGGTCCAGCGCCGCGTAGGGGTCGCTGGCCGCTGCCTCCGCCCGGATCACCGGACCGCGGGAGCGGAGCGTGATCTCCACTCGGTCACAACGGTCGGCCTGTCGGGGGTTGGGCTCCTTGGACACCTCGACGTCGAGGCTGATCACCTTGCCGTCGAGCTTCTGGATCTTCTCCAGCTTCAGCTTCTCGGCCACGTGCTTGCGGAACCGCTCGGGCACCTCGGTCTTGCGGCCCTTGACGACGATGTCCACGCAGAACTCCGTTCCCGGATCACTCCGCTCCACTGGCGGAGCATCTCCCTTTTGCACCAGGTTCCGGCGAGCTCCGGAACCTACGGACTCGGTGACTTCCACCTCCTCCCCCGCGGACAAGATCTCCACTCCACCGCCACGGGTGATTGTGAAAAACCCGCAGCACGGCATTCGGGTACGAGAGCGATGGCCTGCGCCTTTCTCTCACAACCGAACATATCTCGCCCGGACGGATGTCGTCACCCTCTACCGCGGCGTACCTCCGTTCAGGTGAATTGACCCTCTCATTACCTGCAACGATGCAAGTTGGCAGTCAGTTCCGGTTTATTTCGAAAGAATCTGGGGGCGCTGCGACCACGGCTGCGCAGATGACGTCACCTGCGCGACCCGCACCCGCCATTCCTGGCACTGAGTGCATACGGCCGGGCGACCCGACCGCCGAGCCGGCGATCTGTTCTCCTGTGCCTTCCCGAACGGCTGCCCTGTACACAGCCGTAGTTGCTTCGCCGTACGAAACCAGCCCCGAGAACTGCCGTTGTGCGACCGCCTGTTGTTCTCTCCTCCCGCAGGCGCCCGCCCTTTCTTCCGGCTCTGTCGCCGTCCGCACGGCACGCGCCGCTTCGGCCAGGGACGCGCCGGTGGTCATCAGGTCGTCGACGAGCACGACCGAACCGCCGCGCAGCAGCCGCTCTGCGCCCGGAGCCACCGCCAGGGCGCCCGCGAGATTGTCCATCCGCTGCCGGGAGTTGAGCCCCGACTGGTCGGCCACCGTGCGCCGCTGCCGCAGCACGGCGAGGACTCGGGCCGCGGTTCCGGTCCGCCGCAGCTCGCCCGCCGCCGCGAGGGCGATCCGCCGTGCCGGGTCGTGGCCGCGCGCCCGCACCGCCGCACGTGCGGACGGAACGGGAACGAGCAGTACGGGCACTCCACCGCCCGCAGCCGCAGGGCCGGCCGCCTCCCTGAGCGCCGCCTGCACGGCACCTGCCAGTGCCGTGCCGAGCGGTGCTGCGAGGGCCAGCGCGCCCCGTTCCTTGTGGGCCAGCAGCGTGGCCCGCACCTCGTCGGCGTACCGGGCGGCCGCGTGCACCACGGGCAGCCCGGGCGGCTCCGGCACCGGTCGCACCCGGCCCGGTGCGGTCCCGCTCAGGACGGCACGGCACTCCGGGCAGAGCACCGTGCGAGGCCTCCCGCAGCCTCCGCACTCGGCCGGCAGCACCAGGTCGGTGAGGTCCTGCCACCACCCCCGCATGCCCACCACTCTGCCAACGCCCGAGCTCCCCGGCCAGCCCTGTGGATAACTTCCCTGTGGACAAGTCGCCCGGGGTGCACATCGCCCCCTCGACGCGGCCGAAACGGCCACCCCCGGGCAGCCTCACCGGCTCTCCCGCCCGACGGCGTCACCCCGGATAGACCGGCGCCACCCCGTCCGTGACCTTCTGCCACTGGCCGCCGGACGGCAGTCGTACGATGCCGTCCTCCGAGCCGGCCACCAACGGCAGCCGGTCGGACTGGGCCGCGGTGATCTCCTTGATCCCGGACAGGGCCGCGGGTGCCGGTCCCTCGGGTGTGGAACCGTCGACCTGCGCGTACCGCATGGTCTGCAGTCCGCCCTGTTCACGCCCGACCACCACGAGCCGGCTGTCCCCGGCCCACGACATGGCCGTGACGTCCTGCAACTCCGGTGTGGCGGTGTGCAGTCCGAGCACCGAGACGGTCGGCCGCCCCTCCGCAGCTTCCTGCCGCCGCTCGATCCGCCCGATGAGCAGGGACTTCGTGCTGCCCTTCGCCACCACGAGCGCTATACGCACTCCGTCGGCGGCCACCCGGACGTCCCTGATACGGCCGTCCAGCTCCGGGATCTTCACCGCGAGCGGTTCGCCCCTGCCCTGTTCCAGCAGGAGCAGCCGGGGGTTGCCGGGGTCGCGGTCGGCCACCCAGAGGTCGCCGTTGACATCCCAGCTGGGTGCCGTCAGCCGGTCCTGATCCGACTTGGCGTGGCTGGTCAGTAGGGGGGTGCCGAGCGAATCGCCGGAGACCAGCGACGCGACGTACAGCTCCTTGCCGTCGCCGGAAACGGCGGCCGCTTTGCTCTCGTCGTGCGAAACGGCGACCGAGCGCAGTTCCTTCTCGCCCTCGCCGAACGCCCCGGCCACCGGTTCGGTCTTGGAGTTGGGATTGTTGCCGGTTCCCATTCGTACGAGCCGGTTCTTGCTGTCGATGAAATACAGGTAGCCGGGCTGCTGCACCGAGCCGCGCGCGGTGGCGGCGTCGGCCTCGCGGAGCGAGCAGAGCCGCGAGTTGCCGGACTGCAAGTCGACCTGGTCCACCGCGGGGGTCAGGTTCTGCACGGTGAACAGGATCTGGGCGGCCATCTCGCTGCACTGGCCCTGACCGACCCGGCGGGCCTTCTCGTTCAGCGGCACGGTCAGCGTGTTCTGGTCGTCGGGCGTCAGCGCGGTGACGCCGTCCTTCAGCGCCGTATCCGTCGGGAAACTCGTCCGCACCACGTGATCGAGCCAGTGCGTGGGCCCGTTGAGGAGTGAGCGGACCATCTGCGTCATGGGATCGACGCGCCGACGGACGTACACGGGATCGGCGACGGCCGCCGGCTGCGTCGTGCTCCCGGCCGCGACGTTCGAGGCGTAGTAGTACTTGTTGACGGACATGTAGTTGCGCTGGAAGTCCGACTTACCCATGACGATGCCCTGCGGAAGCCTGTCGATGCGCCACTGCTTGGTCTTCTTGTCGCGCGTGAGATGCACCGGCGCGTCATAGGGACCGTCGTCGGGAGAGTACGCCTGCTGCTCGTCCACTTTCGCGACCCTGGTACCGGTCAGTGTGAACGAAAGGTCGTCGCCCTCCCGGCCGCCCAGGCGGTTGGGGTCGATGCCGGGCCCGTTGGCGAGGACCGTGCTGGACTGCCCCGGTTTCCATGTCTGTGACGCCGTCTTGGTCAGGTACTGCCGCGCCGTCGAATAGTTCGGATCGTCGCTGGTCAGCGCCTCGAGAAATCCGGAGACGATGTCCGAGGGCTGGGCGTCCTCCTGGGGCGGCATGGCGAAGACCCGCACCTGGGTGTCCTGTCGCGGGGTGGAGTCGACACCGCTCAGGTCTCCGCTGTCGGGCATCGAGGCGCATCCCGCCAGCAGTACGACGCCACACGCTGCATACGTCGCCGCGCGCATCGGTCTGCGCGCGGCGCCCCCCTCGCGGTCAGCGCCCACGAAATGCCTCCCCTTGCTTCTTCGACTCCTCCGGCCCGGCGTCCGGGCGGTTCGAGGTCCCGGCCCCGTCCTCGCCGGGCGTCTCGTTCTGCCGTCTGGCTCCGGAAGTGGGACGGGGCACCACGCGCGCGCCGTTCCCGGGCAGTGCCGTCGGGTCGGCCGTGGCGGCCGCACCGCCCAGCCTGGGGGCCATGGGCGGTATCTGGTCCGCGGCCGGCTGCGCGGGCACGGTGGCGGCTTTGTCACCGCGCGGCAGCCCGGCGTCGTTGAGTCCTCGGTTGCGCCGCGAGTCCTTGGGCTCCAGGGGTATCGGCGAGCCCCGCAGCGGCTCGTCCGCGGTCCGCGGCAGCGTCAGCCGGAACTGCGAGCCTCCGCCGGGCTCTCCCCAGGCCTGCAGCCAGCCGCCGTGCAGCCGCGCGTCCTCCAGGGCGATGGACAGCCCCAGGCCCGTACCGCCGGTCGTACGCGCGCGTGCCGGGTCGGCCCGCCAGAAGCGGCTGAACACGCGCGTGGCCTCACCGGGCTTGAGTCCGACGCCGTAGTCGCGCACCGCGACGGCGACCGCTCCTCCGGCCGAGGCGAGCTTGACGAGGACGTCCTTGCCCTCGCCGTGCTCCACGGCGTTGACGACGAGGTTGCGCAGCACCCGCTCCACGCGCCGCGCGTCCGCCTCGGCGACGACGGGCTGCTGATCGCCCAGCACACGTATGTGCGTGCCCTTGCGCTCGGCGAGCGGCTCGGCCCCGCTGACGACGCGCCGTACGACCTCCCTGAGGTCTATCGGCTCCGCCTCCAGCGCCGCCGCGCCCGCATCGAACCGGCTGATCTCCAGCAGATCGGCGAGCAGCGACTCGAACCGGTCCAGCTGGTCGGCCAGCAGCTCCGCCGACCGCGCGGTCACCGGATCGAAGTCCTCCCGCGCCTCGTGGATGACGTCCGCCGCCATCCGTACGGTCGTCAGCGGTGTCCGCAGCTCGTGCGACACGTCCGACACGAACCGCCGCTGCATCCGCGACAGGTCCTCCAGCTGCTGGATCTTCAACTGCAGGTTCTGCGCCATCTTGTTGAAGGCCTCGCCGAGGCGGGCGATGTCGTCCTCGCCGGTGACCTTCATACGTTCCTGCAGCCGCCCGGCGGACAGCCTCTCGGCGATCCCCGCGGCCATGCGCACGGGTGTGACGACCTGCCGTACCACCAGCCAGGCGATGGCCCCGAGCAGTACGACGACGAAGAGTCCCGCGGTCGCCAGCGTGCCCTTGACCAGGCTCAGTGACTTCTCCTCCTGGGTGAGCGGGAAGAGGTAGTAGAGCTGGTACGGCTCGCCGTTGGGGTCGTTGACCTGCTTGCCGATGACGAGTGCCGGCTGCGACTCCTTGTTGTTGCTGTACAGGATGCGGGTGTAACTCTGGGCGGCCGCCGTGTCGTCGTTGATCCGCGCGCGCAGGTCCTCGGGCACGCTGGCCGTCGGATCGACGAACCCCGAGGCACGGGGCCCGCGCCCGCCGCCGCTGTTGTCGTCGCCCGCGGGCAGCGTCACCACGTCGAAGGCGCCCTGGCCACCACTGGACAGGGACTCCACGAGGTCGCTCATCCACGAGGTGAGGTTCTGCGACTGCCGTTGATCCGCCGCCGTGCCGTCGTCACTGGTCCCGACCGCTGCCTCGTCGGCCTTCTGCTTGGCCACCGCGAACCCACCGGTGGCCTGGCTCTGCGAGGCCTTCACCTTGGCGTCCAGCAGCCCGTTGCGCACCTGACCGATGACGACGAATCCGAGCAGCAGCACCACACCCAAGGACATCAGCAGCGTGGTGACGACGACCTTGAGCTGTATGTTCCGCCGCCACAGCCGCATGACGGGCAGCAACGGCCGACGGACCCAGCGCATGAACAAGCGGAGCACCGGGCTGCCCTGGACTCCGCCCTGCAGCAGACCACCCTCCAGCAGCCGGCCCCAGCGCGATCCTGTCGTCTTCCGGCCGACAGGCCGCCCGGCGCTGGCCCTGTCCGGCCCCGGCGCCGAAGCGGCACTGTCACCGGACATGTCAGCTGGGCCCTGCCTTGTAACCGACGCCCCTGACGGTCACCACGATCTCCGGCCGCTCCGGATCCTTCTCGACCTTGGAGCGCAGCCGCTGGACGTGAACATTCACAAGCCGGGTGTCCGCAGCGTGCCGGTATCCCCACACCTGCTCGAGCAGCACCTCACGCGTGAACACCTGCCACGGCTTGCGCGCCAGCGCCACCAGCAGATCGAACTCCAGCGGCGTCAACGCGATCGACTGCCCGTCCCGCTTCACTGAGTGACCGGCCACATCGATGACGAGGTCACCTATGGCCAGCTGTTCCGGCGCCGGTTCCTCCGACCTCCGCAGCCGCGCCCGGATCCGGGCGACCAGCTCCTTCGGCTTGAACGGCTTCACGATGTAGTCGTCGGCACCCGACTCCAGCCCGACCACCACGTCGACGGTGTCGCTCTTGGCAGTCAGCATCACGATCGGCACGCCCGACTCCGCCCTGATCAGGCGGCACACTTCGATGCCGTCCCGCCCGGGCAGCATCAGGTCGAGCAGCACCAGGTCGGGTTTGCTCTCACGGAATGCGGCCAGCGCCTTGTCGCCGTCGGCTACGAAAGACGGCTCAAAACCTTCACCACGCAGCACGATGCCGAGCATCTCGGCCAGTGCCGTGTCGTCGTCGACGACAAGGACTCGTCCCTTCATAAACGACATCATCCCATTCTCATAACGGTGGCGAAGGTGCAGGTGAGCAGCGTCACTGGCCCGTGACGATAGTCGTACCCGGCCGTCACTGTCTGCCCCTGTCCCGCGACGTCGATGTCAGCCACGGATGTCAGCTACCCAGGGTAGGCGCAGGCTGACCATACGGTCGGCCCGGTGACTCCTGGCCGGACTGCTACCAGCTCCCCCTCAGCTGATCGTCACCTCGCGCGACCTGGCACAGAGCTCCGCAAGGGCTTCAGCCGTCACGGGCGAGACGGCACCCTCTTCCGTGACGATCGCGGTCACCAGCTCGGGCGGCGTCACATCGAACGCCGGGTTGTACGCCTGCGTCCCCAGGGGCGCCACCGGAACCCCGCCTCCCGCTTCCGCTCCTGCCACCGGCACCTGAGGTGCGGTGACCTCCGTCACCTCATGGCCTGGTCGCTGCTCGACCTCGATGGAGGCCCCGTCGGGGGTCTCCGGATCCACCGTCGTCAGCGGTGCCACCACGATGAACGGCACATGGTGGTACCGCGCGAGCACCGCGAGCGGATAGCTCCCGACCTTGTTCGCCACCGAACCGTCGGCCGCAATGCGGTCCGCCCCGATCAGCACCGCGTCCACCTCGCCGGCCGCGAAGAGCGAGCCCGCCGCGTTGTCCGTGAGCAAGGTGTACGCCATGCCGTTGCGGGCCGCCTCATAAGCGGTCAGGCGAGCGCCTTGCAGCAACGGACGCGTCTCGTCCACCCACAGTCGCCGCAACCTCCCCGCGCGGTGCGCCGCGAGCGCCACCGCGAAGGCGGTCCCCTCCCCGCCCGACACCAGCGACCCGGTGTTGCAGTGGGTGAGGATCCGGTGCCCGCCACCGGGCAGCAGCTCGTCGAGAAGTGCCAGCCCGCACTCGGCCATACGGGCACTGGCCTCAGCGTCCTCCTTGTGCAGCCGACGGGCCGCGGCAAGCGCCGCCGCCGCGGCCTGCCCGGCATCGCCGCTCCTGGCGAACTCGCTACGGTAGGCGCTCTGGGCCCTGCGCACACCGACAGCGAGGTTCACTGCGGTGGGCCGTGCACCTGCCAGCGCGGTTGCGGCGTCGTCCACGTCGAAGCCGCGTGCGGCGGCGAGCGCGACACCGTACGCTCCGGCGATGCCCAGCAGCGGCGCCCCGCGCACAGCCAGCGAACGGATCGCCTCCACCAGCGCGGGCGCGTCCGTGCAAACCCGCTCGACCTCCTCGGCCGGCAATCTCGTCTGGTCGAGAAGTACCAGTACGGGTCCTTCTGGTGGCTCCTCCCAGCGGATCGCCGGTATCTCGGTCGGACTGCTGTCTTCGCCGGATTGCACGTACTGATCAGCCATGCGATCAGTCTGCCCCTTATTCCGCAGACAATTGAAGGTGTGCAGCCCATACCGCGGCCGGTACCTCGGCGACCACCCCATGGCACGATGGCTGCCAACCTGCCGCCGCGACCGCGGACGGGCACCGTGAAGGAGCGACGATGAAAGACACTCCGGGCTGGGCCTCGCCCGGATCTGCCCCGTCCGACGGGCAGGAGCCCGGCGCGTCCGGCCCTGCCGGGCCCACCGACCGACCCGGCCCCGCGGAGCCCGCGGACCAGCCCGGTTCCGCCCCGCAGGACACGCCTGACCCGCAGGGCCCCGGCCCGCAGTGGTCCAAGCAGCAGCCGCCACCCGGCCAGTGGTCCGCGCCCGCCGATCCGGCAGGCTCCGGCCGACCTGCTCCGCCACCCCCACCGCGCAGCCCCGGTTGGGGCACCCAGCCACCCCCCGGCCCCGCAGGCCACGGTCCCGGCGGCTTCCAGGCCCACGGCACTCCCGGATACCCCGCATGGGGCGGCGGCTGGGGCGGGCCCCCACCCGCCGCCAAGCCCGGCGTCATCCCGCTCCGCCCGCTCGGCGTGGGCGAGATCCTCGACGGCGCCGTCTCCACCATGCGCACCTACTGGCGCACAGTGCTGGGCATCTCCCTGACCGTCGCGGTGGTCACCGAGGTCCTCGTCATCCTGCTCCAGGGCCTGGTACTCAACGACACCAGCACCGCGGCCCTCAACGACCCGAGCGCCACCGCGAGCGAACTGACCCGCGCCATGGGCGAGGCCATGCTCAGCTCCGGCGCGGTCTTCCTGATCTCTCTGATCGCCACAGTCGCCGCGACCGCCCTGCTCACCACCGTCACCAGCCGCGCGGTCCTCGGCCGCCCCGTGACCACGGGCGAGGCCTGGCGCGATGCCCGCCCTCAGGTCGTGAAGCTGTTCGGCCTGATCCTGCTGTTGCCTCTCATGGCCGTCACCATCATCTTCGTGGGCGCGCTGCCCGGCATCCTCGTGGCGGTCTTCGGGAACACCGAAGGGGGCGTCGCACTGGCCGTCCTCGGCGGCCTCGCCGCCGGCGTCGTCGCCCTGTGGCTGATGATCCGCTTCTCCCTGGCCTCGCCCGCACTGATGCTGGAGAAGCAGGGCGTCGTGAAGTCGATGATCCGATCCGCGAAGCTGGTCCGAGGCTCCTGGTGGCGTGTCCTCGGTATCCAGTTGCTCGCCGGAATCATCGCGAACATCATCTCGGCAATCGTCGTCGTCCCGTTCACTTTCCTCGCCGCAGCGCTCGGCGGCGAAGGCGTCGTCGGCTTCCTCAACGGTGAGGGCAACAACCTCGGCTGGACCTTCCTCATCATCAGCGGGATCGGCTCGGTGATCGGCTCCATGATCACTTTCCCGATCAACGCCGGCGTCACCGTGCTCCTCTACATCGACCAGCGCATCCGCCGCGAAGCCCTGGATCTCGAATTGGCCCGCGCCGCCGGCGTCCAGGGCTACGGGGCCGACGCCGGCTCGGGGGGCTGATGCAGTGAGCATGACGGGGGGAGTTCTCACAGCGGTGCCGACGGTCCTGCCGCGCGCCGCAGAATCGGCCGTACGGACGCTGCTGCGCGTCGGCAACACATCTGTCCTGTCGTCGGCGCACTCCGGCGACGAGCCGCCCGTGACGATCCCTCGGGATCCCGCACGTGAGGCAGCCCGTCGCGAGCTGTCGAAACGCATGTACCACGAGAACGACCCCAGCCTGTTCCAGCGCGCCCTGAACGCCTTCTGGGACTGGGTCGACAAACTGTTCGGCTCGGCGGCGGCCGCGACACCCGGAGGAACACTCGGCCTGGTCGTCGTCATCGTGGCCGTCCTCGCACTGCTGGGTGCACTGTGGTGGCGGCTGGGCACACCGCGACGTGAACCCGCCTCGTCCGCCGCCCTGTTCGACGATCGCCCGCGCAGCGCCGCCGAACACCGTGCGGCCGCCGAGGCGCACGCCGCCCAGGGCCACTGGAACCAAGCGGTCCAGGAACGCATGCGCGGCATCGTCCGCTCCCTCGAGGAACGCGCGCTACTCGACATCCGACCCGGCCGCACCGCGGACGAGGCAGCCGCCGAAGCAGGCCGTGCACTGCCCGACCACCGAGACCGGCTGCACGCCGCGGCCCGGGACTTCGACGACGTGACATACGGCGGCCGAAGGGCGAGCGAGCAGTCGTACCACCGCATGGCAGAACTCGACCGCGACCTGGAACGCACCAAGCCCCAGCTCGCGAGCAACAGCCCCAGCACAGCCCACAGCGCCCGCCAGGGAGCCGCCGGATGACGACCGAGGTCATGCTCCCGTCCACCTCGGCCTCGCCCACCGCACGCCAGGTGTGGACCCGCGCACGCGGCATCGCACTCGCCGTGGTCCTCCTCCTGGCCGCGGCCGTCGTGATCGCCGTGATCCGCTCCGACACCCGGCACGGCGAACTCGACCCACGCTCCGTCGACCCCCAAGGCAGTCGCGCCCTCGCCGAACTCCTCGCCGACCGCGGTGTGTCCACACGCGTAGTCACCACTCTGGACGGAGCTCGCGCAGCAGCCGCTCCGGACACAACCCTCCTGGTCGCCCTCCCCGACCTGTTGACACCCCGTCAACAGATCCGGCTGCACTCCGCGACCGCACATTCCGGTGGCCGCACCGTCCTCATCGCCCCAGGCGGCTCCTCGGTCGAGAAGCTTGCCCCCGGCGTCACCGCGGACCCCGCGACCAGCCTCGACTCGACGCTGCCACCCGACTGCCGACTGCCCGCCGCCCGCCGCGCGGGCACCGCAGACACGGGCGGCACCCGCTACACCACCACACGCCTCGGCGCCGACGAGTGCTACCGCAGCGAGCGCCTGGCCACCCTCCTGCGCATTCCGGAGACCTCCGGAGACGGCGACACCGTCGTCCTCGGCGCGCCCGACATCCTCTTCAACGACCGTCTCGACAAGGAGGGCAACGCCTCGCTCGCCCTCCAACTCCTCGGCTCCCGCCCCCATCTGGTCTGGTACCTCCCCTCGCTTTCCGACAACTCCGCCGCCGACACGGGCGACCAAAAAGGCTTCTTCGACCTGCTCCCCTCGGGCTGGCGCTGGGGCACGCTGCAACTCTTCGTCGCGGCAGCCCTCGCCGCCTTCTGGCGGGCACGGCGGCTGGGCCCCCTCGTGCCCGAGAAACTCCCCGTGGCGATCCGCGCCTCGGAAACCGTCGAAGGCCGCGCCCGCCTCTACCGCAAGGCGAACGCCCGCGATCGCGCGGCCGCCGCTCTTCGCTCCACCACCCGCACCCGCCTCGCCCCCCTCGTCGGCGTCCCCGTCGCCCAGGCGCACGCGCCCGAGGCTCTGCTCCCCGCCCTGTCCGCCCACCTCCACGGTGACGGACAGGCCCTGCAACCCCTCCTCTTCGGCCCGCCGCCAGGCGACGACGCGGCCCTCATCGCCCTCGCCGACCAACTCGACGCCCTCGAAAGAGAGGTACGCCGTCCATGATGGACCCGACCACTGACAACGCCGGGCACACCGGGGATCCGGGCAAAGCCCGAGCTTCCCTGGAGGCCCTGCGCGCCGAGATCGCCAAAGCCGTGGTCGGCCAGGACCCTGCCGTGACCGGCCTCGTCGTCGCCCTCCTCTGCCGCGGACATGTACTACTGGAAGGAGTCCCCGGGGTCGCCAAAACGTTGCTCGTACGCGCTCTCGCCTCCGCACTCGAACTCGACACCAAGCGCGTGCAGTTCACCCCCGACCTGATGCCGAGCGACGTAACGGGCTCCCTGGTCTACGACACTCGCACCGCCGAGTTCTCGTTCCAGCCCGGTCCGGTCTTCACCAACCTCCTCCTGGCCGACGAGATCAACCGCACGCCCCCGAAGACCCAGTCGTCCCTCCTGGAAGCCATGGAGGAACGCCAGGTCACGGTCGACGGCACCCCGCGACCGCTCCCCGACCCCTTCCTGGTCGCCGCAACCCAGAACCCGGTCGAGTACGAGGGCACGTACCCCCTCCCCGAAGCCCAACTGGACCGTTTCCTCCTCAAACTGACGATCCCTCTGCCCTCCCGCCAGGACGAGATCGACGTCCTCACCCGACACGCCGAGGGCTTCAATCCGCGCGACCTGCGCGCCGCCGGCGTACGCCCCGTGGCCGGCGGGGCCGACTTGGAGGCCGCCCGCGCCGCGGTCGCAAAGACAGCCATCTCCCCGGAAATCACCGCCTACGTGGTGGACATCTGCCGGGCCACCCGCGAGTCGCCGTCCCTCACCCTGGGCGTCTCCCCGCGCGGCGCCACGGCCCTGCTCGCCACCTCGCGCGCATGGGCATGGCTCACGGGCCGTGACTACGTCATCCCCGACGACGTCAAAGCCCTGGCCCTCCCCACTCTCCGACATCGCGTGCAACTCCGCCCCGAGGCGGAGATGGAAGGCGTCACGGCCGACTCCGTCATCAACGCGATCCTCGCCCACGTTCCCGTCCCCCGCTGATGCCGCTCACCGGACGCGCCGCGCTCCTCGCGGCCCTCGGCTCCCTCCCCGTCGGCATCTGGGACCCCAGCTGGACGGGCATCCTCGCCGTGAACGGCCCCCTGGCCTTGGCCTGCGCCTGCGACTTCGCCCTCGCAGCACCGGTACGGCGCCTCGGCCTGACCCGCTCCGGCGACACGTCCGTCCGCCTGGGCGAGGCGGCCGACGTGACCCTCACCGTCACCAATCCATCGCGCCGTCTCCTCCGAGCCCGTCTGCGTGACGCCTGGCCCCCCAGCAGCTGGCAGTCCGGCACGGAAATCGCGGCCTCGCGCCACCGCCTGACCGTGCCTGCAGGCGAACGCCGCCGGGCCACCACCCGTCTACGCCCCAGCCGCCGCGGCGACCGTCAAGCAGACCGCGTGACGATCCGCTCCTACGGCCCCCTCGGTCTGTTCTCACGCCAAGGCAGCCACCGGGTCCCCTGGACAGTGCGCGTCCTGCCCCCCTTCACCAGCCGCAAGCACCTGCCCTCCAAACTCGCCCGCCTCCGCGAGCTCGACGGCCGCACCAGTGTGCTCACCCGCGGCGAGGGCACAGAATTCGACAGCCTGCGCGAGTACGTACCGGGCGACGACACCCGCTCCATCGACTGGCGTGCGACGGCACGCCAGTCCACAGTCGCCGTGCGCACATGGCGTCCCGAACGAGACCGTCACATCCTGATCGTCCTGGACACCGGCCGCACCTCCGCAGGCCGCGTGGGGGACGCCCCACGCCTCGACGCCTCCATGGACGCGGCCCTGCTCCTGGCAGCACTCGCTTCACGCGCCGGCGACCGGGTGGACCTGCTCGCCTACGACCGCCGGGTACGCGCCCTCGTCCAGGGCCGCACAGCACGCGACGTCCTCCCGTCCTTGGTCAACGCAATGGCCACACTCGAACCCGAACTGGTCGAACTGGATGCCCGAGGCCTGACAGCGACCGCACTCCGCACGGCCCCCCGCCGCTCACTCATCGTGCTGCTCACAAGCCTCGATGCGGCACCCGTGGAGGAAGGCCTGCTTCCCGTGCTCTCCCAACTCACCCAGCGCCACACAGTTCTGATGGCATCAGTAGCGGATCCATACATCGCCCGTATGGCTGACTCCCGCGGAAACACCGAGTCCGTCTACGAAGCTGCAGCCGCCGCCCAGGCCCGAAGTGAACGCCAACGCACCGCGGAGCAGCTCCGCCGTCACGGAGTCACAGTCGTCGACGAGACACCGGAAGAACTGGCGCCGGCACTGGCAGATGCGTATCTGACACTGAAGGCGGCGGGACGTCTGTAAGAGAAGGGGAGGGCCCTCTTGAAGGGCCCGAGGCCTAAGCCCTGAAACGCAGAAAACCCCCGCACCGAATGGTGCGGGGGTTTTCTCAACAATTGTTCGGCGGCGTCCTACTCTCCCACAGGGTCCCCCCTGCAGTACCATCGGCGCTGTAAG
>NZ_BAAASG010000012.1:0-488905 GCF_039532765.1 Streptomyces longisporus
GCTCACGGACGCCGCCCGGTCCACCAACGCCGCCGTCGTCCTCGTCACGCACGAGGCCCGGGTCGCCGCCTACTCGGACCGCGAGATCGTCGTACGCGACGGCAAGTCCCGGGACATGGAGCGCATCGTATGAAGGTGCGGGGGCAGTGGGCCAGGGACCTGGCCATGGGGGTGCGGTTCGCCTTCGCCGGCGGGCGGGAGGGGTGGGTGCGGCTGCTGCTCACCGCCGTCGGCGTGGGACTCGGCGTGGCACTGCTGCTGCTCGCCACCGCGGTCCCGAATGCGCTGGCCGTCCGGCACGACCGGCAGGAGGCGCGCACCGACCTCACGTACACCGTGGTGGAGCCGCTGAAGAAGGCGGACGACACCCTGGTGGTCGGCGAGGCCGGGACGACCTTCCATGACAAGGAGGTGCGCGGGCGGGAAGTGCAGCCCGAGGGTCCGAGCGCACCCCTGCCGCCAGGGGTTTCGAAGTTTCCCGGAGTGGGCGAGATGGTGGTCTCTCCCGCGCTGAAGCGGCTGTTGGAGTCCGGCGAAGGGAAACTGCTGCGCGAGCGGCTGCCGGAGCGGATCGTCGGCACCATCGCCGAACCCGGACTGATCGGGGCCCAGGAACTGGCCTTCTACCGCGGCGCCGATCACCTCGTGGTCAGGCCGGCCATGGGCGGGGTCGAACGCATCGACCGATTCGGCGCAGGGTTCAAGACCCCGGAGAGGAAGGACCCCGTTCTCGTCCTGCTCTCCCTCGTCGTGTTCCTGGCGCTGCTGATGCCGGTCGGCGTGTTCATCGCCGCGGCCGTGCGGTTCGGCGGCGAGCGCCGTGACCGGCGGCTCGCGGCGCTGCGGCTGGTGGGTTCGGACAGCGGGATGACCCGGCGGATCGCCGCGGGCGAGGCCTTCGCCGGCGCTGTGGCCGGCCTGGCCTTCGGCACGGTCTTCTTCCTGATCGTCCGGCAGCTTTCCGGTTCCGTGGACCTGTTCGACGTGAGTGTGTTCCCCAGTTATCTGATGCCCTCCCCAGGGCTCGCCCTGCTCGTCGCGGTCGCGGTCCCGGCGGCCGCCGTGCTGGTCACGCTGTTCGCGCTGCGCGGCGTGGTGATCGAGCCGCTCGGCGTGGTGCGCACCGCGAAGCCCCCGCGGCGCCGGCTGTGGTGGCGGCTGCTGCTGCCCGTGGGCGGGCTCGGACTGCTCTACCCGATGATCGGCAAGGACCGGTTCAGCAAGGACTTCAACCAGTACCAGGTCATCGGTGGTGTCCTGCTGCTGCTCGTCGGGGTGACCGCGCTGCTGCCGTGGGTCGTGGAGACGGTCGTCGCCCGGCTCGGCTCCGGCCCGGTCGCCTGGCAACTGGCCACCCGCCGACTTCAGTTGAGCAGCGGAACGGCCGCCCGCATGGTGAACGGCATCGCGGTCGCGGTGGCGGGCGCCATCGCCCTGCAGATGCTGTTCTCCGGGGTGCAGGGCCAGTACACCAAACACACCAACGACGACCCCACCCGTGCCCAGATGCTCGCGGACCTGCCCGACGAGGTGCCGCTCGCCCGGGCGGCGGCCGACTTCAGGGCGACCAGAGGCGTTGCGAACGTCTACGCCTACGACGAGGGCCGTGTCCGGCGCACGGAAGCCGGCAAAGACGCCCCGGTCACCATCGCCGACTGCGCGTCCCTGCGCGAGGTGGCCTCCTTGCCTTCCTGCGAGGACGGTGACGTCTTCGCCGTCCGGGGCGGCGCCGAGGAGGCCGATGAGCTGGGGGCGGCCGACCTCTCCAAGGCCGGCACAAAGGTGTGGTTCAGCGCGACCGTAGGCTCCCTCCTCGGCCACAGGCCGATGCCCTGGACCGTGCCGGCGGGCGTGAAGCAGGCACGGGCGAAGGCGGATCAGTCCGGGTGGAAGCGTGGCGGGCTGCTGCTGACGCCGGGCGCCCTGCCCGCGGGCCGCGCACAGGGCCTGGACGGGAAGATCTATCTCGCGCTCGACCAGAGGCTGGCGGCCGCACCGGAGTACGCGCGCAACACGGCCCGCCGTCTCGGCATGCCGACCGATCCGACGATGCTGGTGTCCAGCAAGAGCGACGACACCTACGCCTCCCTCCGCACCTTCCTGTTCGTCGGCGCCGCCTGCGTACTGGCGCTGATCGGCGCGAGCCTGCTGGTCTCGCAGCTGGAGCAGTTGCGCGAGCGCCGCAAACTGCTGTCGTCGCTCATCGCCTTCGGCACCCGGCGCCGCACCCTGTGCCTGTCCGTGCTGTGGCAGACGGCGATCCCGATCGGCCTCGCCCTGACGCTGGCCACAGCGATCGGGATGACACTGGGCGCGGCACTGCTGAAGATGACGGGCAAGCCGGTGGGCGTGGACTGGACGAGCGTACTGACCATGACCGGCACCGCCACCGCCGTCGTCCTGCTGGTGACCGTGCTCAGTCTGCCGCCGCTGCTGCGGCTGATGCGCCCGGACGGCCTGCGCACCGAGTAAGGCCACCGAAGGGCCCTTCCCGCCGGGGAAGGGCCCTTCGGTCCTCCCGGTGCAGCCCGCGCACCCGCGCCCGCAGCGACGACGAACAACGACGAGCAGTCCGTCGGGCTCCTCCTCGGCGTTCCAGGCGCAGCGCTCCGCCCAGCGTGCGGCGGACCAGCGGGGACGCGATCGCCACCCGCAGGTTCAGCGGGACAACCAGGTCAGCGCCGCTGTCATCAGGAACACGACGACCGCCGCAAGCCAGACCACCAGGCGAGTCGGTCCCGAAGACCTGACCGACGCCCACTCCTCCTTCTCCCGTGACAGCAGCGCGTCCGCGAACGCCTGGGCGGTCTGCGGGCGTTCGTCAGGTTCTATGGACAGCGCAGCACGCAGCAGTCTTTCGATGCGGTCCGGAACCCCCAGCTCTCTGGGAAGGCTCGGCAACGACGTCGTCGACGCCAGCTGCGTCACAAGAACGGTGCGACCACCCGACCCGAACGGCTTGCGTCCGGTCAGCAGCTCGAACGCGACGACACCGAGGGCGTACACATCGGCTCGACCGTCGAACCCGCCGGTGAAGGCCTGTTCGGGCGCCATGTACGCGGGGGTGCCGGTGGTCACGGTCAGCCCCGACGCGTCGGCCAGTTGCTTCGCGCTGCCGAGGTCCGCGACCAGCACGGCGGCAGGCGTACGGCCGGTGTCGAGCAGGAGGTTCGAGGGCTTGATGTCGCGGTGGACGACGCCCGCGTCATGGAGCACCTGGACCGCGTACCCGGCCTCGGCCGCGAGCCGGAGCGCCTCCGCCGGCCCGCAGTGCCCTGTCTGCTCGGCCAGCGTGCCGCCTCGGACGTAGTCCATGACGAAGTACGGCCGGTCGTCCTGGACACCGACGTCGTGAACGCGCACGACACGTGGGCTGGAGATCCTGCGGAGCAGCCTCGCCTCCGCCAGGAAGCGCTGTCGTACATCGGCGTTCGACGCCCAGTTGTCGGCCAGCACCTTGACCGCGACATCGGTGTCGAGCTCGGGGTCGTATGCCTTCCAGACAGTGGCGAACGAACCGGCTCCCAGCCTCTCCTCGAGGAGATAACGACCTAGCTTCTGCATGTGGCAACATTTTTCCGGGGCGATGTGGAGCAGGCGGAGACAGCCGACCGTGGTCGGCTGTGGTCGGGAGGTTCCCTGCGACCCAGTGGGGGTCCAGGTCGGACGATAGCGGGGGGACAGCAGGGTGCTCGACGAGGATGAGCTGACGCGCCTCGTGGCGTCTGCCCAGGCAGGTGACCGGGCGTCCCTGGACCGCCTCCTCGTCAGGCTTCGGCCCACCGTCATGCGCCGCTGCTCCCGGTTCCTTCCGCACCACGCCGACGCCGAAGAGGCCACGCAGGACGCCCTGTTCTCCATCAGCACGCATCTGCACGAGTACAGCGGGCGGGGCTCGTTCCTCGGCTGGGTGACCGTGATCGCCTCGAACGCCGCGAGGGCCACGTATCGCTCGATGCGCCGACGCGCGGAGGACAGTCATGCGGTCGTTCCCGACGGTGTCGACCCCCGGACGACGAGCGTCATCGCGGGGACCCGCCTGGACCTGATGGAGTCGCTGGCCGCACTGGAGGAGCGGCACCCGGCCCTGGTGGAGTCCTTCGTGCTCCGCGATCTCGGAGACCTGACCTATCTTCAGGTCGCCGAGATCACCGGCGCCCCTCTGGGCACGGTCAAGGACCGCATCCATCAGGCCCGTCGCTTCATGCGGGACCGCCTCGGCGGTGGGTTCTGAGACGCCCCGGCTCCCCGCTCTCACCCGGCATCAGCTCGACCGCGGGCCGGGAGGTGCTGCCGTGCGGCCTCGGACGATCGTCGTCATCCTGGCGGTAGCCGTCGCACTCGGCCTGCTGACCGGCCGGTTCGTCCTGCCCGCGCCCTCTGCCGAGGGCACACCGAAGACGAGGCCGGGCGCTGCGGCGTCCTCGCCGGGCAGCGGCTCTCCGGCTCCGAGGCCCGCGAGCGGGCCCATGACGACCCGGCACTTGCTGACAGCGGCCGACTTCAAGAAAGTCGGTCTCTCCCGGCACATCTACGTGCGCGACCGTGTCGGAGACGGCAACTACGCCAACGCGGCCTGCACCGGCGAGAAGACCCTCGGGGAGACCCTGGGAGCGTACGGCGCACACTTCCGCGGGTTGGTGACGAACACGAACACGGGGAACGGCGGCGATCCCACCCAGGCGGCGAACATCGGCGATCAGGTCGCACGCGAGGTCGCCGACGACGCCGGAAGCCGGGCACTGGCCCAGAACTACGCCGAACGCCTGCTGTTGGAGGAGGTTCCGTGCCAGAGCGAACCGGCCACGCACTGGGTCTACGGGCCGACGCACACGGTTGACGTCGCTGCGGACATCACCGCGAGCTGGATGGGTGTGTACAGCGGCGATCTGAACACCACAGGGACCGCTCCACGAGGCAAGGAGCCGTGTGGAGGCGTCGCCGTACTCCGCAACGGCTCGCACTACGGGGTCCTGGAGGTCGATGCCTGCCTGGGCTCGGCTGCGATGACGCGGATCGTGCGTGCGGCCGTGACTCGGCTCTGAGACCGGCCCCCGCCCCATCGAAGCACGTGACGTGGATCACATCGATCATGGCAGATCGCCATCCAACATCTCCCGTACCTCCGGCATCTCCCAGACGTACGACGACGCCAACCGCGTCGTGACCAGACAGGAGATGACATGTTCGACAACCAGGCAGCCCGCAGGAAGTTCGCGCGTCGCGGTCGTACCGCAGGAGTGGCCGCCTCCGTCGGTGCCGCCCTGATAGCGGTCGGCATCGGCGCGTTTCCCGCCGCCGGCGCCGACACGAGTTCCGCGAACCGGTCGGCAACCGCGCCTGCCGCACCCGGCCTCGGATCCGCCGGCCTGATGCAGAGTGACGACTTCTTCCAGCAGGGCCTGGCCCCGGTCCGCGCGACGGTGGACCTGACCGGGAAGCAGGCTCTGTCGGCATGCTCCGGCGAGAAGACGATGCGAGAGCTGACCAAGGGGAAGGCCGCCGCCTATGCCGACGTGACCTGGACCTTCGACACCAAGGGCACCTCGCTGACCGAGTCCGCCGCGGACGGTTCCACCGGCACATCGGCCGCCTCGTACCAGAAGCAGCTCGACAAGCTGGTGCGCGGCTGCCAGGACGAGCCGCAAGGTCACTGGTACTACGGCAAGGGGCACACGTTCACCGTCAAGGCAGGCGGGGGCAGTTGGTACCCGGCCTTCAACGGCGACGGCAAGGTCGCCGGCGGCGTCGCGGTGATCCGCAGCGGCCACAGGTTCGGCATCGTCGAACTCACCGGTCAGCCCAGCGACGACCCCGGCTACATCGAAGGCATCGCCACCGCTGCCGCCAACCGACTGGCCGACTGATCCGGTCCCGGGCGGTTCCGCAAGAAAGCCGCGCCCGCGGAGAGCAATATCTGTTCCCGTGAAATGAGAAATAGGTGCGGGGTACGGCGAGCATTCCTCGGCCGCCCGGCGGAGCAGAATTGTCCGGCACGCAAGGCCGATCCCACCGTGCTACTGTCGAACTCAGTTGCAGGTGGGATTGCCAGAAGGTTTTTCCGACGGCCGATCATCACGGCGACACGGAATGCGCACCGGGCGTATTCGTACACCGCCTCCGAAGGAGAAACAACATGGCTACTGGCACTGTGAAGTGGTTCAACGCGGAAAAGGGTTTCGGCTTCATCGAGCAGGACGGCGGCGGCGCCGACGTCTTCGCCCACTACTCGAACATCGCCGCCCAGGGCTTCCGTGAACTGCTTGAGGGCCAGAAGGTGTCGTTCGACATCGCGCAGGGCCAGAAGGGCCCGACGGCCGAGAACATCGTTCCGGCCTGACGCACCGGCACCGACGCATACTTCGCAGCTGGGGCCCGCACCTTTGGGTGCGGGCCCCGGCTCGCTTCATTTCCGGGGTAATTCACCCCTGTGACTTTTCGGCCTGTTCTGGCTGTTCTCCGCGCCGCTCATTCTGCTGCGGAAATTCCTTGGCACCTGCCCGCATCGAGGAGTCTCACCGGTCGAAGTGGATGAGATCTCCTACGGTCCATGCGCTGACGTCCTTGATCGCGACGCGGTACATGCCACCCGTCTCCGGGATCCCGAGGCTGCCCTGCAGGATCCGGGCGAGATGAAAGTGCAGATGCGTGGGCGCCTCGCCACGACCGGACCGGTTCCCTCCCGGCGGGCGGGCGAAGACGTCCGAGAACGGGCCGAGACGGTCCGAGTCCTTCAGGACCTCCGCCACCCGCTCCCTCCACACGGCCTCGGGCGCCAGCCGGCCGGTGATGACGGCGCCGCCGACGACCACGGTCAGCGACATCTGATTGCTTCGCTCGGACTCCACAGCGGCGGAGATGGCGACGAGCAGCTCATCAGGGTTCGACATGACAGCAAAGCTTATGCGGCCCACCCGTGCCCGAAACCCCCCGCGGGGCTGAAGTGGTTGCGCGCACGGTCGGCAGGCGGCTTCCGCCCCCCGGTGCCGGCCGGCCACGGCAGGGTTCTTCCTCCACCAGAAGAGTGAAACCTTCTCTCGCTGGAGTAGATTTTCGCTCCTGACGTGGGTACGCTTCTTCTCGTAGACAAGGTCGACGAGATCCGCCAGACACGAACTGGCGGGTGACTGAAGACGAAGTACGCAGGTCAGTGCGGCTCTCGAGCCTCGAAGCCAGAGTGTTCCCAGGACGGTGACGGGACTGAGAGCCGCACTGGGCGGCTCGCACGACAAGGAGCTGCCAACAGCAGTACCGGTTCAATCAGTAGTTGGTTCAGAGAGGAACGGAGGAGCAGACGCCATCAGGATCGCCCGGCCCGAGAAGCACTCGGCCCGGGTACCGCAAGACCCCGGAATGGATGGTGGTCCCCGGTCAAGCAGCTGCGATCCCCCCGCACCCCCCTCTGCCGGGCCGGTAGCGGAAACAGAAGGTCGGCACAGCAGTAGGGCCGACAGATGGTGTTCAATTTCCTTCGGGGCCCTGGTGCCGTACGGCGCCGGGGCCCCTCGACGCGTTGCACAGCGAGGTGACATGACATCGGACAACCCCCTGAATGATCGTCTGGACGACGACGACTATCCCGCGTACACGATGGGCCGGGCAGCCGAGATGCTCGGTGCCACCCCGGCCTTCCTGCGAGCCATCGGTGAGGCTCGTCTGATCACTCCGCTCCGCTCGGAGGGAGGACATCGCCGGTACTCCCGCTACCAACTGCGGATCGCCGCGCGCGCCCGGGAGCTCGTCGACAAGGGGACTCCGATCGAGGCCGCGTGCCGCATCGTCATCCTCGAGGACCAGCTCGAGGAAGCGCAGCGCATCAACGCCGAGTACCGCCGTGCCGCCGACGAATCGGCGGACCGTGCCGGCTCCGGCTCCGTCTGAAACAAGAGCGGACAAGCTTCCTGAAGCACCAGGTCAGCGACCTGGTGCTTGTTCATTGCGTGCACCTTCAGGGCGTGGATTCAGTAAGAGAAAAATACCCAGTCCTCACCTTTCGTCTTGAGCGGGATTTCCCCCCGCCCCCGTATTCACGGGTGCCACACAGTCCAAGTCAGCGGCGAGCAGCGCCAGTTGGCAAGACAGACAAGGCATCGGAAAGGAGGGCCTCACCATGTCCTTCGCGAAGATCACGCTGGGCAAGAAGGCCAAGAAGAAGGAAGCCTGCGCCGGCAAGGCCAAGCACCACCACAAGAAGAAGCATCACCGCAAGCACAAGAAACACGCCGCCAAGTAGCAGGGCGTCGAAACGACAACCGGACAAGAACGCCGTGCCGGGGTCCGTGCGCACCAGTGGGTGCGTGACGGGTCCCGGCGCGGCGTCGGTTCGAGCAACGTGCTGGGAGTGTTGCGCACATGAGCCGAGCTGCCCCGATCGCCATGCCCATGGCCGCACCCGGAGCATCCGCCCCCACCCGTCATGCCCGTCTCTCCCCGCCGGCCGCGTTCCGGATCTTCTGGCCGCTGGTGAGCGTCAACCGTGTGGTCGTAGTGGTCTCCGTGGTGCTGCTGGTGGTGTCGGCCGCGTGCGATGCGGCCGCGATCGGCATCGTCGGCGTACTCACCGACAAGGTGCTCGCGCCGGGCGACCTGGCCGCTTTCTGGCAGCCCGCCGCCCTCTGGCTGGGGCTCGCCGCGGCCGGTGCGGCGGCCTCGGCCGCCGGCGGATATCTCACCGGCTGGTCCAGCGAACACTTCCTGCTCGGCCTGCGCGACCGTCTCTTCCAGCACCTCCAGCAGGTGCCGCCCGACGCCCTCGACCGCTTCGGCACCGGTGATCTGGTCACCCGGCTCACCGGCGACATCGAGGCCGTCGAGTCACTGGTGGCCTCCGCCCCGGTCGAGCTCGTCACCACCGCGGTGGGAGCCGTGGTCTTCGGCGCCGCGGCCTTCTGGACCAGCTGGCAACTGGCCCTGGTCACCTTCGCCGTGGCGCCCGTCATCTGGTTCGGCGCCCGGGTGTTCGGCACCCTGATGCGCTCCGCCACCCGCGACGAACGCGACAGCAACGGACGCCTCGCCTCCCTGCTGGAGGAGAGCCTCGCCAACATGCCGCTCGTGCAGGCCTACGGCCGTCAGCAGGCGGAGCAACGGAAGGTGCACCGGGAGGGACGGGTGTGGATGCGGGCCGGGTTGCGGCAGATCCGGCTGTCCTCGGTGTACGGGCCGGCGGGCGAGTTCATCGAGACCCTGAGCGTGCTGGCCGTGATCGGTGCCGGGGCCTGGCAGATCTCCGAGCACCATCTCAGCGTCGGCGGTCTGCTCTCCTTCGCCGCCTACCTCGGCTACCTGCAGCCCAAGCTGCAGGAACTCGGCGAACTCGCGGTCAGCGCCTCCTCCGCGACGGCCGCGTGCGAGCGCCTCGTCGAGGTACTGCGCACCGGCCCCGTCGCCGAAAGCGCCCCACGGCCGGACATCCCGCCGCTCGCCGAACCGGTGCGCGGCGCCCTCGCCTTCCACGACGTCGGCTTCGCCTACCCCGGCGCCGGCCGCCCCGTACTGCACGGCGTCCACCTGGACATCGCCCCCGGCACCCTGGTCGCCGTCACTGGCCCGAGCGGCGCCGGCAAATCCACCCTCGGCAAGCTGCTCCTGCGCGTGTACGAACCCTCGCAGGGGCGCATCCTGCTGGACGGCCGGGACATCGCCCAGCTCCCCGTCGACGAGGTGCGCCGGCACATCACCCTGCTGCTCCAGGACAGCATGCTCTTCGACGGCACCATCAGGGAGAACATCGTCTACGGCCGCCCCGACGCGACCGACGAGGAGGTGCTCGCCGCCGCCACGGCCGCCGACGCGCACGGCTTCATCGACACCCTGCCCGCCGGCTACGACACTCCCGTCGGCAGACGCGGCAGCCACCTCTCCGGCGGCCAGCGCCGCAGGATCGCCCTGGCCCGGGCCATGCTGCGCACCGCCCCCGTGCTGATCCTCGACGAGCCCACGGCCGGCCTCGACGACGCCTCGGCGGCCCGCATCATGACACCGCTGCGACGCCTGACCGCGGGCCGTACGACCCTTCTCATCACCCACGACCTGCGCCTGACCGCCCAGGCCGACCTCGTCCTGCACCTGGCCGACGGCACGGTCACCCTTGTCGCCGGCCCGCTTGCGGCCACGGTCACCGAAGCCGCGCACCACGCGGCCTGAAGCATCCACTGACCGCCACGCGCTCTCAGGCGGGCCGGGTGGGGGCCCGTAGTTCGATCTCGTATCCACCGTCGGGGGTGGGTTGGGCGGTGAGGGTGCCGTCGAGGAGTTCGGCGCGTTCTTTCAGGCCGATCAGGCCGTGCCGGGCGCTGGGCAGGGCGACGGACGGGCGGGTGGGGGCGGTGTTGGTGACGGTGACGCCGAAGTACTGCGCGTCGTGCCACAGTTGCACCTCGGCGCGGGCGCCGGGGGCGTGCTTGCGCACGTTCGTGAGGGCTTCCTGGACCGTGCGGTAGACGGTGCGTTGGGCGGTCGTGCTGATGCCGGGCGGGAGGCCGCCGGTCAGGGTGGTCTCGATGCCGCTGCCCGCGATCAGCTGCTGGATGTCCGCGAGGGTGGGCTGGGGGGTGAGCTCGGTTTCCCTGCCGCCGGAGGCGCGCAGCAGGGTGACCATGTGGCGGAGTTCGTCGAGGGTGTTCACGCTCAGGGTGCGGATGGTGCGGGCGGCGTCGCGTGCGTCGGGGTCCTTGGCGGCGACCTGGAGGGCTCCGGCCTGTACGGCGATGAGGCTGACCTGGTGGGAGACGACGTCGTGCATCTCCCGGGCCAGCTGGGCGCGTTCACGGGCGAGGACGGTCTGGGCGTACAGGGCGCGTTCGTGTTCGCGGGCCACTTCGACCTCGACGAGCTGGCGGGCCACGTCGTGTCTGGCCTGCACCAGCTGGCCGAACAGGATGGGGGCGAAGGCTGTGGCCAGCGTGTAGACGAAAGAGATGAGCGTCCAGGTCCGGTCGTGGGAGAACGTGTCGGACAGGGGCCACGCGAGGGTCGTCGCCGCCGCGTTGAGCAGGGCGCAGCCGGCCAGCAGCGGGCGGTTGCGGGTGCGCGTCGCCAGTGTGTACAGGGCGCAGAGCGGTGCGACCGCCACGTCCATGAACAGGGTCATGGGCAGGGTCAGCAGGAAGACGACCAGGGGAAGGCGCCTGCGCAGGAACAGCCCGGCGCAGCCGAGGACGGCGCAGGCCCACATGAACGGTGTCGCCTCGCCGTAGAGGTTGACCCAGGTGTCGAGCGCGGCGAGCACGACCAGGCCCGCGTCGACGGCCCAGGGCGGCACCCGCCGCCACAGCGCCTGAGCCGTGCTCACCACCCGTGGTCCCGTGCCGCGTCGGCGCGGCCGTCGCTGAGCAGTCCGGCCCGCTCCGCGAGGAGCGCCGCCTGCACGCGGCTGGAGACCCGGAGCTTGGTGAGGATCGAGCTGACGTGGTCCTTGACGGTTCCCGCGCTCAGATGGATGCGGGTGCCGATGTCGGCGTTGGACAGTCCTTCCGCGATCAGGACGAGGACGTCACGTTCGCGGTCGGTGAGCTGACGCACGCGTGCCACGTCCGCGTCCTGGGAGGCGCCTGCCCCCGGATGGCTGCGCAGCAGAGCCCGCGAGGCTTTCGGGGACATCACCACCCCGCCCGCGGCCAGGGTCCGTACGAGGTGGGCGAGTTGTTCGGGCTCGGTGTCCTTGAGCAGGAAGCCCGCGGCTCCCGAGCGCAGCGCGGTCAGGATGTACTCGTCGGTGTCGAAGGTGGTCAGCATGGCGACCGTCGGCGGCTCGGGCAGCGTCTGGATCTCCCGGAGGACGGTCAGGCCGTCCACGTCCGGCATGCGGATGTCGAGGAGTACGACGTCCGGGTGCTCGCGCCGGATCACCTCGGCGGCCTGCGCTCCTTCCGCGGTCGCCACGACCCGGATGCCGTCGGAGGCGTTCAGGATCAGCTCGAACCCGGACCGCACCAGGGCCTCGTCGTCCACCACCACTACCCGGATCACCGGCGTTCCGCCTCACACTCGTCTGCTCTGTCCCGCTTCTCGGCGCCCCGTGGACCCGCACTCTTACGGTGATCGCCTGCTGTCGACAGTACGTCCGCCGCGGCGGACGACGGTACGGCCGCTGTGGACACCCGCCGCCCGGCAGGCCGGTTCCAGCCGTTCGGGGGGAGCGCTCCGGCCCGTCGGCGGGGGTGCCACCGAGACCTGCCGGATGGTCCGCCCTGTGACGTCCACGCGAGGTTCTCCGTATGACACAGATACAGCCGCCACAGGAGACACCGGCTCCGCAGGAGACACCGGCTCCGCAGGAGAACTCGCCTCCACCGCCCCGGACCGCGACCGGGTCCGCCGGGCAGGACCCCGGCGGTCCCTCGACGGGACGCCTCGTCGGGGTGGACCTGGCCCGTGCGCTGGCGGTGTTCGGCATGTACGTCGTGCACATCGGCCCGCCGCTGTCGGCCACGCACGGCGTCGCCAGTTGGGTCCGGTACCTGGCGGACGGCCACTCGTCGGTGCTGTTCGCCACCCTCGCCGGGTTCTCGCTGATGCTGATCGCCGGCCGCTTCGAGCCGAAGACCGGGCTCGCCGGCCGGCAGGCGAAGGCCCGGATCGCGATCCGGGCCGTGGTCCTGCTGGCCCTGGGCACCGCCATGGCGATGGAATACGGCGGCGTGATCATCCTGGGCTTCTACGGCGTCTACTTCCTCCTCGCCCTGCCCCTGGTGCGGCTGAGCGCCGGGGCCCTCGCGACGGTCGCGGCGGGGCTCGCGCTCGTCACGCCGCAGCTGGCGTTCGTCCTGACTGCGCGGCTGAGCGACTCCGTCCAGCAGGGCATCAACGCCTACGACCCGCTCCACCGGCTCAGCGAGGTGGGAGTGCTCGATCTGCTGCTCACCGGTTTCTACCCGGCGCTGACGTGGATGCCGTTCGTGATCGCCGGTATGGCCCTGGGTCGCACGGACCTGTCGGCGACCACCGTCCAGCGGCGCCTGGCGGCGCTCGGCGCCGGCCTCGTGGTGGGGGCCTACGGCTTGTCCCTGCTGCTGGCGGGCGGGAACGCGTTGCGGAGCACGGCGGAGGACGGGGCGTCGTCCAGCGGGTCCGTGGACCCCCGGCTGTCGTTCTCGGATCTGTTGTCCGCCGGGCCGCACAGCGGCACCACGTTCGACATCGTCGGCAGCGTGGGCGTCGCGATCCTCGTGATCGTGGGCGCGACGGTGCTGATGGACCGGCTGCCGCGCCTGCGCCGCCTGGCGAAACCGGTCGTCGCCGTGGGCACCATGTCCCTGACGGCCTACGTCGGCCACTTCCTGGCGCAGTCCCTGCTGTCCACGCCCGCCGGGACCGGCACCCAGCAGTCGTGGGTGCCGCTGCTCATGTACGTCCTCGGGGCGATCGTGTTCGCCGCCGTCTGGTCACGCTTCTTCCGCCGCGGCCCCTTGGAGCATCTGCTCAACACCGCCACCAGGCCCGCCAAGTTCGTGCGGTGAGGTCCGGCCGGGGTGGCCCGGCTTCTGACCCGTCCCGGCCCGGACGGTCCGCCCGGCCCGCAGGGGATCACCCTCGCGGGCTTCGGCCGTGGCACCGACCGGCCGTCCACGGGCAAGGACTGCGGGACATGCGTGGGCGCGGTGCCGGCGTGGCCCCGCAAGGGCTGGTGTGGGTCAGGACGCGGCGGCCGCTGGTGGTGAGGCCCGTGCGGTCCGGGGCGCGGAGCGGGCTGCCGGCCGGTGCCCGTGCGCATCAGGTCGAGCGGGCGGGCGTCCGGCCTGCTCAGCGGGACTTGCCGGCCCGTGGCCATGCGGTTGCAGCAGTCCCCCGGCCGGCGCGAGCCTTGAGCGTCTCGCGGGCATGCGGGGACCCGGCAGCCGTCGGCTCCGGGGCGGATGCGGGGTTCACAGGATTCCCTTCCTACGGGCCTTCGGGGCGCCGCTCAGCGGACCAGTGAAGCCGCCCGCGTGGCGAAGAGGTGCACCACCGCTTCGTAGAACTCGGGACGGACGACGAACAGGACGCCCGCGCCCGCCGCCAGCGTCAGGCCGAGAAGTTCCAGCGGCCCGCCCCTGCGGGGTGTGGCGTCACGGCCCGGCGCGTCGACCTCGGCCGATGCCCCCAGGGTGGTCTCGGGTTCCTTGTTGCGAACATGCAGTGTCATGCCTCCAGCCTGGAAGCC
The DNA here is from genome assembly GCF_039532765.1 of Streptomyces longisporus. NCBI lineage: Bacteria > Bacillati > Actinomycetota > Actinomycetes > Kitasatosporales > Streptomycetaceae > Streptomyces > Streptomyces longisporus. Next base: position 14,144 of record NZ_BAAASG010000012.1, read on the forward strand.
CGGCCGCTCTCCGCACATCCGGCGACTGTCGGGTCCACCCCCGCCGACTGGCTGGACGTGACCGGGCCGGTCAGGGACCGGGCGATGAGCGCCGAGCCGCCGCCGTGCAGCAGCACGCTGCCGAGCACCGTCAGGGTCATGGCGTACAGGGCGGTGTCGGCGTACGGCCCGTCCGGCAGAGCGTTGAACGCGAGCAGGCCGAACACGATGGAGGTGGTGCCGCGTGGGCCGAGCGCGCCGACCATGAGCCTCTCTCGCCAGGTGAACGTCGAGCCGAGGAAGGCGAGCAGGACCGGAAGGATGCGCACCACGGTGAGCGCGGCGACGCAGAGCAGGACGGTGGGCCAGTGGAGGCCCTCGCCCACGGCGAGCACCACGGCGTTGCCGAAGAAGAACCACATGCACATCGTCGTCATCGAGTTGGTGTCCTCGATGAGCTGGAAGTCCGAGGCGTGCGGAGCCGAAGCGCCCCGTCGGCGGACCGGCGCCTGTCTGACGTAGCGGAAGGCGATCCCGCACACGAACGAGGCCACGAAGCCGTTGCCTTCCATCGCCGTGGTCACGGTGTAGGCGAGCAGCGGTGTGACCAGCACGACGATCCGCCGGGACTGCTCCGTCATCCACTGCGCGCGGTCGGCGACATTGATCAGCCATGCCACCAGCGCCCCCACCAGGAAGCCGGCCACGAGGGCCTTCAGCGCGAACGGCACGGCCGTGCCGAGGGCCTGCGCGGGCGTGCGGGTGACGGAGTCGGTGCCGACGAGGATCAGTGCGAACAGGAAGAGGGGCGAGACGATGCCGTCGTTGTAGCCGCTCTCCACGTTGAGCACGCTGCGCACCCTCGCCGGGATCCGCCGGTCGCGGACCAGCGTCTCGGCCGGGGCGAAGTCGGTCGGGACGACGATGCACGCGATGAGCAGCAGCAGCGCGACCGGCAGCCCGGGCAGCAGCCACATTCCCAGCAGCACCACCGCGATCAGGCTCAGCGGCAGAGCCACCAGCAGGACCCGCGCGGCGGAGCCGGGGTCGTTGCCGAACAGTCGGCCGCCCGGCAGCTCGGTGGCGTCGACGAACAGCAGGACGGCCAGGATGACCTCGGCCACATGCTGGGCGACCTCGGAGTTCAGGGTGACGGCGATATGGCTGTGGGTGAACACCCCCGTGACCACACCCGCGAGCACCAGCACCAGGGGAGCCCGCACCTGCCGTCGCTCCAGCCGCCCGGCGACCAGCGACCACCCGGCCACCACCGTGGTGATCACAATCAGGACAAAGATCATTTGTATCCGCTTCAGAACTCGCAACAGACCAGCGGCCACTCCATCAGGACCTGCACCGAAAATCACTCCGCCGATCAGCCGGATCCACCCCGCCGACAGGCGACCACCCGGGGGGCCAGAGCCGGCGGGCCGCGCGCAGCCGCTGGGCGTAGTAGCCGTCGCCGTCGAGCCGTGAGGCGCCGCCCTCGTCGCCCATGGTGGGGCCGCCCGCCGATCTGCTCCACGACGTTGGCGATGCCGAACTTGCGGTAGACCGGCTCCTCGGTGGCGTCGGGGTGGATGAAGCGGGCCGCGGTGCCCGTCGTCTTGGCGACGGCCACCAGGCCGCTGCCGCGCAGCGCGCCCGCGCACAGCCGGGTGATGGAGGACTTGCCGCGTATGCCGTTGACCAGCACACGGGCAGGTATGGCGCCTGTCCGGGTCACCTTCATGGTCCCCAAGGCCGAGTGGGACCACCGCACCGCTCAGACCGCGTGGTCGCGGTGGAGGATCCCCGCCTCCTCCGCCAGGCGGGTCGTGCTGCCCATGACGACGACCTGGAAGGCCGCGCCGATGTAGGCGGTGACGAAGCGGGTGATCCTGCGGGTGCTGCGCATGGTGGGTTGCCTGCCTTCCGGGCGGGTGGGATGCGGTTCGCCGAACGGGCGCTCAGGTGTCACCAGTTGGTGGCGTCGCCCATCTCCTGCTGCCAGTACGTGACCTTGATCGAGTCGTCGACGTAGACGCCCTTCGCGGGCAGCGGCGGGTGGGCGGCGGCGCCGACGCTCCCGCTCATGGAGCGAGGCGAGAAGTAGACCGCCAGGGACTTCGCGGTGTGGCCGCCCTCACTGCTGCCGTCGGTGGCGGACAGGCTGATGGCCGCGTACCCGGACTGGCCCGGTTCGAGCGTGACGACGGCCTGGGGCTGCGAGTCCTTGATGACCGGCGGCACGGCCTGGGCGCCGGTGAAGCGGACGGCCGGGTAGCCGTAGAGGAAGCAGGTCCTGCTGCCGGTGTTGGTCACCGTGAGCAGCATGTGGTTCACGGGGCGGGTCAGCGGGGCCGCGACCGTCTTGGTGTTGGAGCCCTCGCAGGTGACCGGCGTGCCGGACGCCTTCGACGCGGAGGTGCCGCCGGCGGACTTCGCACCCGTGGTGGACCCGCTGGTGGACTTGCCGCCGGTGGAGCCCGTCGTACCCGTGGAACCGGTCGTGCCCGTGGAGCCGGTCGTGCCGGTGGAGTTGGAGACCGTGCCCGACGAAGTCGCGCCGGACGAAGGGCTCGTGGAGGTGGTCGACGCCGCGCCCTCGTCGTGGGCGCCCGTTCCGTCGTTGCAGGCGGTCAGGGAGAGCGCGGCGAGAACGGCGGTTGCGGCGGCGGCTGCGAGACGGGTGCGGGAGGTACGGAGACCGGACATGTTGCTGTGCCCCTCAGGTGTCGGGTGGTGCTGATCGGATGACCGAAGCTTGCGAGGCGATCCGTCCCAACCGCCACGCCCAGCGGGCTGTTGGGGACACTGGAACGCCAAAACGCACCCTGACCTGGGAGAACACAGTCGCCCTGGAACGGGCGAATGGGATGCGGGGGCTACCGGGAACGGGGTGGGGCCAACAGCGCTTTTGCGGTTCGGGGTGAGGACCGCGTTGCTCGGGCGGGCTTCTCGGCGTTGCTGTGTCGTAGCCCTCTATCCAAGGAAGTCCGGACATGCCCCGTTCTGCTCATATCGCCATGGTCGGTACGCCTCTGGTCGGGCATGTGCTGCCCAGTCTGGAGATCATCCGTGAGCTTGTGGCGCGCGGTCACCGCGTGACGTATGCCAACGCCGGTCCCCTCGCCGAGCTGGTCGCCGCCACCGGCGCCGAGCCGATCGGCGTCACGTCCACCCTTCCGGTCGCCGGCCCCGACTGGCCGCAGGATCCCATCGCCTCCGCCTCCCGCTTCCTCGACGAGGCGATCGCCGTACTCCCCCAACTGCACGCCGTGTACGACGATCCCGCCGATCTCTATCTCTACGACGTCGGCGCGTACGCGGGCCGCGCGCTGGCCGAGGCGCAGGGCCGCGGCCATGTCCAGCTGGCCGCGGGGCATGTGGCCTGGGAGGGCGCCCAGGAGGAGATCGGCGCGGCGTACGACCGGCTGCCCGGAGGCCCCGCCTACCGGGCGCGGTTCGCGGACTGGCTGGCCCGGTGCGGTGCGGTGACCACGAACGTGGAGGAGTTCACCGGCCACCCGAAGCGGGTGCTGGCCATGATCCCGCGCGCCATGCAGCCGCTCGCCGAACGTGTCGACGCCGAGGCGGTGACGTTCGTCGGCCCGTGCCTCGGCGCCGAGCGCGAGCAGGACGGCTGGACCCGGCCGGCCGAGGCGAAGAAGGTGCTGCTGGTGTCGCTGGCCGGCTCGGCGTACCACGCGGCACGGGAGACCTACCACCAGTGCGCGGCCGCGTTCACGGATCTCCCGGGATGGCATGTGGTGCTGCAGACGAGCAGTGCCGACGATCTGGGCGAGCGGATTCCGCGTAACTTCGAAGTGCGGCCGTGGGCCTCGCCGTTGACCGTTCTCGAGCAGGCCGACGTGTGGGTGACGCACACCGGGATGGACAGCAGCAGCCAGGGCCTGTGCAGCGGTGTGCCGATGATCGCGGTACCGAACGGCCCCGGCCAGTCCCTGTACGCCGACCGGCTCGTCGAACTGGGCGTCGCCCGCCGGGTCGACGCTGCGGACGTCACGGCGGCGACGCTGCGTACCGCCCTGATGGAACTCATCGGCGATCCACAGGTCGCCGCGCGCTCGGCATGGCTGTGGTCCGAGGTCCGCGCCGAGGGAGGCACCCGCCGGGCCGCCGATCTGATCGAAGAGCAGCTGGCCGGGGACAGGGTGCGCTGTTGACACGGCGAATGTACATCAAGGGGTCAACTCCCCCCATATGTGCGCCGTCTCACGCACACCAATAGCCATCCGAGTTGTCCAGATCACAGCGTAAATGCCCATTTGGCGTCCATGCTCGAAGCGGCTCAAGGAGCCCGAAGTGGAGCGCAGCGCCATTTACTTGGACACAACCTGCCTAAGTGGCCCATGACACAGCGTTCGTGGCGCTCTGCCTCGTTCCATCCCCCGGAGAGAGGTGCCCCTCATGGCCGCTTACCTGTGCCCGCCTGCCGTGATACACGGTGAGCACACCGTGCAGACCAGCCAGATCGTGGCGGAAGTGCGCGATCGCCACCCCGATGCGACGTGGGCGCCGAGGATCGACGGCATCGCGGCCAGTACGGGCATCGAATCCCGCGGATGGATGCTGCCGTTGGAGGCCGCCGTCGCACCCGGCAGCGGGGGCGGCCTGCCGGCTGCCGGCATCGGGCAGGCCCGTCAGGCGCTGGCCGGTGACGGGTTCACCGAGCAGGACGTGGACCGCGTGATCGCCGCCCTGGAGGCGATACCCGCGCCGCAGACCGTCCAGGAGCGCACCGCGCCGGCCTGGGCGGCCGTGCAGTCCTGCGGGGAGCGTGCGGCGCGCGGGGCCCTGCAGATCGCGGGCCTGGACACCTCGGACGTCGACTGTCTGATCACCAGTCACTCCACCACCCCGGCGCTGCCGGGGCTGGACGTCTCCCTGGCCAACAAGCTCCCGCTCCGCGAGGACGTGCTGCTGCTGCCGGCCACGCAGTGGGCCTGCATAGCGGGGACCCGTTCCCTGGCGCTGGCGGCGGATCTCGTGGCCGCGGACCCCGACCGGGTGGTCCTGGTGGTGATCGCGGAGGCGCTGAGCACGACGTACCAGCCCGCGGACGACACCCTGGAGTCCTTGATCGTCCGGCTGCTGTTCGCGGACACCGCGGTCGCCGCGGTGGTCACGGGCCGCCCGAGGCCCGAGTCGGCGCTGCGGCTTGACGCCTCCTGGAACCACACCCTGCCCGGCACCCAGGACCTGCACCGCCTGGAGACGCGCGAGGACGGCACCCACTTCGTGATGGACCGGCGCGGGCCGCGCGCCGTCCAGGAGACGGTCACCGCGATGTGGGAGTGGCTGCGCCTGCGCTACCAGGACGACCCCGGCTCCTGGCACCCCGACGTGCTGCTCGCGCACCCCGGCGGGACGCGCGTGCTGGAGTACATGGAGCAGACGATGCCCGACGGGTGGCCGTCGGGGCTGCTGGAGTACAGCCGGGACAGCTACACCAGCGGCAACCGCGGAGGCGCCGCCGTGTTCGACATCATGCGCAGGGCCTACGACGCCGGGCAGGAACCGGGCAGTCGTGCCGTCCTGTACGCGGCGGCCCCGGGCCTGACGGCCACCGCCCTGGAAGGCGAGTGGCTGTAAGGCCAGGAAGGCTCCGTCACCTCTCGACCGACGCCCAGACCACCTTGCCGTTGTCCGTCCAGCGCACGCCCCAACGGGTGGTGAGGCCGTGCACGACGTGCAGGCCGCGACCGCCGTCGTCGAGGAGCCCGCCCCGGCCGAGCCGCGGCCGGCCGTTGCCGGTGTCGCCCACCTCGCACAGCAGCCCGTGGCCGGTCCTGATCAGCCGTACCGTGAGGGGTCCGCCGGCGAAGCGGACCGCGTTGGCGACCAGTTCGTCGACCACCAGCAGCACCTTGTCCTGGGTGTCGGCCCTGATACGCCACTGCCCCAGCAGCGCGGAGACCAGTGTGCGGGCCCGGGCGGCCGCGTCGCCTCGGGCCGGCAGCCGCCAGGTCGCGGTGTCCCCCTTGCGGTAGCCGATCATGCGGGCGAGCAGCAGGGTCACGTCGTCGCGCCGGTGCGCGGGCGCCAGCGCGGAGACCACGCGCCGGGCGGCCTGCTGCAGGGCGTCCCAGGGGTGGACCGTGGACACGGCGTCCGCCAGCCTGGCGATGCCCTCGTCGATCGACAGCGCGGGGTCCTCCACCAGGCCGTCGGTGTAGAGGGCGAGCAGTGAGCCCGGGGGCGCGGCGAAGGCGTGCACCTCGTACGGCTCCCGCAGCGCGAACTCGGCGCCCAGCCCGGGGTGGGTGCGCACGGCGACCGGGCGGGCGGGTCCGCCCGGGGGCATCAGGACCGGGGGGAGATGGCCGGCGCTGGCCAGGGCCACGTGGTGGCTGACGGGGTCGTACACCGCGATGCAGCAGGTCGAGCCGAGGGCGCTGTAGCCGGCCGCAAGACCGGACTCGGCGTCGTCCAGCAGTGACACGGTCTCGTCCAGGTGCTCCAGCACCTCGTCGGGCGCCAGGCCCGCGGAGAGCAGCGCGCGGGCCTCCATGCTCAGCTGTCCCATGGTCGCGGCGGCTCCCAGGCCGTGCCCGACGACGTCACCGACCACCAGCGCGGTACGGCCGTCCGGCAGCGGAAAGCTGTTCACCCAGTCACCGCCGACGCCCGCGCTGTCGGGGGTGGCGGGCTGGTAGACGCTGGCGGTCTCGATGGTGTCGCCGCCGGAGCGGGGCAGCAGCCGGCGCTGCAGCGCCAGCACCTGGGTGTGCTCGCGCTGGTGCTGACGGGCCAGGTCGACGTGGTGGGAGGTCCTGGCCACCAGCTCCTGCAGGTCGAACAGCTCGCTGTCCTCGAAGGGGCGGTCCGCCCGCCGCCAGACCTCCGCCACGCCCAGAACGACGGGCGGCGCGCCGTCCAGGACCAGCGGTATGCACGCCACGGCCGCCGCCTGGTCACCGGGCACCAGGGCACGGACCAGCCGCGGACTGCCGAGCACCCGCTCGATCGCCTTCCGGTCGGGTATGACCAGGGCCTGCGCGGCGTCGTCACGGAGTACCGCCCGGGACAGCAGGCGGCTCGCATCGCCGGGAAGGTCGTCGCCCGGGGTCACGTACCCGTCGGGCCAGGCCCGGTCCGGCACCAGGGCCGCCCGCCGCAGCCGGATGCGCTCCTGCGGCTGGCCGGTGACCACCTCGCCCGTCCATACGGCGAAGTCGAGGTCGATGGCGGTCACGTCTCCCCAGGCCAGCAGGGACTCCGCGAGCGACTGGGCGGTCTCGCCGACGTCCAGCGAGGTGCCGATCGCGGTCTCGGCCGCGTACAGGTGCAGCCTCCTGGCCATGGCGATCAGGGAGACGGTCAGGCCCTCCTGGGGCGCCGCGGCGGCCAGGATGCTCATCGAGACCACCAGCTCCGACCCGTCGCCGCGCCGCAGCCGCTGGACCCGGGCGACGTGCGGCTCACCGGTCTCCAGGACCTGCCGCAGCCGCCGGGTGACCGTCGGTACGTCCCAGGGTGGCAGCAGATCGACGAAGGGTTTTCCGGTCACGGCCTCCACCCCCGCGAAGACGGGGGCGTTCAGATTGCAGCGGGTGATTCTCAGGTCCTGGTCCAGGCTGACCGCGCCGAGGATCTGCTCCGGGCGGCCGGGTGCCGGATCCGCCTCTGCGCGAGGGCGGGCGGCGCTGTCGTCCTGCTGATCGGCGGAACCGGCCTCCGCCGCTCCCTCGCCCGGCATGTACCGCCCCAAAGCGCCGCTGACCATGTCGAACGGCGACGCGGACGAAGGGGAGGGGGTGGAGTCCATGCGGCTCTCTCAGCTCGCTCGCCGGCCCCGGCACAACGCCGGGGACGTATCAGAACCCGGGCGACAGGGCCCCGAGATTCCTGACCGCACAGCTCATTCAATAACACCCACGCCCGCTTCGCCCACACCAGCGGATCACACACCAGGGGGCCGACGCGACCATCCACCGCACGCACCGGGCGCCGACCGCTGCGTCAGGCAGCCGTGCCCCGGCCCGCCCTGCCCGTGACATCGCCGCCCTTCACCTGGCAACGACACCGGGGCCAGGGTGCGACGGGAGTCCCGGACCAAGCCCGCTCCGACCACACCGCCGCCGCTGCACCGACACCAGCGAATCCCGCGCTATAGGGCCGCCGCCGCCACTGCGCGCACCGTTCGCGGTCCTCCTCGATCCAGCCGTGCAGCCCCAGCAGGTGATCAGGGACTCGTGGGCGAGCCGGACGCCCTCCTCGTCGGCGGTCAGCAGCCGGGCCCGGGTCAGCCGCTCCACCACCACCCGCACATCGGTGTCCGCCCACCGCGCGCACCGGGCGCCGACCACTTCGTCAGGCAGCCGTTCCCCGGCCCGCCCTGCCCGTGACATCGCCGCCCTTCACCGGGCAACGACACCGGGGCCAGGGTGCGACGGGAATCCCAGGCCAAGCCCGCTCCGACAACACCGCAGCCGCTGCAGCCGCACCAGCGAATCCCGCGCTATAGGGCCGCCGCCGTGCGCGCGCCGGGCGCCGGCCCTGCGCCAGGCAGCCGTTTCCAAGTCCGCCCTGCCCGTGACATCGCCGTCCTTCACCGACAACTTCACCAGGGCCGAGATGGGGCAAGCAGGCCGGACCAAGCCCACTCCGACCACACCGCGGCCGCTGCACCCGCAGCAGCGGATCACACACCAGGGCGTCGATGCCGCCGTCCACTGCGCCCGCCAGGGCGCCGGACCTGCGTCAAGCAGCCGTATCCAGGTCCGCCCTGCCTGTGACGTCGTCGTCCTTCACGGGCAACGTCACCGGGACCGGGGTCCGGCGGGAGTGCCGGACGAAACCCGCTCCGATCGCGCCTGCGATGATCACTCCGCCCGTCACCAGGGCGCCGCGGGCCCCGGCCACCTCCATCAGGAGGCCGAGCGCGGGCGGGCCGCCGAGGCCCCAGGCCGTGCCGATGCTGTTCCACACGCCGAGTACGCGTCCCCGCAGGTGAGGGGGCGGATCCGTCTGCAGTACCGCGGTCCCGGCGGTGTCGGAGACGGACTCCACGACCGCCATCGGCAGCACCAGGACCAGCAGCACCGTCAGCGACGGGGACAGACCCGCCGCCACCTGCAGCAGGGCGCCCGCGGCCGCCAGGGTGCCGACGAGCCGGACCGAGGGCCGCCGCAGCCGGGCGCCGAGGATCGCGCCCAGGATGCCGCCGACGGCGAGCACCGTGGAGACCGTCCCGAAGGCCCCCGCTCCACCCGCGAGGGGCCCCGTGACCAGCACCGCCAGGGTGAGGCCGTAGTTGCGGCCGAAGACCGAGCTGATCCCGGTGACCGCGGCGAGCGCGACCATACGGGGGCGGCGGGCGAAGTAGAGCAGGCCCTGCCGCACGGTCAGGTCGGGGCCGCGCTCGGCACCCTCCCGGCGAGGCGGGGTGCGCACCCGGGCGGCGTGGCCGACCGCGCCGGGCGCCGGGCGCAGGAACGGGACGACCGAGGCCACGAAGAGGAACGACACACCGTTCGCGGCATACGCGGCGGCCGTGCCGAGGAAGCCGACCGTCACACCGGCCAGCCCGGTCCCCACCAGCCGGCCCGCGTTGTGCACGAGCGCGCCGACTCCGATGGCGGAGGGGACGTCCGCCACCGGCACGAGGTCGTTGCCCAGCAGCGCGCACGCGGGCCCGTCGACCGTGGCGATCAAGCCGGTGACGGCGGCCAGCACCATCAGGGACGTCATGTCGAGCCGGCCGAGCGCCACCAGCACGGCCGTGGTGAAGGCGACCGCGCCGAGCAGCGCCTGACTGACGGCGGCGGTCAGCTTGAGCGGCCACCGGTCCACGGCGGTGCCGCCCAGCAGGCTCATGAACAGGGCCGGAGCCGCCTGGACGGACATCGAAAGCCCGGTCGCCGCGGCGGAGCCGGTGATCTGCAGAACCAGCAGGTTCTGCACCGTGAGCTGCATCCAGGTGCCGGCGTTCGACAGAAAGTTGGCGACGGACCACCAGCGCATGCTGCGGTACCTCAGCGACCGCCAGGGCGAGCGTGAGGCGCCCCCGGGCGGGACCGGGGCGGGATCCCGCGCAGGCGGGAGCAGGGCAGGAGTGGAAGACACAGTGCGGTACTCGACAACCAGGAGGAGCCGGACGAGGAACCGGACCGAGGGAACCGAGGATCACCGGCTGCGCTGCGCGGAGGTTCCACCGAGTCGGTCACGGCGCGGACCATCGTGACAGACGGGATCCCCGAGGCGACGGCCTCTGCCCCCGCCGCCTCGCCGGCATGGAGGGCAACTGCCCGGAAAATGCCCGTATTTGGGTGATCGAGTGTGCTTGCTCACAGCTCTCGGGCGGCGAGTGCGGTGGCTCACAGCCCTCCGGGCCGCCAAGTCGCGAGCGTCCCGGGAGAGACGCATAGTGAGAATCAACGTGTGAAACCAACTGCCTCGGGAACCCCGCTGGGCAGTGCGGCGCCCAGGGAGGCGGCCGCTGGGGCGGTGCCACGGCCGAGCGCCATCCGCGACCTGTTCTTTCACTTACGTCAAAAGGCTCGGGAAGCTCACCGAAGCTCCCCGCATCTCTTCGAAACCCCCTTCGAAACCCCCTTGTACCGCGCCGGACGGGGTGTGCGGCGCGCCGCTCCCTGATGCCTCCGTGCGCGGACGAAGGAGGCGCCTCATGACCACTGTCTCGACGTATACATGGCAACGCGCCCTGGTGACCGGCGGCGCCGGTTTCCTCGGCAGCCACCTGTGCGAGCGCCTGATGGATTCAGGTGTCGAAGTCGACTGCGCCGACAACCTGTGCTCCGGGTCCCGCGAGAACATCGCGGATCTGGAGGAGCGCCGCGGGTTCCGGTTCGTGGAGTGCGACGTCTCGGCGCCCGACGCCGTGCAGCGGCTGCCGGGGCCGTACGACCTGGTGCTGCACTTCGCATGCCCTGCCTCCCCCGCCGACTACCTCCGGCTCCCCCTGGAGACGCTCGACGTCGGCAGTCTCGGCACCCGCAACATGCTGGCCGTGGCGGAGCGCGACCGGGCCCGCTTTCTGCTCGCCTCGACGTCCGAGGTGTACGGCGATCCCCTGGTCCACCCCCAGCGGGAGGACTACTGGGGCAACGTGAACCCGGTGGGCCCGCGCAGTGTGTACGACGAGTCCAAACGGTTCGCCGAGGCGCTGGTCACCGCTCATGTGCACGCCAGAAGTGCCGACGCGGGCATCGTGCGGATGTTCAACACCTACGGTCCGCGTATGCGCGGACACGACGGGCGCGCCGTCCCGACGTTCGTCAGTCAGGCACTGGCGGGCGAACCGCTGACGGTGGCCGGGGACGGCCGTCAGACGCGGTCCCTGTGCTACGTGGACGACACCGTCGACGGCGTCCTGCTGGTCGCGGCCAGCCACTCGGTCCGCCCCGTCAACATCGGCGGCAGCGACGAGGTCACGGTCCGCGAGATCGCCCGCCGCGTGGTCGAGCTGACCGGGTCCTCCTCGCGGATCGTGTACGTCGACCGCCCCACCGACGACCCGCAGCGGCGCCGCCCCGACACGGGCCTCGCCCGCGAGCTGCTGGGCTGGACGCCCCGCGTGCCCTGGGAGGAAGGCATCAAGCAGACCATCGCCTACTTCGCCACCGCGCTTCCGGCGCGCGAGCCCGCCCCGGAGGTGTGAGATGCGTGTCCTGGGAATCAACGCCCTCTTCCACGACCCGGCCGCGGCGCTCGTCATGGACGGCAGGATCGTGGCGGCGGCGGAGGAGGAACGCTTCAGCCGACGCAAGCACGGCAAGCGGCCCGTCCCCTTCTCCGCCTGGGAGCTGCCCGAACTGGCCGCCCGATGGTGCCTGGACCAGGCCGGCCTGAGCCCGTCCGACCTGGACGCGGTCGCCTACTCGTACGACCCCCGACTCGCCCGTCCGGCAGACCGGTTGGGCCTGCACGATCCCTGGGACCACCTGCGTCAGGAATACGCCCGCCGCGCCCCGGAGTTCCTCGCCGAGGCCCTGCCGGGGCTCGATCCGGACAAGGTCCGCTTCGTCGCCCACCATGTCGCGCACGCCGCCTCGGCCGGGCAGGCAGCCCCGTATCCCGACAACGCGGTTCTCGTGCTGGACGGCCGCGGCGAATGCGGCTCCCACCTCGCCGGCCACTACACGAACCGCGAACTCACCGTGCTGGGCTCGCAGTCGCTGCCCGACTCCATGGGCCTGTTCTACGAGGACCTCACGCAGCACCTCGGTTTCCTGCGCAGCAGCGACGAGTTCAAGGTGATGGCGCTGGCCTCCTACGGAAAGCCGCGCCACCTCGACCGGTTGCGCGAGTACGTCCACCTGGACGGCGACGGCGGCTTCCGGGCCCGCCCCGTGCCGTGGGCGTCGCTGGTCCCGCCGCGTCCGAAGGACGGCGGCTGGACGCAGGACCACGCCGACCTCGCCGCCAGCGCGCAGGCGTGCCTGGAGGAGGTCCTGCTGGGGCTCGCCCGGTGGCTGCACGACCGTACCGGCCAGGACGTGCTGACGCTCGCGGGCGGTGTGGCGCTCAACTGCGTGGCCAACACGCGGCTGCACCGGGAGACGCCCTTCCGGCACATCTGGGTGCAGCCCGCCGCGGGGGACGCGGGTACCGCGCTCGGCGCCGCGCTCCATGTCGCCCAGCAAAGGGAAGACGTGCAGCCGATGCCGACCGCCGCGCTCGGCCGGGGCTGGAGCGATGCCGAACTGCGCGACTGGCTGGAGCGCGCGGCCGTCCCCTACGAGGAGCCGGACGACATCGCCGAGACGGTCGCCGCCGAACTCGCCGGTGACGGCATCGTGGCCTGGTTCCAGGGCCGCAGCGAGTACGGGCCCCGGGCGCTCGGCCACCGCTCACTGCTCGCTCATCCCGGCCGCGCGGAGAACCTGGAGCGCCTCAACGCCGTGAAGGGCCGTGAGGAGTTCCGCCCGGTCGCCCCGATGGTGCTGGCCGAGCGGGCCGCGGAGCTGTTCGACGGGCCGCTGCCCAGCCCGTACATGCTGTTCGTGCACGACGTGGCCGAGGAGTGGCGGGGGCGTATCCCGGCCGTCGTCCACGTGGACGGCACGGCCCGCATCCAGACGGTCGACCGGGAGGACGAACCCCTCGTCGCCCGCATGATCGACGGATTCGAGCGCCTGACAGGTCTGCCCGTCGTCGTCAACACGAGCCTCAACACCGCGGGACGGCCCATGGTCGACGATCCCCGGGACGCCCTGGAGTGCTTCGGCTCCGCGCCCGTGGACCTGCTGGCGCTCGGGCCGTTCGCGATCCGGCGGAAGAGGGTGTTCGCATGACGGGCGCCACCGCCTACTCCGTGGTCATCCCGACGATCGGGCGCCCCTGCCTCGCCGACTGCCTGCGTGCGCTCGCCGCGGCGGACGACCATCCGCCCGAGGAGGTCGTCGTGGTGGACGACCGCCGCGCGCCCACCGCCCCCCTGCCCCTGGAAACTGCCGGCACGCTTCGCGTCCGGACCCTGCGCACGGGAGGACGCGGCCCCGCGGCCGCCCGCAACACCGGCTGGCGCACGCTGCGTACGCCCTGGACCGTCTTCCTCGACGACGACGTCCAGGTGCTGCCCGACTGGTCCCGCCGTCTCGCCGACGACCTCGGCACGGCGGACGCCGCCACGGGCGGCATCCAGGGGCGACTACGGGTGCCCCTGCCAAAGGACCGCCGGCCCACCGACTGGGAACGCGGTACGGCCGGCCTGGAGCACGCCGCCTGGGCCACCGCGGACATGGCCTACCGGACGGCGGCGCTGGCCGAGGTCCAGGGCTTCGACGAGCGGTTCGGCCGCGCCTTCCGGGAGGACGCGGACCTCGCGCTGCGGGTGCGGGAGGCCGGCTGGTCGCTGCACCGGGGAACCCGGGTGACACGCCACCCGGTGCGCCCGTCCGACCGCTGGGCGTCGGTACGGGCCCAGCGCGGCAACGCCGACGACGCCCTGATGACCCGGCTGCACGGCCCGGACTGGTGGACGCGCGCCGAGGCCCCCCGCGGACGCCTCCCCCGGCACGCACTCGTGACGTCCCTGGCGATCACGGCACCCGCCCTGGCCCTGACCAGCCGCCGCCGCGCCGCCGGCGCCGCCGCAGCCCTGTGGGCCCTGGGCACGGCCGAGTTCACCCTGTCCCGCATCCGCCCCGGCCCCCGCACCCGAGCCGAGATCACCACCATGCTCACCACGAGCCTGGTCATCCCCCCACTCGCGGTCCACCACTGGCTCAACGGCTTGCTACGCCACCGAAGGGCGACACCGCTCGGTGGCACGGCCGCCGGAGGCACGGCCGCCGGAGGCACGGCCGCCGGGGAGACGCCTGCCGGGCAACACGCTGGAGGAACACCTGCCGGGGACACGACGGGCGGCGACCCACCCACCGAGGGCAGGCGGGCCGGGGCATCCGCCGGGGACGCAGCGGTGGAGGACACAGCCGCCAAGAACACAACAGCCGGCGACACGCCGGCCAGGGGCACGCCCATCGGAGTACCCGCCAAGAACACCACCGCCGACGAAACGCCCGCCGGGAACACGCCCGCCAAGAACACAGCCGCCGACGACGCACCCGTCCGGGGCGCGCCCGCGGAGGCATCCGCCGGGGACACAGCCGCCGGCCACACGCCCGTCCAGCCCGCCGGAGCACCCGCCACGGACACGCCCATCGGGGACACGCCCATCGCAGAACCCGCCGGTGACCCGACCGCGGAGGACACGGCCGCCGGGAACACAGCGGCCGAGGGCACACCCGTCGGGGACGCCGAGGCCCCGCCTGTCGGCGAGAAACCCGCCAGGGGTGCGCCGTGACCCCCCAGGACGCCCGGCGCGTCGGCGCCGTGCTCTTCGACCGGGACGGCACGCTCGTCGAGGACGTCCCCTACAACGGGGACCCCGCCCTCGTGCGGGCGTTGCCCGGGGCTCGGCGGGCGTTGGATCTGTTGCGGGGTGCCGGTATTCCGGTCGGGGTCGTCAGTAATCAGTCGGGGGTCGGGCGGGGGCTGATCACGGACGGCGATGTGCGGCGCGTCAACGAGCGGGCGGACGAGCTGCTCGGTGGGCTCGATGTGTGGGTCTACTGCCCGCATCCGCCCGACGCGGGCTGTGGCTGCCGTAAGCCCCGGCCCGGACTGGTGGTGGAGGCGGCACGGCGCCTGGGTGTGGCTCCGGCGGACTGTGTGGTGATCGGTGACATCGGCGCCGATGTCCAGGCCGCGCGCGCCGCGGGTGCGCGAGGGGTGCTCGTGCCCAACGCGGTCACGTTGCCGGAGGAGGTCGAGGCAGCGCCCGGCACCGCGCCCGACCTGCTCACGGCGGTCCGGCGGATCCTCGGTGAGGCGCCAGGCGGGCTGCCGTGAAGACGCTGGTCGTGCGCCTCGACAGCTTCGGTGACGTGCTGCTCGCCGGGCCCGCGGTCCGGGCGGTGGCGGCGAGTTCCCGCCAGGTCACGATGTTGTGCGGTCCCCGCGGGGAACCCGCCGCCCGGCTGCTGCCCGGCGTCGACGAGTTGATGGTGTGGGAGGCGCCGTGGGAGGGCTTCGATCCGCCCACCGTCCAGGAGGCGGATGTCGAGGGCCTCGTGCGGCGCCTTGCCGACGCCGCGTTCGACGCCGCGCTCGTTCTCACCTCGTTCCATCAGAGTCCCCTGCCGACCGCCCTGGTGCTGCGCCTGGCCGGCGTCCGACGTATCGGCGCCGACAGCGTCGACCACCCCGGCCGCCTCCTCGACGCACGGCACCGGCGGCTGCCCGGCCGCCATGAGGCCGAGGCCGCCCTGGACACCGCCGCCGCCATGGGCTTCCTGCCGCCCCCCGGGGACGACGGCCGGCTGCGCGTGCTGCCGCCGCCCGACACGATCGCGCTGACCGGCAACGGCCCGTACGTCGTGCTCCACCCCGGCGCCAGCGCACCCGCCCGCGCCTGGAGCCCCGAACGCTGCGCCGAGGCCGTCGAGTCGCTGTCCGATGCCGGACATCGGGTCGTCGTCACCGGCGGCCCCGACGAGGTCGGCCTCACCCGCAAGGTCAGCGGCGACACCGCCGTGGACCTCGGCGGCAGGACCGACCCGCGCACGCTGGCCGGAGTCCTGCGCACCGCCGACGTCGTGGTGTGCGGCAACACCGGCCCCACCCATCTGGCGGCGGCCGTCGGCACACCGGTGGTGTCCCTGTTCGCTCCCGTGGTCCCGGCGGAGCGGTGGGCGCCGTACGGCGTGCCCAGCGTGCTCCTCGGCGACCAGAACGCGCCGTGCGCGGACACCAGGGCCCTGAACTGTCCCGTGCCCGGTCATCCGTGCCTCGACGAGGTCACGGCCCAGGACGTGGTGGCCGCGGTGCAGAAACTCCTGGGGGAGATCACATGAACGTCCTCGTCTGGCACGTGCACGGCTCCTGGCTGACCTCGTTCGTCCAGGGCGCGTACACCTTCCTCGTCCCCGTCACCCCCGACCGGGGCCCCGACGGCCTGGGACGGGCCAGAACCTGGCAATGGCCGCCCACGGTAAGGGAGTTGAGCCCCGCCGAACTGCGCGAGGCCGACATCGACCTGATGGTGCTGCAACGCCCGCACGAGCTCGAACTCGCCCGGCGGTGGACCGGCCGCCGCCCCGGCATCGACGTACCAGCCGTGTACGTCGAGCACAACAGCCCCCACGAGACGCCCGTGGACACCCGGCACCCGCTCGCGGACCGGACCGACATCACCCTGGTGCACGTCACCCACTTCAACCGGCTCATGTGGGACAACGGCCGGGCCCCGACCACGGTGATCGAGCACGGGATCATCGACCCCGGACACCTGTGGACCGGCGAGGAGCCGCGCGCCGCGGTCGTCGTCAACGAGCCCGTACGACGCGGCCGTACGACGGGAACGGACCTGTTGCCCCAGTTCGCCCGCGCGGTGCCGCTGGACGTCTTCGGCATGCGCACCGAAGGGCTCGCGGACCACCTCGGGCTGCCGCCCGACCGGCTGCGCAGCCGCGACCTGCCGCAGAGCGCCCTGCACCCGGCGATGGCGCGCTGCCGCACCTACCTCCACCCGGTCCGGTGGACGTCGCTCGGGCTGTCCCTGCTGGAGGCGATGTTCCTCGGGATGCCCGTCGTGGCACTCGACACCACCGAGGTGCGCGAGGCCGTTCCGGAGGGGGCCGGGGTGGTGTCCAACCGGCTCGACGTCCTGCGGGACGCCCTGCGCGGGTTCCTCGCGGATCCCGCGGACGCCCGGCTGACAGGGGAGGCCGCCAGGGCCGCGGCACAGGCCCGCTACGGAGAGCGGCGGTTCCGGGACGACTGGGAGCGCCTGATCAAGGAGGTCACCCGATGAGCACCAGCCACCCCTCGGCCGCCCGTGTCGCCATGGTCTCCGAGCACGCCAGCCCGCTGGCCGCGCTCGGCGGCCCGGACGCGGGCGGGCAGAACGTGTACGTGGCGCAACTCGCCGGGCGACTGGTCCGCCGGGGGCACGAGGTCACCGTGTACACGCGCCGTGACGACCCCCGGCTGCCGGAGCGGGTCAGCACGCCCGACGGGTTCCAGGTCGTCCACGTGCCCGCCGGACCGGCGGCCCCCATACCGAAGGACGAACTCCCGCCGTACATCCCGGAGTTCGGCGACTTCCTGGCCCGGCAGTGGGCCGCGGAGCCACCCGACGTCGTACACGCCCACTTCTGGATGTCCGGATGGGCGGCCCTCGCCGGGGCCCGCGACCTGGGCGTACCGGTCCTGCAGACCTACCACGCGCTCGGCACCGTCAAGAAGCGGCACCAGGGCGCCGCCGACACCAGCCCGCCCGACCGCATCGAGATCGAGACCGCCGTCGGCCGGGAGTGCAGCCGCATCATCGCGACCTGCGAGGACGAGGTGGGCGAACTCGAGGCGATGGGGCTGTCGAGGCGGCGCATCTCCGTCGTCCCCTGCGGGGTGGACCCCGTGCAGTTCGCCCCGGTCCCCGCGGCCCGCAGGCCGGCGTCCGCGCCCCGCCGCCTGCTCGCCGTCGGCAGGCTCGTCCCGCGCAAGGGCTTCGACCGCGCGATCCGCGCCCTCGCCGAGGTCCCCGACGCCGAACTCCTCATCGCCGGCGGGCCCGAAGCCGCCCTGCTGCTGGCCGAACCGGAGGCCGAGCGGCTGCGCGCGATCGCCGACGAGTGCGGTGTCGCCGACCGGGTGACCCTGCTGGGCGGGGTGAGCCGGGAGCTGATGCCGGGCCTGATGTCCAGCGCGGACCTGGTGCTGTCCCTGCCCCGCTACGAGCCCTTCGGCATCGTCCCGGTCGAGGCCATGGCCTGCTGCGCGCCGGTCCTCGCCACCGCCGTCGGCGGGCAGCTCGACACCGTCGTCGACGGTGTCACGGGCGTCCTGGTGCCGGCCGACGACGACCACGACATCAGCGCGGTCGTCCGCCGTCTGCTGGCCGATCCGGAGCTGCTCGCCCGCTACGGCGCCGCCGGACGGCGCCATGTCCTGGCCCGCTACACCTGGGACCGCGTGGCCGAGGGCGTCACCCGTGCCTACAGCGCCGTCTCCTGTGTCCCCGCCCCCTCGCTCTCGGGAGTCCTGCGATGAAACTGGCCACCGACGTCACGCACTGCGACGACCTGATGAAGGCACTGGAGCGGTTTCGCGGTTACGCCGGGCCCGTGGTGCGGCGCTGGGGCACCTCCCTGGCCACCCGGCTCGGGGCGGGGTCCCGGCTGCTCGTCGCCGGCAACGGCGGCAGCGCGGCACAGGCCCAGCACCTCACGGCCGAGCTGGTGGGCCGCTACCGGGACGACCGCCCCGCGTTCTCCGCGCTCGCCCTGCACGCGGACACCTCCTCGACGACCGCCATCGCCAACGACTACGGCGTCCAGGAGATCTTCGCCCGGCAGGTCGCGGCGCACGGCCGCGCGGGGGATGTCCTGGCCCTGCTGTCCACCAGCGGCGCCAGCGCCAACCTGCTCGTCGCGGCGGACCAGGCGCACCGCCTCGGCATGACCGTGTGGGCGCTGACCGGTCCGGCGCCGAATCCGCTGGCGGCCGCCGCCGACGAGAGCCTGTGCGTGGACGCGGCGACCTCGGCCACCGTGCAGGAGCTGCACCTCGTGACGGTCCACATGCTCTGCGAGGCGTTCGACGAGGCGGTCGAACGGCGGGGGGCCGGGGCGCCCTGGTCGTTCACCGCCGGGGAGCAGGGCGCATGACCTCCCCGGCCGCGCTGCTGGTCGTCGGGGACGCGCTGCTCGACCACGACGTCTGCGGCCGCGTCGAACGGCTCGCCCCTGACGCGCCGGTGCCGGTCGTCAGCGCGCCCCGGCGGGCCAGCCGGCCCGGCGGGGCCGCGCTCGCCGCCTGGCTCGCGGCGGCCGACGGCCGGCAGGTCACGCTGGTCACCGCGCTGGGCGACGACCCGGCCAGCGCGTCCCTGCGCGAGCTTCTCGCCGACCGGGTCGACCTGGTGGAGATCCCGCTCGCCGGGGCCCTGTCCAGCAAGACCCGCATCCTCGCGGAGGGCCGGCCGCTGCTGCGCCTGGACGACGGCGAGGGAACCGCGCTCGAGGGGACCGAGGAGGCACGTCGGGCGATCGCCCACGCCGGAGCCGTCCTCGTCGCCGACTACGGCCGCGGCACCGCGGATGTCCTGCGCGAGGCGCTGGCCGCCGCGGCGGCGCGGGTGCCGATCACCTGGGACCCGCACCCACGCGGCCGGTCACCGGTCCCGGGCGTCCGACTGGCGACACCGTCCGCCGCCGAGGCCCACAGCTTCGCGGGCAGTGAGGCAGCCGAGGCGGAGCTCCAAGTCCTCGGAAGCAACCCGGCAGCCGACGTCAAGGCCCGCACCCTCGGAGGCAACCCGGCAGCCGACGTCAAGGCCCACACCCCCGGAAGCAACCCGGCAGCCGACGTCAAGGCCCGCACCCTTGCGGGCAGTCGGGCAGCCGGGTTGGAGGCCAAAGCCCTCGCGGGCAGCCGGGTCGACGTGGAGTCCGGGCCCGGCGGCGAGTTGCAGCGGGCGGCGCGGGATGCCGGGCGGCTCGTTCGGGCGTGGCGTGCGGCCAGCGTCGCGGTGACGCTCGGCGGGCGCGGAGCGCTGCTGTCGCACGGCGAGACACCGCTGCTGGTGCCGTCGCCGGTCACCGCCGAGGGCGACGCCTGCGGCGCGGGGGACCGGTTCGCGGCGACGGCTGCCGGGCTCCTGGCCGACGGTGAACTCGTCGAGACGGCGGTGCGCGGGGCGGTACACGCCGCCACGCGTTACGTCGCCGAAGGCGGCGTCCGGTCCCTGGCGGCGGAGACCGCGCCGACCGAGCCCTCGCCTCCGCCGTCCGACGCCGAGCCGACCGACGACGCACTGCGCACGGCGGCCCGGGTGCGGGCCGCGGGCGGCACCGTCGTCGCCGCCGGCGGCTGCTTCGACCTGCTGCACGCCGGCCATGTGGCGCTGCTCCAGGCCGCCCGGCGCACCGGGGACTGCCTGGTCGTGTGCGTCAACTCCGACGCGTCCGTACGCCGCCGCAAGGGCACCGGACGGCCACTGGTCCCCGAAGCCGACCGGATCCGCGTCCTGCGCGCCCTGGAGTGCGTCGACGCGGTCGCGGTCTTCGACGAGGACACCCCGGAACGCCTGCTCGCCGAACTGCGCCCGCACATCTGGGCCAAGGGCGGCGACTACGCACTGACCCGCCTCCCGGAGGCACCCCTGGTGGAGAGCTGGGGCGGCCAGGTCGTCCTCTTCCCCTACCTCGACGGCCGCTCCACCACAGGCATCGCGGAACGAGCGGCCCTCACCCCGCGCAGGGCGGACACTCGCACGCAGGCCGCAGGCAACGGACGGAGGCCACGATGACGGAACCACCCCTCGCGCAGAGCCGGGGCGGACAGGTCACCGAGCGGGCGGCCCTCACCCCCCGAACGACACACACCCGCCCCCAGCCCGCGAGCACCGGACGGAGGCCACGATGAGCGAGCCGTCGCAGCGGCGTCGGGTGCTGGTGCTGCGGGCGCTGGGGCTCGGTGATCTCCTGGCCGGGGTGCCCGCTCTGCGGGGGATCCGGCGGGCCTTTGCCGGGGACTGTGTCGTGCTGGCCTTGCCGGGTTCCCTTGAGGAGGCGGCGTTGGCCACCGGGACCGTGGACGGCGTTCTGCCGGCCGAGGCGCCGGGACGCGGGGTGCCGTCGCTGGGGCATTGGGCCGGGCCGCCGCCGGACATCGCCGTCGACCTGCACGGCAACGGACCCGAGAGCCGCGACGCACTGGCAGCGCTCGGCCCCCGTCGGCTGCTGGCGCACGCCGCCGGGCCCGAACCCGGTCTCGGCCGGCCTCCGGTGTGGCGGCCGTACGAGCACGAGCGTGCGCGGTGGTGCCGTTTCCTCGGGGCGTACGGCATCCCCGCGGACCCCGACGACGTACGGCTGCCGGCGCCCGTCGCCCCGTCCCCGGCGCCGGGTGCCGTGGTGGTGCATCCGGGCGCGGAGTCGGCCGCCCGCCGCTGGCCCGCCGAGCGGTACGCCGTCGTCGTACGGCACCTGCGCGCCGTCGGCCGGCGGGTCGTGCTCACCGGCGGGCCGGGCGAGGACGCACTGGTGGAGGACGTAGCCGAACGCGCCGGCCTGCCCTCGCGCGACCTGCTGCGCGGCGGGCTGCCGTTCGGCGAGCTGTCGGCCCTCGTCGCCCGCGCCGCGCTGGTCGTCAGCGGCGACACCGGCCCGGCCCATCTCGCGGTGGCCCACGGAACGCCCTCGGTGACGCTGTTCGGGCCGGTGTCGCCCCGCCTGTGGGGACCCCCACGCGTCGAACGCCACCTCGCCCTGTGGAAGCCCGGCCCACCGGGAGACCCGCATGGGGACACCCCCGACCCCCAGTTGCTGCAGATCACGGCCGACGAAGTCCTCACCGCCGCATTGGGTCTGCTACGGCCCGTCCCGACAACGGCCCACCCGGCCAAGGGAGAAGACCCCCGTGGCATTCCATCCCACCGCTGAGGTGCCACCCCACCCGCGCGGCCCCCCACACGTCAAACACCACCCACCCTACGAAAGCCCGCCCCACCGGGGCACCCACCCCCGCACCCGGGCCGCTACAGCCCGCCCCCCAACCACCCACCCAGCCAAGGGAGATGACACTGGTGGCATTCCAGCCCGCCACCGAGGTGGCCTCCGGTCGTGCG
Source organism: Streptomyces longisporus (assembly GCF_039532765.1). Taxonomy (NCBI): domain Bacteria; kingdom Bacillati; phylum Actinomycetota; class Actinomycetes; order Kitasatosporales; family Streptomycetaceae; genus Streptomyces; species Streptomyces longisporus. Next base: position 36,228 of record NZ_BAAASG010000012.1, read on the forward strand.
GACGGTTCCGATGGGCGGGTCACCGTCGCGGTGATCACCCGGGACCGTCCCGCGAGTGTGCTGCGCACGCTGGACGCCCTGGCCGCCCTGCCGGAGCGGCCCCGGGTGATCGTCGTGGACAACGGTTCCGACGACGCGACCCGCGCCGCCGTTCGCCGGCACCCGGCGGACGTCCGCATCCTCACGCCCCGCGGGAACACCGGGGCCGTCGGGCGCAACCTCGCCGTACGGCACGCGGACACGCCCTACGTGGCGTTCAGCGACGACGACTCGTGGTGGACCCCCGGGGCACTGCGGCAGGCGGCCGACCTGCTCGACACCCATCCGCGGCTCGGCCTGCTGGCCGCCCGCACCCTGGTCGGCGCCGAGCGGGCCGAAGACCCGCTCAACGCGGTCCTCGCGGCCTCGCCGCTGCCGGCCGAACCCGACCTGCCGGGCCGTCCGGTGCTCGGCTTCCTGGGCTGCGCCTGCGTGGTGCGCAAGGACGCGTTCCTGACGGCGGGCGGCTACCACCCGCTGCTCTTCTTCGGCGGGGAGGAGACCCTGCTCGCCTATGACCTCGCGGCCGGGGGCTGGGGAGTCACCTACGAGTCGTCCCTGACGGCCCATCACCACCCCGACCCGGCAGGCCGCGCCGGCCGCAGCCCCCTGGAACGCCGCAACGAGGTGCTGACCCTGTGGCTGCGCCGGCCGCTGGGCTTCCGAGCTGAGGGACGGCACGGCACGCAGGATCCTGGGGCTGCGCAACACGCTCTGGTTCACCTGGCTGCGCCGCCCGCTCCTGCCGGCCCTGCGGCGTACGGCTCAGCTGCTGGCGACCGTTCCGCGGGATGCGGCGTCCGTCCGCGCCGTCGCCCGCGCGGTGGCCGGCCTGCCCTGGGTGCTGCGGCAGCGCGACCCGGTGCCGCGGGAGATCGAGCGGCGCCTGACCGCACTCCAGCGTGCCCGGCGCTCGTCGACGGCCCGCAGGTACGTCGGATGACGGCGCCCGCAGTCGGCACGCGCGGGAGGGGCTCGTTAGTCGACGGGCTCCGGGGGAACCCGGGGCGTGACGTGGCCGGCGTCGTCGAGGGTCCCGGGAGGCTCGCGTGCACACTTCTGTGGATCGGATCGCGCAGCCGTGGGGCGGCCGTACCCCGTACGACCGTGACGAGACCTGGCCCGAGCGTGTGGACACCTTCCTCGCGGAGGGCGTCGACCCCGGGACGGTCGAGCGGTGGGTGCAGGCCACGTCGCTGCTGCACTCGGACGGCGACGCCATGGACATCGCCGTCGCAGGCGGGCGCATGGTGGGCGTCAGGGGGCGGGCGCAGGACCGGGTCAACCATGGCCGCCTTGATCCGAAGGACCTCTACGGCTGGCAGGCCGGCACCTCCCCGGACCGGCTGACGCGCCCGCTGGTCCGCCGCGACGGGGATCTGGTGGAGTGCGACTGGGCGACCGCGATGGAACGCGTCGTCAGCCGCTCCCGGGAGCTGCTGGACGAACGCGGCCCGGGGTCGATCGGCTTCTACACCACGGGGCAGCTGTTCCTGGAGGAGTACTACACGCTCACGGTCCTGGCCAGGGCCGGCATCGGCACCCACCACCTGGACGGCAACACGCGCCTGTGCACCTCCACGGCCGCCGAGGCGCTCAAGGAGTCCTTCGGCTGCGACGGACAACCGGGCAGTTACGACGACCTCGACCACGCCGACGTGATCGCGCTGTTCGGGCACAACATCGCCGAGACCCAGCCGGTGCAGTGGATGCGCATCCTCGACCGGCTGGACGGCGGCGATCCGCCGCGCCTCGTGTGCGTCGACCCGCGCCCCACGCAGGTGGCCCGCAGGTCCGCCGTCCACCTCGCGCCGCGCAGTGGCACGAACGTCGCCCTGCTCAACGCCCTCCTCCACGAGATCATCCGGAACGACCGCGTCGACCACGACTACCTCGCGGCCCACACCGTCGGCTTCGAGGAACTCGCCTCCCGGGTGGCGGACTGCACGCCCGAGTGGGCGGCCGGCATCTGTGATGTCCCGGCCGCCCGGATCGCCGAGGCCGCCGAACTCCTCGGTACCGCCGAGCGGCTGCTGTCCACCGTGCTGCAGGGCGTCTACCAGTCCCACCAGGCCACGGCGGCCGCCGTGCAGATCAACAACCTGCATCTGATCCGGGGCATGCTCGGACGCCCGGGCGCGGGCGTGCTCCAGATGAACGGGCAGCCCACCGCCCAGAACACCCGTGAGTGCGGCGCCAACGGCGACCTGCCCGGTTTCCGTAACTGGCAGAACGACAGCCATGTCGACGAGCTGGCGAAGATCTGGAACGTCGAGCCGAGGACCATCCCGCACTACGCCCCGCCCACCCACGCGATGCAGATGTTCCGCTACGCCGAGCAGGGCTCGATCCGCATGCTCTGGATCAGCGGCACCAACCCCGCCGTCTCACTGCCCGAGCTGTCCCGCATCCGCTCCGTCCTGTCCCAGGAGCGCCTCTTCGTCGTCGTACAGGACCTGTTCCTCACCGAGACCGCCCAGCTGGCCGACGTGGTCCTGCCCGCCGCGACCTGGGGCGAGAAGACCGGTACCTGCACCAACGCCGATCGCACGGTCCATCTGTGCGACCGGGCTGTCGATCCGCCCGGGGAGGCCAGGTCGGACCTGGACATCTTCCTCGACTACGCGGCCCGTATGGACTTCCGCGACAAGGACGGCGGCCCGCTGATCACCTGGCACGACCCCGAGTCGGCGTTCGAGGCGTGGAAGCGCTGCAGTGCCGGCCGGCCGTGCGACTACACCGGCCTCGGCTACGACCGGCTGCGGGCGGGCAGCGGAATCCAGTGGCCGTGCAACGAACAGGCCCCCGACGGCACGGAACGCCTCTACGTCGACGGCATCACCTGGGCCCACCCGGACGTCTGCGAGAGCTACGGCAAGGACCTGGAGACCGGCGCGTCGAACGACGTCGTCGAGTACCGCTCCCTCAACCCCGACGGCAAGGCCGTGATCAAGGCGGCCGCCTATCTGCCGCCCCATGAAGCGCCCGACGAGGACCACCCGTTCCAGCTGACCACGGGCCGTACCCTCTACCACTTCCACACCCGTACGAAGACCGGGCGGGCGCCCCAGCTGAACTCCGCCGCCCCCGAGGTGTGGGTGGAGGCGTCCGCCTCCGACGCGTCCGCACTCGGCCTGGAGGAGGGCGACCTGGTGGAGGTGAGCACACGCCGCGGCTCCGTCCAGGGCCGGCTGCGCGTGACCGACATCCGCCCGGGGCTGCTGTTCGTCCCCTTCCACTACGGCTACTGGGACACCAAGGCGGGTCACGGCCCGAACGGCGACACACCTGCCCGTGCGGCGAACGAGACGACCGTCACCGATTGGGACCCGGTGTCCAAGCAACCCCTGTTCAAGACCGCCGCGGCCGCGCTGCGCCGCGTGGAGCACGCCGACGGCCACCCCTCGCCGGCCCCGACCACCACCGCGTCCGTCCCCGCCCGTGCCGACACCGCACCGGCGACGACCGGCGGCCCGGCCGCCCTCGCGGCCGAGACCTCCCACGACCGGGGTGAGGAGGACACCGCATGAACGGCATCGGCCTCATCCTCCGCGCGCTCCACCACGGCGAACGGCACCTGGCCAAGGAGCTGACGACGGTGGCCGAGCGCCACCGCACCGACCACGAGATCCACCACATCGCAACCGACCTCGCCCGCTGGTCCACCGCACACGCCCGCCGCCTGGCCGACGCCGGGCGCGACCACGACCTCAACCTCAGCGAACCACCCCAGGAACCGTCCTCCGGTCCGCTGTCGGCACTCAGGGAAAAGGCGGCCGAGGCGCTGGGACACCGCCCCGAGCCGGGGCTGCTGCTCCTGCGCGACCTGCGGGACCTCCACGTCGACGCCGCACGCAACTCGCTGTACTGGGAGATGCTCGCCCAGGCCGCACAGGCCACCAAGGACGAGGACCTCCTGTCCCTGGCCGCCGCCTGTCACCCGCAGACACTGCGGCAGATGCGCTGGACCAACACCATGATCAAGGAACTCTCGCCGCAGATCCTGACGAGCCTGTGAACGACGGGGGTCCGGTGGGCGGAGTTCGCGACCGGGGCGCACCAGGTCCAGGACGTCGAACCTGCAGAGGCAGGGCGTAGCCGCTGCTGGGCATCGCTCTCCTCTGGTACGTCCAGGCGTCGGCCGGTCCCGGGGCCGTCACGCCGCCGCGTTCAGCAGGTCGGCCAGCACATCGGGCCGTTCCAGGGCGATGAAGTGCCCGGCCTTCGGCACCTGCGTGAACTCGGCGGCCGGCAGCAGCTGCCGGTTGGCTTCCCGGTCCGAGGGCCGGGACCAGTCCTTCTCCCCGTAGACGAGGTGGACGGGCGCCTTGACCTCGGGATAGCGCGAGCGGGCCGCGACGAGGCTGGGCAGGGCCTGGTACACGGCCCGGGCGACGGCCGGGTAGCCGGGGCGGCCGCCCACCCGCAGGAGCTCGTCCACGTAGTCCGCCCGCAGCGCGGTCTTGTCACCGAGGCCGCCCTGGAGGATCCGCCGGAGGGCGGGCCTGGGCTCCACCCCGGCGATCACCGGGCCCACCCCAGGGGCGAGGACCCCGCTGACGACCAGGCGGGCGAGGAGGCCGGAGCGGGCGATCCCGCCGCGGAAGTCGTACGTGTTCACCGCGACGACCCGCCGGACGCGCTCCGGGAGACCGGCCGCGGTGGTCAGGGCGAGCACCGCCCCCATGGACTCCCCGACCAGCGTCACGTCCTGGAGATCGAGTTCGGTGAGGAGCCGCTCGACGCCCGCGCGCATCGCCGGCTCGTCGTACGACGCACCCGGCACGATCTCCGAGTAGCCCATCCCCGGCAGGTCGAGGGCGTACACGGTGTACCGGTCCGCGAGCAGCGGGACGAGCAGGCGGAAGTGCTCGGCCTGCGTGCGCACGGTGTGCAGCAGGACCAGCGGGGCGCCGGAGCCCGCCTTGAGGTAGCGCAGGGTTCCCTCGCGGCCGTCGAGGCCCGGACGCGGGGCGAGGGTGTGGCTGGTGGTCCCGGGGACGTGGATCGTGGGACGTGACTCCTGGGCGGGCATCTCACCGACTCCTTGCGTGGGAAGGGGCTTACTTCGCCAGCTGGGCGTACAGCCCCGCCAGGTCCCCGGCCAGACCCGCCTTGACCTGCCGTGAGATGTCGTCGGCGAGCACCTCGTACGCACCCGTCTCGATGCCGTCGAGGGCGAGTGCGGCGACCTCGCGGGGGTCGGACTTGGGTGCGTCGACATCCGCCGCCAGGTCCGTGTCCACGTAACCCACGTGCAGTCCGGTGACACCGATGCCACGCGGCTGCAGCTCCAGGCGCAGGGAGTTGGTCTGCGACCACAGGGCCGCCTTGGAGGCGCTGTAGGAGCCGCCGAGGGCCAGCCAGGAGAGCACCGAGTGCACGTTCAGGATGTGGCCACCGCCGTTGCGCTCGATGACCGGCACGAAGGCCCGGGCGACCAGGAGCGGACCGTAGAAGTTGGTCTCGAACTCCCGGCGTACGTCATCCACAGGGGCGTCGAGGAAGGACGCGCCGACCGCGGCCCCGGCGTTGTTGATCAGCACGGTGACGTCCTGGGCCTGTGCGGCGGCCGCCGCCACGGAGGCCGGGTCGGTGACCTCAAGCGCCACCGGGACGGCGTCGGGATGCGTGACGCTGCGGGGATCGCGGGCCGTGGCGTAGACCTTGCCGGCACCACGCACGTACAGCTCCTCCACCAGCGCCTTGCCGATGCCACGGCTGCCGCCGGTGACGAAGACGTGGGCGCCCTTCACTGCGGTCATGACTGCCTCCGGAGATTGCGAAACCGATCGGTTTCCAGCACGGTAAACCGATCGGTTTCACAGCGCAAGTCCGGGGCCTGACGGGCGAAAACCGATCAGTTTCCTTTCTCTCGGGGCCGAGTTAACCTCCCAGCATGACCACCGAGGCGAAGCCAAGCCCCCGAGAGCGGCTGCTGGACGCGGCGGCCACACTCACCTACCGAGACGGTGTCGGTATCGGCGTGGACGCCCTGTGCAAGGCGGCAGGGGTGTCGAAGCGTTCCATGTACCAGCTGTTCGAGAGCAAGGACGAACTGCTGGCGGCGAGCCTGGAGCAGCGCGCGGCCGCCTACGCGGCGACGCTCCTGCCCGGGGCGGACGACGACCGCCCGCCCCGGGAGCGGATCCTGCACGTCTTCGAGCAGGTGGAGTCGGAGTCGGACGCGCCCGGGTTCCGAGGCTGCCGGTACCTGGCCGTACAGATCGAACTCAAGGATCAGGACCACCCCGCCAGCCAGGTGGCTCATCGGGTCAAGGAGCACCTGACCGGCTTCTTCCGCGCCGAGGCCGAGCGGGGCGGGGCGAGCGATCCCGGTCTGCTGGCCCGGCAGCTCAGCCTGGTCTTCGACGGCGCCAGCGCCCGCGCGGGCATCGGGGCGGACACCCTGACGGGGCTCGTCGCGCCCACGGTGACCACCCTGCTCGACGCGGCGGGCATGCGCTGACGCCACACCCGTCCGGAAAGCTCCCCGCCTTCCCCGCGCAGGCCGGCAGGGACGGCGACGCCCCCACCGCCGTCGCCAGGGTGACACGGCCGGCCCCCTGGCCGGCTGACGGCCACGAGCGGGCCGTATCCGGACCGGTAGGTCATGCGCAGGTAAAGTGTTAGTATCCGGCGACTCGCCTGGGGGGCGTCCGAACGGCAGATGCACCGCGCGTTAATGACGTGCGGTTCGACGGCGTGCGCACAAGCCTCCCGAGGCCTTGCCTACCGTCCCGGAGAGGTCCTGCATGGGCAGACGTGCGCTCGTACGAGGCGCCACCGCCGCCACCGTTTCCTTCTCGCTCGCCCTCGGGCTCGGCCCGCTCACGGCCGGCAGCGCGTACGCGGGGAGCGTCACCGGGGAGGTGGTCGTGCCGGCCACCACCGCCATGGTTCCGCGGACGGGCCTGCTCAGCGCGGGGCCCTCGGGGTTCCTCCGGTACGAGGAGGGGCGGGGCCTGCTGTGGACCACGTACGGCGGTGCCGACACGGTCGTCGACCCCGACGGCACGGACGCGTACGGCGTCACGAGCGCCGGCGCGGGGTCGGACGTCGTGGCCCGTCACGACGCCGACGCCAGGACCGTGACGCTGCGGAACATGACGTCCGGGCAGGTCACGAAGGTCCAACTCCCCGACGGACACACGTACTTCAGCACGCTCGGTTCGACGGTCGTCACGATCGCCGGGACCCCGGGCACCGACGCCGCATGGCATCTGCTGGACGTCCGGCCCGACGGCTCCGTCACCGACCGCACGGTGGACGGTGTCCCCTCCGGGGTCCGTCCGTGGTCCGCCGCGGGGCTGGGCGACGCGCGCGGCCAGGTCGTGCGGTACGGCAAGGGCGACGACACCGTCACCGGGTGGCTCGACGTCGCGCAGGCGCGCTTCACCGCCCTGCCGTACGGCGTGCAGACCTGGTACGACCAGGTCGCGCTGAGCCCCACCCACCTGGTGTGGGCCTACGCCGGAACCCTGCACATCGCCTCCCGCCAGGACCCGAACGCGACCGTGCGCACCGTGCCGGTCGGCGACGTCTCGCAGGTGCTGGGCCTGGTCGGCGACACCGCCATCGTGTCCCGGTACGACTCCTCGCTGGGCCGCAACGCCACCAGCCGCGCCGTCTCGCGGGTCGAGGCCGTCCCCCTCGACGGCTCCGCACCGCGGACGCTGCTGGCCAGGACGTCACGGCAGGCCGTGGCGACTCCGGACGGCGGGCTGCTGGTCGCGGGCGGCGCCGACACCGACCACTGGGGCGTCTCCGTCATCGAAGCCGCCGCGGGCGGCGGTGTCACCGTACGCCGGATCGCGGACGCGTACCCCAAGGAGACCGCCCGCACGGTCTCCCAACTGACCCTCCGGCAGGGGATGTTGACGACCGTGGAGCAGGACCCGGTGGGTGACTGGACGTATCTCCACACCCGCGAGACCGGCGTGGCCGACTCCCCCACGGCGGGGGCGCGCACCACCCGCGGCCGTATCGCACTGGAGAACTACTCGGAGGGCCGCCCGCGCCTCCTCGAAACCGGTGACGGCCGGACGGTCCTGTCCGGCAACGGCACGAGCACCGCCCAGCAGCCCCAGCTCCTCGGGGCGACGCAGTCGCTTCCCGGCACCCGGATCGACAGCTCCCGCAGCTACCAGACCGCGACCGCCGCGAACGGCCGTTTCGCCGCCCTGATGAGGCCGTGGGACAACTCGGGCGTGGCGGAGACCCGGGTCGTCGACCTCGACACCGGCCGCACGGTGTACACGACGACGCGGTCCGTGCGGGCGATCTGGGGCACGACCGCGTGGGTGGCGTCCGGCAACGACGCCGTGGTCCCCGTCGACCTGCTCACCGGGCAGGAGGGCGCATCCGTGTGGTTCGGGTCCGGCTGCCTGCTCAACGGCTTCCAGGCGGTCGGCCGGTGGCTGCTGTGGAACTGCGTGATGGGCTCGGAGGGCCTCGGCGTCTACGACACCGTCACCCGGCGGAACCTGACGCTCGTGTCGGGCTCCGACTGGCAGCAGGCGCAACTCGGCGACGGCTTCGTCGCGACCGCGGAGGCCGGGCAGCTCAAGGTGATCGACGTGCGCAGCGGTTCGCCCGTGTCGCACACCGCCGGGAAGTTCGAGGGCAACGCCTGGGACGTCGACCCGTACACCGGTGTGATCGCCCAGCTCCGCGACGACAACTCCGTCCGGCTGACCTCCAGTGAGGTCCCCGTCTCCGCTCTCACCCTGCGCGACGCCACCGTCGCCGCCTCGGCCGACGTGAAGGGCGGCGCCGCGCAATGGAGCCCCAAGTGGTGGCTGAACAAACCCGCGGCCTCCTGGAACCTCGTGATCGCCAACAGGGCCGGCACGGCCGTGCGCACGCTCTCCGGCGGATCGGCCCGCGGTGTGGTGAGCCCGGCGTGGAACGGCAAGGACGGCTCCGGCCGGCTGGTGCCCGACGGCGCCTACACCTGGAAGCTGACCGTCACCCCCGCGGACGGGCAGGGCGCGGCGCTGACGCGGACCGGGACGGTGAAGGTCACCGGCGCGGCGGCCGCATGGCGGGACTTCGTCGGGTCGGACGGCTTCGGCGAGCTGCTGACGCTGAACGGCTCGGGCGGCCTGACGTACCAGTACGGGTCGGGGCAGGGAACGTTCACCGGGAAGCGGACCGGCTCCGGGTGGCCGACCACGGTGAAGGCCGTGCCCTTCGGCGACCTCAGCGGCGACCGGTGCAACGACGTGCTCGTGCGCTTCAGCAGCGGCACCTTGCGGGCCTACCGGCCCGCGTGCGGGGCGGCGGTGACGCCGTCGACCGCGTACACATCGCTGGGCACGGGCTGGAACCAGTACGACGTGCTGGCCTCGCCCGGGGACGTCAGCGGCGACGGCCGGGCCGACCTGGTCGCCCGCCAGGCCTCGACCGGCGACGTCTACCTCTACAAGGCGACGAGCACGGGCAAGCTCTCCGCCCGGGTGAAGATCGCGTCCAAGTGGACGGGCTACAAGAAGATCCTGGGCGCGGGCGACCTCAACGGCGACGGCTACGGCGACCTGCTGGCGCAGGACAAGTCGAACGAGCTGTGGCGCTACGACGGGACCGCGACCGGTACCTTCAAGAGCCGCGTGAAGGTCTTCGACGACTGGGGCGCGTCGTACGACGTGATCGTGGGCGTGGGTGACATCACCGGCGACGGCCGGGCCGACCTCGTCTCCCGCGACACCTCCGGCACCGTCTGGCGCAACAACGGCAACGGCAAGGGCTCCTTCGGCGGCCGCACGAAGATCGCCACGGGCTGGCAGGGGTACAAGGGCCTGTTCTGAGCGGCCACTGGGATGTGCCGGTGGTCCGTGATCACGGCCCGGCTGCGGCGGCCTCCCACACGGTGTGGAAGGCCAGCCGCAGACAGGCCGCGAGGGCCGGGTGCTCGATGAAGAGGGTGGTGGTGGAGCCGGCGCCGGCCACCGGGTCGGGCATGTCGCACAGGACGAAGGAGGCGTCGGCTATGACGAGTTTCAGCGGCAGTTCGGGGGCGAAGCGCGCCTGTTCCCCCGCGGCCGCGAAGCGCCGTACGTGCTCGGCCGTCTCGGGGTCGTCCAGGGCGTCGTCGAGGTAGATCGCCCGGACGGTGCCACCGGAGCTCTTGAGCCGGCGGACCACCGTGATGCCCTCGGCGTTGTCCGCGGGCGCGACGAACGGCGGTTTGCAGAAGGTGAGAAGTTCGTGCTGCGCCTGCCGCTGGATGTCGGCGAAGCGCTCGGCGATCGCCTTCGGGTCGCGCAGGACCTCGATGTAGTCCAGCGGATCGGTGTGCTCCCGCCCCTGGGACCACAGCGGCTGCAGCACACCGGCCAGCCCCTGCGAGACCCGCTCCAGGCGGTCGACGGACTCGCGTTGCCGCGCCATCAGCCGGGCGAGCGCCAACTCGGGCGTGACGGCGGAGTACGTGGCCACGCGGCCGGGGTGAGAGGTGGCCAACTGCCGCCGTACCAGCGCGTCCAGCACGTCGTAGACGCGCTGGCGAGGTACGTCGGCCTCCCGGGCGACCTCGGCGGCCGTGTAGGAACCACGCCTGACGAGTGCCAGGTAGACCCGGGCCTCGTACCGGGCCAGGCCCAGGGACATCAGGTCGTTGATGGTTCCGTCCTCAAGCTCCATGGCTGCACAAGGTACCTGTCGTCGCAGGGGAGTTGGGGACCAAGGTTTTACCAACCCGCGCTGTTCTCTTCGGCAAACTGTCAATAACCTCATGGGCAGCCACCACTGACCGGGGTGGCAACCAACAGAATGCCCGGAACACGGCTCCCCACGGCCACCCCCAACGGAAACCGCTTGTCATGCACGTGACATCAGCCATGGCACCAGCGCTTCCGGCCGCCGGTACGGAGCCCCCCATCCCCCCACGGAGGGCAGTTCATTGAGTTCTCACCGCAGAAGGAACCTGATACGCCGCGGCGCGCCCGCAGTGCTGTCGGCAGCGGCTCTGATCACCGGCGGCCTGGCCGTCGCCTCGCAGTCCTCGGCCTTCGCGAACACAACCACCGCGGCGCCCGCCGCCACGGTGCACACGCACCGGCTCTGTTCGCAGCCGAGCAAGCCCGGCTACATGGCGTGCCAGGCGGAGGTCCGCACCGACCTCAAGGCGCAGAAGTCCCTCGGCCGCCAGGACACCCCCAAGGGCTTCGGACCGGCCGATCTGCAGGCCGCCTACAACCTGCCCAAGGACGGCGGCAAGGGCGCCACGGTCGCGATCGTCGACGCGAACGACGACCCGAACGCCGAGAAGGACCTGGCGGCCTACCGCTCCCAGTACAACCTCCCGGAGTGCAGCACGAGCAATGGCTGCTTCAAGAAGGTCGACCAGGACGGCGGCACGAACTACCCGACGCCGGACGCCGGTTGGGCCGGTGAGATCTCCCTCGACGTCGACATGGTCAGCGCGGCCTGCCCGCAGTGCCACATCCTGCTCGTCGAGGCCAAGTCCGCCAACATGGACGACCTCGGTGCGGCCGTGAACCAGGCCGTCAAGCAGGGCGCCAAGTACGTCTCCAACAGCTACGGCGGCAGCGAGGAGGCCGCGGACACCGCCTCGGACGACCAGTACTTCAAGCACCCCGGCGTCGCCATCACCGTCAGCTCCGGTGACAGCGGCTACGGCGTCGAGTACCCGGCCGCCTCGCAGTACGTCACGGCCGTCGGCGGCACCTCGCTCAAGAAGGACAACAGCACCCGCGGCTGGTCCGAGTCCGTGTGGGGCACCTCCGCCGGCGGCAACGGAGCGGGCTCGGGCTGCTCGCAGTTCGACGCCAAGCCGTCCTGGCAGAAGGACAGCGGCTGCGCCAAGCGCGCCGTCGCCGACGTCGCGGCCGTCGCCGACCCGGCCACCGGACTCGCCGTCTACGACACCTACCAGGCCAGTGGCTGGAACGTGTACGGCGGCACCAGCGCCTCCTCGCCGTTCATCGCCGGCGTGTACGCCCTCGCAGGCACTCCCGGCAATGACGTTCCGGCCGCGTACCCCTACGCCCACCCGGACAAGCTGAACGACGTCACCGACGGCGCCAACGGCTCCTGCAGCGACTACCTCTGCAAGGCGGGCACGGGCTACGACGGCCCGACGGGCCTCGGTACCCCGAACGGTGTCGCGGCCTTCACCAAGTAATACGCGCGACGCAGGGCCCAGGTCGGTGACCTGGGCCCTTTGCCGTTACGGCCTCACCAGTCGACGGCGTCGTCCATCGACTGCTGCCAGTAGCCGACCTGGAGCGAGTCGTCGATGTAGACGCCCTTCGCGGGCAGCGCCGGGTGGGCGGCCGCACCGACGCTCCCGGACATGGAGCGGCCGAAGAAGTGGACGGCGAGGGACTTCACCGTGCGGCCGTCGGTGCCGCTGCCGTCGGTGGCGGACAGGCTCACCGACGCGTAACCGGACTCGCCGGGCTGGAGGGTGACGACCGCCTGCGGCTTCGAGGCCTCGATGACCGGAGGCACGGCCTGGGCGTCGGTGAACTGGACGGCGGGGTAGCCGTAGAGGTAGCAGGTCCTGCTGCCGGTGTTGGTCACCGTGAGCAGCATGTGGTTCACGGGCCGGGTCAACGGGGCTGCGACCGTACGGGTGTTGGACCCGTCGCAGGTGACCGGTTTGCCAAAGGGGGCGGCCACCTTCGGGGCGGGGCTGCGCACGGTCCGCTTCGAACCGGCGGCGGTCGAACCGGAACCGGTGGCACCGGCGGAACCCTTGGAGAGCGCCGAGGCCGCTGCGCTCGCCGAACCGGTGGGCTGCGTGGAAGCGACGGAGCCGGCCGGAACCACGTCCGGCGAAGAGCTCGTGGAGGTGCTCGTCGCGGCGCCCTCGTTCTTGGCGCCCGTCCCGTCACCGCAGGCGGTCAGGGAGAGCGCGGCGAGAACCACGGTGGCGGCGGCGCCGACGAAACGGGGGCGGGAGGTGCGGAAGTTGAACATTGACTGTGCCCCTTCGGAGTTCGGTGGCGGTGGTGATTTGATGACGGAAGCTTGTGAGGTGATCCGTCCCAACTGCCACGCCCGGCGGTCAGTTGGGGACACCGGAACGCCGAAACGCGCTCTGAACAGGGGGAATGCAGTGCTCCTGGAACGCGCGACTGGGACACGGGGGAACACGGAGGGGTGGGGAAACAGGTGTCGGAGGCGAGCGAGGCCACGGAGACCGAGGCGTTCGCGCTGCTGTTGCGGGAGCTCAAGGACCGCTCGGGGCTGAGCTACGGGGCGCTGGCCAAGCGGCTGCACATGAGTACGTCGACGCTGCACCGCTACTGCAACGGCAGCGCGGTGCCGGTCGAGTACGCACCGGTGGAGCGTCTGGCGAGGGTCTGCCGGGCGACGCCCCAGGAGCTGGTGGAGCTGCACCGGCGCTGGATCCTGGCGGACGCGGCACGAGGACGCAGGGCGGAACAGCCGGAAGCCGTCGGGGCGGTGGAACCCGGCCCGACGGCATCGCACGAACCCGACGGTCGCGAGAGCGGGCGGGAGGACCAGAGCGAGGGCAGGACCGACGACATCGACGAGCCGGTGGTCGTCGACACCCCGCGCGCGCTCACGCCACCCGGCCGTCCGCGTCGTCGCCGTACCGTCCTGATCGCGTCCGCCGCCGCGGCCGCCGTACTGGGAGTCGTCGCGCTCACCGTGCATCCGGGCTTCGGTGGCGAGAACAACACGGCGGACCGGCAGGAGGTCGGCGCGGGCGCCACGACCAGCGGCGCGGCGGACACCGGGACGCCGTCGGCCGCCTCGTCCCCGAGCGCGAAGGGCCACCGGCCGTCCGCGTCGGCCACCGCCTCCGCCACCGAGTCGGAGACGGCCGGGCCCGGCAAGGGCCCGGACCAGTCCACCGGCGGCCCCGGCACCGGCGCCGTCCCGCTCACCGTCGGCACCCGTCCCTACGTCTTCGACAGCCCGTGCAGCCAGCACTTCCTCGTGGACAGCGAACCCGCGCAGGTCGGCCCGCCGGCGAGCGAGGAAACCGCCACCCGCTGGGCCGCCGCGTACGGGGCGGTGTCCTCGGGCGAGCAGGAGGTCGCCCTCACGGTGCAGGGCACCGGCGCGGAGACCGTCGTCCTGGAGGCGCTGCACGTCCGCATCCTCAGCAAGGGCGCGCCGCTCGCCTGGAACGACTACTCGATGGGCGTCGGCTGCGGCGGTGGGGTCGACACCAAGTCGTTCGACGTCGACCTCGACAACGGCAGCCCCACGGTCACCGTCAAGGGCGGTCAGCGCGACTTCCCGTACAAGGTCAGCGAGTCCGACCCGGAGGTCTTCTACGTCGTCGCCCACACCAAGGCCCACGACGTCCGCTGGGACCTCACCCTGGACTGGTCCAGCGGCAGCCGCCGCGGCACCGTCCACATCGACAACTCCGGCACCGCGTTCCGCACCAGCGCAGACGCGGGCCGCCCGGGTTACGACTACCCGCTGGGCGGCAGCGAGTGGATCAAACGGGAGAGCTGACCGTCAATCGGGAGAGTTGACGGTCAATCGGGAGGTAAAGGGTTCGGCATCGTCCCTTCAACGGTCTTGAACTGTGCATGACTCATTCGATGGGATGCGCGGAGACCATCTCGGCATCACCACGTGAGACCGAGCCCTTCGCGAAACCGCTTCGCGAATCCACTTCGTGATACTCCGAATCCAGGGGGATTCATGCACATAGCCCGTATCGGGCTGGGCGTCGCGGCTGCCACGTCCGTCGCCGCCCTCGCGGTCACCGCACTGGGGACCGCCGCGCCCGCCGCCGTACCGCACACCCTGGCGGTACCGGCCGTCGCCGGGCACACCCTGGTCCACGGCGTGAGCAGCCCGCTGACCAGCGAGCAGTGCCAGGCCAAGTGGCACATCAACTGCTACACCCCGCTCCAGTACCGCAAGGCGTACGACCTCAACGCCCTGTACCGCAAGGGCGTCACCGGCAAGGGCCGCACCATCGTCATCGTCGACTCGTACGGTTCCCCGACCGTCCAGCACGACCTCGACGTCTACAGCCACCAGTTCGGTCTGCCGAGCACCAAGGTGAAGGTGGTCAAGTGGGGGCACGTCCCCGCCTTCGACCCCAAGAACTCCGACATGACCGGCTGGGCGGGCGAGACCACCCTCGACGTCGAGATGGCGCACGCGGTGGCCCCCGACGCCAAGATCGTCGTGGTGGAGACGGCCGTCGCCGAGACCGAGGGCACCACCGGTCTGCCGGAGATGATGGACGCCGAGAAGCACCTGATCGACCACAATGTCGGTGATGTCATCAGCCAGAGCTTCGGCGCCACGGAGAACACCTTCCCCGGCTTCGACCAGGGCGACTTCTCCAGCATCAAGAAGCTGCGGTACGCCTTCCAGGACGCGAACCGCAAGAAGGTGACCGTGCTGGCGGCCTCCGGTGACGGCGGCGCGACGGACAACATGGCGGACGGGAAGACGTACTACAAGAAGCGCGTCAACTCCTGGCCCTCCTCGGACCCGCTGGTCACCTCGATCGGCGGCACCCAGCTGCACCTGAACGACGCGGGCGACCGCGTCAAGCCGGACAGCGTCTACAACGACTACGGCTCCGGCGGTGGCGGCCAGTCCCACGTGTTCACCCGCCCGTCCTTCCAGAACGGCGTGAAGAGCAAGGTCGGCACCCGCCGCGGCACCCCGGACATCTCGATGACCGCGGCCGTCAACGGCGGCGCCTGGGTCTACTCCAGCTACGACCCGACCGCCGTCGGCTGGGACGTCAGCGGCGGCACCAGCGAGGCCACCCCGCTCTTCTCGGGCATCGTCGCCCTCGCCGACCAGGCGGCCGGCCACCGGGTGGGCAACATCCAGCAGGCGCTGTACGGCCTGTACGCCCACCACGCCAAGGCCAACGGCATCGTCGACGTCAACGACGGCACCGACAACAGCTACCAGGGCGTGACCGGCTACAAGGCCGCCAACGGCTACGACCTGGCGACCGGCGTCGGCACGGTGGACGCCCTCAAGTTCGTCCCGGCCCTCGCCAAGGCGAGCAGCCGCGGCTGACACCTCCCGCACGACAGGACGGCCCGGGTTCCGTACCCGGGCCGTTCGCGTTGTCCTTCTGCTCCGGCACTCACGCCACCCCGAGAAAGTGCAGCACCGCGAGGACCCGGCGGTGGTCCGCGTCGGCCTTCGGCAGGTCGAGCTTGGCGAAGATGCTGTTGATGTGCTTGGCCACCGCGCTCTCGCTGACGACGAGTTGTTCGGCGATGCCCGCGTTGGAACGGCCGCCCGCCATCAGTTCCAGGACCTCGCGTTCCCGGGGGGTGAGGCGGTCCAGCGGGTCGCTGTGGCGGCGTACCAGCAGCTGGGAGACCACCTGCGGGTCGAGGGCGGTGCCGCCCGCGGCCACCCGGCGCAGGGTGGCCGCGAACTCCTCGACGTCGGCGACCCGTTGCTTGAGCAGATAGCCGATGCCGGAGGTGTTGGCGGAGAGCAGATCGGTGGCGTACCGCTCCTCGACGTACTGGGACAGGAGCAGTACGGCGGTCTGCGGCCACTGACGCTTGACGACCAGCGCGGCCCGTACGCCCTCGTCCGTGAAGCCGGGTGGCATGCGGACGTCCACCACCGCGATGTCCGGCCGGTGCTCCTCCACCGCCGCCAACAGCGCCTCGGCATCGCCCACTTCGGCGACCACCTCGAAACCGGCCATCTCCAGGACCCTGACCACGCCGATCCGGAGCAGTACGGAATCCTCGGCGATCACGGCACGCACGGCAGCTCCACGGTGATGACGGTCGGCCCCCCGGCGGGGCTGTCGACCGACAGCGTGCCATCGACGGAGGCGACCCGCTTGGCCAGCCCCGAAAGACCCGTCCCGGCACCGATTCGGGCGCCGCCCATCCCGTCGTCACGGATGACGACCAGCAGGGTCGCCCCGGCACGCTCCACCGTGACCTCGGCCTCGGACGCCTCCGCGTGCTTCACCACGTTCGTCAGCGCTTCCGAGACGACGAAGTAGGCGACGGACTCGATCGTCGGGGACAGCCTCGCGGCCAGGTCCACCGTCACCCGGACCGGGACCGGGACCCGGGCGGCGAGGCCGGAGAGCGCGGCGTCGAGGCCACGGTCCTCCAGGACGGCCGGGTGCAACCCCCGTACCAGACTGCCCAGTTCCTCGATCGCCTCCTTCGCCTCCCGGTGCGCCTCGTCGATCACGCGGCGGACGTCCTCGGGCAGGTCGCCGAGTGTGGCCTTCGCGATCCCGAGGTTCACGGCCAGGGAGACCAGCCGCTGCTGGGCGCCGTCGTGCAGGTCCCGTTCGATGCGCCGCCGTTCGGCGTCGACGACGTCCACGAGACCCGCCCGGCTCTCGGTCAGCACCTCGACCCGGCGCGCCAGTTGCTCGGCTCGGCTGGGTCCGAGCAGGACGGACGCGACGCGGGTGTCCAGCCGGGTGAGGGCGCGGGACAGCCAGGCCGCCAGGTGGAGCAGGACGATACCGGCAGCCGTGAGGTAGCCCGCCCAGGTCGTATACCCGAGGTGCTGGAGGCGCCAGTCCAGCGGTACGAGCCAGATCCACACATAGACCGAGGTGCCGACGAGCGCGGCGACCCAGGTCACGAGCACGAGGACCGCCGCGAGGGTCAGCAGCGGCCCGTCCACCAGGTGGTACAGCAGCTGCCGCCGGCCCGCCCGGGACCGCAGCCACGCAGGCTGCCGGGGCCGCCGTCCCCCGTACGGCGAGGGGATGTCCACGCCGAGCCGGACCCGGAAGCGGGCGTGCTGCGCCTCGGTCAGCAGCGGCCCCGCGAGCACGACGGCGGCGAGCGGCAGGAGCACCGCGAGCAGGACGGTCCCCGCCGACTGCGGGACGAAGAAGATCCATGGCAGGGCCATGACGAGCAGGACGCCGAACTGGATCAGCAGGCCGGTGGCGAGGAAGGCGACCGGACGGCCGGACCCTCGCAACGGCCGCAGGACGAGGCCCCGCAGACGGGTGACGTTACGCATTGACGAAACGCTACTGCCCAGGTCAGGGGCGGTCCATGGTGCAGTTGCCCGGCTCGGGGTGCAACTGGTGCCACCCCCGGAACGGACCGCTGCGTTACTGACTGTGACCGCCGCGTGGCGAAGGCTGGAGCTCGTGGAGGAGAGCCGGGAACGCGAGGAGACCGAACCGATGAGCATGCTGATGATCCGTCAGGAGCCTGGTGTCACCCGCCGCGTGGCCGCACCGGGTGTCCGCCGCTGGTACCACCGCTGCCGCACGGAACATGTCCTCGTCGGCTGCGGGCTGGCCCTGCTGCCCTGGCTGGTCGTGCTGGCGAACGGCCTGCCCGGCACCGCCGTCGCCACGGACTGGAACACCGCCTGGGTGGGCCTGGACGCCCTGGAGGCGACGGGCCTGATCGCCACGGGACTGCTGGCCGCCCGCGGTCACCCGCTGCACGCGCTCACGGCCTCCGCGACCGCGACCCTGCTGGTGGCCGACGCCTGGTTCGACACGATGACGGCGGCCCCCGGCGGGGACCAGCTCTCGGCACTCGCGATGGCGCTCGGCGCGGAGCTGCCGCTGGCGGCGTTGTGCGGAGCGCTGGCGGTACGGGGGCTCACCCGCCGCACCGCCTGACCGGCCCTACGGCCGTACCGACGCGCCGGCCGGACTCAGACCGCGGCCTCGCCGACGTCCGTACGCGAGAGGGCGAGGTAGCCGACGAAGCCGAGGATGGCGACCGTCCAGGACAGGGTGACCGGGCCGAGGCCCAGGGCCAGACCGCCCCGGTCGTGGCCCATGGCCATCCAGTCGGCGACGGAGGCCCCGAGCGGGCGGGTGATGACGTACGCCGACCAGAAGGCGGCCACCGCGTTCAGGCCGCTCCAGCGGTGCGCGACGGCCGGTACGGCGATGGCGGCGGCGTAGACCACGGCCGAACCGAGGTAGCCGAGGCCGATCGTGGCGGTGAGGTCGCCCGCGGCGGTGCCGAGGGCGAAGGTGGCGAGGACCGCCGCCCAGTAGAAGGCCTCGCGGCGCCGGGTGTGGATGCTGTGGATGGAGAGGGTGCCCTCGCTGCGGTACCAGAGGACGAAGACGGCGGCCAGCGCCACCATGAAGAACGGCGTCGAGATCAGATACGGCACCCCGAGGCCGACGTGCAGCACATCGGCGGCCATCGTGCCGAACACGCTGACCACCACGATCGCCGTCCAGTAGATCCAGGCGACGTACCGGCGCACGGCGAACTGCACCACCAGGGCGGCCACGAACGCGACGCCGCCGACGCCCACCGCGGGGACCGGGCCGAGCACGTGTGCCAGCCAGTCGGAGGCCGTCTCGCCCATGCCGGTGGTCAGCACCTTGATGATCCAGAAATAGACGGTCACCTCCGGCACCTTGCTCGCCGCATGCCGTACGCGACCCGTGTGCTGCCCGTGCCGCGAGGGCTGCACGGGCCGGTCGGAGGTGAGGTGATCTGTGGTCATGGCAGGCACGATGACATGACGAACGGCCGTCGCCACAGGCCCCTTTGCCAGAGTTTTGGCGCTTGCAGTACACGAGTTGCCCGAGCCCTGTCCGAGCCTGAAAGCAACCTGAACGGGAGGGCAGATGCCCTGGTCACGGACGTACGTCGGGTGGTACGTCCGCAAGTCCCGTCGCCCGGCCCTCCTCGTCCCACCGGACCACCAGGACGCGCTCCACCGCCTCGCGGTCGAGGGGCCCGAACACATGCGGGAACAGGGTGTCCTCCGCGACTCCCGGCGGCGGCGCGGGATCCGCCGCCTCCCACACGCACTTCGCGCTCAGCCGCGCCTCGTCGATCAGCAGCGCGAGCAGCGGCCGGGGAGCGCTGCCGTAGAACGCGTTGACGATCTTGAGCGTGGTCGCCTCGTCGGGGGAGCAGTGGACGAAACCGTCCTCGACCAGGGAGGAAGGGGCGTAGGGCCGCTCGGGACTCGCGTTCCACTCGGCGCCGGGCACGACGTGATAGATCATTGCCCGGTTATACCCCACCGTCGCGCCCCGACCTGTGCTACCGTGATAAAAGTGGCAGTTTTGGTTACCAGAGACTTTTGAGTGCTCTTCGACCTTCCGTCGACGGGCACTCTTTTTTGTTCACGTCAGGTCAATCGTTGCTGCGACACCGGTTCCGCAAGGTGCGGACCCGGGCACTGCCCTCAAGGGAGATTCAATATGGCATCTGGCACCGTGAAGTGGTTCAACGCGGAAAAGGGCTTCGGCTTCATCGAGCAGGACGGTGGCGGCGCCGACGTGTTCGCCCACTACTCGAACATCGCCACCTCCGGCTTCCGCGAGCTTCAGGAGGGCCAGAAGGTGACCTTCGACGTGACGCAGGGCCAGAAGGGCCCGCAGGCCGAGAACATCGTTCCCGCCTGACGCTGACGCGTACGCACTACGTGGCTGGGGCCCGCACTCTTTGGGTGCGGGCCCCGGCTCGTTGCGTTTTCCCCGCACTCCGCTCCATTCCTCACCCCACCCTTCACTTCGAATTCGTCATCCGTTCCTTCGGTTTCTTCGGCTACTTCTTGCGAATCCTCATGCGGTCCGTCCGCCGGGAGGCATTCCTCGACATGTGCCGCATCGAGGAGGCTTCCGCATGAACCGCACAGCCCGTACGCATACGAACAAGAGATCCACCCGTTCCCGTACGGCGGGTCGGGGCCGCCCCGCCGCGTCCGGCGGCGAGTTCGCCCTGCCCGTCACCGTCACCCCGGCGCTGCCGCCCGTCGAGGACTTCGCCGAACTCGACATGCCCGAGCGCCTGTTGGCCACGCTCGGCGCCGAGGGCGTGACCGCCCCGTTCCCGATCCAGGCCGCGACGCTGCCGAACTCCCTCGCAGGCCGCGACGTCCTGGGCCGCGGTCGCACCGGCTCGGGCAAGACGCTCGCCTTCGGTCTCGCCGTGCTGGCCAGGACCGCAGGGCAGCGGGCGGAGCCCCGGCAGCCGCTGGCCCTCGTCCTCGTACCCACCAGGGAACTGGCGCAGCAGGTCACCGACGCGCTCACGCCGTACGCCCGCGCACTGCGGCTGCGGCTCGCCACCGTGGTCGGCGGGCTGTCGATCGGCCGCCAGGCGGGCGCCCTGCGCTCCGGGGCCGAGGTCGTCGTGGCGACACCCGGCCGGCTCAAGGACCTCATAGACCGGGGCGACTGCCGCCTGGACCAGGTCGCCGTCACCGTCCTGGACGAGGCCGACCAGATGGCCGACATGGGCTTCATGCCGCAGGTGACCGCCCTCCTCGACCAGGTGCGCCCGGGCGGTCAGCGACTGCTGTTCTCGGCGACGCTGGACCGCAACGTGGACCGCCTCGTCCGCACGTATCTCCACGACCCCGTCGTGCACTCCGTGGACCCGTCCGCGGGCGCCGTCACCACGATGGACCACCACGTGCTGCACGTGGAGGACGAGGACAAGCACGCCACCACGACCGAGATCGCCGCCCGCGACGGGCGGGTGATCATGTTCCTGGACACCAAGCACGCGGCGGACCGGCTGGCCAAGAAGCTGCTGGCCGTCGGGGTGCGCGCGGCTGCCCTGCACGGCGGCAAGTCGCAGAACCAGCGCACCCGTACCCTCGCCCAGTTCAAGGACGGCCAGGTCAGCGTGTTGGTGGCCACGAACGTGGCGGCCCGCGGCATCCACGTCGACAACCTCGACCTCGTCGTCAACGTCGACCCGCCCGGCGACCACAAGGACTATCTGCACCGGGGCGGCCGTACGGCACGCGCCGGCGAGTCCGGCACCGTCGTCACGCTGGTCCTGCCCCACCAGCGCCGCGAGGTGTCCCGTCTGATGGCCGACGCCGGCATCACCCCGCGGACCACCCGGGTCCGCTCCGGCGAGGCGGAGCTGAGCCGTATCACCGGCGCCCAGGCCCCGTCGGGCGTGCCCGTCGTCCTCACTGCGCCGGCCGCTCCCGAGAGCCGCCCGGCGCGTACGGGTTCCGCCCCGCGGGCCCGGCGTGGCCGCCCGGCCCAGCAGGGGCGCCGCCGGTCCCCGGCGAGGGGCGGCAACGGGGCCAAGGGCGGCAACGGGAACGGCCGCTGAGTGACGCGCCCGGGACGCTCGTGCGTCCCGGGCGGTGCGAAGGGCTACTTCAGGCCGATGGCCGCACAGTCCGCCGCGTACTTCGCGGTGCAGATGTCCTTGACGGTGTAGACGCCGTCCTTGATCACCGTGGACCTGATGTTGTTCTTGGTGAGGGCGACGACGGGGACCAGCATCGCCGGGATGCCCTTCTGGCTGGGGCTGTCGACCGAGTCCTGGGTCAGCGCGTCGAACTCGAGGTTCTTGCCCCGCACCTTGTCCACCGCCATGTCCGCGGCGTTGGTCGCCTCCAGCAGGAACGACTTGTACACGGTCATCGTCTGCTCGCCTGCGACGATCCGCTGCACCGCGTCCAGGTTGGCGTCCTGCCCGGTGACCAGTGGCATCTTGGTGGCGCCCGCCGCCTTCAGCGCGTCGATGGCTGCGCCCGCCATGCCGTCGTTGGCCGAGTAGACGGCGGCTATGTTGCCGAGCCCGATGGACTGGATGGCCTTGGTCATGTTCGCCTTGGCGACCGAGGGCGACCACTTGTCGGTGTCGTACGACTTGACGATGTTCACCCGGCCTTTCAGCTCGCTGAGCGCGCCGTCCTTGACGAGGGCCGTGTTCGGATCGCCGGGGTCGCCGTTCATCATGACGACCTTGCTGGAGGCCGCCTTCTCGCCGAGCGCGTCGGCGATGGCACGGCCCTGCACCTCGCCGACGAGCTCGTTGTCGTGCGAGATGTACGCGTCGATCGGCCCTTGTGCCAGCCGGTCGTACGCGATCACGGGTATCCCGGCGTCCTTGGCCTTCTGCACGTCCGGCGCGATGGCCTTGGCATCCACCGCATCCACCAGGATGACGTCGACCTTGGCGTCGACCATGTCCCCGAACTGCCTGCTCTGCTTGCCCACGCTGGCACCGGCGTTGGCGTAGCGGACCTTGCCCTTGCCGTGCGTGAGGGAGGCGACCCGCTCCTTGATCAGGGGATAGTCGAACTTCTCGAACCGCGCGGTGTCCGTGTCGGGCAGCAACAGCCCCACCGTGATGTCGTCGCCCTTCGTGGGACTCGCGGAACTACTGCTCCCACTGACGCTGTCGATGACACCGCACGAGGAGAGAAGGAGCGCCGAGGCGGAGGCGAGCACGGGGACGACGGCGAAACGACGCGCGCCGGTTCTGCGGGGGGTGTGAGCCATGACTTGCAGGTGCCTTCCGGGCAGTGGGGAGCGGACCACCGGGTGAGCAAGAAGCCAACGGGTCCGTGGAGACCACGTCAAGACATCCGGTTGTCATCCCTTCAACTTCCTACGGAATCTCCTCATCCGGGTTCGGATCCGGTCGGCGTCGCGCCGCGGTACGGGCCCTTGCACCAGAAGTACGGTTCCTTGTATGGCGACCAAGAAAGTGACAGTGACGATCCCCGAGGACCTGCTGGACGAGATCCGTGCCGAGGCGGCCGAGCGGGGACTTTCGGCGTATGTCGCCGAAGCGCTGCGGTTCAAGCGCGACCGGGACCGGCTGCTGGAGCTGGTCGACTGGCTGCGGGAGGAACACGGCCCGGTCACCGAGGACGAGCGCGCGGACGCGATCGCGGAACTGGAAGATCTCGACGCCGAGCACGAGCGCCGCCGCGCCACCGGAGGGCACAACCCCGGAGAGGCCGCGTGAAGGGGCGTGCCACTGAGCACGAACGACGGCCACTGCGTGTCTTCGTCATCGACCGCGAGGCCTTGTCCCTG
The DNA here is from genome assembly GCF_039532765.1 of Streptomyces longisporus. NCBI lineage: Bacteria > Bacillati > Actinomycetota > Actinomycetes > Kitasatosporales > Streptomycetaceae > Streptomyces > Streptomyces longisporus. The sequence continues at coordinate 60,013 of NZ_BAAASG010000012.1, forward strand.
GCCGTAAGCGGCGATCGGAAGATGATCGCCTGGCTCGACCTCGCGGCCAGGGGTGAGGCCGAGGTGGTGACGTCTCCCATGACCCTGATCGAGGCGTACGACGGCAGAACCACCGAGCAGCGCTGGGACTGGGTGCTCTCCCGGCTCAAGGTCGCCGACATCGGAAAGGACGAGGCCCGCCAGGCCCGGCGCCTCCTGGCAGCCGCCGAGCTGCACGGTCACAAGTACGCGATCGACGCCGTACTCGCTGTCATCGCCCGTCAACAGAAGGGCCGGGTGACCGTCTTCACCTCGGACGTGGACGACCTGGAGAAGCATCTGCCGCAGACCATCGTCGTCAGGAAGGTATGACGAAAAGCTGTGAAGGCAGTCGGCGCCGGCAGGTCGTCCGCCCGCTCTGCCCGAGACCGAAGGGCCCCTGACATCTCGTCGACCTCGACCGGGGCAGCCGGAGACGCCGTTCCGGCACTTGTCACCGTGAGGATCGCCCGCGCCGACAGGGATCGCCCCGAGGTCTGGGCCCCGGGGTGACCCCTGTCAGCCGACGGGTCAGCCGACCGTGATGGTGGCGGACGCGGTGGCGGCCGTGAGGTGCACATCACCGGCGTAGGACACCTGATAGGTGTACGTCCCCTTCTTCTGCGGGGTGTCGGTGAAGCTGAACGAGCCGTCCGCGGCCGTGGTGACGTCCGGCATCGCGACCCCGTTGCACGTCACGTGCAAGGTCCGGCCTCCGATGTACGGGCTCTGTCCACTGAGCGCGCCGCTCACCTTGAGCTGCTGCTTGGGTTTGGCGGTGGCCGGAGCGGTGAGGCTCAGTGCGGCGGCGGTCTGCTCCGGGTTCGGCTCGATGTTGAGCGTGGGTGCGCCGTTGTAGCCGGCGGTGGTGACGGCGAACAGCTCGCTGCCGTCCGGGGTGAGGGCGACGCCGTCCGCGGCCAGCCAGTTGGAGCCGAAGTTGTAGGTGTTCAGCGGGGAGCTGCCGCGGGGGGCGTAGACGAAGACCTCGTTGGAGCCGGCGTCGATGCCCGCGGCCACCGAGCCGTCACCGGAGACCGACACCGAGTTCGGGTAGGCGCCGGAGGTGTACGTCCCGTCCTGCGACAGGTCGGAGACCTTGTAGACCTGGTGGTAGTAGGGGGCACCGGTGGCGAGCACCACGTCCTGGCCGTCGGGGGTGAGCGCCATCGAGTTGATGTTGCTGTCGTTGGACAGCCGGGTCTGCGGAGCCAGGACGACCGCGCTGCCGGAGGAGACGTCGTAGGTCGCGATGTTGGGCGGTTCCACACTGGTCTCGCCCACCACGAGCTCGCCCTGCGGGTTGGCGGTGACCAGCGGTGCGCTGTACCAACTGCCCGGCACGGCCCCCAGATCGACCGTGGCCGGACTGGTGCTCGGGTCGATCGAGCCGAGGCCGCCCTGGGCGGCGGCGCCGTAGCCGAACCAGATCCGGCCGCCGGCGGCGGCGACGTAGGTGGGGTCGGTGCCGGTGCCGGTGGCGTAGCGGCCGGTCTCGGCGAGGGTGGTGGTGCTGATCGCAGAGACGGCGTCGCCGTTGGCGAGCGCGGCATAGACCGTGCTGCCGTCCGGGGCCAGCGCGAGGCCGGTGGCGCCGGGCTCGTTGGAGATGGTCGCGACCGTGTTCCCGCTGAAGTCGGTGACCAGGATCGAGCTGTAGCCGGTGCCTTCGCTGAAGAAGATGTGCTGGTGGGCGGGGTCGATCACCAGGTGCGAGTAGTGCGCGATCGGCAGCGGCACTGCCGCGGAGGTCGCGGCCTGCGCGGAGGCTGCGGGCACGATCGAGGTAGCGATCCCTGCCGCAGCGGCTATCGCAGCGGCCGTCGAGATCTGCTTGATGCGCAATGGAACTCCTATGAGAGAACCGGAGGTTGCGCGCCAGGAGTCAGGCGCGAAGCAAAGTGAATCTTCATCAGGTAAGCGCGTACGGTCACGCAAGCGTCACCCGGGTCGCGCGAGCCGCTGCTCGGCCCAGGAGCACCATGGGTCAGATAACCGTAAAGAACCTTGACAGACAATTGGTCTAGTCCAAATATGGTCGTCTGTTCGCCCCCACACGCCTCCTGTCTTCCTCTCCGCCATCCCCCTGGGAGCGTCAATGAGACGACCGCGTCCTGCTCTTCGTGCGTTGCTGTCCTGCGTCACCGTGACCGGCCTGTCGGCCGGTCTTGTCGCGCTCGGGGGAGGTGGGGCGCTCGCGGCGGATGCCGTGGCCTCGCGGCCCGTTGCCCCCATGCCCGCCCATGTCGCCGCGCCGTACTTCGAGGCGTGGACCGGGGAGAGTCCGGCCCAACTCGCTGCCGCCTCCGGGAACAAGTACCTGACCATGGCGTTCCTGCAGACGGATGCCGCCGGTTCGTGCACCGCGTACTGGAACGGCGACACCACCCAGCCCGTCTCGAAGGCGACCTTCGGCGCCGACATCGCGGCCATCCAGGCCCGCGGCGGCAACGTCGTCCCGTCCTTCGGCGGCTACGGCGCCGACACCACCGGTACCGAGCTCGCCGACAGCTGCACCAGTGTCGACGCCATCGCCAAGGTCTACGAGGGCCTGGTGACGACGTACGGGATCGCACGGATCGATCTCGACGTCGAGGCCGACTCCATCAACAACACGGCGGGGATCGACCGCCGCAACAAGGCCATCGCCCAGGTGCAGCGGTGGGCCGAACGCACCGGGCGGCGCGTGCAGTTCTCGTACACCCTGCCCACGACCGCCACCGGCCTCGCACCGAACGGTGTGGCCCTTCTCAAGAACGCCGTCGACAACCACGCGCGCGTGGACGTCGTCAACATCATGACGTTCGACTACTGGGACGGCGCCACCCATGACATGGCCGCCGACACCGAGACCGCCGCCGCGGGGCTCGTCGGGCAACTCGCCGCTCTCTACCCCAAGAAGAGCCAGGCCAGGCTCTGGCACATGGTCGGTGTCACCGAGATGCCCGGCATCGACGACTTCGGGCCTCAGGAGACCTTCACCACCGAGGACGCGGTGAAGGTCGAGCAGTGGGCCGAGGCCAAGGGCATCAACACCCTTTCCTTCTGGGCGCTTCAGCGGGACAACGGCGGGTGCGTGGGCACCGCCGGCTCCAACTCCTGCTCCGGGATCGCGCAGGACACCTGGTACTTCAGCCACGCCTTCGAGCGCTTCACTCGCTGGTAGGCCACGCGCGGGCCCACGAGGCCGGGACACCGTCACCGTCAAGGCGCCGTCGTACGCCAGGGTGACGGTGACCTCGGTGGCCTCGGCCGCGTGGCGTCGCCCTACCGGTGACTGTGATCAGCGCCACGGACTCGCGCATCCCTTGGAGGTTCCGGCGCTGACCTGGTCGTTCGACCGCGGTGTGCGAGACGTGCAGAGAATCCGCGCAGGAGAAGCACACAGACCTCACACAGTCTTTCGAAACCCTCGTTACCGTTGCAGCCCGTTCGAACTCGCATGCATCTTCGGTGCATCTCCCCGTGCGAAGGGTCAGGAACACAGCGGATGGACTACTGCTCCTCATGCCGCCGGCACCTCAACGGCGCCCTGGTGTGCCCCGGTTGCGGTGCCTACGCCCCCGACATCGCACCGGTGACCTCCCACGGCCGCCCCGCCCCGGCGCCCGCCGCGACGGCGATGTGGCCGGAGGTGGAAGAGCCCCCGGAGACCGACGCATACGGTGACGCCGAGACCGGCGCCGCGGCCGCGATACCCCTGTCGGAGGGGCGGGCCGCCCGGCGCAGGCAGCGGGCCCGCTGGAAGAAGAACCAGCGCAAGGCCGTGGTCGCGACCGCCGTGGCACTCGTCGGCGGCGGTCTGACCGTCGCCTCGATGGACCGTGGTTCCGGCCACCGCGCCGAGGCGTCGACGGCGACGGACCTGTCGAGCATGGGCTCCGAGAACGGCACCGCGGACCAGAACGCCCAGCTCCCGCCGGCCGGCACGGGCAAGCACCGCAAGCCCGACGTCACGCCGGACCGCTCCACCACCTCCGGCAAGGCTCAGCAGCGTTCCGGGGTCACCGCGTCCCACACCGATTCGGCGCGGACGCAGTCGTACACCCCGGCCGCACACTCGACGCCGGCGACGAAGCCCGCCCAGCAGGGCTCCGTGGCCACCGTGAGGACCCCCTCCGTCGACACGACGCCCGTCACCGGCGGCACGACGACGACCACCCAGACCCCCTCCTCGACGCCCACGGGCAGCACGGGTTCGGGCTCGTCGAGCACGTCCGGATCCTCCGGAACGTCGGGGTCCTCCACCGCTTCGGGAACGTCCCAGTCGGGCAACACGTCCTCGGCGACCTCCCCGTCGGGGATCTGCGTACTCGGCCTGCTGTGCGTCAGCTGACCTGAGCCTCACTCGCACCGTGACCCTGGCCGTGCCCGGCCAGGGTCAACCGCTCTCCAACTGCCCTTGTCCTACGGCTCGTCCAGATGCCGCTCCTGCACGGCGGTGACGGCGCGGACGACGAAGATGCCGGCCACGGCCGCGCCGACCACCGCCGCGTCGGACGCCAGGAGCTGCCACACGTGTGCGTAGGCGCGGGCGATGATCTCGTCGGTGTTGTCGCCGTACATCAGGCCGACTCCGCTGAGCATGCCGATCAGCCACAGGCCCCACCACACGTTCAGGGAGCGGGGCAGCCGCTCACCGGGGGCGCTGGCACGGTAGGCGTCCGCGATGATGCCGCGGGGGAACCACAGGTTGACGACGGGCACCACCCAGCCGAAGTAGACCCACAGCCCCGAGTAGCGCGGCCTGGTCCCGGAGAGCTCGCGCGCGTTGTCCCGGACGCGGCCCGTCCACACCAGGAACGCGATCGCGCAGACCGCCGCCGCGAAGCCCGACACCGTGGTGACGAGGTGGTACGAGTCCTCCAGCGAGGTCAGCGGACGGTGCACCCCACCGCCCTGGTCCGGCGGCCCGGAGGCCGGCTCCCCCGCCATCGCGAGCCGGATCTGCCATACGCCCCGCGCCGCCCATCCGAGCCCGGCGAGGGCAAGGGCGGTCATGGTGGCGATGCCTGCCGCCCGGACCGGTTGCAGGGCGGGGGCGGGAGCAGCGGTGGGGGGTGCTATGTGGTCGTTCACCGGGGCATCCTCGCCGACGACGAGCGACGACCGCCACATCGACATGCCTGAACGGCGGGCCTTCACTCGTCTTCCACTTGCCGGGCGGGCGCGCGGTGCGGTCCCAATTCCTTCAGCACGTCGGCCAGTTGGTCAGCGGTAAGGGCAGAACCCGGAAGGGTCTTCGGTGCCGGGCGCAGGCTGTCGAGGAACAGGGCGAGGGGGCGGCGCCAGGTGTCCGGTGCGGTCGCCGCGGTCAGGGCCGGGACGGCGCGGCCCAGCGCGGCCAGCGCGAACAGGACGTCCTCCGTGCTGACATCGGAGCGGATCGCGCCCTCCTCGCGCCCGCGCGCCAGCAGCAGTTCCAGCGTCTCCCGGTTGTGCGCGTGCACCTCGTCCAGGGCCTCGATGCCCTGCACGTGGGTGGTCATCAGGTCGTTGGTGCCGCGGTCGGCGGCCAGGGTGTGGAAGACGGCCCGGAGGTAGGTGTCGAGGCCGGTCCAGGCATCGGGGGCCGTCCGGGCCAGCTCGCCCGCGGCGACCGTCCCGCCGAGCTGGTCGCGGAAGACCGCGTCGATCAGAGCGGCACGGGTGGGGAAGTGCCGGTAGAGGGTCGCATTGCCGATCCCCGCCCGGCGGGCGATCACGTCCAGCGGCGCCTGCAGCCCCTGCTCGGTGAACACCTCGTGGGCCGCCTCCACCAGGAGCTCGCGGTTTCGCCGCGCGTCGCGCCGCTGCGGTCCCGTCCCACGACCTGCGCCGACGGCCATCATCACCCTCCGGAGAAAGAAGTGGGGAGCACTCCCCGGAACTGATGTTATCGTCGGAAACCGAAATGGGGAGTGCTCCCCACTTACTGCCCCGGGGGTGTGACGTGAGCGGAAGAGGAAGCGGTACGGCACTGGTACTGGGCGGCGGAGGCCCCGTCGGGGGCGCCTGGCTGACCGGCGTACTCGCCGGACTCGCAGACGCAGGCCTCGACCTCGACCGGGCCGACATGGTGATCGGCACCTCGGCCGGCGCGGTCTTCGGCTCCCGGCTGGCGTGCGGTCAGCCCCCGCGTGAGCTGTACGAGCGCCAGCTCTCCGGCGCCGATCGCATCGACCTGCACGTCACCGCCGCCCAGACGCTCCGCTTCCTCCGGGCCGCCCTGGGCTCCCGGAACCCCGAGCGCTCGATACGACGACTGGGCCGCGCCGCCCTCGCCGCCCGCACCCCACCCGCGGCCGGCATGTACGACGCCGTACGGGAGTTGCTGCGCGGGGCGACGGACTGGCCCGCGCGGGCCCTGCGGATCGCCGCGGTCGACGCCGTGACCGGGGAGGTGGCGGCCTTCGACGCGGACGCGAAGGTGGGGCTCGTCGACGCGGTGGCCGCCGGCTGTGCCGTCCCGCTGGTCTGGCCACCGGTCGCGCTGGCCGGCCGGCACTGGATCGACGGCGGCAGCCGTTCCACGGCCAACCTCCAGCTGGCCCGCGGACACCGCCGGGTGCTCGCCGTCGCACCGATCCCGAAGGCGGTCGGCCCGCACCCGAGCGCACACCAGCAGGCTGCCGAACTCACCGCTCACGGGGCCGCCGTATCGCTCCTGTGGCCGGACCGCGACGCGCGCCGGGCGATGGGCCGCAACATGACGGCGAACGCACGCGTCCCGGACGCGGCCCGCGCGGGATTTGCCCAGGCGACGGCGGTGGCGGAGTCGGTGGCGGAAGTGTGGCAGGCGTGACCGTCACTCAGAAGAGGCATCGCCTTCGCTCAGGAAAGCACTCAGGAAAGGGAACGCCATGACCGCACCCACCCTGCAGCAACTGGCCCCCGCCGGGCACGACTTTGCGGCCGATCCGTATCCCGTCCACGCGGCCCTGCGTGCCAAGGGGCCCGTACACCGTGTCCTGGTCCCGGGCAGCGGGGAGTGCTGGCTGGTCGTGGCGTGGGACGCGGCCCGGGCGGTGCTCACCGACCCGCGCCTGCGCAACGACATCCGGTACTCCTCCTCCTGGCGCACCGACGGCGGCCACGCCCTCGGCCGCAACATGCTCCAGAGCGACCCGCCCGAGCACACCCGCCTGCGCCGGCTGGTGGCGGGGCACTTCACGCCGGGCCGGATCGCCGCGTTACGCCCTGGGATCGAGGCGGTTGCAGCCGAACTGCTCGCGGCACTGCCCCGGCGGGGAACCGCCGACCTGGTGAGCCAGTACGCCCTGCCGCTGCCCGTCACCGTGATCTGCGATCTGCTGGGCGTCCCGGCGGCCGATCGCACCGTCTTCCACACCTGGTCGAACGAACTGGTCATGCCGACGTCCCCGCAGGCGGCCGCCACGGCGAGCATCGAACTGACCGCTTACCTCACCGGCCTGACCGCCCGAAAGGCCACCACCCCGGACGGCACCCTGCTGAGCGACCTCGCCGCGGCCGGGTCCGGTCTCGGCACCGAGGAGCTCCTCGGCATGGCCTTCCTGCTCCTGGTCGCGGGCCACGAGACGACGGTCGACCTGATCTCGGGAACGGTGCACGCCCTGCTCAGCCACCCGGCCCAGCTCGCGCTGCTGCACTCGGACCCGTCCCTGGTCCCCGCCGCGGTGGAGGAGTCGCTGCGCTACCACTCGCCCGTCCACTCGACGGCATTCCGCTTCGCGGCCGAGCCCCTGGACCTCGCGGGCACCCGCATCGCGGCCGGCGACGCCGTCCAGGTCTCCCTCGCCGCAGCCTCCCGCGACCCGCGCCACTTCCCCGACCCCGACCGCTTCGACATCACCCGCCGGCCACAGGGCCACCTGGGCTTCGGCCACGGCCTGCACCACTGCCTCGGCGCCCCACTGGCCCGAGCGGAGGCCGCCGTCGCCCTGCGGCTGCTCATCCGGGAACGCCGGGTGATGACCTTCGCCACCGACCCGGCGCACCTGGAGTGGCGGAGCGGCACGCTGCTGCGAGGGCTGGCCGGATTGCCGGTTTCGTTCGGACCATGAGCTGAACCTGCTGGCGCCGTGCGACGTACGAGTGACCAGGTGGCGCCATCCCGGGCCCACCAAAAGATCACGGCGCCGAAAGGGAGGGCAGAACAATTTTATTGGAATCGATCCGTCCCGACAGCAGGAAGACCGATGGGGTCGGTACGGGGGAATCAAACGCGGGCAGCCATGTGCCGGGGCTTGACGGTCTTCGTGGGCTGGCCGCGCTGTATGTCGTTCTTTTTCACTGCTGGTTGCTTGCCTTTCCGGGGTTTCCCAGGAACTCGGGTCCGTTCTGGCTGGGCTGGCTGATGTACGGGCGGCTCGCCGTCGTCTTCTTTCTCGTGCTTTCCGGGTTCTCGCTGGCGCTTTCGCCCGCGCGCAACGGCTGGCGGCAAGATGGCGTCGTCCGGTTTCTGCGGCGGCGGGCCCGGCGGATCCTTCCGCCGTACTGGGCGGCGCTCGTCCTGAGCGTGGCAGTCGCCCATTTCGTGGTGCGGGCCTCGCACCACGGGCCGCCGAACTACAGGACAGTCGTCGTGTACGGCCTGGTGCTCCAGGACATGTTCACGGCTCGTACGCCGAACGGTGCGTTCTGGTCGATCGCCGTGGAGGCGGAGCTCTATCTTCTCTTCCCGGTGCTGCTTCTTCTCCGGCGGCGGCTGGGGGCGGCGGTCCTGGTCAGCGGTGTCACACTGCTGGTGGTCGCACAGGGCATGCTCGCGGGAAACTCATCCCCGGTCGAGGGTGACAACTGGCTGGCGCCGAATCTGGTGCCCGTGTTCGTCGCCGGTCTGATCGGCGCGGGAGTCGTCGTTGCGCGCGAGAGGGTCCGGCGGATGCCCTGGCATCGGCTTGCGGCGCCGGCGATGGTTCCGGTCCTGGCACTCATCGCCGTCGAGGGGTCGGCCTGGACGGTGCATCACTACTTCTGGGTGGATCTCGCCGTCGCTCCCGCCATGGCGATGTTCCTTGCGGGGATCGCCACCGGGCGGCCTGTCCTTCTGCTGCGGCTCCTTGCCACCCGGCCCATGCGCGGTCTCGGCAACTTCTCGTACAGCCTCTATCTCATCCATCTGCCGATCGTGATGATCGTGGTGCGGAAAATAGCGCCGGAATATGTGTCGGCGGGGCTGCCCACGTTCTGTTTCACGGTGGTGGTGGGGCTGTCTGCTTCGGTTCTGTCGGCATGGCTGTTCTCAGAGGTCTTTGAGATGCCCTTCAAACGGAAACGGGACCCGCGGGCCGCGTGATCCCGGTGACTCACTCGTCCTCCGGCGGCTTCCCTTCCAGAAGGCGTTCCGCGATGTCGTCGGCCCAGACCTGGGCCCACTGGCGGAGTTCCGCGATCGCGCCCGCGTCGAGCCCGTAAGCGGCGAGCTCCCTGTCGTCCATCAGGTCCGCGCCGGACAGACGCGCCTGAAGGTCGGTCAGGTCGAAGGTGTCCCGGGCGTGGCGGCGGCCGAGTTCCTCCAGTTCGGGGTGGGTCCAGCGGTCGGCGGCGGCCCGGACGTCGATGAGGTCGCGCGCAAGGCCCCGGTCGGCCAGGGCCCAGACCCTGGTGCCGACGACGTCCTCGAGGGAGAGGGCCGGGCCGTACTCGGTCTGTACCGGCGGCCGCCACATGACCTCCTTGAGGACGTCCACCTCGCACTCGTCACCACTGTCCGGGTCCGTGACGATCAGCTGCGCGGACAGAGGATCCGTCTCCAACACCCGCACCTGCCAGCCCCGTTCCTCCAGCCCGGTCCGTACGGCGGCACCGATCCGCTCCATGTCCTCGGGGTTCTCGGTGGCGACGTCGAGGTCCTGGCTGAGATGCTCGACCAGGCCGTGCGCCTGCGCGGCGCAGTCGCCCGTGAGGACGAGCGGGTAGGCACTGCCCACGGCGAGCACGTCGGTCAGGATGCGACGCTGCAGGTCGGTCAGTGCGGCCATGTCCGGATTATGGCTCGTGGGAGCCGTGCTGAGGCGCGATCAACAGCGGGACCGGGCAGCGTGTTGTTCGTTAGGGTGATTTCCATGCGATGGGGGGATCGTCCGATATGGGTCCGGTGTGTGGCGGCGGCGTACGTCATCGGCTTCCTGGAAGGAACGGGAGCGCACGCGTACTTCCTGGCGACGGGCGGGCTGCACACCTTCAGCTACGCACCGCTGCCCGTCCAGCTCCTGCTCCACGCGCTCTTGCTGCTGGATCCGCTGGTCGCCCTGCTGATCGTCCGGGCCCGCCCGAATGGCGCGCTGCTCGCTGCCGCGGTCATGCTCCTGGATCTGGCCGCCAACTGGGACGGCGCATGGCATGCCGTTCTGGCGGATCCGGTGGCCTATCTGCGTCCGGTCGGGCTGTTGCCCATCACCGTGTTCGGCATCTTCGTCGTGCTCACCGCGCTTCCGCTGCGGCAAGGACTGGCGAACGTCGAAGCGCCGGGTGATGGCATTCGCCACCGGCCCGGCGCTCCTGACGCATCCGTCGGCTAGTTGGTGAAGTACAGGTACTTCCAGTCGCTGTACGTGTTCGAGTTGACGTTGTCGCCGGACGAGTTGTTGATGTACGCCGCGCGGACGCGGGCCTTGATGCCGGACTGGCCCGGGGCGCCCAGGCTCACCGCGGACTTGCCGTTCGAGCCGAGGGCGAAGTACTGCGGGCTGCCCTCGGTCGCGTACCACGTGCCGTTGTAGTAGACCTCGAGCTCGAGGCGCTGCTTGCGGCCCGGGTAGTACGTCATGGTCGTCGTGACGACCGGCGAGGTGCTCTTGTGGAACCAGTAGTACGTGTGCGAGCCGATCGCGGCCTTCTTGTAGTTCTTGGTGACGGCCGTTGCGACCTTCACCCTGGCGTAGCCCGTGGACTTGACCGTCCTGGGTGCGTAACGGGCGTCGCCCTTGAAGACCGCGGTGACGTCGGTGTCGCGGGTCATGTCGACGATGGCGGAGATGTTGCCGCCGGCGTCGACCGTGCCGGTCTTCAGCAGTTTGTTGGGCTTGTCGCCGCCGTAGGGGTTGGCCCAGATCTCCACCGTGCGGTTCTTGTACGTCGTACCGAGGTGCGCGGTGAACTTCACGTCGGTGCCGTACGAGTACACCTTGCCGTTGTTGTTCAGGCTCAGCGAGGTCGCGGTGCGTGAGACGGCGACCTTGTCGCTCGCGCTGACCGCCGAGTGCACCTCGTCGCCCGCGTACGCGACCTTGTAGGTGACCGTGCCGCCGGCCGGCGGGGTGTCGGAGAAGGCGTACGTGCCGTCCGCGTTCACCGTGACGGCGGGCAGCGCCCTGCCGTTCGGGGAGTCCAGGTCGGTGCGGGTGACCTGGAGCTTCACGCCCGTCGGCAGCGAGTACGACGCCGAGATCCTGCCGGTGACGGTGAGCTGCTTGCCGCGGGTCGCCGTCGCCGGGGCGTTGACCGTGAGGGTCGGGTTGTTCATCGCCGGGTCGGTGAGCGCCTTGAGCGTGTAGCCGCCGTTCGCCGCGTCCGTGCCGACGAGCGCGAAGAGCCTGGAGGTGTCCGGGGCCCAGGCCAGACCGGCCGTGCGCTGCGTGCCCATGTCGTAGGTGTGCAGCACCTTGGTGGCGTCCGGCCGGTACGTGAGGATCTTGCCGCCGCTGGCCTGGGCGACCAGGCCGTCACGGGCGACGTCGGCGAGCTGCCCGGCCGGGTAGGCGCCGGCCTTGCTGAACTTGCCGTCCGCGTACGCGTCCCGGTCCGTGCCGTTGACGATCACCTCGTCCCCGCCGGCGGCCAGGTCGATGTCACTGATGCCGCTGTTCAGCGTGTAGTCGCCGAAGTACCAGGCGGTGAGCTTGGGCGTGCCGCTCGACACGTCGACCACGGCCATCGAGTCCGTGGAGATGCCGGTCTGCCCGATGGCCAGGACGCCCGGCCGCAGCGGGTCGGTGTCCAGCAGTGCCTGGCCCCACAGGCCCGGCGAGGTGCCCTCGGTCGGGAACTGCGCCATCGTCACCGGGTTGGTGCCGCTCGCCGGGTCCACCGTCGGATCGACCGAGCCCAGGTCGCCGTCCCACTGGTCCCCGTAGGTGAACCACACCTTGCCGCTGGTGAAGGCCACGTGGCGCGGGCCGGTGTCGGTGGCGACGGCATAGCGGGCCTTGACGTCCAGGGTGGCCGCGTCGATGGCCACGATCTCGTGAGAGCCGGGCGCGGCCGCGTACACGGTGGCCCCGTCGTCCGAGACGGCGATGTCGCTGACGCCGGTGATACCGCTCACCGAACCGAGGACGGCACCCGAGTAGTCGGTGACCGCGACGGTCCCGGCGGAGCCGTCGCCGACGAACACCCGCTTCAGCGGGCCGTCCGCGACGATGCCGCCGGGCGAGGTGACATGGGCCGTGGCCGCCGAGGCGGTACCCGCCGCGACGACGCTCAGCGCCGCCGAGCCGAAGAGGACCGCAAGCGCTGTCGCGGTCGAGATGCTGCGCGTACGCACAGTGTGTAACCCCCACAAGAAAACCCGGCGTGACCGGGCAGATGAGTGCGCCGCGCAGCACCCGGACATGACCGCTCTACGGCGGTGACACGCGGGGCGCGGCTGCCGGGAGCAGCGTATGACATGCCTGTGACAGTTGTGGAGGGGGTTTCCGGTGTTCGGAGGTCCGGTGCAGGGCCCTGCTCCCGGCTCTATCCGACCTCGTCGGCCTCGTCGTAGCCATCGGCCTCGTCGCGGGCGAGCACCGTCACGCGGTGGAAGTTGCACACGGCCGGCACCGGGTGCCCCGGGTGAGCGGAGTGGGCCTTGAGGGCGACGCTGACCAGGCTGAGCAGCAGGTCGACGTCGGTCTCGCAGTCGAGATGGACGGTGACCCAGCGGGAGCCCGGCACCAGGCGGATGGCGGTGGACTCCGCGAAGTCGTAGTGGAGCCGCTGGATCGCGCGGGTGGTGAGGTGCAGATCCACGTCCCGCTCGGAGTGGAAGTGCACGATCTCGTCCCGCACGGAACGCAGCGCACGGCCGGTGCCGCAGCCGGCCTCGCACGGGCTGAGATCGGGCCACGCGGCCAGCTGGTCCATGGCTCTCTGCGCCGGTGTCATGCGCCCATGGTGCGGCGCTCACCGCACGGACACCAGGGCTTGAGCGATCCGTAACCCGCGGGAGACCTACCTCACTTCGGTCCCTTTTCCCCGACGGCCTCCGGCGGCAGACCGCGTTCCGCTCGGGCCCGTCCGAGTGCGGCGCACCGAGCCGTCTCCTCGGGGTGGGCGCGCAGGTGGTCCCGCAGGACGCGCGGGTTGCGGGTGGGCCGGCTGTCCCGCGTCACCACGTGCAGGATGTGGCCACGGACGGCCGCCTCGGCACGGGCGTACAGGAGCCGGTCGGTCATTCCGTTGTCGTGGGGGAGGAAGCCGAGCGCGGCGAGCGCCGGCTCGTGGGGGCCGCCGTGCGGAGGGCGTCCGTTGCAGTGGATGCCTTGCGGGGCCAGTCGGGATCGTAGTCGACCACGCGCACCGAGGGCATCTATGCGCACCCCTGAAAGGCGCCTTGACCTGCAAAAACACCGAACACTCCCCAATCGCTCCCTTTCGGCGATAATGAGGGCATGAGTACTGCGACGTTTGTTGTTGCGGCCACGTCGAGTGAGGTACTCAACGTGATCGCCGCCTTTGTCGGTGGCCTGATCATCGCTGGCGCACTGATCTGGGCCGTGCAGTTCGGCATGAGGGTCCGGGACCGCGAACTGCCGCGGCCCAACCCGGACGAGCAGCCGCACCTCCCCGACGGCGGCCCCGTCTGGGAGATGCGCGAGATGCGGGAACCCGACGAGGTGCCGCACGCCGAGGGCAAGGAACGGCTCATGCCCTACGAGCTCCACCCATCCGGAACGAGGACAGGGAAGGACCAGCACCGCCGGCGCTGGCTGCCCGGCTCCAGCGGCTCCTTCGGCAGCGGCGGCATGGGGCGCGTCTGAGGCCCCGCACGTCCCCTACGCCATCCAGAAGAACACCGCCGTCATGCGCTTCTCCTCCAGGGTGCTGCCGGAGTAGCCCGTCGCGCTGTGCACCAGGTTGGCGTTGTAGAGAAGCAGACGGTTGTACTTGTGCGGGACCCGCACGTCCTCCTCGAAGTGGTCCCCCGGCACGAACCGTGTTCCGAGGGCCTCGACGAGGTTGTTGTGCGGGGCCTGCACGACGTTGCCGCCGAGTCGGCCGCCGGGCAGGGACTGCCGGTAGAAGGCGGTCCCGCAGTCCTTGGGTACACCGGGGTTGAGGTACAGCACCGCCGCATAGCGGCACAGCGCACGGGAGTCGGTGTGCGGGCGCGGCTCGCTCTCGCCCTCGCCGACGACCTGGATGCAGTTGTGGTTGAGGGTGCCGCCGCCGGGAGCCTCCTGCACCCACAGGTCCTTGGCACCGGTCGACTTCTTCACCAGGCGTTCCACGCGGGCGAGTTCGGCGGGCTCCAGGCCCGGCATGGTGCGCAGACCCGGCCAGGTCTCCGAGGTGTACGGGTAACCCTTGACCCAGTCGTCCTTGGCGAGGCAGCGCTCCCGTACGGCGTCCACGTCGGGCAGGACGTCGTCGATGACCCAGTAGTCGCGGCCCTTCGTGGGCTTGCGGTAGGGCAGGACGGGAAGGGCTGCCGGGGCTTTCCGGGGCTGTGGGGGCATGGGGCGAATTTAGGTCCGGTGTTCGCCTTGTCTCTCCCGTGAAATGGTCAACATTCCGTCAACCGGCCGGGGCCTGCGGGCCGTTACCTGCCTCACACCCGCCGGTTTTTACCAAACCAAAAGGTTCCGCGGCAGAACCCCATCCGTACTCCTCTCCGTCCGACCCCCGCCGTCCGTCGGCGGGAACCGCCGACCGGGCAGGAGGCACGGTGCGCTTTTCGCGGAATGCGACGGGAACTCTCTTCGTGGGCGGGGCCCTCAGTCTGACCCTGGCCGCGCTCGCCTATCCCGCGATGCTCGGAGTCAACACGGTGTCGAGCGACGGTTCGAGAGTCATCGCTCAGACCCAGTGGGGACCGCTGACGGAGGCCGACCGGGACTTCGTGGTCAAGGTGCGCGCGGCCGGACTGTGGGAGTACCCCGTGGGCCAGATGGGCCTGAAGAAGGGGCAGAGCAAGGCGGTGATCACCGCGAGCAAGCACCTCATCGACGGGCACGCCGCGCTGGACGCCAGCTGCCGCAAGATCAGCACGATGCTGAACATCACGATCCCCAACGTGGCCAGCCCCCAACAGGTCGGCTTCGTCAACACGCTCGCCGCGGACCAGGGCAAGCAGTTCGACACGGACTTCGCCAACATCCTGCGCGTGACCCACGGTTCGATCTTCAACACGATCGCGAAGATCCGCTCGACCACCAAGAACACCGTGGTGCGGGCCCTGGCCGACCAGGCCAACGCGACGGTCCTGGACCACATCACCGTCATGGAGCAGACCGGTCTGGTCAACTTCGACCAGGTCCTCTTCCAGGAGACGACCCCGCCGAAGCTGCCCGCCACGGACCTGACCCCGCCGCCCCCGGTCGCGGGCCAGCCGGAGGTCGTCCTCACCCCGCCGGTGGACAGCACCACCCAGCCGCCGGTCCTGCCGGGCGAGTCCTCGACCGGCCAGAACGCCGCCCCGAGCCCGACCGTGCGGTGAGATCCGGGCGGCTCCGCGGTACCGGAGCCGCCTGTTCCGTCTGTGGCGAAATTGTAATAGACGATTGAACTACCCGTCGGTTACCGCAGGTTGACAGCGTTCCGTCAAGAGATCCACGATGTGATCGCACCGGGGCGCAGATGACCACTGGGCCCGGTGTTCCTCAGACCATTCACCCCCGGTGCGGCCGGGCGCGGCGTGCTGCCCTGCGCCGCCGCGCCGGGGACTGCACACGCCAAGATCGGGATCTGCATGTCCATGGCCAGACGTGTCACCGCTCGCCGCCTGCTGGGAACGGGCGCCGCCTCGCTCGCCCTGTGCGCCGCCACCGTAGCCGCGGCCTCGGGCGCCTGGGCCACCGGCACACCCGGCGGTGACGGCTGGAAGCACGCCGACGGCTACCGGCCGGGCACGGGTGCCGGTACCAAGACGGAGACGGACCGCTGCCAGTTCTCGCTGGACGGCACCACCTTCTACGACTCGGTCAAGGTCGACGACCAGACCCTGAAGCCCACCGACGACGGCAAGGTCCACATCAAGGTCCGTACCGCGGGCGACGCGGCGACCTGCACGGCCTCCCTGGCCTCGTACCTCGCGCACGGCCCGTCCTTCGCCACCTCCGGCGAGCAGGTCTTCGTCGACTTCGACTCGGTGACGGTCAAGCAGGGCCAGACGGACTCCCTCGACATCGCGGTGCCGGACGCGGGCTGCTTCGCGCAGATCGACCTCTACCGGGGCGCCGTGAAGTTCGACGGCAAGCCGGACGCCAAGGACGGCTTCGAGCACGGCGACCTGCCCAAGGGCCCCGACCACCCGGTCATCAAGGACAAGCTGATCGCGTCCTGGAACGGCGGCACGAAGGACTGCACGAGCACCGAGTCGCAGCCGCCGTCCAGCCCGCCGGCCTCGACCCCGGCGTCCGGGCAGCCCTCCACGCCGGCCACGGAGAGCCCCACCCCGACCCCGAGCGCCTCCGAGTCGACGCCGAGCGCGACCGACACCCCGGTCGCCTCCGCGTCGACCACCGTGCCCGCGGCCGCCCCGAGCGGCGGCGGCCTCGCGGAGACCGGCGGCGGCAGCAACTCCGGCCTCATCGCCGGCGGCGCCGCGGCACTCCTGGCCGCCGGCGGAGCGATCGTCGTCGTGACCAGGCGCCGCCGTACGGCCCGATAGCCACCCCCGAGACGAACGCCCCGGAGACCCCCGCTCCGGGGCGTTCGTGCACCGCCGCGGCTGCGGGAGATCGTGCGGTCACGCGTCCGTCCTTCTCGCCCGCGGGCCGGCGGGCCGGTGCGGTGCAAAGCGACCGGCCACGACGACGCCGCAGCCGACAGACGACCCGTCGCGCTCCGAGCGGAGCGCTAACGCTCCACCGTCTCCAGATACAGCTTCACGAAACGGTCCACGTCCACGTCCAACGCCACGTCCACCAGCGGCTGTTCGCGGATGCCCTCGTGGATCTCCGACTCTCCGGGGCGGGGGCGGCGGTCGACGATCGTCTGGCCGCGGGTGGGACCCGGGGCGAGGGCGACCTCGACCGGGAGGAGACGGCTGGTGATGCCCGCGGGGTCGACGACCGTGCAGACCGCGCCCGCGTCGCCGAGGCCGCCCGCCTCCTCCGCCTCGGGGGCCTCACCCTGGTGCGCCGGACGGTGGGCGAGGAGTTCGCCGGCCAGCCGGGTGCCGGGCTCGGTGCTCGCGCGCAGCCGGTGCACATCGGCGCCGGGGACGACGACCTGCGTGAAGACGTCCAGGCCGTACATGGTGATCGGCACCCCGGCGGTGAGCAGGACGGCGGCCGCCTCCGGATCGTGCCAGACGTTGAACTCGGCGACCGCCGTGGCGTTCCCGGTGGCCACCGCGCCGCCCATGAACACGATCCGCTCGATGTTGCGGGTGACTTCGGGGTGGGTGCGCAGCAACAGGGCGATGTTCGTCAGGGGCGCGGTGGGGACGAGGGTGACCGGGCGCGGCGAGGCGAGGATCTCGCGGCGCAGCAGGGTCACGGCATCCACGTCGGCGGGGGTGCGGGAGGGCGCGGGCAGCCCGAGGTCACCCATGCCGTCCGAGCCGTGCACATGCCGTGCCGAGCGCGCCGGCTCGATCAGCGGGCGCTCGGCTCCGCGGCCGACGGGGATGTCGGGGGCGCCGGCCTGCTCCAGCACGGTGAGGGTGTTGCGGACGACGCCGTCCACGTCCGTGTTCCCGGCCACGCAGGTGACCGCGCGCAGGTCGATCCCCGGGTGGCGGACGGCGAACAGCAGGGCCAGGGCGTCGTCGACACCCGTGTCGCAGTCGATGATCACCGGAATGGGCTGACCGGTCACGGCCGGGCTCCTCTCACTACGACGACACACGTCTCTACGACACGGTCTACGACAGTGACCTTACGCAGCCGCCCACAGTTCGGCGCCGCGGGTGCCGACGCACGCCCCGATCCGTTCCAGCAGCCGTTCCACCGGTACGGCCCCCGGACGCCGTCCGTCCCGCAGCCGTAGGGCCGCCAGGTCGCCTTCGGCCTCCCGTTCGCCGATCACCGCCTGGTACGGCACCAGGCGCGCCGCCCGGATGCGGGCGCCGAGGCTGCCCTGCTCGGGCCCGGCGAACTCGGCGCGCAGCCCGCGTGCCACGGCCCGTCGTACGACGTCGTGCGCCTGGTTCTGCTGGGCGTCCGACACCGGCAGCACCACGAGCTGGACCGGTGCGACCCAGGCCGGGAAGGCCCCGCCGTGCTCCTCGATCATCTGCGCCACCGCCCGCTCCACGCTGCCGATGACGCTGCGGTGGACCATGACCGGCCGATGCTTGGCGCCGTCGGCGCCGATGTAGTGCAGATCGAAGCGTTCGGGCTGGTGGAAGTCGATCTGGACGGTGGAGAGGGTGGCCTCGCGGCCGGCGGAGTCGACGACCTGGACGTCGATCTTGGGCCCGTAGAAGGCGGCCTCGCCCTCCGCCGCCTCGTACGCGATTCCGGCACCCGCCAGCACCTCCTCCAGCAGCGCGGTGGCCCGTTTCCACAGCTCCGGGTCGGCGACGTACTTGCCGCCCTCCCCCGGCAGGGACAGCCGGTGGCGGGCCGCGCGGATGCCGAGGTCGGCGTAGGCGCGGCCGATCAGCTCCAGCGCCTTGCGGGCCTCGTCCACCGCCTGCTCCAGGGTGCAGAAGATGTGGGCGTCGTTGAGCTGGATGGACCGTACGCGGGTCAGGCCGCCGAGCACCCCGGACAGCTCGGAGCGGTACATGCCTCCCAACTCGGCGAGACGGAGCGGCAGTTCACGGTAGCTGTGCGACCGGGACCGGTAGATGAGGGCGTGGTGGGGACACAGGCTCGGCCGCATGACGACCTCCTCACCGCCCAGCTTCATCGGCGGGAACATGTCGTCGCTGTAATGGGACCAGTGCCCCGAGATCTCGTACAGCTCGCGCTTGCCGAGGACGGGCGAGTACACGTGCCGGTAGCCGGCCGCGCGTTCCTGGTCGCGGATGTACTCCTCCAGGGCGTGCCGTACGACCGCGCCGTCGGGCAGCCAGTACGGCAGCCCCGCGCCCATCAGCGGGTCGGTGTCGAACAGTTCCAGCTCACGGCCGAGCCGACGGTGGTCGTACATGGTCTCTCTCCTCGCGACGGGGGAGGGCGAGCGACCCACGACGAAGCCCCGGGGCACTCGCCCCGGGGCTTCGGACATCCAGTCCATGGATCAGCGCGCCGGGACACTCTCCGGCGTCGTCGTGAGGAACGACCGGTCGCGCTGCATGGGAGGACGGTAACGCGGGGGTGGGGGCTGCTGCGAGGGCTTTTTTCGAAGAGACGGCCGGTACTTGCAAGGAATTACGTAACTACGTAATCTCTAGCCATGGATCTGGAGCAGCGCGTCGCCGAACTGGAGCGCCGCCTGGCCGCGCTGGAGCAGGCGACCGGCCGACCGCCTTCCGCGCCCTCGCCGGCACGGGAGGCCGGTGAGGATCTGTGGGCCCTGCACGGCCTCAAGGACCAGCTCGCCGAACTGGGCGCCGACAACGGCGGGGTGCTGTTCACCGGCGCCGTCCGGACGCCGACCGGGAATCGCTACGAATGGCAGTACGGCCTGGTCACGGACACCGTGCTGGAGGCCGACTGGGCGGACGCGGCCGAGTCGTTCGCGGCGCTCGGCCAGCCCGTGCGGCTGCGGCTGCTGCGTGAGGTCCTCGGTGGCCGCTGCACCGCCGCCGAGCTCACCGAGCTCGACGGCACGGGCACCACCGGCCAGATCTACCACCACCTGCGGCAGCTGACCGCCGCCGGCTGGCTGCACACGGCCGCCCGCGGCCGCTACGAGGTGCCGGCCGACCGTGTCGTACCGCTGCTGGTGATGCTGACTGCCGCCGGGCGCTGACCCCGCCCGGCCGACTCTAGGGGGAATGAGATGCGCAGGTTCTTCAACTGGGCCGCCCGTACATGCCTGTTGGCCTACGTGGCGATGTTCGTCGCGGGCTTCTTCGTCGACGCCCTGTCCGGATGGACGTGGATCCCGCTCTGCCTGTGGCTGCTGATCGGATTCGGTGTGAACCGCCGGGCGGCCGGTGTGCGGGAACAGCCCGTGACGACCGGCTGCGACACCGAAGCCGTGGAGATCGCGGTGCCGGTCACCGGCCGCTGGCGGGCGCTGAACAGTCCGGCGAGCAAGGTCCCCAGCCATGGCACCCGGGCCTACGGGCAGACTTACGCCATCGACATCGTGGCGGAGCCGGCCGAGGGTGCCCGGCCCGGGTTCGGCTGGTGGCCCCTGGCCCGCCGCAGTGCGGACTTCCCGGCCTTCGGCGCGGAGCTGCTCGCCGTCGGCGACGCGACCGTCGTGCGCGCCGACGACCGGCAGCGCGACCACCTGAGCCGTACCTCGTGGCCCGCGGTTCTCTACTTCTTCGTCGTCGAGGGCATCGTCCGTTCGCTCGGCGGTGCCCGCCGCGTGATCGGCAACCATGTCGTCCTCGATCTGGGCGACGGTACGTATGCGCTCTACGCCCATCTGCAGCGTGGTTCGCTCGCCGTCCGCCCGGGTGACCGGGTGCGCACGGGGCAGCTGCTCGGCCGGTGCGGCAACTCGGGCAACAGCACCGAACCGCATGTCCACTTCCAGCTCATGGACAGCGCCGACCCCGACATCGCGCACGGCACTCCCTTCACCTGGCGGGGCGTCGGCGTCCCGTGCAACGGCAGGACGTTCGAGGCGGGGGTGACGGCGGTGGCGGCCCCCGCTGCGTAACCCGGACGGCCCCGCGCGCTGGTGGGGTGTCCTGGGCGGTGGTCCCTTGGAGAGGTAACCGATCTTGAGGTGGCCAGGAGGCGTCCGATGACCCGCACCCCGTCCCGTGTCCTCGTCGCCGCCGTGATGTCCGCGGGTGCGCTGGTGAGCGTGAGTGCGTGCGGTCTCATCGTGGGTGTGGGCCCGGAGCCGGGGGCGAAGGAGAAGGAGAAGCCGCCCGCGGCTTCGCACAGCGCCGCGCACAGTGCGAAGCCGTCCCCCACGGCCCCCGCCGCGCCGCCGCCCCTCACCGAGGCGCAGGCCCAGGCCGCGCTGGTGACCCAGACGGATGTGGGCGCGCCGTGGGCGCCCACGCAGGGGGCCGCGACCTGGCGGGACGGGGTGCTCAAGAGCCACGCCGACGTGCCCGAGTGCCGCAAGCTCCTCGAGGCGCTGTACACGGACGACCTGTTCGGTGCGGACGCCACCGGGACGCGGGCGGTGGTCGGGCTCGACGACGCCATGGACCAGACGCAGCTGCGGTACCAGGTGCTGTCGCTGAAGCCCGCCGCCGTGGCCAGGACGCTGGCCTGGATGCGGACCTTGCCGAAGACGTGCGCCAAGTTCACGGCGGTGACCGAGCGCGGCACGCTCCAGAACGTCCGGGTCGACGAGGCCGTACTGCCGGTGGTCGGCGACGACCGGCAGGGGCTGCGGATCACGTTCACCAGTGCGACGGCGACCGGCGAGCAGACCCTGCTCACCCTCGACGTCGCCGTGGTCCGCGTCGGCGAGGACACGATCGCGCTCTCCCACGGCGGGACCGGCGACGTGTCCGCCGACACCACGAAGGCCTTCGTACAGGTGGGTGCGCAGCGGCTGGCCGATGTCAGGAAGCAGCCACGCCTGCGCGTCTGAGGCGGGGGCCGACCGCCGACCGAGGTCTAACCGAGCTTGTCCACGGCGTCCTTGGCCTCCTTCAGGCCCGCCCCGGTCGCCTCCCGGTACACCTTGATCGCCTGGATCTTCTTGCCCTCCCGCAGCAGCGCGTTCACCTCGTCCGACCACGGCTCGGGCTCGGTGAGTCCCAAGTGAGCGAGGACCAGGTCGAGTTTGTGCTCGATACGGGCCGCTCGTCTGTCCGCACGGGAGATCCGGTTCTCGACGCTGCCGATACCGAAGAGCGCCAGCAGGGTGAGCAGGGAGATACCCAGTATGTCCATGCCGTGATCATAGGGACCCCCTGATCCGGTGCCCGGTCGCGCGGCGCTCAGTCGCCGTCCAGTCGCTCCCGGTGCGCGATGACGTCGTGCGCCACCTCGAGGGCGGTGCGGCCCTGCGCGAAGGCGCGGGCACGCAGCCGGGCCGAGGCCTCCTCGGCGTCGACGCCGAGCTGTGCCATGACCATGCCGATGGCCTGGTAGACCTCGTCGTGCTCGGTGGCCAGACCGGCCAGCCAGGCCTCCTCGCCGCCGCTGCCGCTCTCCTCCCGCGGCAGGGTGGTGAGGGCCAGCGTCATGACGGCGGCCACGAGCTGTGCACGGCGCAGCTCGTCCTCGGTCAGGCCGCCCGGGGTGTCGCGGTAGAGGTCGAGCGTGCCCACGGTCAGGCCGTCGTCGCTGCCCAGCGGCATCGAGTACACGGCCCGGACACCGACGGCCGCCGCCTGGCGTGCGAACACCGGCCAGCGGTGCAGGTCCCGGCCGGCGGTCAGGTCGCAGGCGAGCACGGGGGTGCCGTCCCGGTAGGCGTGCAGCCACGGGCCGTCACCGAGGGTGGTCTGGGCCTCCGCGAGAAACGAGGCCAGGGAGTTGCTCGCGGCGAGCCGGATGGGCATTCCGCTGCCGCGCAGCGACACGCTCGCGCCGACGACCGGCAGCAGCTTCACCGCCGCCGCGCACAACCGGGCAGGTGTCTCCCCGGGCTTGGCATCGCGCACCACCTCGGCGATCACGTCGACGGCCCTTACTGCGTCCACGGCCATCGCCTCCTCCGATCGCAGCGGGGCCTGCATCTGGGAGCGCTGCCCGACTACCCCTGCCCCCGGGTGCGAAACGCCGTCGGCCCGCCGACCAGGCAAGGTACCCCTGGCCGGGGTCACAGGGGAGGCTGTGCGGGTGCGGGTCCGAGGGTGGTGGTGCCGGGGGCCGTACGGTGGCCGAGGCCCGTGCGATAGGCGTCCAGGGCCGCCTCCACCCGGCCGGTACGGCGCAGCAGATCGCCGAGCAGCCGGCACAGGTCGGCCAGGTCACCGGCCGCGCCCGCCCGCTCCAGCATGCTCAGGGCGCGGACGTAGTGCTCCTCGGCGGCCTCCGTGTCGCAGGCGTCCTCGGCGATGATGCCCAGCAGCCGGTGGGCCGCGGCCGAGTGCAGGGCACCGCGCTCGGGACCGAGGGCGTCGCTGAGCAGGTTCTGCAGCAGGGCCGCGGCCTCGTCGGACTTGCCGCGCCGGTGCAGTACGTCGGCGAGCTCGACGGCGACCTGACTGCTGTAGAGGGCGGCGCGCCCCGCGGAGAGCATGTCGAGGGCCTGCCTCAACTCGCCCTCCGCGCAGTCGAGTTCGCCGTTCTGGGCGTACACGTAGCCGCGCATCCAGTGGCAGTTGGCGAGTTCGGTGCGGATCTGGAGGGTGCGGTACAGCTCGGCGGCCTTGGCGAGGGAGGCGTCGGCCTCGGTGATACGGCCCTCGGCGAGCAGGGTGCGGGCCACCGAGCGGTGCATACGGGCGACGAGCGCGGGGTCCCCCGACTGCGGGGCGAGGGCGAGCGCGAACTCGGCGGCCTGGGCGGCGCGGGCCTGGGCGCCCATGTCCATGTAGGGGCCGATGACACTGGCGTAGAGGAGGAGCAGCGCGTCCGGGTCGTGCAGGCCGCTGCGGTTGAGCTCGTCGAGGGCGGACTCCAGCAGGTAGACGGCGTAACGGAGTTCACCGGCCAGGTAGTGGGAGACGGCCCGACCGCGCAGGGCGGGTACCCGGGCAGGCAGCGGTACGTCGGCGAGTGCGCGCTCGGAGCGCTCGAAGTACTGCCGGGCGGCCTCCAGCTCTCCGGTGTCCAGCGCGCATTCGCCGAGCCCGAGCAGGGCGACCGCCTGGACGTCGACGAGTTCGTGGCGCTCGGCCTCGGCGAGCAGCACGGCGTACTGCTCGGCCGCCTGCTCGGCCTCGCCGCCCGCGAGCGTGCGCTGTGCCTCGGTCAGCCTGAGGCGCAGATCGGTGGCGAGGCGGGCCGGACGTCCGGTGACCAGCTCGTCGTAGGCGATGCCGAGGCGCTCGGCGATGTGCCTGAGCGCCTCGGCGGAGGGGCGGACCCGGCCGGCCTCCAGGGTGGAGATGTAGGCGGGGGTGTAGGCGGGCTCCGCCAACTGCCGCTGCGTGAGCCCGCGTTCGGACCGCAACTGCTGGACTCTGCGACCGATGGTCACCGGATCATCACGGTCCGACACGACAACTCCCCCTGAACCTCTTGCCGTTGGCCCCCGTCGACCCCTACGTTAAACGGCGTCTTAAGCGCGTTTAATACAACACTGTTGAGACGCTGTTGAGAGGTTGCCGTGCTCCGACACATCTCCGAGCGTTACGCCCGAGGGTTCGGCGCAGCCCTCGTCGCGGTGGCCGCCCTGGTCCTGGCAGCCAACGCGGGCCCGGCCAAGGCGGCCGACACGAGTCCGGCCGGCCAGGTGCAGCAGGTTCACCACCGGGGCTAGCGGTCAGCACTCAGTTCGGGGAAAAGCCGCCTCGAGTTTGACGGAAAGCCCTTCCATCGAACTCTCGACCTGCACCAGTCTTCGTCCCGCCCGGATGTCATGTCCGGTACCAATGGACCGTCGACTGGAGCCCCCCATGCCCCCAGCAGTCAGCAGCGCCAGGTCCCACCGCCTCGCCAGGGCCGCCGCCGTCGCCGGCAGCGCCACCGTCCTCGCCCTCGCTCTGCCGGGCAGCGCCTTTGCGGGTGTGCTGCAGAACCTGCCGGAGAACGCGACCTCGTTCGAGAAGAACTTCGAGCCGGTCTACGACTACGACACGGACAGCTGCTACCCCGCCGCCGCGATCGACCCGAGCGGCAATCTCAACGGCGGTCTGAAGCCGACCGGCCCGATCACCGGCGAGTGCCGCTCCGGCCACCTCGGGCACGCGAACACCTACTCGCGGTCCAAGTGCAACAACGGCTGGTGCGGGATCATCTACGCCAGCTACTTCGAGAAGGACGAGGCCTCCCCGGGCACAGGCCACCGCCACGACTGGGAGTGCATGGTCGTCTGGGTCCAGGACGGCGCGTCCACCCCGGCGTATCTGTCCGCCTCCCGGCACGGCGGCTTCAGCACCCACCCGATCGCCGACGTCCCGATGAGCGGGCAGCGCGTCGAGGCCGTCTACCACAAGGACGGCGTGTCCACCCACGCCTTCCGCTTCGCCAAGTGGGGCGAGACGCCGGAGAACGACACCGGCGCCTGGCACCAGGAGAACCTGCTCAGCTGGTCCACCCTGGCGCCCGGCCTGCGGGACACGCTGAACGCCTCCGACTGGGGCAGCGCGAACTTCCCGCTCCAGGACTCCAAGTTCGCCGACCACCTGAACAAGGCCAGGCCGAGCGGCATCCCCTTCGACCCGTACGCCTGACCGGCACCCGTACGCCTGACCGGCACCCGGCCGGCAGACGACGGGCCCGCGGAATTGATTGGCCCCATGAACAGGGGTGCCTATCAACTCCCCGCCTGCCAGGCTCTTCACCGGGAACCCCCCAACGCGGCCGCCGACGCACACTCCCCCCTTCGCGTCGGCGGCCGCACTGCGTGCCCGGGCCGTCGCGATATGGGGCACCCAGCCCCGCCGGGGCCCGGCGCCGCCTACGCTGCCCCCATGCCGTCTCCCGCCGCCCGCACCGCGCTGGACCTCACCGCCGATCTCCCGGTCTCCGACCTGGAAGACTTCTACCGGGATCTGCACCGCCACCCCGAGCTGTCGCTCCAGGAGCGCCGCACGGCCGCCAAGCTGGCCGAGCGGCTCACCAAGGCGGGTTACGAGACCACCGAGGGCATCGGCGGCACCGGAGTCGCAGGCGTCCTGCGCAACGGCGAGGGCCCGACGGTCCTGCTGCGCGCCGACATGGACGCGCTGCCGGTGCACGAGGAGACGGGCCTGCCGTACGCCTCCGCCACACCCGGTGTGATGCACGCCTGCGGCCACGACCTGCACGTGACCTGGCTGGCGGGCGCGGCAGCGGCGCTGGCTGCCGGGCGCGACGCCTGGTCCGGCACCCTGCTGGTGGTGGGCCAGCCCGCCGAGGAGACCGGCCAGGGCGCCCAGGGGATGATCGCGGACGGCCTGTACGAACGCTTCCCGCGCCCGGACGTCCTGCTCGGCCAGCACGCGGCGCCCGGCCCCGTCGGCTTCTACGCCCACTCACCCGGCCTGATCATGTCGGCGTCGACGGACATCGACATCGTCCTGCACGGCCGCGGCGGGCACGGCTCCCGCCCCGAGACGACCGTGGACCCCGTCGTCACCGCCGCCTACCTCGTCACCCGCCTCCAGACGGTCGTCTCCCGGGAGATCGCCGCCCGCGAGTCCGCCGTGCTGACCGTCGGCCGGATCGAGGGCGGCACCCGGCACAACATCATCCCGTCCGAGGCGCGCATCGCCCTGAACCTGCGCACCCAGTCCGACGAGGTGCGCGAGCGGATGATCGCCGCGATCCGGCGCATCACGGCGGGCGAGGCCCTGGCCGCCGGCTGCCCGCGGGAGCCGGAGGTCACGGTCGGCGCGGCCTTCCCGGTGACCACGAACGACGCCGACACGGACCGGCGGATCGCCGCCGTGCACGAGGAGGTGCTCGGGGCCGGGACGGTGCTGGACTTCGGCCCGGTGATGGGCAGCGAGGACTTCCCGCACCTGGCGCACGGCGGGATCCCGTACTCCTACTGGTTCGTCACGACCACACCGGCCGACGTGTGGGACGCGGCGCCCGGCACCGACCTCATGGAGAAGTTCCTGGCGGTCCCGAGCAACCACAGCCCGCACTTCGCACCGGACCTGTCGACGGTCACACCGGGCGTACGGACGCTGGTGTCGGGGGCGCTCGCGTATCTCGCGTAGCTCGCGTGTCTCACGTGGTGATCGCGCTCCTACACTCACCGCGTGAACAACTACAAGTGCACCTATTGCGGCACCCTCGGCCTGGTGGACGGCTTCGTCGAGGACGAAGGCCAGGGCGCGCGCGGGTACGCGCGCTGGATCGAGGGCGCGTTGCAGCTGGGGCCCTTCGGGGGCGCCAGGCGGATGGGCCGGCCCCGGCGGCAGATAGAGGCGTACCGCTGCCCCCAGTGCGGGCACCTGGAGCTGTTCGCCACCGCCGAGATGTAGGGCCTGCTCAGCCCTGGGTCTGCAACTGCCGAAGCTGCCGCTGCACATGGTCCAGCGCACCCTGCTTGCGCCCCGGCACCCGCGAGCGCAATTCGGCGAGCGACGCTCCGAGTTCCCGCGCCGCGGCCGCGTCCCGGACCTGCCCCCACTGGTGATGCGCCCGGTCCACGGCCGCCTCCACGGCGGGCGCGTCCGCCGCCTGCCCCGCCGCCAGCCGCGCGGCGGCCACGCCGAGCCAGGTCCGGCAGCTGCGCACCGGATCCCCGGCGAACATCGCCAGGTCCGCCCGCACTTCGGCCCAGTGCAGGGCCTCTTCGGACCCCGGTCCGTGCGCACGTACGGCGACTTGCTCGTGGTGCGCGGCGAGAGCATCGGCGTCGAAGTGACGGCCGGACCGGACGGCGGCGGAGATGGCGGAGTGCGGATCGGCCTCTCGCTTGTCGGCCTCACCGCCAGGGCGCCGGTCAGCATCACTCAGCCCGTCCGCACCGTTCGAGCGCCGGTCAGCATCACTCAGCCCATCCGCACCGTTCGAGCGCCGGTCAGCATCACTCAGCCCATCCGCACCGTTCGAGCGCCGGTCAGCATCACTCAGCCCATCCGCACCGTTCGAGCGCCGGTCAGCATCACTCAGCCCGTCCGGCGTTTGAGGACGAGGCCGTTCAGGCCGATACGGGGGTCTGGGGGCGAAGCCCCCAGGGACGGGACCACCCACTCCAGGCGCGCCCAGCACCAGGTCCGCATACCCCTCCACGCCCACCCGGCCCAGCGCCTGCTGATGCAACTGCTCCGCAGGAGGCCGCAGCCCACTGCGCAGAATCGTCGCCACGGCCTTCATGTACGCGGGTACCGCCACCGCCCGCCGCGACGGCGGAGGCGCCACACGCCCGTAAACGGCATTGTTGCGCCCCGAGTCGAGCGGGTTCGCCCGAAGCCACTCCCATGCCTCGGCATCCGCATGCAAGTCCAGGAACAGCGTGGTGGAACCGACCGCCCGCAGCCGCAGTTCCTCCCGGATCCAGTGCCACGGCAGCCCGGTGTAGCGCACCGTCGCGGGCGTCGTACGGGCCAACGCCAGGTGCGGCAGCCGCTGGCGGCGGTCGAGCTGCAGCTGCCCGGTGACGAAGACGGTGAGCGGCCCCGGAGCCCCCGCGGCGGCCCGCAGCCGGGTGAGCACGGCCTGCGGTTCCAGCGGGTCGGCGAGCTCGACGACGTTCGCGGTGTCCGTGCCGGACAGTACGGCGGGCGGGACGGCCGCGAGGACGGGAAGCACGGACGCCGCGTCCACCAGGCACCCCTTGCCCGCCGGCGATGCGGCGAGCAACAGCACGGTTCCGGGCATCGTTCCCTCCCCATCCCCCGTCGATCACTTACGGCAGCACCGTAACCGCTGCGGGTGCAAAGGCGGGCGCCAGGACCGAAACCCGGGCGCCGGACCGCGCGCCGCGGCCGAGCGGACCGCACCAGGGAACTGGCCACGCCCACCGACTTGCCAGGCGTCTCCTCCAGGTGTGCTCTGGTAGGCAGGGGCGAGGAGAGAGAGGAGTGCTCTCATGGCTCACGTGGCACCCACGTCCGGCGGAATGATGAGCAAGGTCAGGCTGAACCGCGCGGCCCGGCCCACTCGCACACCCGACCTTTTCGACGAGCGGGTCCACACCCTGGGGCGGTACGGCATCCCCGTGGCCCTCGGGCTCGTCTACGGCTTCTGGGCCGCGGCCAACCGGCGCGGCGGTGGCGACATCACCGGCTGGAACATCCTGTTCGGCTTCGTCACGGCGGCCGTGTTCATCGTGCTGTGCATCGCCGTCGCGACGTTCGCACCGCTGCTCAAGCGTGAACTGCACTCACTGGTGAAGTCCGGCTTCGCGGGCGCCGCGGTCGCCTTCCTGTACAGCCAGACCGGCGAGTCGGTCTACCGCTCGGTGGCCCTGGGCGTGGTCGTCACGGCGGGCATCTTCCTGGTGTTCTTCTACCGCTACTACACGCGCGAGGACGCCGTCGGCAACCGCATCCGCTGACCGGCACGAGGGCCTGTCCGGGGCGCGGCGCACCCGGACGGAACCCATATGGGGGCGCTGGGCTCGCGCGCTCCGCCCCCGGGCCGTTGCCTGGAGAGGTGGCCCCCAAGCGACCTGAGCGCCTGCGGCACGCCCTGTCGGCGGCACTGATCGCCCTGGCGTGTCTGCTCGCGCCGTGCGGCACGCTCGCGGCCTGGGCGGCGTACGACCTGACCGACACCAGCCGCTACGTCACGACGATGGCACCGCTCGCCGGGGATCCCGCCGTGCGGGACGCGGTCGCGGACACCGTCGGCGCCGGGATCATGCAGCAGGTCGACGACCTGGGGGACGTACGTCCGCTGCGGGGCAGCGTGCGCCCCTTCGTGCACGACGCGGTGCACTCCTTCACCGGTACCGAGGCCTTCCGGCTGGCCTGGGACTCCGGGAACCGGGCGGTCCACGACGCGGTGCTGCGCGCCCTGCACGACGAGAGCGACCGCGACGTCACCGTGGACCTCGCCCCCCTCACCGCTCAGGTCAAGCGTCAACTCGCCGTGGAACACGTCCCGTTGGCGAACCGCATCCCGGTCGAGCACACCGAGGTCGCGGTGCTGCCGGCCCAGGAGCTGGACCGCCTCCGGAAGGGATTCCACGTGCTGGAAGTCGCTGGTTTCTGGCTGCCGGTGGCGGCCGTCGTCTTCGCCGTGACCGGGATCGCCGTCGCCGCCTGCCGCCGCCGCGCGGTCACCGCGACCGCCCTCGGCACGGCACTCGGCGGCGCCCTGCTCGCCCTCGCCGTCACCATCGGCCGCCACTTCACCCTCGCCGACCTCCCCGACGAGGCCCAGCAGCCGGCCGCGGCCGCCGTCTACGACGCCCTGACGTCCACCCTCCGCCAGGCGTGCTGGCTCCTGATCACCCTGGGCCTGACGGTCGCGCTGGCAGCCTGGCTCACCGGACGCTCCCGGAGCAGCAAGGCCGCGCCCCATGGGGGCGCGGGGCAGCATCGATCTGCGGCTCCGCCGCGGGGCGCGACCAGCCACGAAGCACCCGCAGACGAATCCCAAGACCTACAACGGAGCCCTTAGAGCCAGGCCGGCAAGCACCCGCAGGGCCCGATCCAGATCAGGCACAGCAGCAGACGCCAGACCAAGCCTGACCGCATCCGGCGTCCGTTTGGAGTCGACCACAAAAGCAGTCCCCGGCGTGACGGCAATCCCGTGCGCAGCCGCAGCCGCGGTAAACGTGTCCGCCCGCCACGCCGCAGGCAGCTCCCACCAGGCGAAATACGCCCGCGGATCACACCGCACCCGAAACCCCTCCAGATGCTCGGCGACCAGCCGCTGCCTGCGCGCCGCATCCTCCCGCTTGGCCGCAACCAGCCGCTCCACCGTCCCGTCCCCGATCCACCGCACTCCTGCCTCCAGCGCGAACCGCCCGGCACTCCACCCCCCGGACCGTACGGCCGCCGCCACCGCCTCCACCCGATGCGCCGGTACGACGAGAAAGCCGGCCGTGAGCCCGGGCGCGACCCGCTTGGAGAGGCCGTCGACGACATGGGTGAGGTGGGGGGCGTACGCGGCGAGCGGATCGGCGGCCTCGGCCGGGTCGGCGAGGAAGGACCAGATGCGGTCCTCCACGACGGGGATGTCCAAGCCGGTGACGACCTCGGCGAGTTCGCGCCGCCGTACCTCGCCCGTCGTCACGGACGTCGGGTTGTGCAGGGTCGGCTGGACGTACAGCGCCGACAGGGGAGCGGCCCGGTGGGCGGCCGCGACGGACTCCGCACGCAGCCCGCCCTCGTCCGTGGCCAGCGGGACCAGCCGGACGCCCAGCCGACCCGCGATCTCCTTGACCAGCGGATACGTCAGCTCCTCGACCCCCACCCGGCCGCCCGGACGGACGAGGGAGGCGAGGGCGGCCGCGATGGCCTGGCGGGCGTTGCCGGTGAAGAGCAGCCGGTCGGGGGCCGGGCGCCAGCCGGGGGTGGCGAGCAGCGCCGCCACCGCCTCGCGGGCCTGCGCGGTCCCGGCGGCGGGGGCCGGGCGCAGGGCCTCGGTGAGGACGTCGGGGCGCAGCATCGGCGCGAGGGCGGGGGCGAGCAGCTCCGACTGGCCGGGCGCGGAAGGGTAGTTGAGCTCCATGTTCACCGGGGCCGCGGTCGCCGGTTCGGTGAGCGCCCGCCCGGCGGGTCCGGTCCGGGCGGCCCGTACGAAGGTGCCCCGGCCGACCTCGCCGACGACCAGCCCCCGCCGCACCAGCTCGCCGTACGCCCGCTCCGCAGTGGAGGCCGCGATCCCGTGCCGCCTGGCGAACTTCCGCTGCGGGGGAAGCCGTTCGCCCGGCCGGAGCCGTCCGGCGGCGATGTCGTCGGCTATGCGGTCGGCTATCCGCCGGTACGCGTCCACTGGCCCCCCTGTTTGCTGCCGTTGTCCGGCATTGCACCGAGGGCAAAGATCTTATTGCACTGAGGAGTCGGCCCGCCCTAGGGTCGATGCCATGCCGATCCCGCTGGTCCTCGTCCACGGCCACCCCTTCGACCACACCATGTGGAACCCGCAACTGGAGGCGTTCTCCGGCTCCCGCCGGGTGATCGCCCCCGATCTGCGCGGCTACGGCGCCTCCCCCTCCTCTGCGGAGGTCACGCGCTTCGAGCAGTTCGCGCAGGACCTCGCGGCGCTGCTGGACGAGCTGGGGGTGGAGTCGTGCGTGCTCGCCGGGCTCTCCATGGGCGGCCAGATCGTCATGGACTTCTACCGCCAGTTCCCCGCCCGCGTCGGCGGCCTGGTCCTCGCCGACACCTTCCCGGCGCCGGAGACACCCGAGGGCGTCGAGGTGCGTCACGCCATGGCCGACCGCCTGCTGCGGGAGGGCATGCGCGGATACGCCGACGAGGTCCTGGAGAAGATGGTCGCGCCGTACGCCTCCGCCGAGGTCAAGGCCCACGTCCACCGCATGATGACGGCCACCCGCCCCCAGTCCGCCGCGGCCGCCCTGCGGGCCCGCGCCGGCCGCCCCGACTACCGCGAGCTGCTCACCACCGTCACGGTCCCGGCCCTGGTCGTCGTGGGCGCCGACGACACCTACACCCCGGTCGCCGACGCCGAGGCGATGCATGCGGCGCTCCCCGACTCGACCCTCCATGTCATCGAGGGCACGGCCCACATGCCGAACCTGGAACGGCCCAAGGAGTTCAACGAGGCGCTGGAGAGTTTCCTGGCGCGCATCGACTCCGCCGGGGGATGATTCGGGCATCCCACTCGTGAGCGGAGGGCCCGGACGTGGACACTGCGGCTGCCGAGTGGACCACTGAGCGCGAGGGCGAGCCGGTACGGCGGGCCGGGCGGCGCTTCGCGGCCTGGTGCGCGGGGCTGCTGCTGGCCGCGGTGAGCGTGGTCGTCGGCTGCCGGGTCGCCGACAGCGACGGCTTCACCCCGGTCCCCCAGGTCCTCGCCTTCCTGCCCTGGCTGCTCGCCCCCGCCGGGCTGGCCCTGCTCCTCGCGCTGCTGGGCCGCTGGCGCCTCGGCATGATCTGGGCGCTCGTCGTCCTCGGTCTGCTGGCGTGGTTCATCGAGCCGTACGGGAAGACGGACGAGCCGGGCGGCACCCCCGTCGCCGAGTTCCGGGTGCTGACCTCGAACGTCGAGTTCGGGCGCGGCACCGGCTCCCTCGTCCCCGAGATCCGGCGCCACAGGCCGGACCTCGTGTTCGTGGAGGAGTGCGAGTACACCTGCCAGGCCCGGCTGAAGCAGGACTTCGGCACCGACTACCCGTACCGGCAGGCCGTGGCGGCCGGCGGCAGCCACGGCTCGATCATCCTCAGCCGCTTTCCGCTCAGGGGCACGGCGGGCGTGACCGGGACCATGGGCATGCCCGGCGCCGTCGCCGAGGTGCGCGGACATGCCGTACGGCTCCAGCTCGCCCACCCCATGCCGCCGCTGCCCGGGCAGGTCGACCTCTGGCGCCGGGAGCTCGGACGGCTGCGGGACGCTGCCGCCGCCCGTACGCCCATGATCCTGGCCGGCGACTTCAACGCCTCCCAGGACCACGCCGCCTTCCGCCGCATCCTCGACACCGGCCTGCGCGACGCCGCCCGCCTCACGGGCCACCCCCGCACCCCCAGCTGGCCCGCCCGCACGGCCCCGACCTTCGGCACCCAGATCGACCACGTCCTCGTCTCCCGGGACTTCTCGGCGACCAGCGCCCACTTCCTCGACCTGACCGACACCGACCACCGCGCGCTGCTGGTGGACCTCACGCTTCACCGGCGCGGATGATCCGGACGGTGGCGATCGGAGGGGGAGATCATCGGGGCGTAGATGATCGGCGCGGGCTGCTCATAATGGGCGCATGTCCCGAGAGTTCCCCGCCGGCCTCACCCCTCCCGACTGGCTGGTAAGGAACCTCCGGCCCCAGCAGGCCCCGGTGAACTGGGCCGCCGTGGCCCGCGCGGCGACCGCGATGGCGCTTCCGCTGGCGATCGGCCTCGCGGCCGGCCGGCCCGCGTACGGTGCGCTGGCCTCCATGGGCGCCCTGTCCGGTGTCATCGGCGACACCGCGGACGCGTACCGCATGCGGATCCTCAACATCGCGATCCCGCAGCTGTTCGGCGCGATCGGCGTGACCCTCGGCTCGCTGGCGTTCGGGCACGGCTGGATCGCCGTCGCCGCGGTCACCGGTGTCGCGCTGGTCTCCGGGATGATCTCGACGATCGGGGCGGTCGCCTCCGTGTCGGGGCTGCTGCTGCTCCTCAACTCCGTGGTGGGCGCGGGACTGCCGATGCCGGGCGACTGGTGGCTCGCGCCCGTGCTGATGTCCGGCGGCGGCCTCCTCGTCCTCCTTCTCGCGCTGCTCGCCTGGCCCCTGCGGTCCGGGGTGCCGGAGCGGGCGGCGGTCGCGGACACCTACCGCACGGTGGCCGCGCTGATGGCCGCCTGCGGCACTCACGAGTACGACGCCGCCCGCCACGCCGTCACCCAGTCCCTGAACCAGTCGTACGACCTCGTCCTCGCCCGCCGCGCCCGCCACCACGGCCGCAGCCCCGAACTCACGCGCTTGCTCGCCCAGTTGAACGCCATCACCCCGGTCGTGGAGGCCGCCCCCGCCGTCCGCCTCAGCGATACGGCCCTCCCTCCGGAGGTCCCCGAGGCCGTACGCCATCTCGCGCAGGCCGTGGAGACCGGCTACAGGGGACCGATAGGGCTGCGGCTGCCCGTGCCGACGTCGGAGACCGCCCGCGCCGTCGACCACGCCCTGCGGCACGCCGCCGAGGTCGTCACCGCGCCCGACGTGGACCCGAGGGGCATCGACGACCGCCTCGGGCGCCCGGCGGCCCTGTCGATCCGCGCGGCCCGCGCCGCCCGCAACGTCACCCTCTCCGCCAACTCCTGGCGCTACGGACTGCGCCTCGCACTCTGCATCGGCATCGCGCAGGCCCTGGTGTCGATCGTCCCGGTGCCGCGCTCCTACTGGGTCGCCCTGACCATCACCTTCGTGCTGAAGCCCGACTTCGGCTCGGTCTTCTCCCGGGCACTGCTGCGGGCCCTCGGCACGGTCGCGGGCCTGGTGATCGCCGCTGCGGTGCTGGCGGCGGTACCGCGCGGCTGGTGGGACGTACCGGTGATGCTGGTCCTCGCCCCGCTGATCCCCGCGCTCACACCGCGCGGCTACGGCTACCAGACGGCCGCCATCACACCCGTGATCCTGCTGCTCTCCGACGTCCTGAACCACCAGGGCACCGCCCTGCTCCTGCCCCGCCTGGTCGACTCCCTCATCGGCTGCGGCATCGCGCTGGTCGCCGGTTATCTGCTGTGGCCGGAGAGCTGGCACACCCGCGTCGGCGACCGGCTCGCGGACGCGGTCGCGGACACCGCCCAGTACGTCGAGTCCGCCTTCGGCGACGGCACCGAACCGGCTGCCCGCGCCCGGATGCGACGCCGCCTCTACCGCGATCTGTCCGTCATCCGTACCGAGTTCCAGCGCGCCCTGACCGAACCACCACCGACCGGCCGCCGGGCCGCCGCCTGGTGGCCGCTGGTCGTCGCCGTGGAGCGGATCGTGGACGCCACGACGGCCGCGGCGGTACGGGTACGGCACGGGGCGGCCACGCCGTCCGCCGCCGAGGTCCGCCAAGTGACCATGCAGCTCGGCGAGTTGGCGGAGGGGCTACGGGACACCGAGGTCCTGTACCCGGTCCGCACGGACCTCACGGGGCCGGCGGGCAGCGTGCTGGAGCCACTGCGCCAGGAGGTGGCGGCGGCCCGGGCGATCGCGTCCCCGCACTGAGCCCTGCGCCGACTGCGCGCCCGCGGCCAGGACCCGGGGAATCGGCCCACCAGGCACCGGCGTACCGGCAGCGGCTGGAACACCAGGCGTCCCCGTTGACGCGTGGTTGACACGAGTGGCCGTACTGTCCCTTGCCCCTGCCCAAGATCGCTATCTGGGGCCGCTAACCTTACGTGTCCGTCCTGGCCAGGGATTGACGGGATCAACTCACGCGAAGGGTTGCGCACATGGGCATTCTCACTCTCCTGCGGAACGCGTTCGGCAGGTCACGCAAGGGGCGTGCCGCCGAAGCAGAGGGTGCGGACCTCACCCCTTCGCACGCTCCGGAACCGACGGTCCCGGCCCCCTCCCCCGAACCGCAGCCGACACCGTCCGCCCAGGTCCCGGAACCGCGCTCGTCGTCCACGGAGGACCAGGACGAGCACGAACTGGTCTCGGCGGCCTTCGACAACGTCACGGTCCCGAGGCCGTCGGAGCCGGTGGACCGGGTGACTGCGGAGACGGAGGTCGAAGAGCCGACCCCCCAGCCCGAGGAGCAGCCGGAACCGCCCACCGGGGCTGCCGCGCCCGAGCCGGTCACGGGGACCGAGCCTGAGACTCCGGAACCGGCCGCCCCCGAGGAGCCGGAGCCGTCCACGGCACCGGAGGAGACCACGAAGCCGGTAGCGGCTGCCGAGCCGGAGCCCGAGGCAGTGGCGGAACCCGAGCCGGTCGCAGAGGCGGTGACGGAGGCCGAGCCCGAGCCGGTCGCGGAGGCGGCGACGGAGGCCGAACCCGAGCCGGCCGCAGAGGCGGCGACGGAGGCCGAACCCGAGCCGGTCGCGGAGGCGGAAGCCGAGGAACCGCAGCACACCGCCGAGCCCGCAGGCGCCGAGGCCGAGGCCGATGAGCCCGCGGCCGCCGACGGCGAGGAAGACCCACAGGGGCCACCCGCAGCCGACATCGAAAGCAGCACGGGTGGTGCGGGTGGGAACGACTCCACCGAAGGCGAAGCCGAGGCGGCACCCGAGCCGGCGGCGGAGCCGACGGCCGCCGCGGCCGACGAGCCGGTGGCCGCCGACGGCGAGAAGGCCCCACAGGGACCACCCGCAGCCGACATCGAAAGCAGCACGGGCGGTGCGGGTGGGAACACCGAGGGCGAAGCCGAGGCGGCACCCGAGCCGGCGGCGGAGCCGACGCCCGCCGCGGCCGACGAGCCGGTGGCCGCCGACGGCGAGGAAGACCCACAGGGGCCACCCGCGGCCGACATCGAAAGCAGCACGGGTGGTGCGGGCGGGAACACCGAGGGCGAAGCCGAGGCGGCACCCGAGCCGGCGGCGGAGCCGACGACCGCCGCGGCCGACGAGCCGGTGGCCGCCGACGGCGAGAAGGCCCCACAGGGGCCACCCGCGGCCGACATCGAAAGCAGCACGGGTGGTGCGGGTGGCAACACCGAGGCCGAGGTCGAAGCCGAGGCGGAGCCCGAGCCGGCCCCGGAGCCCGCGGCCGCCGCGGCCGACGCCGACGCCCCCGCCGCCGCCCTGGCGAAAGCCGGCCTCACCACCGCCCGCGCCAAGGTCTACCTCGTACTCGACCGCTCCGCGAGCATGCGCCCGTACTACAAGGACGGCTCCGCCCAGGCCCTGGCCGACCAGACCCTCGCCCTCGCCCAGCACCTGGACCCCGCCGGCAGCGAGAACGCCTCCGTCCACGTGGTCTTCTTCTCCACCGAGGTCGACGGCACCACCGACCTCACCCCGGCCTCCCCCCAGACCGCCGTCGACGACGCCCACGCCGGCCTCGGCCGCATGGGCCGTACCAGCTACCACGCCGCCGTGGAAGCGGTCCTCGCCCACTACGACGCCCACACCCCCGACGCGAAGACGCCCGCCCTGGTGATCTTCCAGACGGACGGCGCCCCGGACGCCAAGACCCCCGCGACCCAGGCCCTCACCGACGCCGCGAAGACCCACCCCTCGGTGTTCTTCTCCTTCGTCGCGTTCGGCGACCACGACAACAAGGCCTTCGACTACCTCCGCAAACTGAAGACCGACAACACGGCCTTCTTCCACGCGGGCCCCACCCCCCTGGAGCTCACGGACGCGGAGCTCTACGACGGCGTACTGATCGACTGGCGTCCGTAACGCCTC
Source organism: Streptomyces longisporus (assembly GCF_039532765.1). Lineage (NCBI taxonomy): Bacteria > Bacillati > Actinomycetota > Actinomycetes > Kitasatosporales > Streptomycetaceae > Streptomyces > Streptomyces longisporus. The sequence goes on from NZ_BAAASG010000012.1 coordinate 97,632, forward strand.
CGCCCGGTGCCGCCCGCTTCCCACCCCGTAAAACGGGAAGCGGGCGGCACACCCATGTCGGCTACGATTTCAAGGTTCGCAAAGAACCAAGAACCCCGAAATCCGACCTGGGAGCAGCCCCCGATGGCTCGACACCTCATCACCAGCGCCCTTCCGTACATCAACGGAATCAAGCACCTGGGCAACATGGTGGGGTCCATGCTCCCGGCGGACGTGTACTCCCGGTACCTCCGCCAGCGCGGCCACGACGTCCTGTACATCTGCGCGACGGACGAGCACGGCACCCCCGCCGAGCTCGCAGCCAAGGAGCAGGGCCTCCCCGTAGCGGACTTCTGCGCCCAGGCGCACGACGCCCAGAAGGCGGTCTACGACGGCTTCGCGCTCGCCTTCGACTACTTCGGCCGCAGCTCCTCCCCGCAGAACGTCGAGATCACCCAGCACTTCGCCCGCCGCCTGAACGAGAACGGCTTCATCGAGGAGCGGGCGATCCGCCAGGTCTACAGCCCGGCCGACGGCCGCTTCCTGCCGGACCGCTATGTGGAGGGCACCTGCCCGCACTGCGGCTACGACAAGGCTCGCGGCGACCAGTGCGAGAACTGCACCCGCGTACTGGACCCGACCGACCTGATCAACCCGCGCTCGGCGATCTCCGGCTCCACGGACCTGGAGGTCCGCGAGACCAAGCACCTCTTCCTCCTCCAGTCCAAGCTGGAGAACGAGGTGCGCGAGTGGGTGGCCCGCCACGACAAGGACTGGCCGCAGCTGGCCTCCTCCATCGCCCACAAGTGGCTGACCGAGGGCCTGCACGACCGCGCGATCACCCGCGACCTGGACTGGGGCGTCCCGGTCCCGGCCGACACCTGGCCGGAGCTGGCCGCGGAGGGCAAGGTTTTCTACGTCTGGTTCGACGCCCCGATCGAGTACATCGGTGCGACGAAGGAGTGGTCGGACCAGGACCCGTCGACCCGCGACTGGAAGTCGTGGTGGTACGACGTCGACAACGACGTCCGCTACACGGAGTTCATGGCGAAGGACAACGTCCCCTTCCACACGGTGATGTTCCCGGCGACCGAACTCGGCGTCCGTGAGCCGTGGAAGAAGGTCGACTACGTCAAGGCCTTCAACTGGCTGACGTACTACGGCGGGAAGTTCTCCACGTCCCAGAAGCGGGGCGTCTTCACCGACCAGGCCCTGGACATCCTCCCGGCGGACTACTGGCGCTACTTCCTGATCGCCAACGCCCCCGAGTCGGACGACTCGTCCTTCACCTGGGAGCACTTCACGGCCACGGTGAACAAGGACCTGGCGGACACCCTCGGCAACTTCGTCAACCGCGTGCTGTCGTTCTCCAAGAAGCGCTTCGGCGAGGAGGTCCCGGCGGGCGGCGAGCCGGGGGAGGCGGAGGCGAAGCTGGGCGAGCAGATCGCGGAGCTCCTCGCGGAGTACGAGTCGCAGCTGGAGTCCCTCCAGTTCCGCAAGGCGGCCGCGGCCCTGCGCGCCCTGTGGTCGGCCGGCAACTCCTACCTGGAGGAGAAGGCCCCCTGGCTGGAGATCAAGACGAACCAGGACGGCGCGGCCCTGACCCTGCGCACCGCGATGAACCTGATCCACCTCTACGCGGTGGTCTCGGAACCCTTCATCCCGACGACCTCGGCCGCCATGCGCCAGGCCTTCGCCCTCCCTCAGGACACCGCGACCTGGGTCTCCCCGACGGATGCGAAGTCCCTCACCGCGGTCCCCGCGGGCACGCCCTTCACGGTCCCGCCGGTCCTGTTCGCCAAGCTGACGGACGAGGACCTGGAGACGTACAAGGAGCGCTTCGGCGGCGAGCCCGCGTAACGCCGTTCTGTGGAGATCGACCGCCGTCTCGTGAATCTTCGGCGAGGTCAATGGTGTCCTCATCGACGACTGGGGGATATTGCCACGCCGCATACGTAGGGTGTGCGCCATGGCAGTCCCCGAGGTCATACCGATCTCCTACGAACCGCACGGCCGGGCCGAGGCCATCGGCCGCTATGCGGACGGCCAGTTCCTGGGCACGGTCACGTACGCCTTTCCGCGCGGGTACCGTCCGGACGACGGCTGGGAAAACGAAAAACGCCTCTTCGCGGTGCTCCACACCTTCGATGCCGAGGGCAACCACCGCGACTCGGAGATCTGGTGTGCCGGCACCTGGGCCGAGCAGCAACGCAACCCGCACGGCGACGACTCGGTTCTCACCCGCGCCCGTGTGCATCTGGCGAAACTGCTGCGCAGCCTGCCCCGGCGCTCCTACACGGACATCGCGATACGCCCGTTCCAACTCACCGTGGACGGCGTGCTGTTCGGTCTGGTGACCGGCCAGGACGAGGAGGGCGGCTGGGCCGAGCTCTACCCGGACCGTCTGTTCTTCGCCTCGCCCTGGGACGGCTCGTACGACACCTAGGACTGGCGGAACCCGGCAGAAACAAGCGAAGGGGCTCGAAACCGGCGCCGGTTTCGAGCCCTTCCCTACCGCTTGCTACTTCGGCTGCGGCTTGCGCACCGACAGGTGCAGCTCCTTCAGCCGCGCCTCCTCCAGCTCCGTCGGGGCGCCCATCATCAGGTCCTGGGCGTTGCCGTTGAGCGGGAAGGCGATGGTCTCGCGGATGTTCGGCTCGTCGGCCAGCAGCATGACGATGCGGTCGACGCCGGGGGCGATGCCGCCGTGCGGCGGGGCGCCGAAGCGGAAGGCGCGCAGCATGCCGGCGAACTTCTCCTCGACGGTGTCACGGTCGTAGCCCGCGATCTCGAAGGCCTTCAGCATGATCTCGGGCTCGTGGTTCCGGATCGCGCCGGAGGACAGCTCGACGCCGTTGCAGACGATGTCGTACTGCCAGCCGAGGATGTCCAGCGGGTCCTGGGTCTGAAGGGCCTCCAGGCCGCCCTGCGGCATGGAGAAGGGGTTGTGCGAGAAGTCGATCGCGCCGGTGTCCTCGTCCTTCTCGTACATCGGGAAGTCGACGATCCAGCAGAACCGGAAGACGCCCTCCTCGAAGTGCCCGGCGCGCTTGGCGGCCTCGACACGGACCGCGCCCATGATCTTGGAGACCTCGTCGAACTCGCCCGCGCCGAAGAACACCGCGTGCCCGGCGGCCAGCGACAGGCGCTTGGTCAGCTCGGCGACGTTGTCCTCGGTGAGGAACTTCGCGATCGGGCCGGAGAGCGAACCGTCCTCGGCCACGCGCACCCAGGCCAGGCCCTTGGCGCCCTGCGAGACCGCGAAGTCGCCGAGCTGGTCGAAGAACTTGCGGGGCTGCGCGGAGACGTCCGGCACCGGCAGCGCACGCACGTGCTTGCCGGCGAAGGCCTTGAACTCCGAGCCCTCGAAGATGTCGGTGATGTCGACGAGCTCCAGCTGGGCCCGCAGGTCCGGCTTGTCGGAGCCGTACTTCAGCATCGACTCGCGGAACGGGATCCGCGGGAAGGGCGAGGTGACGTGCCGGCCGCCGCCGAACTCCTCGAACAGCTCGGTCATCAGCTGCTCGATCGGCCGGAAGACGTCCTCCTGCTCGACGAAGCTCATCTCGACGTCGAGCTGGTAGAACTCGCCCGGCGAACGGTCCGCACGGGCGTCCTCGTCACGGAAGCAGGGCGCGATCTGGAAGTAGCGGTCGAAGCCGGAGATCATCAGCAGCTGCTTGAACTGCTGCGGCGCCTGCGGCAGGGCGTAGAACTTGCCCGGGTTGAGGCGGGAGGGCACCACGAAGTCACGCGCGCCCTCGGGGGAGGTGGCGGACAGGATCGGGGTCGCCATCTCGTTGAAGCCGAGTGCCGTCATCTTGTGCCGGATGGCCGAGATGACCGCCGTACGCAGCATGATGTTCTTGTGCATGCGCTCGCGGCGCAGGTCCAGGAAGCGGTACTCCAGGCGCCGCTCCTCGTTGACCCCGTCCTCGGTGTTGATCGTGAAGGGGAGCGGGGCGGCCGCGCCGAGCAGCTCGACCTCGCCGACCTCGACCTCGACCTCACCGGTCGGCAGGTCCGGGTTGACGTTCTCGGTGCCCCGGGAGACGACCTTGCCGTCGACGCGGACCGTCGACTCCTTGGTCAGCTTGTCGAGGGCCTCGTAGGCCGGGGTGCCCGGACGGGCCACGAGCTGCGTGATGCCGTAGTGATCGCGCAGATCGATGAAGAGGATGCCGCCCAGGTCGCGCCGATTGTGCAGCCAGCCACTCAGCCGGACGTCGGTGCCGACGTCAGAGGAGCGGAGCTCGCCGCAGGTGTGGGACCTGTACCGATGCATCGTCGTTCATCCAGTCTTCGCGGATCGGGGGCTGTGTTTCAGGGTGTTTCACGTGAAACAACCCCCAGGGTACCGGGCACCCCGAGATCGGCTCCCCACCATTAAGAGTGGACAATCGGTGGCACTCCTCGATCACCTCTCCATAAAGTGGGGCAATGCGCACTGGTGAGCCTCTGCCCGCCGTGGGGGAGGTTCTCGCCGCCCTCGCGACCGGCCTGTGGCACTGGGACACCGCCACCGAACTCGTCACGGTCGACGCCGAGGCGGCTCGGCTGCTGGGTCTGCCCGCCGAGCAGACCACCCTCACGGAGGCGAAGGCCCGGGCCCGGCTCCATCCGGTGGACTGGAACGAGATCATCGCCGTCGTCGGGCTCGCGGTCGCCGAGGGCACGCTGGCCGAGGTGCGGATCCGGATCATGGACGAGCACGGCCGGGTGATCCGTGTCGTGCGCTCCCGCTCCAAGCCGTCCTTCGACCCCGAGAAGAAGTCCTTCCAGCTGATCGGCACCCTTCAGGAGGTCACCGAGCCGACCCCGGGCACACCGGCCGGGCGCAGCGCCGTCACCGGCGACTGGCGGCGTTCCAGGGAGGCGTTCCTGCTGGACGCGGGCCGGGCGCTGGCCGAGGCGCGGTCCACGGAGGAGGTGCTGCGGGTCGCGGCGGGTCTGTCGATGCCGGGGTTCTCGCCGGACGGGCTCGCCGTGTTCAGCGTGCAGGGCGACCGGCTGAGGATCATCGGTCACCACGGCCACCAGCCCGGTGACGAGGGCCCGTTCTCGCACATGTCGCTGGACACCGACTACCCGGCCGCCGAGGTGGTCCGTACGGGCCGCGCCGTCTATCTCTCCACGCCCCAGCAGTACAAGGCCCGCTATCCGGTCACCTGGCCGCTCGCCTCGACCTTCGGCCGCCACTCCTGGGCGTTCCTGCCGCTGACGGTGGCGGGCCGCACGATGGGCGCCTGGATGGCGGCCTTCGCCTACCCGGTGACCTTCAATCCGGACGAACGGTCGGTGCTGACGACGGTGGCGCGCATGCTCGCCCAGGCGCTGTCGCGGGCCGGCGCCGCCGAGACCGAGCGTGCGCTGACCGACGGTCTGCAACGCTCGATGCTGCCGACCCTCGGCCCGCAGATACCGGGCATGAGCGTCGCCGCCCGCTATGTGCCCACCGGCGGCGGCCTCCAGGTCGGCGGCGACTGGTACGACATGATCCCGCTGCCTGGGGGCACCTCCCGAACGAAGTTTGGGGGAGGCCGGATCGCCCTGGTCATCGGCGACGTCCAGGGCCATGACGTGCGGGCGGCCGGCCTGATGGGCCAGCTCCGGATCGCCCTGCGCGCGTACGCCTCCGAGGGCCACCGCCCCGACGCGGTGCTCTCCCGCGCCTCCCGCTTCCTGCACGGCCTGTCGGACGGCGCCACCCGGCCCGGGGCCGCCGAGGAGGACGCCCTCGCGGACCTGCGCTTCGCGACCTGTCTGTACGTCGAGGCCGACCCGGCGACCGGCACCCTCGACATCGCCCGCGCCGGGCACCCGGACCCGGCGATCCGGATGGCGGACGGCACGGTGCTGGCCCGTCCGACGGCGGGTGGTCTGCCGCTCGGCATCGACCCGGACGCCGACTATCCGACCACCCGGATCACCCTCGAACCCGGCGAGACCATGCTGATCTGCACCGACGGTCTGATCGAGACCGGCGGGCACGACCTGGAGAGCGGCTGGCAGCGGATCCGCGCGATCCTCGAGGACCACAAGGGCGACCTGGAGGAACTGGCCGACGCCCTGGTGCAGGGGGTCCATGGCCCCTCCTCCCACCACACCACCGGGCCCCTCGCGGACCGGCGCGAGGACGACATAGCCGTACTGCTGCTGTCCCGGCCGGAGGGCTGCGACGAGACGGTGCTCGTGCCGCCGAAGGTCCGCCGCACCATGCTGTCCGTCGCGCAGGCGGAACCGGAGCGGGTGGCGGTGGCCCGTCAGCACCTGCGGGAGCTGCTGCACGACTGGCCCTCGCCGGACCAGGTCGACTCGGCGGTGCTGCTGGTCTCCGAGATGCTCACCAACGTCCTCGTGCACACCGACGCCGACGCGTTGCTGCTCGCGGAGGTGCGGGGTGAGCCCGGTGGCCGCCGGATGCGGATCACCGTCACGGACACCAGCGACGCCCTCCCGCACAAACGCCGCCCCGGCGAACTGGCCTCATCAGGCCGCGGATTGATGCTCATCGAACTACTCGCGGACACCTGGGGCGTGGACCCGCAGGGCGAGGGCAAAAGCATCTGGTTCGAGCTCTACGAATCCGACGGCTCCGGCACCTGACAGCCCACCTCGTGCACGACGGCGAAGGTGCGGGGCGAGCCCGCGGCCGCCGGATGCAGATCACCGTCACGGACACCAGCGACGCCCTCCCGCACAAACGCCGCCCCGGCGAACTGGCCTCATCAGGCCGCGGGGCGTGGACCCGCAGGGCGAGGGCAAAAGCATCTGGTTCGAGCTCTACGAATCCGACGGCTCGGGGACCTGATACCGCGCCCGCAGTTCGTGCACGACGCCGAAGGCGGCGGCGGTGAGCGGCACGGCGAGCAGCATTCCGAGTACTCCGGCGACGGAGGCTCCGGCGGTGATGGCCACCATCACCATCGCCGGGTGCATCTGCACCGTCCGGCTCTGGATCACGGGCTGCAGCACGTGCCCCTCCAGCACCTGGACCGCGAGCACCACCCCGAGCACCCAGAGCGCGATCACGAACCCACGGTCGGCGAGCGCGACCAGCACGGCGACGGCACCGGAGATGAAGGCGCCGAGGTAGGGAATGAAGGCCCCGACGAAGACGAGCGCGCCGAGCCCGACGGCACCGGGCACGTCCAGCACCAGCAGCCCCAGGGTGATGCAGACGGCGTCGATGAGCGCGATGAAGCTGGTGCCGCGCATGAAGCCCTCGACGGCCTCGTAGGCGCGGCGGGCCATGGCCTCGAGCGTGTCGCCGCTCTCCCCGGGAGCGATTCTCCTGATCAGGTCGGAGGCCTTGTGCGAGTCCCGCAGGAAGAAGAAGACGAGGAAGAGCGCGAGGACCGCCATGGCGATGGTCTCGCCGACGACGCTGACCCCGCTGATGACATTGGAGGCGGCGGTGCCCCCGAACTTGGTGAGGAGTCCCCTGGCGTTCGTGGCGAGGTCGTCCAGGGAGGTGCCCGCGGCCCCGAAATGATCGGCGACGCCCTGGGCCGCGTCCTTCAGTGAGGCGACGATCTGGTCACCGGTGTCGATGAGCGCGGCGACGACGATGTACACGGCACCGCCGACCACGGCCACGACCGCGACACAGGTGAGCCCGGCGGCGACCGACCGATTGACCCTGGCCCTGACGAGCCGCCGGTGCAAGGGCCCCAGCAGGGCGGTCCCGAGCAGCGCGAGCAGTACCGGCGTCACGGCTGTGCGGAACTGCGAGCACAGCAGGACCCCGACGTACACGACCCCGGTGACCAGCAGGATCACGGCGCACCAGGCGGCGAGCCGCCGGACGGGGTCGGGGAGGAGCTGCACGCGTCCAGCGGATCATGCCCGCCCTTGCCGTGTCCTGCGCGGACGGACCAGCCGGGTGAGATCCCGGTGGTCCGCCCGCGCAGGGTCCCAGCGAGCCTTACAGGCCGCCCTCGGTCATCCCGTGCACGGCCGGGATGGTCCCCAGCCGGCCCTTCTGGAAGTCCTCGAAAGCCTGCTGGAGTTCCTCGCGGGTGTTCATGACGAACGGGCCGTAGTGGGCCATGGGCTCCCGTATCGGCTGTCCACCCAGGAGCACGACCTCCAGGTCCGGGGTGTGCGAGTCCTGCTTCTCGTCCGCGCGGACGGTCAGCGCGGAGCCCGCACCGAACACGGCGGTCTGGCCCAGCTCGATCGGCCGGCGCTCGGCACCGACCGCGCCCCGGCCGGCGAGGACGTACGCGAGGCCGTTGAAGTCCTCGCGCCACGGCAGGGTGAGCTCGGCACCCGGCGCCAGCGTCGCGTGGATCATCGTGATCGGCGTGTGCGTGATGCCGGGGCCCTGGTGGCCGTCGAGCTCACCGGCGATGACCCGCAGCAGGGCACCGCCGTCCGGGGTCGTCAGCAGCTGAACGTTTCCACCGCGGATGTCCTGGTAGCGGGGGGCCATCATCTTGTCCCTGGCCGGGAGGTTCACCCACAGCTGCAGCCCGTGGAAGAGGCCGCCGGACATGACGAGCGACTCCGGCGGGGCCTCGATGTGCAGCAGGCCCGAGCCCGCGGTCATCCACTGGGTGTCGCCGTTGGTGATGGTGCCGCCACCGCCGTTGGAGTCCTGGTGGTCGAAGATCCCGTCGATGATGTAGGTGACGGTCTCGAAGCCGCGGTGCGGGTGCCAGGGGGTGCCCTTGGGCTCGCCCGGCGCGTACTCCACCTCGCCCATCTGGTCCATCATGATGAACGGGTCGAGGTACTTGTAGTTGATCCCGGCGAACGCCCGGCGCACCGGGAAGCCCTCGCCCTCGAAACCGCTCGGCGCGGTCGTGACAGCGAGCACGGGACGCGCCACGGCGTCGGCCGGAGCGGCCACACGGGGCAGGGTCAGCGGGTTCTCGACGGTCACTGCAGGCATGTCGGTACCTCCTTGTGCGGCCAGTTTAGTTGAGCATTGAACTTTCTGCCACCCGTAACAGAGAAAGCCCGGAGGGCATTCCCTCCGGGCTCCCACAGGCGGTGGTCAGCCGTACATCCGGCGCATCGCGAACTCGACCATCTGCTCCACGGCCTTCGCGTCGAAGACCATGCGGTGCTCGCCCTCCATGTCGAGGACGAAGCCGTAGCCGGTGGGGAGCAGATCGATGACCTCGGCCCCCGTGATCACGAAGTACTTGGACTCCTTGCCCGCGTACCGGCGCAGCTCCTTGAGCGAGGTGAACATCGGGATCACCGGCTGCTGGGTGTTGTGCAGGGCGAGGAAACCCGGGTTGTCGCCGCGCGGGCAGTAGACCTTCGACGTGGCGAAGACCTGCTGGAAGTCCTCCGCGGACAGCTGGCCGGTGGTGAAGGCCCGTACCGCGTCCGCGAGGGACGGCGGAGACGGCTCGGGGTACAGCGGCTGCTGCTGCCCGTAACCGCCGGGGCCCTGCTGCGGCTGGGCGTACTGCTGCTGAGCACCCGCACCCACGTTCTGGTCGTAGCCGTACATGTGCGCAAGAGTACTGAGTCACAGATGACCCATTCGGGGTTGCTTCTTATTACCGACGGGTAGCATCATCGTAGCTACTTGTTGGTACGTGAACTAGCGCGAGGAGCTACACCCGGTGCCTCGCCGATCTCTCTAAACGGAGCCGTCGCCATGGGGCACTACAAGTCGAATCTGCGCGACATCGAGTTCAACCTCTTCGAAGTCCTCGGTCGGGACAAGCTGTACGGCACCGGCCCGTTCGAGGAGATGGACGTCGACACCGCCAGGAGCATCCTCGAGGAGCTGACCCGCCTCGCGGAGAACGAGCTGGCGGAGTCCTTCGCGGACGCCGACCGCAACCCGCCGGTCTTCGACCCGGAGACGAACACCGCCCCGGTCCCGGCGTCCTTCAAGAAGAGCTACCGGGCCTTCATGGACTCGGAGTACTGGCGTCTGGGCCTGCCCGAGGAGATCGGCGGCACCACCGCCCCGCGCTCCCTGATCTGGTCGTACGCGGAGCTGCTGCTCGGCTCGAACCCGGCCGTGTGGATGTACGCATCCGGCCCGGCGTTCGCCGGCATCCTCTTCGACGAGGGCAACGAGGTCCAGAAGCACATAGCCAAGATCGCCGTGGAGAAGACCTGGGGCTCCACCATGGTGCTCACCGAGCCCGACGCGGGTTCGGACGTCGGCGCCGGCCGCACCAAGGCGATCCAGCAGGAGGACGGCTCCTGGCACATCGAGGGCGTGAAGCGCTTCATCACCTCCGGTGAGCACGACATGGAGGAGAACATCCTCCACTACGTCCTCGCCCGCCCCGAGGGCGCCGGCCCCGGCACCAAGGGCCTGTCCCTCTTCCTCGTCCCGAAGTACCTCTTCGACTTCGAGACCGGCGAGCTGGGCGAGCGCAACGGCGTGTACGCGACGAACGTCGAGCACAAGATGGGCCTGAAGGCCTCCAACACCTGCGAGATGACCTTCGGGGACAAGCACCCCGCCAAGGGCTGGCTGATCGGCGACAAGCACGACGGCATCCGCCAGATGTTCCGCATCATCGAGTTCGCCCGCATGATGGTCGGCACGAAGGCGATCTCCACGCTGTCGACGGGCTACCTGAACGCGCTGGAGTACGCCAAGGAGCGCGTCCAGGGCCCCGACCTGGCGAACTTCATGGACAAGACCGCGCCCAAGGTCACCATCACGCACCACCCGGACGTCCGCCGCTCGCTGATGACGCAGAAGGCGTACGCGGAGGGCATGCGCGCCCTGGTGCTCTACACGGCCTCCCTCCAGGACGAGATCCAGGTCAAGGAAGCCGCCGGCGAGGACACCAAGGCGCTGGAGGCCCTGAACGACCTGCTGCTGCCGATCGTCAAGGGCTACGGCTCCGAGAAGGGCTACGAGCAGCTCGCGCAGTCGCTGCAGACCTTCGGTGGCTCCGGCTTCCTGCAGGAGTACCCGATCGAGCAGTACATCCGCGACGCCAAGATCGACACCCTGTACGAGGGCACCACCGCGATCCAGGGTCAGGACTACTTCTTCCGGAAGATCGTCCGCAACCAGGGTGCGGCGCTGAACTCCCTCGCGGAGGAGATCAAGAAGTTCCTGGCGCTCGGCGAGGGCGGCGAGGAGCTGGCCGGCGCCCGCGAGCACCTCGCGAAGGCCGCCGTCGAGCTGGAGGCCATCGTCGGCCTGATGCTGACCGACCTCGCGGCCACCGAGCAGGACGTCAAGAACATCTACAAGGTGGGCCTGAACACCACCCGCCTGCTGCTCGCCTCCGGTGACGTGGTCGTGGGATACCTGCTGCTCAAGGGTGCCGCGATCGCCACCGAGAAGCTTCCGACGGCCTCCGCCAAGGACAAGGCGTTCTACACGGGCAAGATAGCGGCGGCGAAGTTCTTCGCGGCCAACGTCCTGCCGGGCGTCACCGGCGCCCGCAAGCTCGCCGAGAACGTCGAGCTGGACCTGATGGAGCTGGACGAGGCGGCGTTCTAACCTCTCCGGTTCTGGGTAGCCAGAACTCCACATCGCCCTCACGAGGGCCCGCTCCTCATCACGAGGAGTGGGCCCTCGTACGTCGTTAAGGTGAACCCCATGAGCGAACCCCACCGCTTCGACCGCGGTCACACCGACGACCTCATGTCCTTCCTGACGGCGAGCCCGTCGCCGTACCACGCGGTGGCGAGCGCCGCCGAGCGGCTGGAGAAGGCAGGGTTCAGGCAGATCGCGGAGACGGACGCCTGGGACGGGACGAGCGGCGGCAGGTATGTGCTGCGCGGCGGCGCGATCGTGGCCTGGTACGTCCCCGAGGGCGCGGCGCCCCACACGCCGTTCCGCATCGTCGGCGCGCACACCGACTCCCCGAACCTGCGGGTCAAGCCGCAGCCGGACACCGGGGCGCACGGCTGGCGCCAGGTGGCCGTGGAGATCTACGGCGGGCCGCTGCTCAACTCCTGGCTCGACCGCGACCTGGGCCTGGCAGGACGGCTGACCCTCCGGGACGGCTCGACGCGCCTGGTGAACGTGGACCGGCCGCTGCTGCGCGTCCCCCAGCTCGCCATCCACCTGGACCGCTCGGTGTCGGCGGAGGGACTCAAGCTGGACAAGCAGCGCCACATGCTGCCGGTGTGGGGTCTGGGCAACGACGTGCGCGACGGCGACCTGATCGCCTTCCTGGAGGAGAGCGCGGGGCTGGGCGCCGGCGAGGTCACCGGCTGGGACCTGATGACGCACTCCGTGGAGCCGCCCGCCTACCTGGGGCGCGACAAGGAGCTGCTCGCCGGGCCGCGCATGGACAACCTGCTGTCGGTGCACGCGGGCGTGGCCGCGCTGACGGCGGTCTCCGGCGGTGACCTGCCGTACATCCCCGTACTGGCCGCCTTCGACCACGAGGAGAACGGCTCGCAGTCGGACACGGGCGCGGACGGGCCGCTGCTCGGCAGCGTGCTGGAGCGCTCGGTGTTCGCGCGCGGCGGCTCGTTCGAGGACCGGGCGAGAGCCTTCGCGGGCACGGTGTGCCTGTCGTCGGACACCGGTCACGCGGTGCACCCCAACTACGCGGAGCGGCACGACCCCACGCACCACCCGCGGGTCAACGGCGGCCCGATCCTCAAGGTCAACGTCAACAACCGCTACGCCACGGACGGTTCGGGCCGCGCGGTCTTCGCCGCCGCCTGCGAGAAGGCGAACGTGCCCTTCCAGTCCTTCGTGTCCAACAACTCCATGCCCTGCGGCACCACGATCGGCCCGATCACCGCGGCCCGGCACGGCATCAGGACCGTCGACATCGGTGTGGCGATCCTGTCGATGCACAGCGCCCGTGAACTGTGCGGCGCGGACGACCCCCTTCTGCTGGCGAATGCGCTGGTGGCGTTCCTGGAGGGGTAGTCAACTGGCCGTGAGGGCATGGGCGATGTCCGTCCGGGTACTCGGGTTCTACCGCAAACACCGGACAGGGAGGCGACACTCATGGGCCTCGGCGGGTGCATCATCCTCATCGCCGTGGGAGCCATCCTCACGTTCGCGACCGACTGGCACATGCAAGGGGTCAACCTCGACCTGGTCGGGATCATCCTGATGATCGTCGGCCTGATCGGCGTCAGCACCTTCAGCGGCATCGCCCGGCGCCGACGCGTCGTGGTTCCGCCGACGACGCCGGTCGTGGAGGAGGAGGTCCGCCACCGTCGCACGGACGGATACTCCGACGGTTACGGCATCTGACGGATAGGGCATGTAAGGGACACGCCCCCTGCTGATGGACGCACAGGGCAAGCAAAGACAACCGTGAGCATTCCGTGATCAGGGGTGCCTTGTTGACTTGTGTGAAAATAGTGAAGACTCCGGGGTAGTGAGCCCGGGGGGTCGCACGTTCCGGGCGTGAACCATCAGCGCATCCCGGAGGGCTCCCCGTGCTCCACTCGGCGGAGACGACCGCCGTGGCACCCGTCGCGGGGCCACGGTCCCCACGACGGCACGCGGCACGCCGCGCCCACGCCGCACCCGACGAACTCGGCGGCCCGCTGCGGCTCGTGGTGCTGATCCCGGCCCACAACGAAGCGGACCGCATCGCCGCCGCCGTCCAGGGCCTGTGGCGGCAGACCCGGCGTCCCGACCTCATCGTCGTCGTGTGCGACAACTGCACCGACGCCACCGCCGAGATCGCCGCCGCCCACGGCGCACAGGTCTTTCACACCCAGGGCAACACCCACAAGAAGGCCGGCGCCCTCAACCAGGCCATCGCCTGGGTGCTGCCCCATCTCGAGGAACGCGACCTGCTGCTGGTGCAGGACGCCGACACCGTGCTCGACCCGTGGTTCAACGAGACCGCGATGGCCACCTTCAACCGCAAGGTCGGCGCCGTCGGCGGGGTCTTCTACGGCGAGGAGGGCGGCGGCTTCCTCGGACTGCTCCAGCGCATGGAGTTCCATCGCTACGCCTGGGAACTGGAACGTTCCGGCGGCAAGGCGCAGGTGCTCACCGGCACCGGCACCATGTTCCGCGCGCGGGTGCTGCGCGAGGTCCGCGCCGCCCGCCGCACCGGGGTCATCGGCGGCGGCAACGGCTACTACAGCCTCGCCTCGCTCACCGAGGACGACGAGATGACCAAGGCCGTCAAGACCCTCGGCTACCGCGCCATGTCACCGGCCGGCTGCGCGGTCACCACCGAGGTCATGCCGACCCTGGGCAAGCTGTGGCACCAGCGGCTGCGCTGGCAGCGGGGGGCGCTGGAGAACCTGCGCGACTACGGATGGACCCGGGTCACCGCGCGCTACTTCATGCAGCAGTTCCTGATGGGCTTCGGCGCCCTGTGCTTCCTCGTCTATCTGACCTACATGGTCACCTTCACCACGCTCTACGGCTGGCCCGGCTTCTCCCCGTTCTGGACGGCGATCGGGCTGCTCTTCGTGGTCGAGAAGACGGTCTCCGTACGGCGGGCCGGTCCGCGCGCGGTGCTGGTCGCCGCGCTGATGGTCCCCGAGATGCTCTACGACCTCTTCCAGCACGCCGTCTACTTCACCTCGCTGTGGGGGCTGATGCGCCGCAGCGAGGAGAAGTGGGTGGCTACCTGACACCCCCTTGACCCACCCCCCACGACCAACCCCCGCTAGGAGAAGCACGACATGTACGGAAGAGTGATCGGCGCCGGGACCACGGGCGCCGGCGGCGCCACGCTGGCCGCCACGGGCATGTGGATGAACAGCATGGCGCTGCTCGTCACGGCCACCACCCTGATGGCCGCAGGGGTGGCCCTGTTCAAGCTGGCGCCGCGTCCGCGCCGTCGCTGAACCCGGTCAGCCGGCCGGGTGATCCATCCCGGCCAGCACCAACGGCAGCCGGTCTGCCCCGCCTTCGGTGAGGCGGACCGGGACGCCCCAGTCCTGCTGGTGGACGTGGCAGGCCGGGTAGGGGTTGTCCGCGTCGTCGTCGCAGGAGGCGGCCATCGCGGAGACGTGCACAACGCCTTCCGTGATCGCGGAGTTGAACTCCAGGGTGCGCGAGAGGCCGGTGTCGGCGCCCTCGCCCTTCAGCAGGAGTCCGGGAGGCGTCGACGACACCAGCAGGCGGGTCGAGGGGCCATACCGCGTGTCCAGTTTCTGGCCCGCCGGGGCCTGGAAGACCACGTCCAACCTGAGCTCGCCGGGGGTCACTTCGGTGGCTTCCCGCTGTGTGCGGTGGGCCACCGACTCCACCCGGACGGCCTCCTCCGGCAGCCGCAGCCGGGTCAGCCTGTGCCGGGCCGACTCGACCACCACGATGTCCTCGCCCACCAGCACCGCATCGCTCGGTTCACGCAGGTCGGTCGCGAGGGTGGTCACCTCGCCGGTCGAGGGGTCGTAGCGGCGCAGGGCGTTGTTGTAGGTGTCGCTCACGGCCACCGAACCGTCCGGGAGGGCCGTCACGCCCAACGGGTGCTGGAACAGGGCCTGTGCGGCGGGCCCGTCCCGGTGACCGAAGTCGAACAGGCCCGTGCCGACGGCGGTGCGGACGATGCCGTCGAGGTCCACCCAGCGCAGGGCGGAGGTCTCGGAGTCGGCCAGCCAGAGCCGGTCGGCGGTGGCGGCGAGTCCGGAGGGCTGGGCGAACCACGCCTCGGAGCCTGGTCCGTCGACCAGCCCCTCGTTGGTGGTGCCGGCCGCGACGGCGACCGTCCGCTCGACCGGGTCGTACGACCACAACTGATGGACGCCGGCCATGGCGATCCAGACCCGGCCACCGAAAAGGGCCACGTCCCAGGGGGAGGAGAGGTCGATCTCGCGCGCCGGGCCCGAGGTGGGCGAGCCCTGCCACCACTGGCGTCCGGTGCCGGCGAGCGTGGTGACCTCGCCGGACGCCAGGTCGAGGCGGCGCAGGGCGTGGTTTACGGTGTCGGCGACGACGACCGTGGTGTCGTCGAGAAGGGCGAGGCCCTGCGGCTCGTTGAACGCCGCCGCCTCCGCCGAACCGTCGGCGAAGCCCCGTGCGCCGGAGCCGATGCGCCGCACCACCGACTCCCCATCCGCCGCCAGCTCCACCAGCTGATGCCGGGTGGTGTCGCTGACCAGGAAGGTGCCGCCCGGCAGGACGAGCGCCTTGCCCGGGAAGCGCAGGGTGGTCGGCTCGGGCTCCGGCGGCACGTACGGCCCGTCGCCGCGCCGCAGGGTCCCCTTCGCCTCGTGCTCGGCCTCCAGCTCCGTCACCAGCCGCTCGATCGCGTGCACATGCCCCTCACCGGCGTGCTGCGCGACGACATACCCCTCGGGATCGATCACCACCAGCGTCGGCCAGGCCCGCACCGCGTACTGCTTCCAGGTCGCGAGCTCCGGGTCGTCCAGCACCGGATGCTCCACCCCGTACCGCTCCACGGCATCGACCACCGCCGCGTGCTCGGCCTCGTGCACGAACTTCGGAGAGTGCACCCCGATGACGACGACGGTGTCCGCGTGCTTCTCCTCCAGCTCCCGCAGCTCGTCGAGGACGTGCAGACAGTTGATGCAGCAGAACGTCCAGAAGTCCAGCACGACGATGCGTCCGCGCAGGTCGGACAGGGTGTACTGCTGGTCGCCGGTGTTCAGCCAGCCGCCCTTGCCCACCAGCTCGGGGGCTCGGACACGGACGCGCCGGGGAGTGGAGTCGGTCATGGCTCAAGAGTGCCACCGGCCACTGACAGTCACGAAAGCGTGTAACCCGTCGTCGTGTCCACGTGGTCGGGGATCTCCTCGTGGTGGTCGCCGACCGTGAGCGTGCCGGTGGGTTCGAGGAGGAGGATCTCCGTGGGGGTGGGGGCGTGGGGCTTGTGGTGGGTGCCCCGGGGGACCGTGAAGAGGGAGCCCTTCGTGAGGACGACCGTGCGTTCGCCGGACGGTTCACGCAGGGCGATGTGGAGTTCGCCGTCCAGGACCAGGAAGAACTCGTCGGTGTGGTCGTGGACGTGCCAGACGTGCTCGCCCTCGACCTTGGCGACCCGGACGTCGTAGTCGTTGACGGTGGTGACGATGCGCGGGCTCCAGCGGTCCGTGAAGGACGCGAGGGCACTGGACAGGGAGATGGGTTCGGTCGTCATGGGTTCATCGTGGGGGTGGGCCTGGAGGACACGTGAGTGCTAGAAATCGCATATGGCGCAAGGATCCTCTCAGCAGTCTCCGCACCGGGTCGCGGTGATCGTCGACGAGGGCACCAACCCCTTCGAGGTGGGCGTGGCGACCGAGCTGTTCGGGCTGCCGCGGCCCGAACTGGGGCTTCCGGGACCGCTGTACGAGGTGACGTTGTGCGCGCCCGCGCGTGAGGTGCGGATGAACCACGGGTTCTTCACGCTGACCGGGGTGCCGGGGCTGGACGCCGTGGACGGTGCGGACACCCTCGTCGTCCCGGGGCGGCCCGACAACGTCGTCCCGCGCGAGGCCGCCGTACACGACGCGATCCGCCGTACGCACGCGCGTGGCGCGCGCGTGGTGAGCTTCTGCACCGGGGCCTTCGCGCTCGCGGAGGCCGGGCTGCTGGACGGGCGCCGGGCCACGACCCACTGGCGCTGGGCGGACCTGTTCCGCGAGTTGCATCCGAAGGTGCTGCTGGAGCCGGACGTGCTGTTCGTCGACGAGGGCGATCTGCTCACGGCGTCGGGCAGCGCGGCCGCGCTCGACCTCGGCCTGCACCTCTGGCGCCGGGACCACGGGGCTGAGCTCGCGAACGCCGTCTCCCGGCGGCTGGTCTTCGCCTCCCACCGGGACGGCGGGCAGCGGCAGTTCGTGGAGCGGCCCGTGCCGGACGTGCCCGAGGAGTCGCTGGGGCCGCTGCTCGCCTGGGCGCAGGAGCGGCTGGGCGAACCGCTGGCGGTGGCGGACCTCGCGGCCCGGGCGGCGGTGTCCCCGGCGACCCTGCACCGCCGCTTCCGCACCCAGCTGAGCACGACCCCGCTCGGCTGGCTGACCGGGGAACGCGTCGCCCTCGCCTGTCGTCTCATCGAGCGCGGGGAGGAACGGCTGGACGTCGTCGCGGCGAGAAGCGGACTGGGCAGCGCGGCCAACCTGCGCGCGCGCATGCGGCGCGAGACGGGACTCAGCCCGTCGGCCTACCGGCGGCGTTTCGGACCGACGCCCGGGGAAGAGGTGGGGACATGAGATTCCAGGTACGCGACCGGCTCCTCGGCTTCGGTGACGACTACTGGATCGAGGACGAACACGGCAACAAGGTGTTCCTCGTCGACGGCAAGGCCATGCGCCTGCGGGACACCTTCGAGCTGAAGGACACCCAGGGACGCGTCCTGATCGACATCCACCAGAAGATGTTCGCCCTGCGCGACACCATGGTGATCGAACGGGACGGCGCCGCCCTCGCCCGCATCAAGCGCAAACGCCTTTCCCTGCTGCGCCACCACTACCGGGTCTCCATGGTCGACGGCACGGAGCTCGACGTCAGCGGCAAGATCCTCGACCGCGAGTTCGCCGTCGAGTACGACGGCGAACTCCTCGCCGTCATCTCCCGCCGTTGGCTGCACATCCGGGACACGTACGGCGTCGACGTCGTACGGGAGGACGCGGACCCGGCGCTGCTGATCGCGGTGACGGTGTGCGTGATCCACCTGGCGGAGAAGGAACGGGAGGACGACTGAACCCCCGCAGCGCCCGGGGCTAGAGGACCCGGTCCTTCAAGGCCGGGAACTGCTCGCGCGTCGTCGCGACCTTCGCCGGATCGAACTCCACGGTGAGGATCTCCTCGTCCGCCCCGGCCTCTGCGAGGACCTCGCCCCACGGATCCACCACGATCGAGTGACCCGCCTGCGGAACTCCCGCATGGGTCCCGGCCGTTCCACAGGCGAGCACGAACGCCTGGTTCTCGACCGCCCGCGCCTGGGCCAGCAGCGTCCAGTGCGCCCGGCGGCGCTCCGGCCAGCCCGCCGGGACGACCAGGGTCTCGGCCCCGGCGTCGACGAGACCGCGGAAGAGTTCGGGGAAACGGAGGTCGTAGCAGGTGGCGACGCCCACGGTCGTCCCGGGCAGACGGACCGTCACCAGTTCCCGCCCCGCGCCCATCAGCACGGCCTCGCCCTTGTCGAAGCCGAAACGGTGGATCTTGCGGTAGGCGGCGGCCAGATCACCGGAGGGGGAGAAGACGAGAGACGTGTTGTAGAGCGGCCCTGAACCCGCGGCGGAGCCGCTTTCGGATGCAGCCCGCTCGGGGATCGAGCCGGCGTGCAGCCACACGCCCGCGTCGCTCGCGGCCTTCGCCATGGCCTCGTACGTCGGCCCCTCCAGCGGCTCGGCCTCGGTGCCGAACGCCTCGTAGGCGAAGGCGCCGGTCGTCCACAGCTCCGGCAGCACGACCAGATCGGCCCCGGCCTGCTCCCGTACCAGCGAGGCCACCCGCCGCCGACGCGATTCGACCGATTCGCCCTCGTCTACGGCGATCTGGATCAGAGAAGCGCGCACACTACCACCGTCCTGGCATTCGAGCCGTCCACACGGGCCTACGATCGTCACACGAAAGCACTGCCGGGGTGCCTCACAGCAGCGTAACTTGGGGGTCCCCCCGGTTCGAGCGCAGCCGAGAACTGGGGGAGTTCCAAGACCGCGCCGAGTGCAGCCACCTCCCGCTGGCAACGCTGCCACCAACCGCCCGTGTACCGACCGAGGGGTCCCGTTCCGTGAGTCTGCATCCCACCCTCCAGCCCTACGCCGACGCCTGGACCCACTCCATCGAAGCGATATCCGAGCTGGTGGGACCGCTTGTGGAGGGAGAGTGGAACCGTCGGACGCCGTGCCCCGGGTGGTCGGTCCGTGACGTCGTCTCCCATGTCATCGGCCTGGACTGCGAGATGCTCGGCGACCCGCGCCCCATCCACACGCTGCCGCGTGACCTCTTCCACGTCACCAACGACCACCAGCGCTACATGGAGATGCAGGTCGACGTCCGCCGTCACCACACGGCGCCGGAGATGACCTCCGAGCTGGAGTACGTGATCATCCGCCGCAACCGCCAGCTGCGCAACGAGTCGCGCGACCCGGGCACCAAGGTGCGCGGTCCCCACGGCACCGAGCTCACCCTCGAAGAGTCCATGCGCGCCCACGCGTTCAACGTCTGGGTGCACGAACAGGACCTGCGGGCGGCCCTGGGCCGCCCCGGCAACCTCGACTCCCCCGGCGCGCACATCGCCCGTGACGTGCTCCTCGCCGAGCTGCCCGCCATCGTGGCCGAGAAGTCGGACGCGCCGCGCAGTTCGGCGATCGTCTTCGACGTGCACGGCCCGGTCGAGTTCCTGCGCACCATCCGCGTCGACATCCAGGGCCGCGGCACCCTCGAGACCGCCCCCGCCCTCGGCCCCGCCGCCACCCTCACCCTCGACTGGGAGACGTACGTGCGCCTGGCCTGCGGCCGGGTGACCCCGCAGGGCGTCGCGGACCGGGTGAAGGCGGAGGGGGACCCGGAGCTCACGGCGGCCATCCTGCGGAACTTCACGGTGACTCCGTAGCGCCTGCGGATCCCGTGATCAGCGGTCCTCGGTGACCGTCGTCGCGACACCGCCGCTGATCACGACCTTCGCGGAGACACCCTTCTTGGCGGCGGCCTCCAGCTGGTCCAGGGTGCAGCGGGAGGTCCCCGACGACCCCGGGGTGCCGCAGATGGTGCCCGCGCCGTACACCTTGGTGCTGTCGGCGACGAAGAACGCCTGCTCGACGCCCTTCATGTCGGACACGGTGAACTTGCCCGGCGCCAGATAGCCGACGTTGCCGAGCCAGGTGCCGCTGACGCCCTTGGTGCCGGTGCTGCCGCCCGCGCCATGACGTTCGCGGACGACGGTGGCGACGCCCTTCCTGATCGTCACATCGGCGGGGACTGCCGCCTTCCTGGCCGCCGTCTCCAGCTGGTCCAGGGTGCAGTGCGAGCCGCCGCAGATCGTGCCGGCGCCGTGGATCCGGGTGTCGGTGGCGACGAAGAACGCCCGGTCGGTCTTTCCGGGCACGGACACGATGTACTTGCCCGGGGCGAGATAGCTGATCGTGCCCCCGGTGATGGTGGCGTTCACGCCCTGCTGGGACTTCGACGCGTTCCCGGCGGAGGTGCCCGAGGAGCCGGAGTTCTGAGACGACCCCGAGGACTTCGACGTCCCCTGCGACGTGGCCGTCGTGGACGCCGAGGTGTCCGCGGAGCTGCCCTTGTCGGTGGAACCGTTCTGACAAGCCGTCATCAGCAGTCCGGCCGAGATCGCGGCGGTGACGAGGGCGGTCTTGCGCAGGCGGCGGTTCATCGGGAGGTTCCCTTCAAGAGCGAGGACTGTGTTCGAGGCGTTCGACGCACTCGCTGACTATGAGGGGCCGCCGGTCCCCCGGGTCACGTCCGTCCTCGCTTCACGACACCGCTGTCACACGCCCATGACACAGCAACACCCGGGCTGTGAACGTCCGTCGCAGTGAACCGCCCGCTTCACGCGGGCACGTGCACCGTCTCCACCCGGCTCGCCACCAGCCGCTCCCGCTCCCGACGGGCGACCCGCCCCCGCAGCCGCAGGATCTGGCTGACCCCGAGCGCCTGGAGCACGAACACCGCGGAGAAGGCGACCGTGTAGTCGTCGCCGGTGGCGTCCAGCAGCACGCCGATGGCGAACAGTGTCGTCATGGAGGCGACGAAGCCGCCCATGTTGGTGATCCCGGAAGCCGTGCCCTGCCGCTCCGCCGGGTTGGCCGGCCGCGCGAAGTCGAAGCCGATCATCGACGCCGGACCGCAGGAGCCGAGCACCGTGCACAGCACGATCAGCAGCCACATCGGCGCCCGGTCGGCCGGGTAGGCCAGCGTCGCCGCCCACACCACCGCCGTCGCCGCCACGGTTCCGAGCGCCAGCGGCAGTCGCGCCGCGTGGTGCCGGGCGATGATCTGGCCGTAGACGAGGCCCACGACCATGTTCGACAGGACGACCAGGGTGAGCAGTTCACCGGCCGTGGCCCGCGACAGGCCCTGCGCCTGCACCAGGAAGGGCAGCCCCCACAGCAGCAGGAACACCATCGCCGGGAACTGGGTCGTGAAGTGCACCCACAGCCCGAGCCGCGTCCCCGGCTCCCGCCAGGAGGCCGCGATCTGCCGCCGCACGTACGCGGCGCCCTGGTGCGGGAACGGCTCCGGCTCGTACCCCTCCGGGTGGTCCTTCAGGAACAGCAGGAGCAGGACGAGGACGACGACTCCGGCCAGCGCGCTGCCCGCGAAGGCGGCCGTCCAGCCGACGCCGTGCAGCAGCCGGGCCAGCACCAGCGTGGAGACCAGGTTGCCCGCCATCCCGGCCAGTCCCGCGAGCTGCGCGACCAGCGGCCCGCGCCGCGCCGGGAACCAGCGGGTGCCCAGCCGCAGCACGCTGATGAACGTCATCGCGTCACCGCAGCCGAGCAGCGCACGGGAGGCGAGGGCCATGCCGTACGAGGGCGAGAACGCGAACCCGAGCTGACCTGCCGTGAAGAGCACCACCCCGATGGTCAGCACCTTCTTGGTGCCGAGCCGGTCCACCAGCAGGCCGACGGGTATCTGCATGCCGGCGTAGACGAGGAGCTGCAGGATCGAGAAGGTCGACAGGGCCGAGGCGTTGACGTGGAAGCGGTCGGCGGCGTCGAGGCCGGCGACCCCGAGGGACGTACGGAAGATGACGGCGACGAAGTAGACGGAGACGCCGATGCCCCAGACGGCCATCGCGCGCCGGCCGCCCGGGGGGTCACCCGGCAGGGTGGTCGCGGCGGACGCCGACCTCATCGGACCTCACCCCGCGCCAGGTGCGAGAACCAGCTGACGTGCCGGTGCACGACCCCGACCGCCTCCTCCGGGTCCCCCGAGCGCAGCGCCTGGAGGATCTCCTCGTGCTCGGCGAGGGTCTTGGCGATCCGGTCGGGGTGCGAGTGCAGTACGGCGACGCCCATCCGCAGCTGGCGGTCGCGGAGTTGGTCGTAGAGCCGGGAGAGGATCTCGTTGCCTCCGCTGCGGACGATCTCGGCGTGGAAGCAGCGGTCGGTGACGGCGGCCCCGGCGAGGTCACCGGCGGCGGCCTGCGCCTTCTGCTTCGCCAGCAGTTCCTCCAGCCGCTCGACGAGGCCGGCGGGGGCGGGCACGGCCTTGCGCGCCGCATGCGTCTCGACCAGCAGCCGGGTCTCCACCACGTCCGCGATCTCCTGCGCGGACACGGGCAGGACCAGGGCGCCCTTCTTCGGGTAGAGCTTGATCAGCCCTTCCACCTCGAGGCGCAGCAGTGCCTCGCGCACCGGAGTGCGGGACACCCCTACGGCTTCGGCGAGTTCGCCCTCGGTGAGGAGGGTCCCGCCCTCGTAGCGGCGCTCCAGGACGCCCTGCTTGACGTGGGTGTAGACGCGGTCGGCGGCGGGCGGTTGCTTGGCGGTCAGGGTCCCCGGGCTGCTCATGCGAACAGGATAGATACAACACGTACCCATGAGGGGGTTCGTCCACCATGCGGACGGATCGCCGTCGGTGGATTACTGCTTACGGGAACCCGCCTCTGCAGCCGCACAACCTTCTGTGCTACTTACGTGTCACACACGTGCGGCCCCAGCTTCTTTGCACGCTCAACTCGGCCGCACGCCAGGGGCATTCGACACAATCGGGGTAAACACTTGATTACCGGCATTCCGGGCAGTCGTGTCCGCAGAGCCGCCGCCGTCACCGTGACGGCGGGCGCCATGCTCGCGACCGCTGCCCTCACCGCTGCGCCCGCGCAGGCCGTCTCCGCGCCCACGATCGTCGCCAAGGGCGGCTACGTGATGAACAACGCGAACGCCAAGACGCTGTACACGAAGGCAGCGGACACCAAGCGGTCCACCGGCTCCACCACGAAGATCATGACCGCCAAGGTCGTGCTCGCACAGCCGAACCTGAACCTCGACGCCAAGGTCACCATCCAGAAGGCGTACAGCGACTACGTCGTCGCCAACAACGCCTCGCAGGCCCACCTGATCGTCGGCGACAAGGTGACCGTCCGTCAGCTGCTGTACGGCCTGATGCTGCCGTCCGGCTGTGACGCCGCGTACGCGCTGGCCGACAAGTTCGGCTCGGGCTCCACCCGGGACGCGCGTGTGAAGTCGTTCATCGGCAAGATGAACACCGCCGCGCGGAGCCTGGGCCTGACGAACACGCACTTCGACTCGTTCGACGGCATAGGGAATGGCAACAACTACTCGACGCCGCGCGACCTGACGAAGATCGCCAGCAGCGCGATGAAGAACTCCACGTTCCGCACGGTCGTGAAGACGAAGTCGTACACCGCGAAGACCGTCACCAAGACGGGCAGCATCCGCACGATGAACCCGTGGACCAACACCAACGGGCTCCTCAGCAGCTACAGCGGCACCATCGGCGTGAAGACCGGCTCCGGCCCGGAGGCGGGGTACTGCCTCGTCTTCGCCGCCACGCGGGGCGGCAAGACGGTCATCGGCACCGTCCTGTCCTCCACGTCCATCCCGCAGCGCGAGGCGGACGCGAAGAAGCTGATGACCTACGGGTTCGCGCAGCTCGGCTGACCCGGATCAGCACAGGAACAGGGAGGGCCCCTCGCCGACGGCGAGGGGCCCTACGCCTCCTCTAGAGTCGCCGGGTGACCGAGCCCTCCTACCTCACGGCGGTCCGGGAGTCCTACGACACCGTCGCCGCCGACTACCTGAAGCAGGTCAAGCGACCGGCCGAACTGGACCCGCTGTCACGCTCGTTGCTGACCGCGTTCGCGGAGGCCGTGCGGGAGGGCGGCGGCGGGCCCGTCGCGGACCTGGGCTGCGGCCCGGGCCTGGTGACGGCGCACCTCGCCGGGCTGGGGCTGTCCGCCTTCGGCGTCGACCTGTCCCCGCGGATGATCGAACTGGCCCGCCGGACCCATCCGGGCCTGACCTTCACGGTGGGCTCGATGACCGCACTGGACATCGAGGACGGCTCCCTCGCCGGCATCCTCGCCTACTACTCCACCCACCACACCCCACCGGACCTGCTCCCGCTCGTCTACGGCGAGTTCCACCGGACGCTCAGGCCCGGCGGCCTGCTCATGCTGGCCGGTCATGTGGGAGCAGGCGAGTGTGTCCGCCGGGCGCAGGCCTACGGTGGCCATCCGGTCTCGTACGAGTCGCATCGGCTCCCCCCGGACCAGCTCGTGGAACTCCTGGAGCAGGCCGGGCTGACCGTCACGGCACGGGTGCTGCAGGAGCCCGAGGGAACCAGGAGGCCCCAGATCGCCACACTGCTGTGCCGCCGCCCCCTGTAACCGAAGAAGCCACGCACCCACACGGGCACCCGACTCCTGAAGGCCGCGCCCGCCGCGCCGGACAGGCGAAGCCCGCCACGGTTCACCGGCGCCCCAAAGACCGCGTACACGGCCCCTGACAGCTTCCCTCACCGAGCAGGACCGGCAACTCCAACCACAGTTCACCGGCGTCCGGAGGCCGAGTTCACACCAGTGAGCGACTGGCGCAGGCTCCCGGAGGCCGAGTGCACGCCAGTGAGGGACTGGCGCAGGCTCCTGGAGGCTGCGCTCGCCGCGCCGGACAGGCGAAGTCGCCACGGTTCACCGGCGCCCCAAAGACCGCGTACACGGCGGCCCCCGACAGCTGCCCTCACCGAGCAGGACCGGCAACTCCAACCACAGTCCACCGGCGTCCGGAGGCAGAGTGCACGCCAGTGAGGGGCTGGCGCAGGCTTCTGCAGGCTGCGCTCGCCGCGCCGGACAGGCGAAGCCCGCCACGGTTCACCGGCGCCCCGAGGGGGGCGCCGGGTCGTGTCGAAGGTGCGGCTCCGTCATGTGGGTGTGATCAGCCGCGACTGTGCCGGGACAGCAGACGGGATGTCGGCGTCCCGCGGCGGTGCGGCGCAGGTGGCGGAGGGCCTAGGCCCAGGTGATCAGCCGCTTCGGCTGTTCCAGGATCGCCGCCACGTCCGCCAGCACCTTCGAGCCCAACTCGCCGTCCACCAGGCGGTGGTCGAAGCTCAGCGCCAGCGTGGTGACCTGGCGGGGCTTCACCTTGCCCTTGTGGACCCAGGGCTGGAGCTTGATCGCGCCGACGGCGAGGATCGCGGATTCGCCGGGGTTGAGGATGGGGGTGCCGGTGTCGACGCCGAAGACGCCGACATTGGTGATGGTCACCGTGCCGCCCTGCATGGCCGCCGGGGAGGTCTTGCCCTCCCTCGCCGTAGACACCAGCTCGCCGAGCGCCTCGGCCAGCTGCGGGAGCGTCTTGTCGTGGGCGTCCTTGATGTTCGGGACGATCAGACCGCGCGGGGTGGCCGCGGCGATGCCCAGGTTGACGTAGTGCTTGAGCACGATCTCCTGGTTCGCCTCGTCCCAGGACGCGTTGATCCCCGGGTTGCGCTTGATGGCGACCAGGAGGGCCTTGGCGATCAGGAGCAGCGGGTTGACGCGCAGCCCCTCCAGGTCCTTGTCCTGCTTGAGCTCCTCCACCAGCTTCATCGTGCGGGTCACGTCGATCGTCACGAACTCCGTGACATGCGGCGCGGTGAACGCCGAGCCCACCATCGCCGCCGCCGTCGCCTTGCGCACGCCCTTGACCGGGACACGGGTCTCGCGGGCCGTGTCGTACGCCGCAACCGGCGCCGGGGGTGCGGACACAGCGGGAGCCGTCACCGGCTCCGCGGCCGCCGGTGCCACCGCCGCGTGGACGTCCTCGCGCGTGATGATGCCGTCCGGCCCGGACGGGACCACGGTCGCGAGGTCGACGCCCAGGTCCTTCGCCAGCTTGCGCACCGGCGGCTTGGCCAGCGGGCGCGGCTTCTCGGCCGAACCCGCCGGGGCGGTCGCGGTGACCGGCCCGTGGCCGTTGAGCTCCTTCTGGACCGCCGTCGAGGCCTCCGGGACCACCACCTCGGGGCCCTTGCGCGGGCGACGCTTGGTGGAGGACGCGGCGACCCCGTAGCCCACCAGCACCGGCTGGCGGCCGGAGCCCTCCGGCTTCTCCTCGACGGGGGCAGCCGGAGCAGCGGCCTGCGCCGGGGCGGGCACAGCGGCGCCGCCGGACACGTCCACCGCGATGATCGGCGTGCCCACGTCCACCGTGGAGCCCTCGGGGAAGTGCAGGTCGCGGACCACCCCGTCGTACGGGATGGGCAGCTCCACCGCCGCCTTCGCGGTCTCGACCTCGCACACCACCTGCCCGTCGGTGACCCGGTCACCGGGCTGGACGTACCACTTGAGGATCTCGGCCTCGGTCAGGCCCTCGCCGACGTCCGGCATCTTGAACTCGCGTACGGACGCTTCCGTCATCGTCGTCACGACCCTCTCCTCAGTACGCCAGGGCGCGGTCGACGGCGTCGAGCACCCGGTCCAGGCCCGGCAGGTACTCCTCCTCCAGGCGGGCCGGCGGGTACGGGGCGTGGTAGCCGCCGACCCTGAGGACCGGTGCCTCCAGGTGGTAGAAGCAGCGCTCCGTGATGCGGGCGGCGATCTCCGCGCCCGAGCCGAGGAACACCGGCGCCTCGTGGACGACGACCAGGCGGCGCGTCCTCTGCACGGACGTCTGGATCGAGTCGAAGTCCAGCGGGGAGATCGAGCGCAGGTCCAGGACCTCGAGGGACTTGCCCTCCTCGGCGGCCGCGGCGGCGGCCTCCAGGCAGAGCTTCACCATCGGGCCGTACGCGACGAGCGTCAGGTCGGTGCCCTCGCGGACGACCTGAGCCTTGTGCAGCGGCCCGGGGATGGCCTCGGTGTTGACCTCCGCCTTGTCCCAGTAGCGCCGCTTGGGCTCGAAGAAGATCACCGGGTCGTCGCTCTGGATGGCCTGCTGCATCATCCAGTAGGCGTCCGACGCGTTCCCGGGGCTGACCACCTTCAGGCCCGCCACATGCGCGAAGAGCGCCTCGGGGGACTCGGAGTGGTGCTCGACCGCGCCGATGCCGCCGCCGTAGGGGATGCGGACGACCACCGGGAGCTTGACCTTGCCGAGCGAGCGCGCGTGCATCTTCGCGAGCTGCGTGACGATCTGGTCGTAGGCCGGGAAGACGAAGCCGTCGAACTGGATCTCCACGACCGGGCGGTAGCCGCGCAGGGCCAGACCGATGGCCGTACCGACGATTCCGGACTCGGCGAGCGGGGTGTCGATGACCCGGCTCTCGCCGAAGTCCTTCTGCAGGCCGTCCGTCACCCGGAAGACACCGCCGAGCTTGCCGACGTCCTCACCCATGATCAGGACTTTGGGGTCGGACTCCAGGGCGCGGCGCAGCGACTCGTTGATCGCCTTGGCGAGAGCCATCTTCTCGGCCATCTCAGTTGCCCCCCTCATCCGCGAACGACGCCTGGTAGGCGGCGAACTGGGCCCGCTCCTCGTCGACGAGCGCATGCCCGTCCGCGTACACGTTCTCGAAGATGGCGAAGTGGTCCGGGTCCGGCATGGCGCGGACCGCCTCGCGCACTCGTTTGCCCAACGCCTCGCTCTCGGCCTCGAGTTCCGCGAAGAATCCCTCGTCCGCGTGGTTTGAAGCCTCCAGGTACCGGCGAAGGCGCAGGATCGGGTCCTTCGCCTCCCAGGCCTCGCGCTCCTCGTCGGCCCGGTACTTCGTCGGGTCGTCGGAGGTGGTGTGGGCGCCCATGCGGTACGTGTACGCCTCGACGAGGGTGGGGCCCTCACCGCGGCGGGCCCGCTCCAGGGCCCACTTCGTCACCGCGAGGCAGGCCAGCACGTCGTTGCCGTCGACCCGGACGCCGGGGAAGCCGTAGCCCTGCGCACGCTGGTAGAGCGGGACGCGGGTCTGCTTCTCGGTCGGCTCGGAGATCGCCCACTGGTTGTTCTGGCAGAAGAACACCACGGGGGCGTTGTAGACCGCTGAGAACGTGAAGGACTCGGCCACGTCGCCCTGGCTGGAGGCGCCGTCGCCGAAGTAGGCGATGACCGCGCTGTCCGCGCCGTCCTTGGCGATGCCCATCGCATAGCCGGTGGCGTGCAGCGTCTGGGAGCCGATGACGATCGTGTACAGGTGGAAGTTGTTGCCGTTCGGGTCCCAGCCGCCGTTGTTCACGCCGCGGAACATGCCGAGCAGATTGGTCGGGTCGACCCCGCGGCACCAGGCGACGCCGTGCTCGCGGTAGGTCGGGAAGACGTAGTCGTCCTCGCGGGTGGCCCGGCCCGAGCCGATCTGGGCGGCCTCCTGGCCGAGCAGCGAGGCCCACAGGCCCAGCTCGCCCTGGCGCTGCAGGGAGGTGGCCTCGGCGTCGAAGCGGCGGGTGAGCACCATGTCGCGGTACAGGCCGCGGAGCTCATCGGGGGTGATGCCGGCGACGTACTCGTCGTACTCGGCGTTCTTGACGCGCTCGCCCTCGGGCGTCAGCAGCTGTACGAGCTCGGGGTCGGTGCTCGGCGATTTCCTTGCGGTGGTCGTCTTGCCGGCCGTGCTCTTGGTACCGGCGCTGCGTCGCGGCTTGCGCGCGGCAGTGCTCTCCACGGTCACGTGTGCTCCTCCGTCGGTCCGGCATCCCGGGTTCGCCGGGATGCCAGTGCGGCTCGCCTGAAGCCCTACGGACGCACAGGGTGGGTGCGGCCCGGTCGGGGACAGGCGTGACAGGTGCCCCGGCGAGCGCCCTGCAAAAGGCACGTTACCCAGTGCTCCACATTTCTGTGAAACCCCTCCTGACCTGCGATTTTGCTTGGATTTCCAAGTAAATCGCGAAAGTCGGGAACATCTCCTGGTCACAGCCTTGCAGGGGGCCGGAACAACGGCACGTTATCCCGGTGACCCACGTCACGGGAAGAGTTCACCTCGGGCGAGCCCGGGCGACTGGTCAGCCGCCGACGCCCGACGTGACACCCGTGGTGCCGCCGTTGCCACCGCCCGCGTCCGTCCCCGGGTCCGTCGAGTCGCCCGAGGTCGGCGTCGACGGGGCGGGGTCGTCCGTCGGGTCCGCGGTGGTCGGCTGGTTCGTCGGCTGGGTGCTCGGACGGCTGCTGGGGGTGTGGGACGGGGTGTACGACGGCGTGCGCGACGGCGTGTAGTTCCCGGCCCCGGAGCTCGTGCCGGTGCCGTTGTCCGTGGACGTGTCCGTCGGCTGGTCGGTCGGCTGGTCGGTCGGGGACTCGGTGGCCGTGTCGTCCTTGGTGCTCTGCGAGGTGGTCGGCGACTGGGTGGTGCCGTCGCCGCCACTGCCGTTGCCGGTCTTGTGCAGCGCCAGCGCGACGCCCGCCGCGATGGCGATCACCGCGAGGACGGCGAGGACCCACAGCTTGCCGCGGCCGCTGCCCTTGTTGCCGTGCCCCTCGAAGCCGCTGTCGTCCCCGCCGCCGTAGCCGGTGGGCAGGATCGGCTGCGGGATCTGCGTGGTGCCGGAGGAGTCGCCGGGGTGCGGCAGCACCGTCGTGCTCGCGAAGCCCGCGGCAGGGGTGTGCCGACCCTCGTGCACGGCGACCGGGCCGGTGTTCCAGGTGCCGGTGTGGCCGCCCTGGTCGTACAGCATCTGCAGCCCGTACTGGACGAGGCCGCGCATCTCCTCGGCGGTCTGGAAGCGGTCGTCCGGCTCCTTGGCGAGCGAGCGCATGACGAGGCCGTCGAGCTCAGGCGGCGAGGCGTCGGAGACCTCGGACGGCGGCGTGGGGATGTCCTGGACGTGCTGGTAGACCACCGACAGCGGGGTCTCGCCCGTGAACGGGGGCCGCAGCGCGAGGAGTTCGTAGAGGAGGCAGCCCGTCGCATAGAGGTCGGAGCGGTGGTCGACGGCCTTGCCGAGCGCCTGCTCCGGGGAGAGGTACTGCGGAGTGCCCATGACCATGCCGGTCTGCGTCATCGTCGACTGCGCGCCGTGCAGGGCACGGGCGATGCCGAAGTCCATCACCTTCACCGCGCCGGTGTGCGTGATGATCACGTTCGCCGGCTTGATGTCGCGGTGCACGATGCCGTGCTGGTGCGAGTAGGCGAGCGCCTCCAGCACACCGGAGACGATGATCAGGGCCTGCTCGGGGCCGGGCGCCTCGGCGTTGATCAGCAGGTCGCGGATGGTGCGGCCCTCGACGAGCTCCATCACGATGTACGGCACCGACTGGATGCCGCCCGCGGCGTAGCCGCCATTGGACAGCGTGTCCTCGCCGGAGTCGTACACGGCGACGATCGCGTGGTGGTTGAGGCCGGCCACGGACTGGGCCTCGCGCGTGAAGCGGGCCTTGGAGACCGGGTCCTCGGCGAGGTCGGCACGGAGCAGCTTGACCGCGACGGTGCGCCCGAGGCGCACGTCCTCCGCGGCGAAAACCTCCGCCATGCCGCCCCGGCCGAGTCTGCGGGTCAGCCGGTACCGGCCGTCCCCGACCAATCCGCCGTTCCCCCACATTTCCGGCGCATCTGACATACCGCCGCCAGTCGCCTCGGGGTCGGACGGGCCCTGGGCGCGCTGCTGCTGTGCCATCAGTCCTCGCCGTCGTTTCTGCCCGCGGTGCGCGCGGTGTTGTTACGGTCTCCGTCGGCCACGCTACAGCCTCAATGCAAGCCGCCGGTCCGAGAAGGGGGCCGGAACCGGCACAGGACGGACCGGCCATCAAACCGTCACTCCGTCAGTCCGTGCAAGTTCTGTGTACCGCCCGTACAGCCTCTGTAACGCTCGCGCGACGCTTCTATCGCGTACGGTCACGGATCGGGCACCGAGCTTGACGTGTCAGTGCCCTGGGGCAGACTGGGCCGGGAATAGCACTTTGGATCATCGGCAGTCAACGGCGCCTCAAGGCCCACGGGGGAAGCGGAACATGAGCCAGGACGGCGCACAGGGCCGGTATGCGGGGCGGGCGCTCGCCGGCGGCCGCTATCAACTGCGCGACCTGCTCGGCGAGGGCGGCATGGCCTCCGTGCACCTGGCCTACGACTCCGTGCTCGACCGCCAGGTCGCGATCAAGACGCTGCACACCGAGCTCGGCCGCGAGCAGGCCTTCCGCGAGCGCTTCCGCCGCGAGGCCCAGGCCGTGGCGAAGCTCACGCACACCAATATCGTCTCGGTCTTCGACACCGGCGAGGACAGCCTGGACGGCATGACCACGCCGTACATCGTGATGGAGTACGTCGAGGGCCGCCCGCTGGGCTCGGTGCTCGACGAGGACGTACGGCAGTTCGGCGCGATGCCCGCCGACAAGGCGCTGAAGATCACCGCGGACGTTCTCGCGGCGCTGGAGATCAGCCACGAGATGGGCCTGGTCCACCGGGACATCAAGCCGGGCAACGTGATGGTCACCAAGCGCGGCGTCGTCAAGGTGATGGACTTCGGCATCGCGCGCGCCATGCAGTCCGGTGTGACGTCCATGACACAGACCGGCATGGTCGTCGGCACCCCGCAGTATCTGTCGCCGGAGCAGGCGCTGGGGCGGGGCGTGGACGCCCGGTCCGATCTCTACTCGGTCGGCATCATGCTGTTCCAACTCGTCACCGGACGGCTGCCGTTCGAGGCGGACTCACCGCTGGCGATCGCGTACGCGCATGTGCAGGAGGAGCCGGTGGCTCCTTCGTCGATCAACCGGGCGCTGCCTCCCGCGGTGGACGCGCTGGTCGCCCGCGCGCTGAAGAAGAACCCGAACGAGCGTTTCCCGAGCTCCGAGTCGATGCGCGACGAGTGCCTGAGGGTGGCCGCGTCCGTGCAGGCCGCCCCGCCGAGCATCGTGCCGGGCACCCGCCCCCAGAGCGGCTCCGGCGTCGGCTCCGCGGTGTTCCCGCCGGTCCCGCAGGCGCCCCAGGCACAGCCGGGCCCCGTGCAGACGCCGTACCGGGCGCCGCAGCCGCCGACCCCGAACCCGAATCCGTACGGCGCGCCGACACCGCCTCCTTCTCCGGCGTACGGCTATCCGCAGCAGGGCGGCTACCGGACGCCGTCGCCGTACGCGCAGCCGCAGACCCCGCCGCCGTACAACCTCACGCCCCAGCAGCGGCCCTTGGGGCCTCCGGGGGGCGGCAAGAACAACAAGTCGGTGGTCATCGGCACGATCGTCGTCTCGATCATCGCCGTCGGCGGCCTGATCGCGGCCCTGGCGCTCAACGGCGGTGGGGGCGGCGGAGGCGGCGGTCAGGGCGGCGGCAGCAGCCCGGACCCCACGACGACGCACGCGGCGGACTGGCGCGGGCCGGACACCACCAAGGTGATCGACTCGACGGAGTGCACGGAGCCGCAGGAGTCGTACACCGACGAGAACAAGATCCGGGTGCCCGACTTCCGGTTCAAGTACATCGATTCGGTCAAGGAGTGCGCGCAGGCCGCCGGTTGGTCGCTGGTGGTCAACGACTACAACGAGAACACGTACGGCGAGGGCGCGGTGATCGACCAGACCCCCGAGGCCGGCTCGGACGTCGACCCGCACAAGGTCAAGATCACGCTCGACGTCTCGACGGGCAACCCGTCCTGACGCTTGGCATGCAGACGCCGGCATGACGAAGGGCCCGGCGGCTTCGGCCGCCGGGCCCTTTCGCTCACGTCGCTACAGGTCACCCATGTGACTACAGGTACGGCCCGCCCGAGCGGCCGGCCGTGGGTCCGTCCTCGCCCATCTCGTGGCCGACGCCCGGCGGCAGGGCGCGCCGCATCTGCTCCAACTGGGCCCGCGCGGCCATCTGCTGGGCGAACAGCGTGGTCTGGATGCCGTGGAAGAGGCCCTCCAGCCAGCCCACCAACTGGGCCTGTGCGATGCGCAGTTCGGCGTCACTGGGCGTGCCGTCGTCCGTGAAGGGCAGCGAGAGCCGCTCCAGCTCCTCGACCAGCTCCGGCGCCAGCCCGTCCTCCAGCTCCTTCACCGAGCTGCGGTGGATCTCCTTGAGCCGGGCCCGGCTCGCCTCGTCCAGGGGAGCGGCGCGCACCTCCTCCAGGAGCTGCTTGATCATGCTGCCGATCCGCATCACCTTGGCCGGCTGCTCGACCTGCTCCGTCACCGGGATCTCGCGGGAGTCCTCGTCCCCGCCGCCGATCGCCATGCCGTCCTGGCCCACGACCAGGATCTGGGGGTTCTCCGGTGACCTGTCGTTCCTCGGCATCTCCATGCCGCCATTCTCTCGCACGTGTGCATCTCATCACCGTGGTGCCCCCTGTGGAGGGTGATCCACCGTTTACGGTGCGGGAGTTTCCGTCACGGCGCGTGGCTTTCCGTCCTCAGCCGCACCAGCCGGGCCTCGGTGGGGGCCCGGTTCGAGCGAGGTCGAGAACTGAGGGAGGTCGAGCCGGCGGATCTCGACCTCCGTGTGGCACCAGCTTGATCACCAGTTCGTCGCGCGGCGGAGCGGCCCGCCGCACGGGACGCGCGAACCGGGCCCGCAGCTCGGCCACCCGCCTCGGTCAGCGTGTACAGCACCCGTCCGGCCTCGTCCTCGCCGTCCTGGACGACGATCCCGTCCCGTTCCGGACGGCCGAGGGTCGGGGGCCTGCCCATGTTCAGCGGGAGCTGTCGGCCGTGACGGATCGACATACCCGGATTGGTGCAGCGGGTTCGGTTTTTTGGCGGAACCCGGAATGCCGGAAGTAGTGATGAATGTGACGCTTGGGGCGTGAATCCATGGCTGCGTGCTTTGAAGGGGGCCGGACTGGTGGTGGGGGTGGGGGCGGGCGTACTCGTGTTTCCGTACGGGGGTGGTTCGTCGTACGGGGCTGTCGCCTCCTACGGCGGTGTGGCGACGCACGGGAGCGTGGCAACGCACGGGGCGGTATCGACCCACGGGGCGGACGTGGGCCGCATGGCTGCTGAAGGAGCCCCGGCGGCTGCTTCCCGGGCTCCCTCCGCGTCTGTCTCCCCCTCTTCCACCGCCTCCTCCCCCGAGCCGTCCCGGGCCGGGAGCCGGGCGGGTGAGGGACGGGAGCGGCCGGGACGACGGGAGACGGCGGACGAGTCCGGGGCCGTCCCCTCGGACGAGGGGGGTGAGGACGCGTCCCAGGAGGAGGCGGACGCGGGGCAGGCCGCCTCGGCGACGCCGCCCGCGGAGGCGGGCCTGGTGCCCTCCAGGCCCGCGCAGCGCCCCGGCGCCCAGGCCGCCGAGCAGCCCGCCGAGCCCGTCCTGCGCATCCTGCCCCTGGGCAGCGGCTTGGTCCTGATCGGCCTCGGTCTCGGCCTCGCCTTCATCGGCCTGCGGATGCGCCGGGCGTAGGGCCCTGTGTGTGGATGGCCGGGGGAGGCGGGAATTCAGGGCACGACCAGCAGCACCTTGCCCACATGGCCGCTCTCCTCGACGACCCGGTGGGCCGTCGCCGCATCGTCCATCGGGATTTCGCGGTCGACGACGGGGCGGATGTGGCCGGCGTCGAGCAGGGGCCAGACATGCTCGCGTACGGCCGCGACGATGGCCGCCTTCTCGGTGAGCGGGCGAGCCCGCAGCGAGGTGGCGCTGACGGCGGCCCGCTTGTTCAGGAGCGTGGCGATGTTCAGCTCGCCCTTGATGCCGCCCTGCATGCCGATGATCGCGAGACGGCCGTTGACGGCGAGGGCCTGGACGTTGCGGTCCAGGTACTTGGCGCCCATGTTGTCGAGGATGACGTCGGCGCCCGCGCCGTCGGTGGCCTTCTTGACCTCGGCGACGAAGTCCTGCTCCCGGTAGTTGATCAGGATGTCGGCGCCCAGTGCCGCGCACTGCTGAAGCTTCTCCTTGGTGCCCGCCGTGACGGCGACCTTGGCACCGACGGCCTTGGCGAGCTGGATCGCCATGGTGCCGATGCCGCTGGAGCCGCCGTGCACGAGCAGCGTCTCGCCGGGGCGCAGATGGGCGATCATGAAGACGTTGGACCAGACCGTGCAGACCACCTCGGGCAGCGCGGCCGCCTGCTTGAGGTCGACGTCCTTGGGGACGGGCAGCAGCTGTCCGGCCGGAACCGCGACCTTCTCGGCGTAGCCGCCGCCCGCGAGCAGCGCGCACACCTCGTCGCCGACCGCCCAGCCGGAGACTCCGGTACCGAGCGCGGCGACCCGGCCGGAGCACTCCAGACCGGGGTGGCGGGACGCGCCGGGCGGCGGGTCGTAGAAGCCCTGTCGCTGCAGGATGTCGGCGCGGTTGACGGCGCTGGCCACCACCTCGACCAGGACCTCGCCCTCGCCGGCCACCGGATCCGGGACCTCGTCCCACACCAGCGCCTCGGGCCCACCAGGTTCGGGAATCGTGATCGCATGCATGAAGGGGACGCTACTCCCTGCCGTCGGCGGTGCGCGGGCGTGCCGGTCCTCGGGCCGGTCACGAGGCGGCGCCGCGACCCGGTGTGATCACTCCTGGCGCAGGGGCCGGACGTCGGGGGCGACCTGTGCTCCGGGCGAGGCCCGCACGATGGTGATCAGCCGGTCCGTCAACTGCAGTGTGCCGACGGCCTGATCGTCGTATCCGAGCACCCGGTGCCCGCGTACGACGCTCACGACCAGGTCCTCCGTCTCCCGCGGTGTCTTGCCCACCTCGGCCTTCACGACCGGCCGCTCGATCATGTCGAGCCCGCTGCCCTGCTGGATGAGGTCCTCCATGACCATGGCGGCCGCCGGGCTGAGCACGGACAGGCCGAGCAGGCGGCCGGCCGCGCTGGCGCTGGTGATGACCGCGTCGGCGCCGGACTGCTGGAGCAACGGTGCGTTCTCCTCCTCGCGCACCGCGGCCACGATCTTCGCACCGCGGTTGAGCTGCCGGGCCGTCAGCGTGACGAGGACGGCCGTGTCGTCGCGCTGGGTGGCGATGATGATCTGCCGCGCACGGTGCACCTCGGCCCGCTTCAGCACCTCGCTGCGCGTCGCGTCGCCGACCACACCGACGTAGCCCTCGGACGTCGCCGCCTCGATCACCTTGGAGCTGGGGTCGACCACGACGACCTGCTCCTTCTTCAGTCCCGTCGCACACACGGTCTGGATCGCCGAGCGCCCCTTCGTACCGAAGCCGACGACGACGGTGTGGTCGCGCAAGGTGGACCTCCAGCGGTTCAGTCGCCATTCCTCCCGGGTGCGTTCGGTGAGGACTTCGAGTGTGGTGCCGACCAGGATGATCAGGAAGAGCACGCGCAGCGGCGTGATGACGAAGATGTTGGTGAACCGGGCGGAGTCGCTGACCGGGGTGATGTCGCCGTATCCGGTGGTGGAGAGGGTGACGGTCGCGTAGTAGAAGGCGTCGAGCAGGTCGACCGCGCGGTCGGAGTTGTCGTTGTAGCCGTCGTGGTCGGCGTACACGATCAGCGCGGTCGCGACCAGGACCGCCAGGGCCAGTAACAGCCGTTTGGCGACCTGGCGGATCGGCCGTTCGACCACCTTCCTCGGCAGTCTCACCCGGTGGGTCACGAGATGTTCGTCCGCCTGGCGGGCGATCGCGTCATGGCCCGGAAGTTTCACGTGAAACACACCCCGATTCCGGCGGACGCCCAGGGCAGGTCGAGGAGTTCCAGCTCCTGACCCGGGCGGGCGCCGCCCGGCGGTACGACGGCGAGGGCGTCGGCCGCGGCGATCCCGCGCAGCATGGCCGGACCGTTGTAGTGCAGCGGTACGGCGCTGTCGCCGCGCAGCACGACGGGGATGAGCCGGGTGTCGTACGGATGCCCGTGGACCCCGTCCTGGAGCGGCAGGGCGTACGGCTCCGGGGCGGGGCGTGCGGCCAGTGTGCGCAGCAGGGGTTCGGCGAGGGTGAGCAGGCCGGAGACGGCGGCGAGGGGGTTGCCGGGCAGGCCGACGAGATGCTGGTTCTCTTTGGTGCGGGCCAGCAGCATGGGGTGGCCGGGCCGCACCTTCACGCCGTCCACGAGGAGTTCGGCGCCGATGCGCTGCAGGGTCGGGTGGACGTGGTCGACGGGACCGAAGGCGGTGCCGCCGGTGGTGACGATCAGGTCGGCTTCGGAGCCCGTGACGGCCTTGCGCAGGGCCTTCGCGTCGTCCCCGAGCCGTCGTACGGATGTCACCTCGGCGCCCAGGGCGCGCAGCCAGGGCGGCAGCATCGGGCCGAGGGCGTCCCGGATCAGGCCGTCGTGCGGCCGTCCCTCGGTGAGCAGTTCGTCGCCCAGGACCAGGACCTCGACGCGGGGGCGGGGGACGGCGGTGAGGGTGTCGTAGCCGGCGGCCGCGGCGAGACCGAGGACGGCGGGGGTCACGAGGGCGCCGACGGGCAGGAGCTGGTCGCCGGTGCGGCACTCCTGGCCGCGGGGGCGGATGTCCTGGCCGTGCTGTACCTCGCGAGTGGCGTGCAGACGGCCTTTGTCGTCGGTGCGGCCGTGTTCGCTGCGGATCACGGCGGTGGTGTCCGGGGGGATGCGGGCACCGGTGGCGATACGGACGGCCTCGCCGTCGGTGAGGGCTTCGGGCTCGGCATGTCCGGCCAGGACGCCCTCGTCCCGTACGTCCCAGGGGCCGGGTCCCGCGACCGCCCAGCCGTCCATCGCCGAGGTGTCGAAGGAGGGCAGGTCGGTGAGGGCGGTGAGGGGGGCGGCCAGGGTGAGGCCGAGGGAGGCTTCGAGGGGGACCGAGACGAGGGGGCGGCGGGCGCCGGACCGGGCGGCGCGGGCAGCGATCGACCGGGCCTCGGGCCAGGGGGTGGCCCGGTGGTGGGCATCGGGCTTGTGCGGCGCGGCGGCGTCGGCGGCCTGCGGGGCGGACGCGGGTACCAAGTCGCCGGGGGTGCGGTGGTCGGGGGTGCGGTGGTCGGGTTCCTTCACCAGGGCGAGCACCTCCTCGACGTCGAGGTCCTCGACGTCCTCGCCGGGCCGGGTGGAGCGGGCGGTCATCCGGCGTCCGGGCGGGTGTCGGGGGTGGCATCGGGAGCGACGTCGGGCTCGGCGCCCGCGGTCTTGTCCGTCTCGTCGGCCTCCTCGGCCCAGCGCAGGGCGAGGGCCTCGGCCTTGCGGGCGGCTTCGGCGACGGCTTCGGGACCGCCGCCGGCCTGGGCGGCCGCGTAGCCGACGAGGAAGGTGGTCAGCGGTGCGGCGGGCCTGGCCACCCCGTGGGCGGCGTCGCGGGCGAGGTCGAGCAGGACACCGGTGTCGACGTCGAGGTCGATGCCGAGCTCGTCCTTGGCTGCGGAAATCCATTCATCCAACACGTGCCCATGCTCCCTGATGCGTGCCCTGGCGGTGGCGATGTCGTCCCAGGTGTCGCAGTCGAAGGAGGCGACGGGGTCCGGGACGCGGGTGAGGT
This sequence comes from Streptomyces longisporus, assembly GCF_039532765.1. Classification (NCBI taxonomy): domain Bacteria; kingdom Bacillati; phylum Actinomycetota; class Actinomycetes; order Kitasatosporales; family Streptomycetaceae; genus Streptomyces; species Streptomyces longisporus. The sequence continues at coordinate 136,578 of NZ_BAAASG010000012.1, forward strand.
GGAGGGCGGCGGTCAGCCGGCGCAGCGGCAGCCCCGTGAGGCTGCCGTGCTCAGTGGCGAGCGCGGCCAGTTCGCGGCGCAGCGCGTGCGTGCGGTAGGCGGCCACGAGGGGCTGGTCACGGCCGTCGGCATCGGTGAGCAGGACGCCTTCGGTGGCGCTCGCCTGCAGTGCGCTCAGCAGTCGTCGCACGGTGGCCGCCCCGAGGAACGGCAGGTCGGCCGAGAGAACCACGGTCTGCTCGGCGGTGGTGTGGTGCAGCCCGGCGCCGAGCGCGGCGAGGGGTCCCCCGCCGGGCGGGTCCTCGTGGGCCCACAGCACGGGCCGGGCGGTGGGCCTGGAGCCGGCGACGACGACGGTCGTGCGGGCGTCGGCGCAGGCGGTCAGCACCCGGTCGAGCAGCGCCCGGCCACCGATGTGCACGCCGGGCTTGTCGGCGCCGCCGAGCCGCCGGGCGGCGCCCCCGGCGAGCACGACGGCGTCGTACGCGTCGTGTGCCGGGGTGGCGCCCCGGTCACCGGAGGGCTCGTGCGAGGTCATCCCCCGAGTATGCGTGCCCTCACGATCACAGGGAACGCATGGGCGTCACCCGGAACGCGCGGGCGCCCTCGCCGTCACAGCGTGCGCAGCAGCACCGCCGGCTCTTCCACGCAGTCCGCCACATACCGCAGGAAGCCACCTGCCGTGCCACCGTCACACACCCGGTGGTCGAAGCTGAGCGAGAGCTGGACAACCTGCCGCACAGCGAGCTCACCCTCGTGCACCCACGGCTTGGGGACGATGCGGCCGACGGGGACCGCATGGGCTCCCGGAACGCAAGGACCTCCCCGTCCTCACAGCGTGCGCAGCAGCACCGCCGGCTCTTCCACGCAGTCCGCCACGTACCGCAGGAAGCCACCTGCCGTGCCACCGTCACACACCCGGTGGTCGAAGCTGAGCGAGAGCTGGACAACCTGCCGCACAGCGACCTCACCCTCGTGCACCCACGGCTTGGGGACGATGCGGCCGACGCCGAGCATGGCAGCCTCGGGGTGGTTGATGATCGGCGTGGACCCGTCGACACCGAACACGCCGTAGTTGTTCAAGGTGAAGGTTCCGCCGGTGAGTTCCCCGGGCGTGAGGCTGCCCGTGCGGGCCGCCTCGGTCAGCCGGGCGAACTCCGCGGTGAGCGCTTCGGCGTCCCGTGCGTGTGCGTCCCGTACGACCGGAACGACGAGGCCGCGCTCGGTCTGCGCGGCGAAGCCGAGGTGCACCTGGTCGAGCTGGACGACCTCCCTGGCCTCCATGTCGACCGTGGAGTTGAGCTCGGGGAACCGGGCGAGAGCGGCCGTGCAGATGCGGGCCAGCAGGGCGAGGAGGGAGATCTTCGGCCCGCCGGCCGCGTTCATGGCGGCACGGGCGCGCATGAGCTCGGTGGCGTCGGCGTCCACCCAGCAGGTCGCGTCCGGTATCTCGCGGCGGCTGCGGGAGAGCTTGTCGGCGACGGCGCCCCGGATGCCCTTGAGGGGGATGCGCAGGCCGGTGCCGGGTGCTGCGGTGGGCGTCGGCGCGGGCGTCTGGGTGGCGGCAGCGGTTTCCGCCGTCCGTCCCTGTGCCTCGGCGGCACGCAGCGCGTACTCGACGTCGGCGCGCAGGATCAGCCCGTCGGGGCCGGAGCCCGTCATCTCCTTCAGGTCCAGGCCGTTCTGCCGGGCGAGCCTGCGCACCAGCGGCGAGATCACGGGAACGGGGCCGTCCGCCGTCCCGCGTGCGCCGGGGCTTCCGTTCGCCTCCCGGGGCGCCGCGGGTGCCGGCTGTCCCGGCCGTACCCTGCGGCGGCGTGCGGGCGCCTGCGAAGTGCCGTATCCCACCAGGACGTTGCCCGAACCCTCGCTGTCGCCCTCCGGAGCCGCCGGTCCGACCGCGACCGTCAACAAGGGGGCGCCGACGGGCAGTTCGGTGCCCTCCTCGCCGAAGCGGGCGGTGACCACACCACCGTAGGGGCAGGGCACGTCGACCAGCGCCTTGGCCGTCTCGACCTCGACGACCGGCTGGTCGACCGCGACGACGTCGCCGACCTCCACCAGCCAGCGGACGATCTCCGCCTCGGTGAGCCCCTCCCCGAGGTCGGGGAGCCTGAACTCCAACACCTGTGCCATCAGCTCTCGGCCTCCCACTGCAGACGCCCCACGGCATCGAGGATCCGGTCCACGCCGGGCAGGTGGTGCCGCTCCAGCATCGGCGGCGGGTAGGGGATGTCGAAGCCGGCCACGCGCAGCACCGGCGCCTCCAGGTGGTGGAAGCAGCGCTCCGTGACACGGGCCGCGATCTCCCCGCCCGGGCCGCCGAACCCGCCCGACTCGTGTACGACGACCGCGCGCCCGGTCCGCCGTACCGAGGCGCAGACCGTCTCGTCGTCGAACGGCACCAGGGAGCGCAGGTCGACGACTTCGAGGTCCCAGCCCTCGGCCCGCGCGGCCTCGGCGGCTTCGAGGCAGACGGGAACCGACGGTCCGTACGTGATAAGCGTGGCGCTGCGGCCCGAGCGCCGCACCACCGCGCGGCCTATCGGTTCAACGTCCGTCGGGTGCTCCGGGTTCCAGGAGTCCTTGGACCAGTACAGGCGCTTGGGTTCGAGGAAGACGACCGGGTCGTCGGAGGCGATGGCGGCGCGCAGCAGGCCGTAGGCGTCGGCGACGGTGGCGGGCGTGACGACATGGAGCCCCGGAGTCGCCATGTAGTACGCCTCGGAGGAGTCGCTGTGGTGCTCGACGCCGCCGATGCCGCCGCCGTAGGGGACGCGGATGGTGAGCGGGAGGGGCATCGCGCCGCGGGTGCGGTTGCGCATCCGGGACACGTGCGAGATCAGCTGCTCGAACGCCGGGTAGGCGAACGCGTCGAACTGCATCTCCACGACCGGGCGCAGGCCGTACATCGCCATGCCGACCGCGGTGCCGAGGATGCCCGCCTCGGCCAGCGGGGTGTCCGTGCAGCGGTCCTCGCCGAACTCCTTGGCGAGGCCGTCGGTGACGCGGAAGACACCGCCCAGGGTGCCTACGTCCTCACCCATGACGTGCACGGTGGGGTCGGCGGCCATGGCGTCGCGCAGCGCGCGCGTGAGCGCCTGCGCCATGGTGGCCGGCTTGAGGGCGACGGTGGTCATCAGTGCCCGCCTTCCTGTTCCGCGTGCAGCTCCGCCTGCAACTGGGCCCGCTGTTCGCGCAGTTGTCCGGTGGGTTCGGCGTACACATGGGCGAACAGGTCCATCGGGTCGAGGACCGGGTCCTGGTTCATGCGCTCGCGCAGGTCGGCGGCCATGGTCTCGGCGTCGTCGCGGGCGGCCCGTATGCCGTCGTCGTCGAGGAGACCGCGCTCGGTCAGTTCGTGCTCCAGGAGCGCGATGGGGTCGTGGGCGCGCCAGGCCTCGACCTCGGTGTCGCCGCGGTAGCGGGTGGCGTCGTCGGCGTTGGTGTGGGCGTCGATGCGGTAGGTGATGGCCTCGATCAGCGTGGGGCCGCCGCCCTCGCGGGCGCGGCGCACGGCGTCGGTGAGGACCTCGTGCACGGCGGCCGCGTCGTTGCCGTCGACCAGGCGGCCGGGCATGCCGTAGCCGACGGCCTTGTGGGCCAGCGACGGGGCCGCGGTCTGCTTGGCGAGCGGGACGGAGATCGCGAAGCCGTTGTTCTGGACCAGGAAGACCACCGGGGCCTGCCAGACGGCGGCGAAGTTCAGCGCCTCGTGGAAGTCGCCCTCGCTGGAGCCGCCGTCGCCGACCAGGGCGAGGGCGACCACGTCGTCGCCCTTGAGGCGGGCGGCGTGCGCGAGGCCCACGGCGTGCGGGAGCTGGGTGGCGAGGGGGGTGCACAGTGGGGCCACGCGGTGCTCGTGCGGGTCGTAGCCGGTGTGCCAGTCGCCGCGCAGCAGGGTGAGCGCCTGGACGGGGTCCAGGCCGCGCGCGACGGCGGCGAGCGTGTCGCGGTAGCTGGGGAAGAGCCAGTCGCGGTCCTGCAGGGCGAGCGCGGCGGCGACCTGGCAGGCCTCCTGGCCGGTGCTGGAGGGGTAGACGGCGAGACGGCCCTGCTTGGTGAGGGCGGTCGCCTGCACGTTGTACCTGCGGCCGCGCACCAGCTCGGCGTACAGGCGGCGCAGCAGGGCCGGGTCGGCCTTCGCGGCGGCCTCGGTGCCGAGGACGCGGTAGGGCTCCGCGTCGGGCAGCAGCGGCGCGGGGTCCGTGCGGGGCTGCCAGGCGGGGGGCGGCGACGGCCGGTACCCGCCCCGCTGCTCCATGACCGTCATGACGGCACCTCCTCGTGGGAGCGGCTTCAGGCGCGCCACGGGGGTGATGCGCCTCACCTACCGATTGTTCGGTCGTCGGCACATTTTGGCTACAGGCACCTCCAGGCTGTGGACAAACGGTTCTCCACAACCTGAAATGAACGCAGTACGTCCATGGTAGGGAGGCGGGGGGACATGGCACCTGAACAAATGGCCGAGGGGCCGGAAGGCAGCAGTCCCCTGCCGCAGCCGCGGCCCCTCGACGCCATCGATCTGGACATCCTCCAGATGCTCCAGGCGGACGGCCGCGCATCCATAAGGTCGGTCGCGGAACGGGTGCATGTCTCCCGCGCCAACGCCTACGCGCGTATCAACCGCCTCATCGAGGACGGCGTCATCCGCGGCTTCGGAGCCCGTGTCAACCATGAGCGCGCCGGTCAGGGCACCTCGGCGTACATCACCCTGAAGATCGTCCAGAACTCCTGGCGCACGGTGCGCGAGCAGCTCAGACAGCTGCCCGGGGCCTCCCACATCGCCCTGGTGGGCGGCGACTTCGACGTACTGCTGCTGGTGCACACACCGGACAACAAGGCACTGCGCGAGCTGGTGCTCACCCGGCTGCAGGCGATGCCCGAGGTGCTCAGCACGCGCACGCTGCTGGTGTTCGAGGAGGAGGACCTGGAGCCGCAGGGCTGAGCCCTGAAAAGCCGCTCAGCCTTCCTTGCGGAGCCCTCCGAAGACCAACTGGACGACCGCGTCGGCCACTTCGCGCTCGCTCATGCCTCGTCCGTCGGGCCGGTACCACTCGACGATCGAGTTGATCATCCCGAAGACGAGCCTGGTGGCGAGCCGCACCTCCACGTCACCGCGTACGTCCCCGTCGGCGGCCGCCGCCTTCAGCAGCTCGGCCACCTGGTGGTCGAAGTCACGGCGCCGCTCCAGGGCCCAGCGCTCGGTGCCCGTGTTGCCGCGCACCCGCAGCAGCAGCGTCACATACGGCAGTTCGCCGATCAGCACCTCGACCATGCGCCGCACGACGTACTCGAGGCGTTCGGCGGCGCGCCCCACGCGCGCGTGCTCCTCGTCGAGGATCCCGAAGAGCCCGTCGAGCGCCCGGCTGACGGCCCGGCGCAGCAGCTCCTCCTTGCCGGCCACATGGTGGTAGATCGACGACTTGGAGATGCCGGCCGCCTTGGAGAGGTGCTCCATGGAGGTGCCGTCGTAGCCGCGCTCGTTGAAGACCTGGACGGCGACGGACAGCAGTGTCTCCGGGGTGTACGTGTCGCGCTTGGCGGTGGTCATGACTGGCTGCCCTCCCGCTTGTCGGAGGCGTAGGCGTGCCGGTACAGCGCGAGGGAGGGCGCATAGCGCCCGGAGGGGTCGCGCAGGTGCAGGTCGTCGAGGAGGGCGTAGGCCCAGTTGCGGCCGAGCCTGCGGCTCCACTCGAAGGGTCCGAGCGGGTAGTTGACACCCAGGCGCATCGCGGTGTCGATGTCCTCCTCGGTGGCCACGCCCTTGGCGACGGCGTCGTGCGCGAGGTCGACGATCCGGGCGACCGTGCGGGCGACGATCATGCCGGGGACGTCGCCGATGACACTGACGTCCTTGCCGAGCGCCTGGAAGAGGCCGGTGGCCTCGGCCAGGGTCGCCGACGAGGTGTCCTGGGACGCGGACAGGGCGATACGGGTGGCCCTGCGGTAGTCCAGGGCGAGGTCGAAGTAGACGACGTCGCGGAACTCGACGGAGGTCTGGCCGTCGGCGAGCGCCAGCTGGCCGCCGCTCGGCAGCACCAGGCGGGTGCCGTGGTCCTCGTCCTCCTCGCGCACGGCGATGCCCGCCTCGCGGATCAGCGGGAGCAGCTCGGAGGCGGGGCCCAGGTCGCCCTCGACGACGACGTACGCGGGCTGCTGCGCGGGCTCCGCGGTGTGCGGCTCGGGGCGCTCGGCGTCGTCCCCGTACTCGTACCAGCCCTGACCGCTCTTGCGGCCGAGCCGGCCCGACTCGACCAGGCGCCGCTGGGCGAGCGAGGGCGCGAAGCGCACGTCCTGGAAGAAGGACCGCCATACGGAGTGGGTGACGGACTCGTTGACGTCCTGCCCGATCAGGTCGGTCAGCTCGAAGGCGCCCATCCTGAAGCCGCCCGACTCGCGCAGGACCGCGTCGATGGTGGCGGGGTCGGCGCCCTGGGCCTCGTACACGGCGAAGGCCTCGGCGTAGAAGGGCCGGGCGATGCGGTTGACGATGAAGCCGGGCGTGTCGGCGCAGGCGACCGGTGTCTTGCCCCAGGCGCGCGCCATCTCGTACGCGCGCGTGGCCGACGAAACGTCGGTGGCGAACCCGGAGACGACCTCGACCAGGGGGAGCAACGGCGCGGGGTTGAAGAAGTGCAGGCCGACGAAGCGCCCGGGGTGGCGCAGGGCCCCGCCGATGGCGGTGACGGACAGGGAGGAGGTGTTGGTCGCGAGCAGACAGTCCTCGGCGACGATGTCCTCCAGCTCACGCAGCAGGGCCTGCTTGGCGTCCAGCTGCTCCAAGACGGCCTCGACGACCAGGGAGCAGTCGGCGAGCTCGGTCAGGCTCTCGGCGGGCAGCAGCCGCTCGCGTGCCGCGTCGCGGTCGGCGGCCGTGAGCCGGTCCTTCTCGACGAGCCGGTCGAGGCGGGCGCCGATCGCCGCCGCCGCTTGCGCGGCGCGCCCGGCAGCGGCGTCGTACAGCCGTACGCGATGGCCTGCCACCAGCGCGACCTGGGCGATGCCCTGGCCCATGGTGCCGGTGCCGACGACGGCCACGGGGCTGCTGAGGTCGAGTGCTGTCATGTGCGCGATCCTCCCGCACGGGGTTTTCCACAGATGCGGCAGGCCCCCTTGTCCCGACCGATCGTTCGGTTACTCTAACTCTGACCGGCTGTTCCTGCCCATGTTTCCGCCAGGTCATGAGCTCGACGAAGAGTTCTCAAGACGAGGAGTTGGTCCCGCATGGCCGCCGAACTGACCACCCGCGAGCTGATCGCCAAGCACCGGCCCACCCTCGACCAGGCGCTGGAAGCGATCCGCACGCGCGCGTACTGGTCCCCGCACCCCGAACACCCCAAGGCCTACGGCGAAAACGGCAGCCTGGACGCGGCCGCGGGCAAGGCCGCCTTCGACGCCCTGCTGGGCACCCGCATCGACCTCGGCCAGCCCGGCACGGACGACTGGGTGGGCGCCGAGGTCTCGCCGTACGGCATCGAGCTGGGCGTGACCTACCCGCATGCGGACGTCGACGAGCTGCTGCCCGCCATGAAGGCCGGACAGCGCGCGTGGCGCGATGCCGGCGCGGAGGCGCGAGCGGTGGTGTGTCTGGAGATCCTCAAGCGGATCAGCGACCGGACGCACGAGTTCGCGCACGCGGTCATGCACACCTCCGGCCAGGCCTTCATGATGGCGTTCCAGGCGGGCGGCCCGCACGCCCAGGACCGCGGCCTGGAGGCGGTGGCGTACGCGTACGTGGAGCAGGTCCGCACCCCCGACACCGCGGAGTGGACCAAGCCCCAGGGCAAGCGCGACCCGCTGGCGCTCACCAAGCAGTTCACCGCGGTTCCGCGCGGGATCGCGCTGGTGATCGGCTGCAACACCTTCCCGACGTGGAACGGCTATCCGGGCCTGTTCGCGTCCCTGGCCACCGGCAACGCGGTCCTGGTCAAGCCCCACCCGCGCGCGGTGCTGCCGCTCGCGCTCACCGTGCAGGTCGCGCGCGAGGTCCTCGCCGAGGCGGGCTTCGACCCGAACCTGGTGGCCCTGGCGGCCGAGCGCCCCGGCGAGGGCATCGCGAAGACGCTGGCCACGCGCCCGGAGATCCGGATCATCGACTACACGGGCTCGACGTCCTTCGGCGACTGGCTGGAGGCCAACGCCCGCCAGGCCCAGGTCTACACGGAGAAGGCCGGCGTCAACACGGTGCTGGTCGACTCCACCGCGAACTACAAGGGCATGCTCTCCAACCTGGCCTTCTCGCTGTCCCTGTACAGCGGCCAGATGTGCACGACCCCGCAGAACCTGCTGATCCCCCGCGACGGCATCCGCACCGACGAGGGCCCCAAGACCTTCGACGAGGTGGTCGCCGACCTCGCCCGCTCGGTCGACGGCCTCCTCGGCGACGACGCGCGCGCGAACGCCCTGCTCGGCGCGATCGTCAACCCGGACGTGAAGGCCCGTCTGGAGGCGGCTGCCGGTCTCGGCGAAGTCGCCCTGGCCTCCCGGGAGATCAGCAACCCGGAGTTCCCGGACGCGGTGGTGCGCACGCCGGTGATCGTGAAGCTGGACGGCGCCAAGCCCGACGACGAGGCCGCGTACATGAGCGAGTGCTTCGGCCCGGTCTCCTTCGCCGTCGCGGTCGACTCGGCCGCGGAGGGCGCGGAGCTGCTGCGCCGCACCATCCGCGAGAAGGGCGCGATGACGGTCGGCGCGTACACGACCGACGAGGAGATCGAGCGGACGGTCCAGGAGGTCTGCCTGGAGGAGGCCGCCCAGCTGTCGCTGAACCTCACGGGCGGGGTGTACGTGAACCAGACGGCCGCGTTCTCGGACTTCCACGGGTCCGGGGGCAACCCGGCGGCCAACTCGGCGCTGTGCGACGGGGCGTTCGTCGCGAACCGCTTCCGGGTGGTCGAGGTGCGCCGCGAGGCCTAGGAACCGAGCGCGCCCCCGGTGGCGCTCCAGTGGTACAGCGTCATGGCCACACTGGTCGCGAGGTTGTAGCTGGAGACCTGGGGGCGCATCGGCAGCGACAGCAAGTGGTCGGTACGCGCGCGTAGTTCGGCGGACAGGCCGCTGCGCTCGGAGCCGAACGCGAGGACGGCGTCGTCCGGGAGCTTGACGCCCCGGATGTCGTCGCCCTCCGGGTCCAGGGCGAACAGCGGTCCCGCCGGCAGCTCGTCGACGGCCAGGCGTTCCACGGCGGTCGCGAAGTGCAGCCCCGCGCCGCCGCGCACCACCGTGGGGTGCCATGGGTCGAGGGTGCCGGTGGTGACCACACCGGTCGCACCGAAGCCGGCGGCCAGACGGATCACGGCGCCCGCGTTGCCGAGGTTGCGCGGGTTGTCGAGGACCACGACGGGGGCCGTGCGCGGGATGTGCGCGAGCTTCTCCAGATGGGCCGCACGGGACGGTCGTACGGCCAAGGCGGCGACGGCGGTGGGATGCGGGCGCGGCACCAGGCTCCGGTACGTCGGCTCCGGCACCTCGGTGAGGAGGCCGGCCAGCGCGTCCCGCACATCGGGGGCGAGCTCGTCGGCGAGGGCGAGCGTCGCCCGCCGGTCGGCGGTGACCGCCAGCGGGACCTCGGCTCCGAAACGCACGGCGTGCTTGAGGGCGTGGAAACCGTCGAGCAGCACACAGGTGCCGGCGATCCGGCGCCAGGCGGTCACGGGGTCGGGGGCGGGATCGGTCATGGCGTGCAGCCTACGTGCGCGCGGGACCGCAGCTCACGCCCGCCCGCACGGGCGCAGGCTCACGCGGTGGAGCTCACTTGTGTGGGCTCGGGGCTCTCCGGGGCGGGCGGCCCGGACGGCGTCGTACGGCCGGTGCGGGCGAGGACGCGGCCACGCGCGCGTACTGCCCAGCCGGCGAGGCGGTGCAGCAGCGACGTCGGCAGGAAGACCGCGTCCGTCGCGATCATCGCCAGCGAGAAGAACGGCAGCCCGAGGACGACGGCGATCACGGCGTGCTCGGTCATCATGACCGCCAGCAGGACGTTCTTGACCCGCCGGTTGAACAGCGTGAACGGGAAGGCGACCTGCACGATGACCGTCCCGTACGTCACGAGCATCACCATCGTGCCGCTGGACGACAGCAGGTCGGCGAGCCCGGGCCAGGGCGAGAAGTAGTCGAGGTGGAGGGGGTAGTAGACCGCGGTGCCGTCCTGCCAGCGCGTGCCCTGGATCTTGTACCAGCCGGCCGTCGCGTAGATCAGACAGGCCTCCGTCATGATCACGAAGAGGGCGCCGTTGTGCACGATGTTGGCAACGACGTCCAGGAGGATCCTCGGCTCCGCGCTCTTCGCCCGGCGCCCGACCAGCCACCACACGGCCTGCGCGAGCCAGACGCCCCACAGGATCACGGGCACGGTCGGGTCGGCACCGTCGAACCGCCCGCCGGCCGTCACCGCGATCAGCGCGAACCCGAGCACGGCCCACAGCAACGGGCCGACCCGGTCAAAAACCTGCGCTCCACGCGCGCGTGCCCGACGCGCACGCTCTGCCCGCCGTGCGTCCAGCGACCAGACCTGGCCGCAGCGCGTGAACACGAGGTACACGGACATCAGGTGCAGGACGTTGTCACCGCCGTCCCCCATGAACACGCTGCGGTTCTGCAGTGAGAGCACACCGATCATGAACAGCACGGACATGGTGCGGGTGCGCCAGCCGAGCAGCAGCAGGACGCTCGACAGCGCGGCGAGTACGTAGACGAACTCGAACCAGCCCCGGCCGTCCGACCACATCAGGGCCGTGAAGGCACTGTTGGACGCGATCAGCTGCTGGGCGAGGTCCCAGCTCCACGGGCCGCCGGGGCCGTACAGCTCCTCGCGATGGGGAAACTCGCGCAGCAGGAACAGCAGCCAGGTCGTGCTGAAACCGATGCGGATCACGGCGGACTGGTAGGGGCCGAGCGCCGATTCGGTGATGCGGGCGATGGCGGAGGAGACCGAGAGGGCGAAGCGGTTCACCGGGCGCCTCCGTCGGTGTCGGCGGCGGTGACCGGCCACCAGGGCAGCACGCGGTCCATGGGTTTGTCGGAGACCTTCTCAGTGCTCCACTTCGGCGGGGGCACATTGGTGGTACGGGAACGCACCTGCACCTGATCGATGACTCCGCCCTTGCCTGCCGCCTCGTCGCGGCCCAGGCGGAGCACCACTATGCGCCGCAGATACGTCTCGGACAGGGTGCCGCGCAGCCCCACCGCACGGTTGTTGCCGTCGTGCGTGGAGACGAAGAAGTCCCAGGCCCGGCGCAGCTCGTTCTGCTCGGTGTGGCTGGGCAGCAGATTGCCGTCGATGGCCTGTCCGTCCTCGGCGGACAGGTCGTACCAGCCGGTGGTCCGCACCTCGCCGTTCTTCTCCTGCACCTCGGCGCGCACCTGGACGGCGATGTTCTGCTGCAGCGGGTTCGGCGCGAACAGCTTCCAGTTCTGCTCGAACTCCGGGTAGATCCAGTCGTCGATCGCCTTGCCGTGCGCCTTGGTCAGCGTGTTCGACGGCGCGACGTGCAGAAAGACCATCCCGACGTGCACACAGACGAGGACGGCGACGACGGCGAGCGTCAGCGCGGCGCCGATCTGGTAGCGCAGGGAGAGAGCGGCCACCCCGGTGCGCGGTTCGGCGTACGGGCCGGGCGGGGGAGCCACCGAGAAGGCCAAGGCGCCGGAATCGAGCGCGGCAGCGTCCGGTGAGGCGTCCTGCCCCTCGTCCGCCGGGCCGGGTCCGGCCGGCCGGGGCGGGCTGTCCTGCGCGGGCGATCTGCCTGGTTCGGGCGGACCGACCGGCCCGGGCGGAGCATCCGGCTCGGGCGCACCACCCGGCCTGCCCGGCCCGTCCAGCCCCTGCCGGGCGTCCGAGTCTGTGCCGTACGCGTCCATTCCGCCCCGTCTCCCGATCTGCCACCGCACTCGCAGGGGCACGGTACTCAGGCCCGCCCGCCCGGCACAGCCCCCATCGGGCCGAGCTCCTCGCGGCATACGCGAAGTCGCCCCACTTGTCCACAGGACGGCGGTCGAGTTATCCCCAGCGGTTGACACCTTACGGCGCCCGTCCCACCATGGAATCGCACGAACCGAACGATCGGTCGGGAGCCAGCTCCGGACAGAGCCCAGGTCGAGGGGGACCGCATGGCGACAGCAGCCGCGCACCAGACGTACGGCACCGTGGAAGACACCGACGCCACCGGTGCGTACGAGCGCGCCTTCGACGCCGCCGTGGCCGCCGACGAGCGCATCGAGCCGCGCGACTGGATGCCGGAGGCCTATCGCGCGACGCTGGTCCGGCAGATGGCGCAGCACGCCCACTCCGAGATCATCGGCATGCAGCCGGAGGCCAACTGGATCACCCGCGCGCCCTCCCTGCGCCGCAAGGCGATCCTGATGGCCAAGGTCCAGGACGAGGCCGGACACGGGCTGTACCTGTACAGCGCGGCCGAGACCCTCGGCACCAGCCGCGACGAGCTGCTCGACAAGCTTCACTCCGGCCGCCAGAAGTACTCATCGATCTTCAACTACCCGACGCTGACCTGGGCGGACGTCGGCGCGATCGGCTGGCTGGTGGACGGCGCCGCCATCACCAACCAGGTCCCGCTGTGCCGCTGTTCCTACGGCCCGTACGCGCGCGCGATGGTCCGCATCTGCAAGGAGGAGTCCTTCCACCAGCGCCAGGGGTACGAGCTGCTGCTGGCCCTCGGCCGCGGCACCCCGCAGCAGCGGGAGATGGCGCAGGACGCGGTGAACCGTTGGTGGTGGCCGTCCCTGATGATGTTCGGTCCGCCCGACGACGAGTCGGCGCACTCCGCGCAGTCGATGACGTGGAAGATCAAGCGGCATTCGAACGACGAGCTGCGCCAGCGCTTCGTCGACATCTGCGTCCCCCAGGCCGAGTCCCTGGGCCTCACCCTCCCCGACCCGGACCTGAAGTGGAACGAGGAGCGGGGGCACTACGACTTCGGCCCGATCGACTGGACGGAGTTCAAAGAGGTCCTCAAGGGCAACGGCCCGTGCAACGAGCAGCGGCTCACCCAGCGCCGGCGCGCGCACGAAGAAGGTGCGTGGGTGCGGGAGTCGGCCGCGGCCTACGCGGCCAAGCACACGAGCGGGACCAGTGGGATCAGCAAGACCGGCGAGATGGGAGCGACGCGAGCATGACGAACACCGACTGGCCCCTGTGGGAGGTCTTCGTGCGCTCACGCCGCGGCCTCTCGCACACCCACGCCGGCAGCCTGCACGCGCCGGACGCGGAGTTCGCCCTGCGCAACGCCCGCGACCTGTACACCCGCCGCGGTGAGGGTGTCTCGATCTGGGTCGTCCCGTCGTCCGCGATCACGGCATCCTCTCCGGACGAGAAGGACCCGTTCTTCGAGCCGGCCGCCGACAAGCCGTACCGGCACCCGACGTTCTACGAGATCCCGGAGGGGGTGAAGCACCTGTGACGGTTCCTGAAACGGCCGCGGCTCCCACGACCGCCGCCCTCGCCCTCGGCGACGACGCCCTGGTGCTCTCGCACCGCCTCGGCGAATGGGCGGGGCATGCCCCCGTCCTGGAGGAGGAGGTCGCCCTCGCCAACATCGCGCTGGACCTGCTGGGCCAGGCCCGCGTGCTGCTGTCGGCGGTGGGGGACGAGGACGAACTGGCGTATCTGCGCGAGGAGCGCGCCTTCCGCAACCTCCAGCTGGTGGAACAGCCGAACGGCGACTTCGCCCACACCATCGCCCGCCAGCTCTATTTCTCCACCTACCAGCACCTGCTGTACGCCGAACTGGCCGCCGCGGACGGTCCGTTCGCAGGCCTCGCCGCAAAGGCCGTGAAGGAGGTCGCCTACCACCGCGACCACGCCGAGCAGTGGACCCTGCGGCTCGGCGACGGCACGGAGACCGGCCACGAGCGCATGCAGCGCGCGTGCACGGACCTGTGGCGGTTCACCGGCGAGATGTTCCAGCCGGTGGACGGCCTGGACGTCGACCTGGCGGGGATGGAGAGGGACTGGCTTGAGTCCGTCCGGGCCGTGCTGCACCGCGCGACCCTGACGGTCCCCGAGGGGCCGCGCGCCGGGGCGTGGGCGGCCGGCGCGGGCCGCCAGGGCGTGCACACGGAGTCCTTCGGGCGGATGCTCGCCGAGATGCAGCACCTGCACCGCAGCCACCCGGGGGCGTCATGGTGACGACGACCACCGCCCTGGAGTCCGAACTCCTCGAGATCGCCGGTTCGGTGCCCGACCCCGAACTGCCCGTGCTCACCCTCCAGGAGCTCGGCGTCCTGCGCGCGGTGCATGTGCGCGGCGCGGACTCGGTCGAGGTCGAACTGACGCCGACCTACACCGGCTGCCCCGCCATCGAGGCGATGTCCCTGGACATAGAGCGAGTCCTGCACGCGCACGGCATACGGGACGTCACCGTCCGCACGGTGCTGCGGCCCGCCTGGTCGACGGACGACATCACCTCCGAAGGGCGGCGCAAGCTACGGGAGTTCGGGATAGCTCCCCCGCGCGTACGAGAGGCCTCGGGGCCGGTCACCGTGTCGCTCGGCCCGACCCGCACGCTGGAGCCGGTGCGCTGCCCGCACTGCGGCAGCACCGACACCGAGCTGCTCAGCCGCTTCTCCTCCACCGCCTGCAAGGCGTTGCGGCGCTGTCTGTCCTGCCGGGAACCCTTCGACCACTTCAAGGAGCTGTGATGGCCCGCTTCCACACGCTCCGGGTGGCGGCGGTCGACCGGCTCACCGACGACTCCGTGGCCCTCACCCTCACCGTGCCCGAGGAGCTGCGCGAGGAGTACCGGCACGCCCCGGGCCAGCACCTCGCCCTGCGGCGCCTGGTCGACGGCAAGGAGATCCGGCGCACGTACTCGATCTGCTCCCCGGCGCCTGCCCCCGGCGACGCGGGCCCCGGAACCCTGCGGGTCGGCGTACGGCTGGTCGAGGGCGGGGCCTTCTCGACGTACGCGCTCAAGGAGATCAATGCAGGCGACGAGCTGGAGGTGATGACCCCGGCCGGCCGCTTCACCCTCGACCCCGCGCCCGGCCTGTACGCGGCGATCGTCGGCGGCAGCGGCATCACCCCGGTGCTGTCGATCGTCTCCACGCTGCTGGCACGCGAGCCGCAGGCCCGGTTCTGTCTGATACGCAGCGACCGCACGGCCGCCTCGACGATGTTCCTGGACGAGGTCGCCGATCTGAAGGACAGATACCCCGGGCGGCTGCAGCTGGTGACGGTGCTGTCCAGGGAGGAACAGCAGGCGGGGCTGCCGTCCGGACGCCTGGACCAGCAGCGGCTGACGGAGCTGCTTCCGGCGCTGTTGCCGGTGGAGCAGGTGGCGGGTTGGTTCCTGTGCGGGCCGTTCGGGCTGGTCCAAGGGGCCGAGCGGGCCCTGCGCGGGCTCGGTGTGACGCGCACGCGCATCCACGAGGAGATCTTCCACGTCGACGCCGCCGCCCCCGCGCCGGCCGCGACCGCCCCCGCGCACAGCACGGTCACCGCGCGGCTCGACGGCCGCGGCGGTACCTGGCCCGTGCAGGACGGCGAGTCCCTGCTGGAGACGGTCCTGCGCAACCGTCCCGACGCGCCCTACGCCTGCAAGGGCGGAGTGTGCGGCACCTGCCGGGCCTTCCTGGTCACCGGCGAGGTGCGCATGGACCGCAACTTCGCGCTGGAACCGGAGGAGACGGAGGCGGGATACGTGCTGGCGTGCCAGTCGCATCCCGTGACGGAGAAGGTGGAGCTGGACTTCGACCGCTGAACCGACGGCCGCGGTTCCAAGTCGGCGGACCGTTCCCTTCTTCTAGAACCTGTTCTATCTTGACGGTCCGTCAGATCAGCGGACCCTCCGGAGGGACAGGACCGTGGACTTCACCTTCACCGAGGAGCAGCAGGCGGCGGCCGAGGCGGCGCGGGGGGTGTTCGCCGGGGTCGCGCCGGACGCGGTGCCCAGCCCCTCCCTCGTCCCCGGCGCCGTGGCCGACGACTTCGACCGCGCACTGTGGACCAGGCTCGCCGAGGCGGACCTGCTGAGCCTGCTGCTGGACACGGAGTTCGGCGGGGCGGGCCTGGACGCCATCGCCCTGTGCCTGGTGCTGCGGGAGTCGGCCAAGGTCCTGGCGCGCGTTCCGCTGCTGGAGACCAGCGCGGCCGCCGCGGCCGTACAGGCCTACGGCGGCGAGGAGTTGAAGGCGGCGCTGCTCACCCGCGCGGGGCGGGGCGAGGCGGTGCTGACCGTCGCCGTGAACGGCCGCACCGGCCACGACCCGGCCGAACTCGCCGTCACCGCGCGGCGGGAGGGCGACCAGTGGACCCTGGACGGCGTGCAGACCGCCGTGCCGTGGGCGCACACCGCCGACTTCGTCGTCGTACCCGCCCATACGGCCGCCGACCGCGCCCTCCTCGCCGTGGTCCCCCGCACCCACCAGGGCGTCGGGCTGGGCGAGCAGGTCTCCACCACCGGCGAACGGCTCGGCGAACTGCGTCTGGAAGCCGCACGGATCCCGGCCCGTGACGTCATCGACGCCGACGGCGCATGGGAGTGGCTGCGCGAACTGCTGACCACCGGGACCTGCGCGCTGGCCCTCGGCCTCGGCGAACGCGTGCTCGCGATGACCAGCGAATACACCGGCAAGCGGGAGCAGTTCGGATACCCCGTCGCCACGTTCCAGGCCGTCGCCGTGCAGGCCGCCGACCGGTACATCGACCTGCGTGCGATGGAGGCCACGCTGTGGCAGGCGGCCTGGCGGATCGCCTCGGGAGCACCCGGCGTACTGCCCGCCTCCGCTGACGTCGCCGTCGCCAAGATCTGGGCGTCGGAGGGCGTACGGCGGGTCGTGCAGACGGCACAGCATCTGCACGGCGGGTTCGGGGCGGACGTCGAGTACCCACTGCACCGCTACCACGCCTGGGCCAAACACCTGGAGCTGCAGCTCGGCCCGTCGGCAGCGCACGAGGAGGCCCTCGGTGACCTGCTGGCGGCGCACCCGCTGGGCTGACCGCCCGGGCCGACGCGAGCTACAGCACGAACCCGGGCTGCCCCTCGTCCGTCACGACCGGGCGGCCCGCGGCCGCCCACACCTGCATGCCGCCGTCGACGTTCACGGCGTCGATGCCCTGCTGCACGAGGTACATCGCGACCTGCGCCGAGCGACCGCCGGAACGGCAGATCACGTTGACGCGGCCGTCCTGCGGCGCGGCCTCGGTCAGCTCGCCGTAACGCGCGACGAAATCACTGATGGGGATGTGCAGTGCCCCTTCGGCGTGACCCGCCTGCCACTCGTCGTCCTCGCGGACGTCCAGCAGGAAGTCGCCGTCCTTGAGGTCCGAGACCTCGACCGTGGGCACACCAGCTCCGAAATGCATGCCCAAGACGCTACCCGACGCGGCCCGGCGCGGAACCGGCCGCCCGAGCGGCAGGGCTACCCCAGCAGCTCGGCCAGCTCCGCCTCGCGCCGGGAGACATCCGCCAGGAGCTTCTCGGCGATCTCCTCCAGCAGACGGTCCGGATCGTCCGGCGCCAGCCGGAGCATCGCGCCGATCGCGCTCTCCTCCAGTTCCTTGGCGACCAGGGCGAGCAGTTCCTTGCGCTGGGCGAGCCATTCGAGGCGGGCGTAGAGCTCCTCGGCGCGGCTCGGACCGCGCTCCTGCGGTGCCGGGCCCTTGGCCCACTCCTCGGCCAGCTCCCGCAGCAGGGTCTCCTCACCACGGGCGTAGGCGGCGTTGACCCGGGTGATGAACTCCTCGCGCCGGGCCCGCTCGGTGTCGTCCTGGGCCAGGTCCGGGTGGGCCTTGCGGGCCAGTTCGCGGTAGAGCTTGCGGGCCTCGTCGCTGGGGCGCACCCGCTGCGGAGGCCGCACAGGCTGGTCCGTGAGCATCGCCACGGCCTCCGGGAAGAGCCCCTCCCCGTCCATCCAGCCGTGGAACAGCTCCTCGACGCCGGGCATCGGCAGCACCCGGGCCCGCGCCTCGTCCGCCTTGCGACGGTCCTCGGGATCGCCGGTGCGGGCGGCCCGGGCCTCGGCGATCTCCGCGTCCAGCTCGTCCAGGCGGGCGTACATCGGGCCGAGCTTCTGGTGGTGCAGCCGGGAGAAGTTCTCGACCTCCACGCGGAAGGTCTCGACAGCGATCTCGTACTCGATCAGCGCCTGCTCGGCGGCCCGCACGGCCCGCTCCAGCCGCTCCTCGGGACGCGGCGCACCGTCCTCGGGCGTCGCCTGCGCCTCGCCGGCGACACCACCCTGCTCAGCTTCCGGGCTCGTCACCCGCCCAGCGTAGGCCACCCCGGCCCGCCTCTCCGACCCACCGACATGAGCGCCGGAGCCCCACTCCCCGATGCCCACCGGCCCCGACGTCACCGGCGTCCCCGGCCGGCACCTGATCTCAGGAGTGCGCACCTGCTGCGGGACCGCTCACCGGAGAGGCGCAGGCGGTGCAGGGGCCCCAGTCGATGTACGGCGCCCCGCGCTCCTCACCCGCCCCCTGCGAGAACTCCCCTCACACCCCCATCTCCGCCGCAACCCTCCCCGCCCGCACCGCAGCCACCAGATCGGCGTGGTCGGCCTCCGTGCGGTCGGCGTAGGCGACGGCGAAGTCGGCGATCGCCTCGTCCAGTTCCTCGCTCTTGCCGCAGTACCCGGCGACCAGGCGCGGGTCGGCGCTGTGGGAATGGGCGCGGGCCAGGAGGGCGCCGGTCATGCGGCCGTAGTCGTCTATCTGGTCGGCGGCCAGCGCCGCCGGATCGACGCTGCCCTTGCGGTTGCGGAACTGCCGTACCTGGAAGGGCCGCCCCTCCACCGAGGTCCAGCCCAGCAGGATGTCGCTGACCACCTGCATGCGCTTCTGCCCGAGAACCACCCGGCGGCCCTCGTGCTCCACCTGCGGCGCATCGAAGCCCGCCGTCACCAGGTGCGGCACCAGCGCCGAGGGGCGGGCCTCCTTCACCTGGAGGACGAGCGGCTCCCCCCGGTGGTCGAGGAGCAGCACCACGTACGACCGGGTGCCTACGCTGCCCGTGCCGACGACCCGGAAGGCGACGTCGTGCACCGCATGGCGGGCCAGCAGCGGGAGCCGGTCCTCGGAGAGCGTCGTCACATACTGCTCGAGTGCGGCGGCCACCGCCGCGGCCTCCGCGTCCGGAACCCGCCGCAGCACCGGCAGCGCCTCGACGAAGCGCCGCCCGCCGTCCTCGGCCTGTTCCGTCGACTTCGCCGCGAAACGCCCGCTCGTGTTGGCCCGTGCCTTCTCTGACACGCGCTCCAGCGTGCCGAGCAGGTCATGGGCGTCGGTGTGGGAGACGAGTTCCTCGTCCGCGATGGCGTTCCACGCGTCCAGCACCGGCAGCTTGGCGAGCAGCCGCATGGTGCGGCGGTAGGCGCCGGTCGCGTCGTAGGCCGCCTTGCGGCACTGGTCCTCGTCGGCGCCGGCCTCCCGGCCCGCGAGCACGAGGGAGGCGGCGAGCCGCTTGAGGTCCCACTCCCAGGGGCCGTGGACGGTCTCGTCGAAGTCGTTGAGGTCGATGACCAGGTCACCGCGCGCATCGCCGTACAGGCCGAAGTTCGCGGCATGCGCATCCCCGCAGATCTGTGCGCGGACCCGGGTCATGGGGGTGCGCGCCAGGTCGTACGCCATGAGGCCGGCGGAGCCGCGCAGGAAGGCGAAGGGCGTGGCCGCCATCCGGCCCGCGCGTATCGGGGTGAGCTCGGGGATCCGGCCGCGGTGGGACTCCTCGACCGCGTCGGCCGCGTGCGGACGCGAGCCGTCGAGGTCGAGCGCGGAGTGCGCACTGCGCGGCACCCGCTTGCGCAGCGCCTTGCCCTCGTCCTTGGGCGATCCCTGGGCGGGCCACTCGGCGAAGCCCCGCACCCGCGGAAGCCGCCGCACACCCGACCCCGCCGCTGCCTCTCCGATTCCGGTCACGCCAACCGCCTCCCCCGCACGCCCATGAACATCAACTCGTGCCGACCGTACAGCCGGTGGACGGGACGCGTCAGACCCTGTGGACAACTCCGCACCTGTGGAAAACGCCGCCGGGACCGGACCTTGCGGGCCATGTGATTGTCCTCACCGGGTAACGCGCCTCACACCGCCTGGAACAACGCAAAAGCCCCAGGTCAAAGACCTGGGGCTTTTGGCTGGTGCGCGAGGGGGGAGTTGAACCCCCACGCCCTTGCGGGCACTGGAACCTGAATCCAGCGCGTCTGCCTATTCCGCCACCCGCGCATTGGGTGTGTCCTCCGGCTCCGGCCCTTTGGGCTGGCGCCTTCCGACACGCAGAACATTAGCACGCTGGCCGGGGTGGGTTCACATCCCTTATCCCTGGGCAGCCGCCCACCAGCGCGGACGTGCCGTCCGGCCGTCGACCGGCCGCCCCGTGTTCGTCCCGCCACGTGACCGTGAACCACCGGCACACCGACGACCCGCCCGCGAAGCCCTCCGCTCCGTATCAACACGTACCGGTTCACGTATCAACCTCGTACCGGTCCTGCCCGTCTCCCCTGGAGCCGGGCAGGGTCCACAGCCAGGTGCGGGACACTGGTCTGCGGCCGCCTCTACGATCCTGGGCAGAAGGAGAGCGTGGGAGTAGTTCGAAGGGCAGCTTCGGAGGGAACCTCCGGAGGGAACTTCGTCCAGCGTCGACACCCGTCGACCGGGCCGACAGGGGGAACCAGCTGATTCACCCGCGCGTGGATACGATCAGTAAGCAGTACCAGGCAAGGCAGCGCCCGCCAGCCGGGACACTGGACGGAAGCGACATCGGAGGAGGTGCCTCATGGGAGTCCTGAAGAAGTTCGAGCAGCGTCTCGAAGGTCTGGTCAACGGCACCTTTGCCAAGGTGTTCAAGTCCGAGGTCCAGCCCGTGGAGATCGCCGGAGCGCTCCAGCGTGAGTGCGACAACAACGCGACCATCTGGAACCGCGACCGCACGGTCGTCCCCAACGACTTCATCGTGGAACTGAGCACGCCGGACTTCGAGCGGCTCAGCCCCTACTCCGGCCAGCTCGGCGACGAGCTCGCCGGCATGGTGCGCGACTACGCCAAGCAGCAGCGCTACACGTTCATGGGACCCATCAAGGTCCACCTGGAGAAGGCGGACGACCTCGACACCGGCCTGTACCGGGTGCGCAGCCGTACGCTCGCCTCCTCCAGCAGCCAGCAGGCTCCCGGATCCGCCGCTCCGCCGGCCGGGACCGCGGGCCGCCCCGGCGGTGGGTACGGCTACCCGCCGGCCGCCGCACCCGCGGGCGCCCCTCCGATGCCCGCCGCGCCGCCGCCCGGCGCGCGGCCCGGCGCAGCGCCCTACGGCCAGCGTCCCGGCGCGGGCGGCCCGGTCGGCGCACCGCAGCCCGGCTCACGCACCCGCCACTGGATCGAGATCAACGGCACCCGCCATCAGATCTCCCGCCCGACGCTGGTGCTGGGCCGCAGCACCGAAGCCGACGTGCGGATCGACGACCCCGGTGTATCCCGCCGGCACTGCGAGATCCGGACCGGAACGCCCTCGACGATCCAGGATCTCGGGTCCACCAACGGCATCGTGGTGGACGGGCAGCACACCACCCGCGCTACGCTCCGCGACGGCTCGCGGATCGTCGTGGGCAGCACCACCATCATTTACCGGCAAGCCGAAGGGTGAAGCGGGGGCAATGTCAGAGCTGACCCTCACGGTCATGCGGCTGGGTTTCCTGGCCGTACTGTGGCTGTTCGTGATCGTGGCCGTGCAGGTCATCCGCAGCGACCTGTTCGGTACGCGCGTCACCCAGCGCGGCTCCAGGCGCGAGGCCGCACGGCCCCAGCAGGCCGCCCGACAGCAGGCCGCGCCCCCGCCCCAGCGTCAGCAGGCCGGCGGCGGCCGCCAGCGCCGCAACGCCCCCACCAAGCTCGTCGTCTCCGAGGGCACCCTCACCGGCACGACCGTCGCGCTCCAGGGCCAGACCATCACCCTGGGCCGGGCGCACGACAGCACGATCGTGCTGGACGACGACTACGCCTCCAGCCGCCATGCCAGGATCTACCCGGACCGCGACGGCCAGTGGATCGTCGAGGACCTGGGCTCCACCAACGGCACATACCTCGACCGGAGCCGGCTGACGACCCCCACGCCGATTCCGCTGGGCGCGCCGATCCGCATCGGCAAGACAGTCATCGAACTGCGGAAGTAGTGCTACGTCATGAATGAGCGCGAGCGGAGCGAGCACGCAGCGGCGGCCCCCACCACGGGCACCGGCGCGCTCCCGACCGGAGGGTGGGCACCGTGCGGATGTACCCGGAGCCGACGGGCGAGGTGCGCATGAGTCTGTCACTGCGCTTTGCCGCCGGATCGCACAAAGGCATGATCCGCGAGGGCAACGAGGACTCCGGATACGCCGGTCCGCGCCTGCTCGCGATCGCCGACGGCATGGGCGGCGCCGCCGCCGGCGAGGTCGCCTCCTCCGAGGCCATCTCCACCATCGTCGCCCTCGACGACGACGTGCCGGGCTCCGACATCCTCACCTCCCTCGGCACCGCCGTACAGCGCGCCAACGACCAGCTGCGCTCCATGGTCGAGGAGGACCCCCAGCTCGAGGGCATGGGCACCACGCTCACCGCCCTGCTGTGGACCGGCCAGCGCCTCGGCCTCGTCCACGTCGGCGACTCCCGCGCCTATCTGCTGCGCGACGGCGTCCTCACCCAGATCACCCAGGACCACACCTGGGTACAGCGCCTCGTCGACGAGGGCCGCATCACCGAGGAAGAGGCCACCACCCACCCCCAACGCTCCCTGCTGATGCGGGCGTTGGGCAGCGGCGAGCACGTCGAGCCGGACCTGTCCATCCGTGAGGTCCGCGCCGGCGACCGCTACCTGATCTGCTCCGACGGCCTGTCCGGCGTCGTCTCCCACCAGACGCTCGAGGACACCCTCGCCAGCTACCAGGGCCCGCAGGAGACCGTGCAGGAGCTGATCCAGCTCGCGCTGCGCGGCGGCGGCCCCGACAACATCACCGTCATCGTCGCCGACGTACTGGACCTGGACACCGGTGACACCCTCGCCGGGCAGCTCTCCGACACCCCGGTCGTGGTCGGCGCGGTCGCCGAGAACCAGAACCACCTGCACGACCCCGGCTTCATGGAGACCCCGGCCGGTCGCGCCTCCGGCCTCGGCCGCCAGGGCCACGGACACGGCGGGGGCGGCGAGTTCGGCCCGCCCGGCTCCGGCGACACCACCGGCTACATCCCCGCGGGCAGCTTCGGCGACTACACCGACGACGACTTCGTCAAACCCCGCGCGGGCCGCAAGTGGGCGAAGAGATCCTTCTACATCGTGCTCGCCCTCGCCGTCGTCGGCGGCGGACTCTACGGCGGCTGGCGCTGGACCCAGACCCAGTACTACGTCGGCACCAAGGACGAGCACGTCGCGCTGTACCGGGGCATCAGCCAGGACCTGGCGTGGGTCTCCCTCTCCAAGGTGGAGAAGGACCACCCCGAGATCGAACTCAAGTACCTGCCTCCGTACCAGCAGAAGCAGGTCAAGTCCACGATCGCCGAAGGCAGCCTGACCGGCGCCCAGTCGAAGATCAACGAGCTTTCCGTGCAGGCCTCCGCATGCAAGAAGGAGTCCGAGCGTCAGGCGGCCGAGAGCAAGAACAACTCGAAGACCGGCACGGGCCAGGCGGGCGGCACCACGGGAACCAGCAAGACCTCCCTCACGTCCAAGGCATCACCGAGCCCCTCGACCTCACCGACCCCGTCCACATCAGCGACCGCACCCACACCCAGCCCCGGCCCCACTCTCTCGGAGGATGAGCAGAAGGTCGTCTCGCTGTGCGGTAAGCAGTAGGCAAGCCGTGAGAGGCCCTGTCACACGATGAGCAGTACTACCAACACACCGACGCACCATACGTCCACGATCGGCGCGATCGGCGCACCGAGCCGGCGCAACACCGAGCTCGCGCTCCTGCTGTTCGCCGTCGTCATCCCGGTCTTCGCCTACGCCAACGTGGGCCTCGCCATCAACGACAAGGTGCCGGCCGGGCTGCTGAGCTACGGCCTCGGACTCGGCCTGCTCGCGGGCGTCGGCCACCTCGCCGTACGGAAATTCGCCCCGTACGCCGACCCGCTGCTGCTGCCCCTGGCCACGCTGCTCAACGGACTCGGGCTCGTCGTCATCTGGCGCCTCGACCAGTCCAAGCTGCTGCAGTCCATCAAGCAGGCCGGCAGTGCGGCGCCCCGCCAGCTGCTGTACACGGCAATGGGCATCGGGCTGTTCATCGTGGTGCTGATCTTCCTCAAGGACCACCGCGTCCTGCAGCGCTACACCTACATCTCCATGGTCGGTGCGCTGGTCCTGCTGCTGCTCCCGCTGGTCCCGGGCCTGGGCGCCAACATCTACGGCGCCAAGATCTGGATCTCGGTCGCCGGATTCTCCATCCAGCCCGGTGAGTTCGCGAAGATCGTGCTGGCGATCTTCTTCGCCGGCTACCTGATGGTGAAGAGGGACGCCCTCGCGCTCGCCAGCCGCCGCGTCATGGGCCTGTACCTGCCGCGCGGCCGCGACCTCGGCCCGATCCTCGCCGTCTGGGCGATGTCGATCCTCATCCTGGTCTTCGAGACCGACCTCGGTACGTCACTGCTGTTCTTCGGAATGTTCGTCATCATGCTGTACGTCGCCACCGAGCGGACCAGCTGGATCGTCTTCGGTCTGCTGATGTCCGCGGCCGGTGCCGTCGGCGTGGCGAGCATCGAACCGCACGTGAAGATGCGCGTCCAGGCCTGGCTCGACCCCATGAAGGAATACACGCTCAGCCAGCAGGGCGTGGGCGGCCACTCCGAGCAGTCGATGCAGGCGCTGTGGGCGTTCGGCTCCGGCGGCACCCTCGGCACCGGCCTCGGCCAGGGCCACTCCGACCTGATCCGGTTCGCCGCCAACTCCGATTTCATCCTCGCCACCTTCGGCGAGGAGCTGGGCCTGGCCGGCATCATGGCGTTCCTGCTGCTCTACGGCCTGATCGTGGAGCGCGGCGTGCGCACCGCGCTCGCCGCCCGCGACCCGTTCGGCAAGCTGCTCGCCATCGGCCTGTCCGGTGCCTTCGCGCTCCAGGTGTTCGTCGTCGCCGGCGGCGTCATGGGCCTGATCCCGCTGACCGGTATGACGATGCCGTTCGTGGCGTACGGCGGTTCCTCCGTCATCGCCAACTGGGCGCTGATCGGCATCCTCATCCGCATCAGCGACACCGCCCGCCGCCCGGCGCCCGCGCCCGCCGGCAACCCCGACGCCGAGATGACCCAGGTGGTCCGCCCGTCATGAACAAGCCCCTGCGCCGGATCGCGATCTTCTGCGGCCTCCTGGTCCTCGCACTGCTCGTCCGCGACAACTGGCTCCAGTACGTCAAGGCCGACAGCCTCAGGACCGACCCGAAGAACCGTCGCGTCACCATCGCCCGCTACTCCACCCCGCGCGGCGACATCATCGTCGACGGCGACCCGATCACCGGCTCCGCCAAGACCAGCAAGAGCGGGCTCAACGACCTCGAGTACAAACGCACCTACAAGGACGGAGCGATGTGGTCGCCCGTCACCGGGTACGCCTCGCAGGCCTTCGGTGCCAGCCAGCTGGAGTCCATCGACGACGGCATCCTCACCGGCACCGACGACCGGCTCTTCTTCCGCAACACCCTCGACATGATCACGGGCAAGCAGAAGGCGGGCGGCAACGTCGTCACCACCCTCAACGCCGCCGCGCAGAAGGCCGCCTACAACGGGCTGAAGTCCCAGGGCGGCAAGGGCGCGGCCGTCGCGCTCGACCCGTCCACCGGGAAGATCCTGGCGCTGGCGTCCTACCCGTCGTACGACCCTTCGTCGTTCGCCGGGAACTCCACGTCGACGGACTCCAAGAACTGGACCGCGCTCCAGAAGAAGAACAACCCCTCGGACCCGATGCTCAACCGGGCGCTGCGCGAGACCTACCCGCCGGGCTCCACCTTCAAGGTGGTCACGGCCGCGGCCGCGCTGGAGAACGGCCTGTACAACTCCGCCGACCAGGCCACCGACTCGCCGCTGCCGTACATCATGAAGGGCACGACGACCGAGTTGAAGAACGAGGGCAACATCCCCTGCAAGAACGCCACGATGCGGGTCGCCCTGAAGGTGTCCTGCAACACGGTGTTCGGCAAGATCGGCGCCGACCTCGGCAACGCCAAGATGCTCGCCGAGGCGAAGAAGTTCGGCTTCGACTCCGAGCAGTTCACGCCGGTCCGCTCCAGCGCCTCGGTCTTCTCCGACAACATGAACTCCTCGCAGACCGCGCTGTCCTCGATCGGCCAGTTCAACACTGCGGCCACCCCGCTGCAGATGGCCATGGTCGCCTCCGCGGTCGCCAACAACGGCAAGCTGATGAAGCCGTACATGGTCGACAAGCTGCAGTCGTCCAACCTCGACACCATCGCGCAGACCGACCCGCAGGAGCTCAGCCAGCCCCTGTCGGCGAAGAACGCGCAGATCCTGCAGTCGATGATGGAGACGGTCGTCAAGGACGGCACCGGCCAGAAGGCCCAGATCGGCGGCGGTGTCACCGTCGGCGGCAAGACCGGCACCGCCCAGCACGGCGTCGAGAACAGCGCGAACCCGTACGCCTGGTTCATCTCCTACGCCAAGCTCCCCGACGGCAGCTCGCCGGTCGCCGTGGCCGTGGTCATCGAGGACGAGAACGCCAACCGTGACGACATCTCCGGCGGCGGCCTCGCCGCCCCGATCGCGAAGAGCGTGATGGAGGCGGTCATCAACTCCAAGAAGTGACCCCGCTCACGTCCCCTTCACATCGGTGCACGTTGCGATACCGGTCCTGTATCGGGTGACGCACTTAGCCAGGTCACACAAAGCTAGCCGGGTACGGTAGGCCCGGACGGCAGCCTCCGACCGCACACACGTGTGAGTCGGGACCGACGGAGAGGGCTGGTAGGAGCTATGGAAGAGCCGCGTCGCCTCGGCGGCCGGTACGAACTGGGCCAGGTGCTCGGTCGTGGTGGCATGGCGGAGGTCTACCTCGCGCATGACACCCGCCTCGGGCGCCAGGTGGCGGTGAAGACACTGCGCGCGGACCTCGCACGCGACCCTTCCTTCCAGGCCCGGTTCCGCCGGGAGGCCCAGTCGGCCGCCTCGCTCAACCATCCCGCGATCGTCGCGGTCTACGACACGGGCGAGGACTACATCGACGGGGTCTCGATCCCGTACATCGTGATGGAGTACGTGGACGGCTCCACGCTCCGCGAACTCCTCCACTCCGGCCGCAAGCTCCTGCCCGAACGCGCGATGGAAATGACCATCGGCATCCTCCAGGGCCTGGAGTACGCCCACCGCAGCGGCATCGTCCACCGCGACATCAAGCCGGCCAACGTCATGCTCACGCGCAACGGCCAGGTCAAGGTCATGGACTTCGGCATCGCCCGCGCCATGGGCGATTCCGGCATGACCATGACGCAGACGGCCGCCGTCATCGGCACCGCGCAGTACCTCTCACCGGAGCAGGCCAAGGGCGAGCAGGTCGACGCCCGCTCCGACCTGTACTCGACCGGCTGCCTCCTCTACGAGCTCCTGACGGTACGCCCGCCCTTCGTCGGCGACTCCCCGGTCGCCGTCGCATACCAGCACGTACGCGAGGAAGCCCAGCCGCCCTCCGTATTCGACCCCGAGATCACGCCCGAAATGGACGCCATCGTCCTCAGGGCCCTGGTCAAGGACCCGAACTACCGCTACCAGTCCGCCGACGAGATGCGCGCCGACATCGAGGCCTGCCTCGACGGCCAGCCCGTCGCGGCCACGGCGGCCATGGGCTCCGTCGGCTACGGCGGCTACCCCGACGACCAGCCCACCACGGCCCTGCGCGCCACGGACGCCGGCGCCACGTCGATGCTGCCCCCGATGAACCCGGACGACGGCGGCTACGGCTACGACGACCGCTCCCGCCGCCGCCAGAAGAAGTCCAACACCTCCACGATCCTGCTGGTCGTGGCGGGCATCCTCGTCCTGGTGGGCGCGATCCTGATCGGCAAGTACGCGTTCAGCGGGAACGGGGGCGTCGGCAACGACAAGGTGGACGTACCCAACCTCGTCGGCCTGAGCCAGAGCGACGCCGGGAACCAGCTGAACAACATCGGCCTGAAGGTCGGCACGGTCAAGAAACAGCCCTGCGAGGACCAGAGCAAGGGCAATGTCTGCTCGCAGGACCCGGGCAAGGGCACCAGCCTCAAGAAGGGCGAGGCGGTCAACCTGGTGGTGTCGACGGGCGCTCCGAAGGTGGCCGTGCCGAATGTCATCGGCAAGACCCTCGACGAGGCCAATCAGATCCTGGGGGACGACAAATACAAGTTCGTCGTCAAGACGAAGACACAGGAGTCCTCGCAACCTGCCAACACAGTCCTGGACCAGGACCCGACGCTCGGCAAGGAAGTGGAGAAGGGCTCCACCATCACCCTCACCATCGCCAAGGCACCCGAGACCGTCGCTGTGCCCAATGTCGCCGGTCAGAGCTGCGACGACGCCAAGTCCGCCCTGCAGGCCGTCGGCCTCACCGGCAACTGCGTCAACACGCCCACCAACGACGACAACCAGGTCAACAAGGTCATCTCGACCAACCCGGGTATCGGCACCCAGGTCAAGAAGAACACCGCCGTGCAGATCAGCATCGGCCAGAAGCAGAACAACCAGGTCCAGGTGCCGAACATCCAGGGCCAGAAGCTGAAGGACGTCAAGAACGCCCTGAAGCAGGCGGGCCTCCAGGTCGGCAACATCAACGGCTCCCAGGACGACAACGCCATCGTGATCAACTCGGACCCGACCCCGGGCAGCACGGTCAACCAGGGCACACCGGTCAACCTGCAGACCCTCGGCGGCAACGGCAACAACGGCGGGAACGACGGCGGCACCAACTTCTTCGGCGGTACGACCGGCTGACCCCACCGTACGGATAACTAATACAGCAGCCTGGCATGACGGAGCTCTTGTGCCCTTTGAAAACAGGGCACAAGAGCTCCGTCATAGGTATCAGCTTGAAAATGCGCGACCCAGAATCGGCAACTTTTTTGTGGGCGCAGGTACGGCGGCAGCTTGCAATGGTAGTCGTCATCACGGATGACAGTGATCATCATTTCTAATTCAGCCAAGGCGCTCAGACGCTGAGCGCGTCAGGACAGGGAACAGCGGCACCCCTACATTTACCCTTCACGGCTTCGCCCCCCCAACGGCGAAAGAGCCTCAGGCGTTGCAGGCGCCACCCTCTTCGCATAATCAGCGCCTCTTTGAAAGAACTCCAAACTTGAGAGCCAACCGTCAAGATGATATGGTCATGTCAAACTTAGCAACCTGGGAGGATACGATGCGGAAAATATGCAAGGGCGTTGGCGTGGCTGCGGCAGCATTGACTCTCGCGGTCACCCTTCCCGCCTCAGCGGAAGCTGACACCCTCCAGCCCAGCTGCAGCACTACCGGGGCTAATGGCACCGTAACAGTCCCCGGCTTCAGCCATAAAGCCACGTATATCGTCGTCGCACTGGACCTATACGACTCACTCGCCGACGGACACCACGTGCGAATCAGGCTCATCACCAAGGATGCGAATAAGAACTACACGTACTGGCCATGGCACGCCGACTATGACGGGAAGGGGTCTTCTAAAGAGTGGAACACTTCCGCCAAGGACAGTAATGGCTTCATTAATGTCGCTGCTCAGGTCGCCCGTTTTGACGGCGACAACCTGCTAAATTCCTGTACTGCCTGGGCTTTGGGCCAGACCCCGCTCCACCGGTAGGCGCGCTGCGGACGCGTACCAGTTGACAGTTCGCCCGACGGGCTTCATCAGGTCGAGGTCGGCGAGTGTTTGAGTTGTGTCGTCATCCACAGGCCAACCCCATGTAGGCATGGGTGTGATGGCTGGACCGGCCAGCCTCCGCAGATGCAAAAGATCCCGGGAACAGGCCGCAGGGAAGAGTGCTTTCGTCGGCCATGATCCTTTATCTGCAGTGCAGACCCAGGGTGAATCACACCACGACGGCTTAGAGCGCCACTTTGCTGCACATTCTCAAGCAGCCAGGAAAAAATCTGGTCGCATCGCGCAGAGAGTCATACATCTGAACCACCTCACATCGTCGATCCCTTATACGGTCGACGACCGTTCACCGGAGGTGGCCGATGAAGGCGTTCCAAGCCTCGTGACTGAAGGCGCGCGCTGGACCGGCCGGGCGCTTGCTGTCACGTATGGGGACTATGAGGGCAGGGTCGTCCGCCACTTCGACGCACTCGTTGTTTCCGCCGCTGTACGTGCTGCTCCTGAACGTGCACGAGGTGAAAGCCTGATGGCGGCCCCTCGGTTGAATCGGGAAGACCGCCACAACGGCACGAGCAACAGGCGGCACCAACGTCTTTGGCAGCGGCACCGGAACCTCGTCCCGCATGAAGGACTGACGCCTCTCACCACGAAGGGATCCCCGGCCACCACCGTGAACGGTGGCCGGGCATCCCTTCTTAAATGCCTCAACGACATCGACGCACATCAGTACGCCCATCGATCGTGTCTTCATATGGGACGACTCGTTGATCGGGTGGGACGGAATATCGAAAATTCTGCCCCGTCCGCACGGCCACCCCACAAACGGAAGGGCAGAACGTGATCAACGAATCGGCGCTGCTGGAATCGAAGTCTCTGCGGGACAGCGTGCTGGAGCGCACGGACGTACTCGACAGAGTCAAGGCGCTGTCGCTGCTGCCGGACGGGATGCATGTGACTACGGCGACGGTCGCGGCGTACTTCGGCGTGTCCGTCGAGGCAATCCGGCAGCTCAAAGCACGGCATCACGAGGAGCTGTCGGTCAACGGAATGGTGACGCTCAAGGGCCCCGACCTCGCAGAATTTAAGCGTGACGTCTTGTCACGCTGTCCGGGAAATTATCCACAGCCTCGATCAAGCCTCACTCTCTACTCACGCCGCGCCGTCCTCAACATCGCCATGCTCCTCCGCGACAGTGACGTCGCCCGCCAGGTCCGCGCGTACCTCCTCGACATGGAGTACCTGGCACGTACGCAACCTGTCGAAGCGCCCGCCGCCCCAGACGCCGTTTCCCTCGACGACCGCATCGACCAACGCATCACCCACATCCTCGGCAAGACGGTCGTACCGATGTTCAACGCCCTGATCGAGACCTCGGGCGAGCACCGCAAGGAGCTGATCGCGCTGCGGGCCGGAGTCCAGCGCATCGAACAGCGGCTCCACCAGCACCACCAACGACTGAAGAGGCTCGAGGGAGTTCGCGACGACCGGCCGAGCATCGGAGTCATGGCCGCCATGGACGCCATGAACGGCCGCACGTTTGAAGGCCACATGGCCAAATTGCTGAGGCGCGACGGATGCACCGACATCGTCGTAGTGGGCGGTCATGGAGACCGAGGTGTCGACATCATCGGGCGCACCGCCGACGGCCGTCGCCTCGTCGCTCAATGCAAGAGGTTCGCGCCCTACCTCAAGATCACCAGCTCCGACATCCAGAAGTTCATCGGGTCGGCGAAGGTTCTCCACAGCGCGGAAGTGGCGCTGTTCGTAGCGACATGCCCCTTCACTCCGGACGCCCTACAGCTCGCCGCCGAGACCGGGGTCATCGCCGTACACCGCGGGATGCTGGAGGAGTGGGCCGCCGGTGAGCCGTTGAAGATCCTGGAGTAGGCATGGCCTGACGCAAAGAGGCCCGAAGCCGCAAGAGATAGTTGCGGCTTCGGGCCTCGACCATGCTAGTGGGACTGAGTTGCTGCAAGTAACGCAGTCACCGCAGTTCCTCCGGCGGCGTCCTCTTGCTGTCCACCTTGTCCACCCGCACCAGCTCCCCCCACACCACATACCGGTACCGGCTGGTGTACACCGGCGTGCAGGTCGTCAGCGTGATGTAGTGGCCCGCCTTCTTCTTCCCCGACTCCTTCGGGATCTGCGAGATGACCTTGACGTTGTACTTCGAGGTCTCGTCGAGGATGTCGTAGACCTTGTAGATGTACCACTTGTCCCGGGTCTCGAAGACGATCGGGTCGCCGACCTTCAGCTTGTCGATGTTGTGGAACTTCGCGCCGTGACCGTCCCGGTGCGCGGCCAGCGTGAAGTTGCCCTTCTTGCCACTGGTCGGCAGCGTCGCCTTGACCGGGTCCGTGTAGTAGCCGGCCACGCCCTCGTTGAGGACCTCCGTCGACGTGCCCTTCTCGACCAGGACCTCGCCGTTCTTCATGGCGGGAACATGCAGGAAGCCGATGCCGTTCTTGGTGTCCAGCGCGCCGGGACCCGTGGACCGGCCCTCGTGGGCCCACGTGTCGCGGACCTTCTCGCCCTGCTTGTCCGCCGCCCGGTCGGCTATGACGTTCGTCCACCAGAGCGAGTAGAGGACGAACAGGCCCAGCACCAGGCCCGCCGTGATGAGGAGTTCACCGAAGACGCTCACCACCGCCGCGATACGGCCCGTGCCGCGGCGGCGGGCCGGTGGCGCCGCGGGCGCGTCCGTGTCCTCTTGAGTGTCGTCGGTGGTCGCTGCCACGTTCATCTGCCCCTACTCGACGAGCGCATCCGGCTTGCCCTTGCTGCGCGGCCGTTCCTCGACCATCTTGCCCCAGACGATCAACCGGTACTTGCTGGTGAACTCCGGAGTACAGGTCGTCAGCGTGATGTACCGGCCGGGCTTGGTGAAACCCGACTGCGGCGGCACGGGGCTGATCACGCTCGTATTGCTCGGTGACGTCACCGGCAGCGTCGACGTCACCTTGTAGACGAAGTACTCGTCCTGCGTCTCGACGACGACCTCGTCGCCCTTCTTCAGCTTGTTGATGTACCGGAAAGGCTCGCCGTGCGTATTGCGGTGACCCGCGAGCGCGAAGTTGCCGGTCTTCGCGTCGGGCATCGCCGTCTTCAGCCTGCCCTCGCTGTAGTGGCCGACCATGCCCTTGTCCAGCACCTGCTTGTTGCTGACGCCCTGGGCGATCGGCACGACCACGTCCAGCTCGGGAATGTGGAGGATCGCGAAACCCTGGCCCGGCTCGAACTCGCCCGGCGCACGCTTGCCGCTCGCCCAGTCGTTCTGCAGGGTGCTGGTCTCCTTGTCCGCCGCCTCATGCGCCCGCACGTTCGTCCACCACAACTGGTAGGTGACGAACAGCAGCATCAGCACGCCGGTGGTGATGAACACCTCACCGATCGCCCGGCTCGCGACGACACCCGGACTCGGCTTGCGTGCACGGGCCTGCCGGCGTGCCTCCACCCGCGAAAGCGGAGCCTTGGAAGCGTCGGCCGACACCTCCTCGGCGTCTTCCGCCGCCTCCGAAGTCGTACGAGCGCCCCCATGACGCCCATGACGGCCCTTGGCGGCCTTCCTCCGGGCCGCTCGGCCGCCCGGAGTGGTTCCAGTGGCAGGCGTGGCTGTTGGGGCGCCAGAGGGCGATATGGAACCGCCCGACGGCGGCTCCGGTATCCGCAGGGCCACCGTCTCCTCGTCCACGGCCGGCAGATACGGCTCCGGCTCCTCCACCAGCGGCGCTACGTACGGCTCCTCCACAGGCGCCGCATACCCCCCGTGCCGCCCCTGCTGCCCCGCCGCCTCGCCGTTCCACTCATCGAAGGCACCGGAGGTCTCGAATCCACCGGAAGCCTCGAACGAACCCGACGCCTCGAACGAACCCGACGCCTCGTACCCCCCAAACGAGGCGTACCCCTCGTACGGCTCCTGCCCGTACGAGGAGGCGGACTCACGCTCGGGGCGCAGCGCGGTCACGCCGTGGCCCTGCCCACCACCGGGGCGAGCCCCGCCGACCTCGCCACGGCACCCTGGTCGCCGCACTCCACCAGCCAATTGGCCAGCATCCGGTGACCGTGCTCCGTCAGGACCGACTCCGGGTGGAACTGCACGCCCTCGACCGGGAGTTCACGGTGCCTGAGCCCCATGATGATCCCGTCGTGCGTCCGCGCGGTCACCTCCAGCTCGCCCGGCACCGTCTCCGGCTCCGCGGCCAGCGAGTGGTAGCGCGTCGCCGTGAACGGCGAGGGCAGCCCGGCGAAGACGCCCCTGCCCTCGTGCTCGACCAGCGAGGTCTTGCCGTGCAGCAACTCGGGCGCACGGTCCACCACACCGCCGTACGCCACCTGCATCGACTGCATCCCCAGGCAGACACCGAACACCGGGACACCGGTCGCCGCACAGTGCCGCACCATCTCGATGCAGACGCCCGCCTCCTCCGGCGTCCCCGGACCCGGCGACAGCAGCACACCGTCGAAACCGTCCTGGGCATGCGCCGTCGACACCTCGTCGTTGCGCAGCACCTCGCACTCGGCACCCAGCTGGTACAGGTACTGCACCAGGTTGAAGACGAAGCTGTCGTAGTTGTCGACGACGAGAATCCGCGCACTCACTGGTTGTCCACCGTCACATCGTTGAAGGGCAGCAGCGGTTCGGCCCACGGGAAGACGTACTGGAACAGGACATAGACCACGACCAGGACCAGCAGGAGTGAGATCA
This sequence comes from Streptomyces longisporus, assembly GCF_039532765.1. NCBI lineage: Bacteria > Bacillati > Actinomycetota > Actinomycetes > Kitasatosporales > Streptomycetaceae > Streptomyces > Streptomyces longisporus. The sequence continues at coordinate 171,036 of NZ_BAAASG010000012.1, forward strand.
GCGCCTTCACCCACGCGTTGCCCGGCAGATGCCGCCAGATCCAGCCGTACATGCCGTCCCTTCCGTTCCACCACGGCATCAGACTCACGCCGTACCCGCACCAGACTAACGGCGCAGCGCCTCTGGTTTCCCGGCCTCCACAGGCTGTGTGGAATCCAGATGCGCCCACACGATCAGCCGATGGCTGTGCCCCCACTCCGGATCGCACGTGGTGAGCGTCAGATAGCGGCCCTCACGCGTGTACCCCGACTTACGTGGCACAGGATCGATCACCTCAACGTCCGTCGGAACAGTTTTGTAGGGCCCTTTGTCGATCCGATACGTGAACCAGGTGGTCCCGTCCGTCAGCACCACCGCGTCACCCGGCCTCAGCTCGGGGAAGTCCACGAACGGATCTCCGTACGTCCGCCGGTGCCCCGCCACCGCGAAGTTGCCCTCCTGCCCCAGCTGCGCGGTGTTCGCGTAGTGACCCAGACCCTTCTTCAGCGTGTTCACCGCAGTGTCCTCGAGCACGGGCTTGTTCCACGTGAAACCAAGCCGCGGGATGTACATGATCGCGAAGGGCTTCCCCCCGACATACGGCGCCGGCTTTTGGGGACCGGCCGAAGCCCCGGATGCGACAGGGGCCGCCGGATGCGCCGACTGCTTCGCCCACTGGTCATGCAGCACATCGATCTGGTGGTTCATCGCACCGTCCGCCCGCACACCCGTCCAGAACAGCACATAGACGACGAAAAGCACGATCAGGCTGCCCACGGTGATACAGAGCTCACTGACGGTCCTCACGACGACGCGCACCGGCAGCTCCCGAAACGACTCAGTTCACTCGGCTCAGTTCACTCCACGGGCTGGGCGTAGTGCAGATCCACTGTGCCCGAGTACCCGGGCAGAGTCACCGTCCCGTCGTGGGTCACTTTCCAGCCGAGGCCGTACACATTCACGTAGACCATGTAGTTCTGGATCGCCGTGGAATCCGACAGCGCCTTGTTCAGCTTGTCGGGATCCCCGATCGCCGTGATCTTGTACGGCGGCGAGTAGACGCGCCCCTGAAGGATCAGGGTGTTGCCCACGCAGCGCACGGCACTGGTGGAGATCAGCCGCTGGTCCATCACCTTGATGCCCTTGGCACCGCCCTGCCACAGCGCATTCACCACGGCCTGCAGATCCTGCTGGTGGATCACCAGGTAGTCCGGCTGCGGCTCGGGATAGCCGGGGAGCTTCGCGGTGGCGTCCGGCGGGGCGTCGTTGAGCGTGACGGTGATCGCCTCACCCTTCAGCTTCTGCGTTCCCGCACCCTTCTCCAGTCCCGCGAGCTTCTCGTCCTGCGCCTTGGTGCTGCCGTCGTCACGCTCGGCGAAGGACTCGACCTCACGGCGCAAAGAGCCGTTGGACTGGTCCAGTTCGCCGTTCTTGCGGCTGCGCTCCTGGATGAGGTCGGAAAGCTTCAGCAAGGACGTGTCCGTACGGATATTGGTGCCCTTGGCCGTATTGAAACTGGTGAAGAAAATGAGCCCCGCGAGAGCGAAGACGGCCACCGTGAGCACCCGCACCGGCCGGAAACGGCGCCCGCGGGCAGGACTGGATCCGTCCTGGGGGGAGTCGGCAGAATTGCTCAACGTACCCTTATCTCCTTCGGCGCCGCGGAAGCACTACGCTAACGGACGCCCGGGGGAGCGCTAAGAGTCCCCTTGTACGCTGCTCCGGAGCCAGCCACAGTTCCCTGCGCGGCCACGCAGCGCATCGACAGGAGAGACCCTCGTGCCGAAGTCACGTATCCGCAAGAAGGCCGACTACACGCCGCCGCCGGCGAAGCAGGCGACCAGCATCAAGCTGAACAGCCGCGCCTGGGTCGCGCCCGTCATGCTGGCCATGTTCCTCATCGGCCTGGCCTGGATCGTCGTCTTCTACGTGACCGACGGTTCCCTGCCCATCGATGCGCTGGACAACTGGAACATCGTGGTGGGCTTCGGCTTCATCGCCGCCGGATTCGGCGTCTCCACGCAGTGGAAGTAACGGCCACCTCCCGGTGAACATAGCCCTGCCCACGGCTATCCGCTGAGTTATCCACAGCCTGCAGAAAAATCCACAGCTCCTGGGGAAAAGAACGACCATCTGTGGATAACCAGCCGCCCATTGACGCCGATACGACCATCCCACCCAGCTTCGCAAACCTGTTCGCCCCCTGCCTGACCTGCGGAAACACTGGTCGGTGACAGGGGGCACAGCTGTTCCCGCACGCTATGCACAAGACCGGCCACCCGCTGTGGACAAGTGGGCACGTCAGGTGAGCTGAGCCGTCCTGAGCAGGGTCAAGGCCACTACGACGACCAGGACCAGGGCGCAGGTGCCGTACTGGACGAGGGCGCGGTGTTCGCGTGGGGCGTGGACCATGGCGTAGCCGGTGATGACGCCGGCGACGAGGCCGCCGATGTGGGCCTGCCAGGCGATGTTGCTCCAGCCGAAGGTGAAGATCAGGTTGATCACCAGCAGGGCGATGATCGGCCGCATGTCGTAGTTGAGGCGGCGCATGAGGACGGCGGTGGCGCCGAAGAGGCCGAAGATGGCGCCGGAGGCGCCGAGGGAGGCTTCGGTCGGTGAGGCGAGCAGATAGGTGAGGGCGCTGCCGGCGAGGCCCGAGACGAAGTAGAGGCAGAGGTAGCGGGCGCGGCCGAGGGCTGCTTCGAGGGGGCCGCCGAGCCACCAGAGGCTGAGCATGTTGAAGCCGATGTGCCAGGGTTGCTGGTGCGTGAACATCGCGGTCACCAGGCGGTACCACTCGCCGTCGGCGACGCCCTGGGTGGCTTTGAAGGGCGCCGGGGGCCATTCGCCGATGAGGACGAGGTGGTCGAGGAGCGAGCTCTGGACGTGGACGGCGATGAACACCGCCACGTTGATCCCGAGGAGGATCTTGGTGAGCAGTCGCGGGTCGGCCGTGACGGTGCCGCCGGCGATGGTGCGGGGTCGGGTGGCGGCCGGGTGGTGTCGGGTGCCGGAGTCGCCGCGGGCGCAGTCGGGGCATTGGAAGCCGACGGAGGCGTTGACCATGCATTCGGGGCAGATGGGGCGTTCGCAGCGGGTGCAGCGGATGCCGGTCTCGCGGTCGGGGTGGCGGTAGCAGCCGGGCAGGCTCTGGGCGTGCTGGGGTCCCTGGTCGTCCGGGCCTTGTGGGCTGCCTGGCGCCTGGTCCATGAGATCCCCTAGGTCGTGGTTCGGGTGGTGTGCACAAATGCACCGCCCCGCCCATCTTTACGGATGGGCGGGGCGTTTGGTTCCTGCTGTGCGGGGACTCGACCGTGCGGTGGGGTCCTCGTGGGTCTCAGCCCTCGCGGGTTTCGACGACGACGGACTCGATGACGACGTCGTTGACCGGGCGGTCGGTGCGGGGGTTGGTCTGGGTGGTGGCGATGGCGTCGATCACCTTCTGGCTGGCGGGGTCGGTGACCTCGCCGAAGATGGTGTGCTTGCGGTTCAGCCACGTCGTGGGGGCGACGGTGATGAAGAACTGGGAGCCGTTGGTGCCCGGGCCGGCGTTGGCCATGGCGAGCAGGTAGGGCTTGTTGAAGGAGAGGTCGGGGTGGAATTCGTCCTCGAACTGGTAGCCGGGACCACCGGTGCCGTTGCCCAGCGGGTCTCCGCCCTGGATCATGAATCCGCTGATCACCCGGTGGAAGACCGTGCCGTCGTAGAGCTTGTCCGTGGACTTCTGGCCGGTGGCGGGGTTGGTCCACTCACGCTCGCCGGTGGCGAGTTCGACGAAGTTCCGGACCGTCTTGGGCGCGTGGTTCGGCAGCAGCCGGACCTCGATGTCGCCGTTGTTGGTCTTCAGGGTGGCGTAAAGCTGCTCGGCCACGATCTGCCTTCCGTTGTCTTCCTGTGACTCCCTGATCCTCGCACGGTCTGCGTCGTGCGTCGCCCGGCGCCCGTCTGTGGGGGCTTGTCGGGGGGTGTTGCTTGCAGAAATCCGGTCGAGTGTGTTCGGGCCGGGGGCGCTGGGCGGCGATCCGTGGCATTGTCGACGACAAGCGCCTGTTGCCCCGTATTCATCCTCTATTGGACTTGATCGGCTCTTGATCGGCTCTTGCTGGAGATGGTCGGAGTCGGTGTGCATGACCCGGATGCCCGCCCTCACATGCCCCGGTGTCTGTTGACAGGCATGATCCGTAAAAGGGTGGAAAGTCGAAATACCGTACGCCACCGAGGAGGAGGAACCCGTGACCCGCATCGACAGCGTGCGCGCCGCGACCGGTTCGGCGAAGGACAGCGTGCTGCACGCCGCGGAAGTGGTGGCGCCCTACGCCGACACGGCCAAGGACAGGGCCGCACACTACGCACACGAGGCACGCGTACGGCTCGCGCCGAAGGTGTCCCAAGCCGCGGATCAGGCCCGCGTCCAGTACGACGCGCATGTCGCGCCGCGTCTGGAGCAGGCCCGTACGCATGTGCCGCCGAAGGTTGACCAGGCCGCCCATGAGGCTGCCGTCCGTACCCGGCAGGCGGCCAGGCAGGCCGCCGACTATTCCCGGCCGAGGCTGGAGCAGGCGGTGGCCGTGGCCGGGCCTGTCAGGGACGAGGCCGCCGCGCGCGGTGCTGCCGCATTGGCTGCGCTGCGTGGTCAGGTCTCGCCGAAGGAGATTCAGAAGCTGGTTCGTCGGCATGAGCGTCGGGCGAGGGCCGGGCGTGCCGCGAAGGTTTTGCTGGTGCTCGGCGCTCTGGCGGGCGGTGCTTTTGCTGCCTGGAAGTGGTGGGACAAGCAGGCCAACCCTGACTGGCTGGTCGAGCCGCCTGCTGCGACGGAGGTTCCGGAGTCGAGCCGGTTGTCGTCGGTGGATGGCAGTGGTCAGTCGTTGCTCGACCCCGAGGTGGAGGCCAAGGAGGCCGAGGAGGAGGCCGCTCAGCGCGACGACGGCCGGTGACGTGCTGTGGGCTGAACTATGGCGTGGGGCGGGAGACTTGAGGGTCTTCCGCCCCACGGCTGTGTTTCACGTGAAACACGTCCGGCGGCGCAGTCACCTCGTGGATGGCGGCCGCGGTGTCAGCGCCTTTCGCGCGGGCGGAGGTCACCGAGGGCGCGATGTACTTCCGCTTCCCGCCAGGCAGGGTCGGCCGCGTTAGCGAAAAATCCCCTCCGCACTGCGTTTCCGCAGGTCGGAGGGGATCTGGCGTGGAGCCTAGGGGAGTCGAACCCCTGACATCTGCCATGCAAAGACAGCGCTCTACCAACTGAGCTAAGGCCCCGGAAAGGGGGCATCCCCCGGAAGAACCGCGTACCGGTGGGTGCCGCTGACCAGAGTACCGGGTCACCCCCGGGATCTCGCAAAAAGATTGGGGGTCCCCGTGGACGACCACTCTCCGTAAGATGCTCGGCGTGGTTCGCTACAGCGAACCACAGTACTTGGGGAAGCGATGGGGAGACGCAATGGACGCCGCACAGCAGGAAGCGACCGCAAGAGCGCGGGAACTGCAGCGGAACTGGTACGGGGAGCCGTTGGGGGCGCTCTTCCGTAAGCTCATAGAAGATCTCGGACTCAACCAGGCTCGTCTCGCGGGGGTGCTGGGGCTGTCCGCTCCGATGCTGTCGCAGTTGATGAGCGGGCAGCGGGCGAAGATCGGAAACCCGGCTGTCGTGCAGCGGGTGCAGCTGCTGCAGGACCTGGCGGGGCAGGTCGCGGACGGCAGCGTGAGCGCGGCCGAGGCCACGGAGCGCATGGAAGAGATCAAGAAGTCGCAGGGGGGCTCGGTGCTCAGCAACACCACGACCACGACGAGCAGTTCGGGGGCGCCCACGGTCAAGCGGGTGGTCCGCGAGATCCAGTCGCTGCTGCGTTCGGTGGCGGCTGCGGGGGACATCATCGACGCCGCAGACACGCTCGCCCCCAGTCATCCGGAGCTGGCAGAGTTCCTCCGGGTGTACGGCGCCGGCCGGACTTCCGACGCGGTCACGCATTACCAGTCGCACCAGAGCTGAGTCCGTGGCCCGGTCGCCGAAGGGGGTTCGGCAGCCGGGTCGACGGCCGAGGAGGGGCGCGGGGAGCCCGGGGCTCGTATCGCTCATCACACTCGTCGAGGAACGGCGCTGGGGGGAGTCGTACCACCTGTCGAGGGGCAAGCAAGGGGGGTAGCCGAAGGGGGAGGAGCGACGCACAGCCATGGGTGAGGTCTTCGCCGGCCGGTACGAACTGGTCGACCCGATCGGGCGCGGAGGGGTCGGCGCTGTCTGGCGCGCCTGGGATCACCGCCGGCGCCGCTATGTGGCCGCCAAGGTGCTGCAGCAGCGCGACGCGCACTCTCTGCTGCGTTTCGTCCGCGAGCAGGCTCTGCGTATCGATCATCCCCATGTGCTGGCGCCGGCCAGCTGGGCCGCCGACGACGACAAGGTCCTGTTCACGATGGATCTCGTCGCCGGCGGTTCGCTGGTTCATCTGGTCGGGGACTACGGTCCGCTGCCGCCGGCCTTTGTGTGCACCTTGCTGGACCAGCTGCTTTCGGGGCTGGCCGCGGTGCATGCGGAGGGTGTGGTGCACCGCGACATCAAGCCGGCCAATGTCCTGCTGGAGGCCACCGGCACGGCTCGGCCGCGGCTGCGGTTGTCCGATTTCGGCATCGCGATGCGGCTGGGTGAACCGCGTCTGACGGAGACCAATCTCGTGGTGGGGACGCCGGGTTATCTGGCGCCGGAGCAGATGTTGGGCTCGGAACCGGACTTCCCCGCCGATCTGTTCGCGGTGGGTCTGGTCGCGTTGTATCTGCTGGAGGGGGCCAAGCCGGACGCCAAGGCGCTCATCCAGTACTTCGCGGCGCACGGGACGCCGAGCGCGCCCAAGGGCATTCCCGAGCCGCTGTGGCAGGTTGTGGCGACGTTACTGCAGCCCGACCCGCTCGCCCGGTTCCGTACCGCCACAGGGGCGCGCAAGGCGCTCGCCTCTGCCAGGGAGTTGTTGCCGGAACCCGGCCCCGACGACGAGTTGATCGAGATCTTCGACCAACTCGGCCCGCTCCCACCGGGGTTCGTCCCCTCGGGACCGCTCAAGGCCGCACCGGGAGTGGAGGCGAGGAGGGAGGCCGACACTGACGGAACGGGTGTAAGTGGGGCCTTTTCACGGCCCGTTGAGCGGTCTGTTGAGGCAGAGGCGTCCTCCGTGTCGTCCGCGTCGGACGCTGAAGCCGTGGCGTCCACCGGCGTGACACCGCTGCCCGACCCGCGTCAGCGGCCCGGGCACCAGCCGGAGCCGTCCGTCCCCATGCAGCCGCCCAGCATGTCGGACACCGGCAGCTTCCATCTGCCGCCCCCGCAGGCCTCCGCCTCCTCCACCCGGACTCCCCCTCCACAGCCGCCGACGCCCCCCGCACAGGCGCGCACCGACCAGGACGGCCGGCACCAGCCCGCCTACGCCTCCCCCCATGACCCCACGCATGTACTGCCCTCCCGCCAGTCGTACACGCCGCTGCACCCCGCCCAGGCCCCGACGCCGACACCAACGCCGTACCAGCGCGCTGACGTCTCCACTGTTTCGTACACCGCCCAGGCCCCTCGGGTTCCGCCTCCCGTGCAGGCGATCCCGCAGGAGACGACGCGCCGTAGCCATCGCGCCCGCCCCGCACAGCGTCCCGGCCCGCCCGCCAAGGTGGCGATCCCGCTCCTGTTTCTCGCGCTGGCCTGCTACGCCGTGGGGTTCTGGGCGCTGACCCGTATCTGAACAACCGTCCGCCGGCTCGCGATCCGAGGGCCGCAGGGCCTCACCGGGCCGCTGCCCCGCGCCGGGCCGTGGGCGTCACCAGGTCCGTGCTCTTCGCCGGGCGGCGACCGTCCATGCTCCGAGTACGGCGAGCACGACGGTGCCCGCTCCGATCCCGCCCGCGGCGACGGCCTTCATCGTGGCGTGGGCGTCCGGGGTCGCGCCCTGCGCGGCTGCCTGCCGGTCCTGTGCGGTGACCTCGAAGACGTTCGCCGGCACGGACTGCCCCTCGTAGTCGGGGCCGTCCTGCGCCGCGCCGTCGATCCCGATGCGCAGGGTCAGCCGGAAGGGCCCGTCGCCGAACTTTTGGGCCACTCCCGCGGCGAGGTGCACCACCAGGTAGTACGAGCCGGCGAACCGCATCGCGTTCACGCGGTCGGGGATGGCATAGCGGTTGCTGTAGTCGACGGCAGGCACCGCGGCGAGGGAGGCCGACTTCTGCTTGCCGTCGTAGCCGGTGTTCGCGTCCTCCACGTCGGCGCGGACGGGGTTGTAGAGGGTGAGGGCCAGGGCGTCGATGGCGTAGCCGTGGCCGTCGCCGTTCACGCTGCCGAGTTCGGCCGTGGCGGACGGCTGTTGGCCCCAGCCGACCGGGATCTTGTAGAAGAGCGTCTGCCCGGGCGTGATGCCGGCGCTCCAGACGCCCTGTCCCACGGAGACCGCCCGGGAGAAGCCCGCGCCGCCCTGGCTGTGCTCCACCGGACCCGAGGCAGGGGTGGGTGAGGCGGAGTTCCACACCTTGGGCGGGCTCGTCGCAGCGGCCTGCTTCAGGCGCGGTTCGGTGGTGGTGGTGATCTCCAGGTCCCAGGCGCCGGGCGAGGAGTCCGCCGTACCGGTGCGTTCCACGACGACGTAGTAGGTGCCGGCGCCCCGGCAGAAGGGGGCGGCCGGGGAGGTCGTTCGTGCGCCCCATGCCGTGATGGGGTGCGGGCTCCTGGCGGCGCCGAAGCGGGCGCGTTCGTTGGAGCAGGAGTGGTTGTCGGCGTCCTGCACCGACACCCTGATGCCGTCGGTGATGGAGAGCGTGGCGTCCGCGCGGGGGATGGCGGTGACGGAGACATATGCGTCGGATGCGGCGTCGAGATGCAGGCGGTAGTAGAGCTCCGCGTCTCTGGGGAGGGAGCTGCGGTAGGTCCTGCCGGCTTCGAGCAGTTCGGCGCCCGTGGTTCCTTTCGCGCCGTCCACAGGTTGTGCGTCCTGCGCAAAGGCGTAGGAGGAAGCGGCGGTGCTCTGGGCTTCGGCTGCCACGGCGGCGGCCGGCCGGGGCGCCGCAGCTGTCGTGCACAGCACCGCTGCCACGGCCGCCACGCGCGCGCGTGCCGAGGTACGCCAGCGCCATGCTCTCGCGCGCCACCACGCCGTACGCCGCCCCATCACGCGCCACCCCTCGCCGTCGTCCGGACCGCTGGACCGTGGCCCATCCTGCCCCGCGAGGCCGGGCCTCATCCGGGCAACACAAAACCCCGACCGTAAGGACGGCCGGGGTCTGTTCAGATTCGGTTGTCGATACTCACGAACCCGTGGGCACGGAGTCGGTCGCCTCCGTCCACAGATCCTGCTCGGCGCGATCCGCCTGGATCTGGCGGTACACGAGGAGCCCGCCGATGGCGGCCAGTGCGACCAGGAGAAGCTTCTTCACCGCGCGACCTCGTCTTTCCTTGACGTAGGGGACTTCTGGCGCCCGACTATACACACCGACCGATACCGATCGGTGACCTGCGTGGGCCCTCAACTCCCCTCCGGCACACCGCAGTAGAACCGGAGGTCACCGCTCCGATCTAAGGGTGATCACATCCCCACAGACGGTGACTTTGTTCTTCATTCTCCTATTTACGAGCAGTTTGCGCCCATCCGGGTGTTGTTCATCTGAACATCGCCGCGCCACGGGCGTCGGTCCACCACTTCGCGGCCCCGATACACATCATGAGGAAAGTACGCAAATCGCCCGACCCGAAAGTGAGGGGCCATGGCCCAGAACCAGGTCATGAAGCTGTGGAACGTCCTCGTCACCGCCTTCCTGGCGCTGTGCACGACGCTCGGACTCATCACGACGACCGCCGCCGCGGCGGTACCGCAGACCGAGGCGACCGGCAACTGCAGCGCGCCGGTGACGATCCCGACGGCGTCCCACTGGTCCTGGACCTACGCCAGGGCCCTGCCCCCCACGATGAAGCAGCGCATTCGCGCCGAGGCCCACGGAAAGTCCCCCAGCTGCCGCCACAGCCCCCTCACGGAGACGGAGGCGGGCACGGACCTCTCCGAGCCGGCCACTCCCCTCCAGCTGTGAGGCACCGCACCTGCAACCCGGCGTAACGGCGAACTTGCGTACCCGAACCGCCCATGAAGAAGACCCCCGACCGGAAACGGTCGGGGGTCTTCTTCATGCTGTGGGGCTGACAGGACGGGAAGGACTGCTCGGACCGTCACGGTCCGGCTTGCCCGGCACACCTGCGGCTGAAGTCATCCGGTGATGCCAAAAGACCCCCGATCCGTGTGGACCGGGGGTCTTTTCGCTGGTGGGGCTAACAGGATTTGAACCTGTGGCCTCATCCTTATCAGGGATGCGCTCTAACCAACTGAGCTATAGCCCCGCCGCGCTTTGCGGTGTGTGTCCCGCGCGCTGACCCCTGAAGATTAGCGCACGACGTGGGCAGTCCCAAAATCGGTTGTCTCAGGGACGGGGGCAGGGCCGGCGGCAGAGGTTTTGGGCGACGTTCGCGGTTGGTGTCACTCGTCCTCGGCGAGCGTCAGCTCGATGCCGCCGACGAAACCCGCGGAGAGGTTGTAGATGAACGCGCCGAGAGTCGCGAGAGCCGTCGCGAGGACGACGTCGATGACCGCGATGATCGAGGTGAACATCAGGACGTGCGGGAGCGACAGGAACGACTGCAGGTCGAAGCCATTCGACTCGTTGGAGCCGGTGGCTTCCGAGATCGTCCCGCCGACCGTCGAGAAGACTCCCATCGCGTCCATGACCATCCACAGCACCGCGGACGCGACGATCGTGCAGATGCCCAGCGCGATGGAGAGCAGGAAGCTCACCTTCATGACCGACCACGGATCGGCCTTCGCCACGCGCAGACGTGCCTTACGGATACGGGGCGTGGTGCGCGCGCCGGTGCGCGGCCGCCGTACGGCTCCGGTCGGTGACTGGGCGGGCGCCTGGGCCTGGGTCTGGTAGGCCTGCGGCGGGTGGTAGGGCCCGGCGGGCTGCTGCGGCTGCCGCTCACCGGGGAGCGGAGAGGCCGCCTGGGGCGGTGCGGGCTGGGCCGGAGGCTGCTGCGGCTGGGCGGGAGCCGCCCCGGCCTTCTGCTGCTTCGTCTGCGGGCCTCGGGCTTCCGTCACAGTTCCCCCCTGGGATCCATGAGTCTCCGACGAGGGCGAGTCGGTCTCGGCTGCGTCGATCTTGCGCAGTTGGGTCGTGTGCGGATCCGTCGCACGCGCGGCGGAGCCACGGCCGCCTCCGTCCGATTCCGTACCCGTGGGGGTAGCGGCCGATCCGGCGCCCGTGGCTCCGCTCACGATGACTCACTCCTCGTGCTACTCGGCCGAGGGCGCCTCACCCTCGTCCGTGCCGGTGGTCGCGGCACCTTCGGCGGTCTCGTCGACGGCCACATCGCCGTCGACCTCCTCCGCCTCGCGTCCCGCCTCGGCGTTACGAGCGATACCGACGACGGCATCGCGCTTGCCCAGGTTGATCAGTTGGACGCCCATGGTGTCACGGCCCGTCTCCCTGACCTCGTTGACTCGCGTACGAATCACACCGCCCGACAGCGTGATGGCGAGGATCTCGTCGGTCTCCTCGACCACCAGCGCGCCGACCAGCGAACCGCGGTCCTCCACGATCTTGGCAGCCTTGATACCGAGGCCGCCGCGACCCTGGACGCGGTACTCGTCGACGGCAGTCCGCTTCGCGTACCCACCGTCCGTAGCAGTGAACACGAACGTACCGGGTCGAACAACATTCATCGACAGAAGTTCATCGCCCTCACGGAAACTCATGCCCTTGACACCGGAGGTGGCACGGCCCATGGGCCGCAGGCTCTCGTCCGTGGCGGTGAACCTGATCGACTGTGCCTTCTTGCTGATCAGAAGCAGATCGTCATCGGGCGAAACGAGTTCGGCGCCGATCAGTTCGTCGTCCGAACCGTCCTCCGTCTCCCGGAGGTTGATCGCGATCACACCGCCGGAGCGGGGTGAATCGTAATCCTTCAGCGGCGTCTTCTTGACCAGGCCGCCCTTGGTGGCGAGGACCAGGTACGGCGCCGCCTCGTAGTCGCGGATCGCCAGGATCTCGGCGATCGCCTCGTCCGGCTGGAAGGCGAGCAGGTTCGCCACGTGCTGGCCGCGGGCCTCACGGCCGGCGTCCGGAAGCTCGTAGGCCTTCGCGCGGTAGACGCGGCCCTTGTTGGTGAAGAACAGCAGCCAGTGGTGCGTGGTCGAAACGAAGAAGTGGTCGACGATGTCGTCCTGCTTCAGCTTCGTGCCGCGCACGCCCTTGCCGCCGCGCTTCTGCGAGCGGTAGTCCTCCGTCTTGGTGCGCTTGATGTAGCCGCCGCGCGTGATGGTGACGACGATGTCCTCTTCGGCGATCAGGTCCTCGATGGACATGTCACCGTCGAAGGGCACCAGCATCGTCTTGCGGTCGTCGCCGTACTTCTCGACGATCGCGGCGAGTTCCTCGCTGACGATGCCGCGCTGGCGGACCGGGGAGGCGAGGATCTCGTTGTACTCGGTGATCTTCGCCTGGAGCTCGTCGTGCTCCTGGATGATCTTCCGGCGCTCCAGGGCGGCCAGTCGGCGCAGCTGCATCTCGAGGATGGCGTTCGCCTGGATCTCGTCGATCTCCAGGAGCTCCATCAGGCCCGCGCGCGCGATCTCGACGGTGTCGCTGCGCCGGATCAGGGCGATGACCTCGTCGATGGCGTCCAGGGCCTTCAGCAGGCCGCGCAGGATGTGCGCCCGCTCCTCGGCCTTGCGCAGCCTGAAGCGCGTACGGCGGACGATGACCTCGATCTGGTGCGTCACCCAGTGGCGGATGAACGCGTCCAGGGAGAGCGTGCGCGGGACACCGTCGACCAGCGCCAGCATGTTGGCGCCGAAGTTCGTCTGCAGGTCCGTGTGCTTGTACAGGTTGTTCAGGACGACCTTCGCGACCGCGTCCCGCTTGAGCACGATGACCAGCCGCTGGCCGGTACGCGAGCTCGTCTCGTCGCGGACGTCCGCGATGCCGCCGATCTTGCCGTCCTTCACCAGGTCGGCGATCTTCTGCGCGAGGTTGTCGGGGTTGACCTGGTACGGCAGCTCGGTGACCACCAGGCACTGGCGGTTCTGGATCTCCTCGACCTCGACGACCGCGCGCATGGTGATGGAGCCACGGCCGGTGCGGTATGCCTCCTCGATGCCCTTGCGGCCCACGACCAGGGCGCCGGTCGGGAAGTCCGGGCCCTTGATGCGCTCGATGAGGGCGTCCAGGAGCTCCTCGTGCGAGGCGTCCGGGTTCTCCAGGTACCACTGGGCGCCGGCCGCGACCTCGCGCAGGTTGTGCGGCGGGATGTTCGTCGCCATGCCGACCGCGATACCGGCCGAACCGTTGATCAGCAGGTTCGGGAAGCGGGCCGGCAGGACGGTCGGCTCCTGGGAGCGGCCGTCGTAGTTGTCCGTGAAGTCGACGGTCTCCTCGTCGATGTCACGGACCATCTCCATCGACAGCGGCGCCATCTTGCACTCGGTGTAGCGCATGGCCGCCGCCGGGTCGTTGCCCGGAGAGCCGAAGTTGCCGTTGGAGTCCACCAGCGGCATCCGCATCGACCACGGCTGCGCGAGGCGGACCAGCGCGTCGTAGATCGAGGAGTCGCCGTGCGGGTGGTAGTTGCCCATGACGTCGCCGACGACACGGGCACACTTGTAGAAGCCGCGCTCGGGGCGGTAGCCGCCGTCGTACATGGCGTACAGGACGCGGCGGTGGACGGGCTTGAGGCCGTCCCGGACGTCGGGCAGCGCACGCGAGACGATGACGGACATCGCGTAGTCGAGGTACGAACGCTGCATCTCCGTCTCGAGCCCGACGGGCTCGACACGCTGGGCGATGTCGCCGCCCTCTTCAGGCGTGAGGGGGGTGTTCTCGTCGGCCATTGCTGGTGAAGATCCTTCCTGGTGCGGTCAGCTGAGACCGACTCAGATGTCGAGGAAGCGGACGTCCTTGGCGTTGCGCTGGATGAACTGGCGGCGCGCCTCGACGTCCTCGCCCATCAGGACCGAGAACAGGTCGTCGGCCTGTGCGGCGTCGTCCAGGGTGACCTGGCCCAGCACCCGGTGCTCCTGGTCCATCGTCGTGATGCGCAGCTCCTCGGCGTTCATCTCGCCGAGGCCCTTGAAGCGCTGGATGGAGTCCTCACGCACCCGCTTGCCGCGCTGGCGGCCCAGTTCGAGCAGCGCGTCGCGCTCGCGGTCCGAGTACGCGTACTCGGTGTCGTCCCGGCCCCACTTGATCTTGTAGAGCGGGGGACGCGACAGGAACACGTGCCCGGCCTCGACCAGCGGCCGCATGAAGCGGAACAGGAACGTCAGCAGCAGGGTGTTGATGTGCTGACCGTCGACGTCGGCGTCCGCCATCAGGATGATCTTGTGATAGCGGAGCTTCTCAATGTCGAAGTCCTCGTGCACGCCCGTGCCGAACGCCGAGATCAGCGCCTGGATCTCCTGGTTCTGCAGGATCTTGTCGATCCTGGCCTTCTCGACGTTGAGGATCTTTCCTCGGATCGGGAGGATCGCCTGGTACTGCGGGTTGCGGCCGGACTTGGCCGAGCCGCCGGCGGAGTCACCCTCGACGATGAAGATCTCGCACTTGGTCGGGTCGTTCGACTGGCAGTCGGAGAGCTTGCCCGGCAGGGACGCCGACTCGAGCAGGCCCTTACGGCGCGTCAGGTCACGGGCCTTGCGGGCCGCCACGCGCGCGGTGGCCGCCTGGATGCCCTTGCGGATGATGTCCGCCGCCTCGTTCGGGTTGCGGTCCAGCCAGTCGTTGAGGTGCTCGTAGACCGCCTTCTGGACGAAGGTCTTCGCCTCCGTGTTGCCCAGCTTGGTCTTGGTCTGGCCCTCGAACTGCGGCTCGCTCAGCTTCACCGAGATGATCGCCGTCAGACCCTCGCGGATGTCGTCACCCGTGAGGTTGTCGTCCTTCTCGCGCAGCAGCTTCTTGTCGCGCGCGTACTTGTTGATCAGGTTGGTGAGCGCCGCGCGGAAGCCCTCTTCGTGCGTACCGCCCTCGTGCGTGTGGATGATGTTGGCGAAGGAGTAGACGCCCTCGCTGTAACCGCTGTTCCACTGCATCGCGACTTCGAGGGAGAGGCTCTTCTCCTTGTCCTCCGCCTCGAGGTCGATCACCGTCGGGTGCACCACGTCGCCCTTGCGGGAGTTGAGGTACTTCACGAAGTCGACGATGCCGCCCTCGTAGTGGTACGTGACGTGCTTGACCTCGGCGGTCTCGTCGGCACCCGCCTCGTCCGCCCCGGAGGTGGCCTTCGCCGACTCGCGCTCATCAGTGAGTTTGATCGTCAAACCCTTGTTGAGGAACGCCATCTCCTGGAAGCGCCGCGAGAGCGTCTCGAAGGAGTAGTCGGTGGTCTCGAAGATGTCGGCGTCGGCCCAGAAGGTGACCGACGTGCCGGTCTCCTCGGTGGCCTCGTGCTTGGCGAGCGGCGCCGTGGGGACGCCCATCTTGTAGTCCTGCGTCCAGCGGTGACCGTCGGTCCTGACCTCGACCGCGACCTTCGAGGACAGCGCGTTCACCACGGAGACGCCGACGCCGTGCAGACCACCGGAGACCGCGTAGCCGCCACCGCCGAACTTGCCGCCCGCGTGCAGAACGGTCAGCACGACCTCGAGTGCCGGCTTGCCCTCGGAGGGCACGATGCCCACGGGGATGCCACGGCCGTTGTCGACGACGCGGACGCCGCCGTCGGCGAGGATCGTCACGTCGATGGTGTCCGCGTGGCCGGCCAGTGCCTCGTCGACGGAGTTGTCGACGACCTCGTACACGAGGTGGTGCAGCCCTCGCTCACCGGTCGAGCCGATGTACATACCGGGGCGCTTGCGGACCGCGTCCAGGCCCTCGAGGACGGTGATGGCGCTGGCGTCGTACGAGGCGGTGACCTCGCCGTTCGACGAGGTCACCGCGCCGCTGGCGCCGGCGTCGGTGGACGGGATGTTCTCGTTGGGGTTGCCGGAATCGGCCACGAAGCGCCCTTTCTGGCACAGCACGAGCCGGGCTCGTCGGCGGGTTGCCGGAGCGGCTGCGGCATGTTGCGTTGGTAAGCCTTGTTCAGCGTTGCTCAGCTTTTCCCGGACGTCCCCACGACTGGGGCGGGATTGTCTTCCAGTCTACCGGTAGCGCCGACAGTGATGGGGGTTTGCCGGTACCTGAGTCCTCATGTGGCGCCCTGAACCGGCGTCTGCCGGGTCCCCATATACGGAGCAGGGCTCCAAGAGGCTCACAGAGGCACTCAGCGCTTCCGACTGTCAACCCTTGGCTACTTGGGAGTCAGGTCGCAATTCGCAACCGTGTGCGGTGGCACGACACAGAGGCCGCCGACGCCACGACCGGACCGCCGACGGCCTGCAGATGTGAGGTCTGTCACCCATACGTGTCGCCGGGGCCCGTGCTGCCAGGGGCACGCAGGGGACCGTAGCGACGGGCGGGGCCACCGGGGCCGTTCACCTTGATCATCTTCACCGCGCCGTGCCCGAGGTCCTCGTTGAGCCGGGCCACGAGCGTCGGGGCGAGCAGGCGCAGATTCGTCGCCCAGGCCGTCGAATCGCAGCGCACCACCAGGACACGCTCGTCCTCGTCGTACTTCTCCGGCTCGCAGTGCTTGGCCACGTCCTCGCCCACGATCTGCGGCCAGCGGCCCATCACCCCGCCCACCGCCGCCGGCGTCTCCCAGCCGCGCTCGGTGATGAGCCGGTTGATCGCAGCACCGAGCGCCATGGGGTCGCGCCCGTCAGCGCGCGCGCCGGAGCGCAGACCACCGCGCCGCGCCTGCTTCTTCTGCTGCGCCGCGTCCCCACGCGCGCGTGCCTGCTCCTTCGCCGCCCTCAGCGCCACGCGCGCGAGGTCGACACCGGACGGCTCGGGGGCCGCCTTCCCGGGCGTGGGCTGTTCGTCCGTCATGCGCGCTCCACCGTCCCGTCCGACACGGAGTACCGCGTCCCCGTCAGTACGTGCGGTACGTCGTCGTCGACCGCGGCCGTCACGAGCACCTGCTCACCGGGCGCGACCAGCTCCGCCAGGCGCTCCCGGCGCCGGGTGTCGAGCTCCGCGAAGACATCGTCGAGGACGAGCACCGGCTCGTTGCCCTCGGCCCGCAGCAGGTCGTACGAGGCGAGACGCAAGGCCAGCGCATACGACCACGACTCCCCGTGGGAGGCGTACCCCTTGGCGGGCAGCTGACCGAGTTTGAGAAGCAGATCGTCCCGGTGCGGTCCTACGAGGGTGACGCCCCGCTCGATCTCCTGCTTGCGCGCCTCGGCGAGCGCCCCCATCAGCTGCTCGTAGAGATCCTCGCGGGTATGGGCCTCACCGGGCGCCGACGGCTTGTACTCCAGGCCGACCGGGCCGCCCCCCGGCGCCAGCTGCTCGTATGCCTTGTCGGCCAGCGGCTGGATCGACGCGACCAGATCCAGCCGCTGGGCGAGCAACTCGGCGCCCGCGCGCGCGAGATGCTGGTCCCAGACGTCGAGCGTGGACAGGTCCATGGAGCGGCCGCCGTGCCGGCGGGCCAGCGCGGCCGACTTCAGGAGCGTGTTGCGCTGCTTCAGGACCCGCTCGTAGTCGGAGCGCACGCCGGCCATGCGCGGGGAACGCGCGGTGATCAGCTCGTCGAGGAAACGACGCCGCTCACCGGGGTCCCCCTTGACCAGGGAAAGATCCTCGGGCGCGAACAGCACGGTCCGTACGATGCCCAGCACATCACGCGGCCTGACCTGCGAGGACCTGTTGATGCGGGCGCGGTTGGCCCTGCCGGGGTTCAGCTCCAGCTCGACCAGCTGCTGCCGCTCGCCCTGTTTGACCTGCGCCCGGATGACCGCGCGATCCGCGCCCATGCGCACCAGCGGGGCGTCGGAGGCCACCCGGTGGCTGCCGAGGGTGGCGAGATATCCGACGGCCTCGACGAGGTTCGTCTTGCCCTGGCCGTTCGGGCCGACGAAAGCGGTGACGCCCGGGTCGAGCGGGACTTCGACCCGGGCGTACGAGCGGAAGTCGGCCAGCGACAGGTGCGTGACGTGCATGGTCGGTCGCCGACCTCCCCCAGGTTGCGGGCTGACTTTTCAACAGCCCTGTGGATTACTTTTTCTCGACCGCGTGGCCGCCGAACTGGTTCCGCAGCGCCGCGATCATCTTCATCTGCGGAGAGTCCTCCTGACGCGACGCGAACCGCGCGAAGAGGGAGGCCGTGATCGCGGGCAGCGGCACGGCGTTGTCGATGGCGGCTTCCACAGTCCAGCGTCCCTCACCGGAGTCCTGTGCAAAACCTTTCAGCCTGTCCAGGTGCTCGTCCTCGTCGAGGGCGTTCACCGCGAGGTCCAGCAGCCAGGACCGGATGACCGTGCCCTCCTGCCAGGACCGGAAGACCTCGCGCACATCCGTGACCGAGTCGACCTTCTCCAGCAGCTCCCAGCCCTCGGCATAGGCCTGCATCATCGCGTACTCGATGCCGTTGTGAACCATCTTCGCGAAGTGCCCCGCACCGACCTTGCCGGCGTGCGCCGAGCCGAACTTCCCCTCGGGCTTCAGCGCGTCGAAGACCGGCTGCACCTTGGCGACGTTCTCCGCGTCACCGCCGTACATCAGCGCATAGCCGTTCTCCAGGCCCCAGACGCCGCCGGAGACACCGCAGTCCACGAAGCCGATGCCCTTGGCCGCCAGCTCCTCGGCATGCCTCTCGTCGTCCGTCCAGCGGGAGTTGCCGCCGTCCACGACGACGTCTCCCGGCTCCAGCAGCTCGGCCAGCTCGTCGATCGTCGACTGGGTGGCGGCACCGGCCGGGACCATCACCCAGACCACGCGGGGCCCGCTGAGCTTGCCCACAAGCTCTTCCAGGCTGTGGACATCGGAAAGGTCCGGGTTGCGGTCGAATCCGATCACGGTGTGGCCTGCGCGGCGTATCCGCTCACGCATGTTGCCGCCCATCTTGCCGAGGCCGACGAGACCGAGCTCCATCAGTTGATCCTTAGGTTGCTGTGTGGCGTGTGGGGCACGTTCGTACCTGCGTCCGAGCCTAAACCCGGACGCTCGCGCACACCTGTGGGCATACCCGCTCATAAGTACGCCCCGACCTGCGGATTCTCTGAGGACAGCGATCAGCCGCTGAGCCGCACAGGCATGATCAGGTACTTGTAGGCCTCGTCCGCCTCGGCGTCCAGCGCCGGCTTGCCGCTGAGCAGCGCGGGCTTGGTGGACGTCGTGAACGACAGCTGCGCCACCGGCGAGTCGATGGCGCTCAGGCCGTCCAGGAGGAACGTCGGGTTGAAGGCGATCGAGATGTCGTCGCCTTCCAGCTGCGCGTCCACACGTTCCACAGCCTGTGCATCGTCACTGGAGCCGGCCTCCAGGATCAGCACGCCCTGCTCGAAGCTCAGCCGCACCGGGGTGTTGCGCTCGGCGACCAGGGCCACACGCTTGACGGCCTCCACGAAGGGGGCGGTCTCGATGACGGCGACGGTGTTGAACTCCGTCGGGAACAGCGTGCGGTACTTCGGGAGGTCGCCCTCGAGGAGGCGGGTGGTGGTGCGGCGCCCGGCGCCCTCGAAACCGATCAGCCCCTCGCCCGCGCCCGAGCCGGACAGCGCCAGGATCACGCTGTCGCCGCTCGTGAGGGCCTTGGCGGTGTCCAGGAGCGTCTTGGCGGGCACCAGGGCGACCGCGGAGGCCTCGGGGTTCTCCGGCTTCCACAGGAACTCGCGGACCGCGAAGCGGTAGCGGTCGGTGGAGGCCAGGGTGACGGTGTCGCCCTCGATCTCGATGCGCACACCGGTGAGGACGGGCAGCGTGTCGTCACGGCCGGCCGCGATGGCCACCTGGGCGGCGGCGGAGGCGAAGACCTCACCGGGGACGGTGCCCGTGGCGTTCGGCATCTGCGGCAGCGCCGGGTACTCCTCCACAGGCAGGGTGTGGAGTGTGAATCGGGAGGAACCGCAGACCACGGTCGCCCGTACACCGTCTGTGGAAATCTCTACGGGCCGGTTGGGCAGCGCGCGGGAGATGTCGGCGAGTAGCCGGCCTGAGACGAGGACGGTGCCCTCCTCCTCGACCTCCGCCTCCACGGACACCCGCGCGGAGACCTCGTAGTCGAAGCTGGAGAGGCTCAGAGCACCGTCCTCGGCCTTCAGCAGGAGGCCGGCGAGGACAGGCGCCGGCGGACGGGCCGGGAGGCTGCGCGCCGCCCAGGCAACTGCCTCCGCGAGTACGTCGCGTTCCACCCGGATCTTCACTGTTGCCGCCTCCTGCTGTTGCCGGCGCTTCTCGCCCTGCCTGGCTTCGTCGTCTGTCTCGGTGTCGTCGGTCCCTGCGGTGGGAAGGACACCGGGGAACAGTCTGACGCACGGCACTGACAGTAGGTGCCTCTCGGGGTCAAGTCGTGACGAGGGCCAGCCGGGAGCCGAGCGGCAAGTTGTGCACAGGACCCCCTTCGAAACGAACTTCTCGCTCTCTCTAGTCGGGAGTAGTAGTAGGGGCTGTGGAAACCGTGGATAACCTCGTTTCCCCAGCTCAGAGGCGAGATTTTGTCCACGGCCCCTGTGGGCGGAGACAGTGGACAACTTTGCAGATCTGTGGAGAACGGAAAGTTCTGCACACTCCGTGCACAGCCTGAGGTGAGTTCTCCCCAGCGCCGTCCCCAGCTTTGGCCCCGTTGCCCACAGCCCGCCCCGGCAGCTTTGTGTGACGCCTTTCACTCGACGCGGTGATCAGGCGCGTCACGTTGCCGAACAGTGGACAGCGCTGTGGAGAAGGTGGTGTTTGCTGGGGACAATCAAGCCCAGCCTGTGGGTTGCCGGTGGACAACTTCGTGCACAGCTTGTGGATCAGTTCTCCGTCCACAGTCTGTGGAGATCGTTCGTCCACCGTTCCACAGCCCCTTGAGCTGCTTGGATGGTTGTTCAACAGGCAGGCTGTGGACCGAGCTCTGGACAACTTCGCAGTCCCCAGCATGTGGACAGCAGAAAGTTCACGAATCTGTGGAGAGCGGCCGTAACTCGGCAGGTAATCGAACAGCGGGCATCCCCGGCATGAAGAAGGGCGCCCCGGGAGCGTGTCCCGGAGCGCCCTCGACGAGGTGCGTCTGTGGCTGTCAGCCGTTCTTGATGCGGTTCGTCAGCTCGGTCACCTGGTTGTAGATGGAGCGTCGCTCGGCCATCAGATTGCGGATCTTGCGGTCGGCGTGCATGACCGTGGTGTGGTCGCGGCCTCCGAACAGTGCACCGATCTTCGGCAGGGACAGATCCGTCAGCTCCCGGCACAGGTACATGGCGATCTGGCGGGCCGTCACCAGCGCGCGGCCGCGTGAGGTGCCGCACAGGTCCTCGACGGTGAGGCCGAAGTAGTCGGCGGTCGCGCTCATGATGGCCGTGGAGGTGATCTCGGGTGCCGAGTCCTCACCGCCGGGGATCAGGTCCTTGAGGACGATCTCGGTGAGGCCCAGGTCCACCGGCTGCCGGTTGAGCGACGCGAACGCCGTCACGCGGATCAGCGCGCCCTCCAGTTCGCGGATGTTGCGCGAGATGCGGGAGGCGATGAACTCCAGCACCTCCGGCGGGGCGTTGAGCTGTTCCTGCACGGCCTTCTTGCGCAGGATCGCGATGCGGGTCTCCAGCTCGGGCGGCTGGACGTCGGTGATCAGACCCCACTCGAAACGGTTCCGCAGCCGGTCCTCCAGCGTCACCAGCTGCTTGGGCGGTCGGTCGCTGGAGAGCACGATCTGCTTGTTGGCGTTGTGGAGCGTGTTGAAGGTGTGGAAGAACTCCTCCTGCGTCGACTCCTTGTCCGCGAGGAACTGGATGTCGTCGACGAGCAGGATGTCCATCTCGCGGTAGCGCTTGCGGAAGCTGTCGCCCTTGCCGTCGCGGATGGAGTTGATGAACTCGTTGGTGAACTCCTCCGAGCTCACATAACGCACACGTGTACCCGGGTAGAGGCTGCGCGCGTAGTGCCCGATGGCGTGCAGCAGGTGGGTCTTGCCGAGTCCCGACTCCCCATAGATGAACAGGGGGTTGTACGCCTTCGCCGGTGCCTCGGCGACGGCGACCGCGGCGGCGTGTGCGAAGCGGTTGGAGGCGCCGATGACGAACGTGTCGAAGAGGTACTTCGGGTTGAGGCGTGCGGTGGGCTCGCCGGGACCGGTGGCCGGCGCGGGCTTCGCGGCCAGCGGGCCGGGGGCGCCGCTGGAGGCGGGCAGCGAGGAGCCGACGGGGCCGCCGCGGTGGACGTGCCCGGAGCCGGAGGGCTGCTCGGGCAGTTCCCGGCGGGCGTCGCGCTGGTCGTAGTCGGGGCGCGGCTGGTCGTAGTCCGGGCGCGGCTGGTCGTAGTCCGGGCGCGGCTGGTCGTAGTCGGGTCGCGGCGCTTCGTACGGCGGGCGCTCCATCGACTGCGGACGGTAGTCCTGGGGGGGTGGGGCGTACGAGTCCTGGGCCGGGGAGCCGTAGGAGTCCTGGGGCGGCGATGCGTACGGGTCCCGCTCGGGGAAGCCGAGGCGCTGCTGCTGCCAGCTGTACTCGTCCTGCGAGGGGCGCGGCCAAGCGCCGGGCTCGGGGCGCTGGTACTCCGAGGGGTAGGCCGGGCGGGCGGTGGGCAGCTGGTCGCCCGGGTCGCCGGGGAGTTGCTCGGCGCGGTTCACCCGGTGGTCGTCGGCACGGTGGCGGCCGTAGCCGTCGTACTGCCCGGAGGGGAGTTCGGGTTCCTCGTAGCGCGGCTGGGGGCGGGCCGGGGGTGCCGGCGGGGCGGGGGGTTCGCCCGCGGAGTCGTCGACGGTGATCGCGATGCGGATCGGGCGGCCGCACTCGCGGCTCAGGGTTTCGCTGACGATGGGGGCGAGGCGGCCTTCGAGCACGCCCTTCGCGAACTCGTTGGGGACGGCGAGCAGGGCGGTGTCGGCGACCAGCGCGAGTGGCTGGCAGCGCCGGATCCAGTGCTCGTCCTTGGTCTCTACGCCCTGCCCTCGGCCCTCGCCGAGAAGTTGTTCCAATACTCGTGGCCACACTGCGGCAAGATCGGCAGGTACGTCAGCCACAGGGCACGCTCTCTCACGGGTCCCACGAACGTGTGATTGTGGGACGGGTCGGGATTCAAATGGGGTGGGGCAGGTACAAGGGAACGAATCGGAGTTCAGCCACGGTAGTCAGGGCGACGGGTGCGGTTCAAGTTGTTGTCCCCAGGCTGTGGATAGTGTCTCCCAGTGACCGCTGGTTTGACCGGATGGCGTAGCCCCGCGTACCGTAACCAGGTCGAGTTGTCGATGGCTGCTGCCGCCTGCCTCCGATGGGCACAGATCATTTGGGTGATCGGGAAGCGGTGCACTCGGGCGTTACTGCGAGCTACTCGTGGGCGCACGGTGACAGCCAGGACGGCACCCCGCCACTACCGATTGATTTCTGGAGCCCCCGAGTGAGCAAGCGCACCTTCCAGCCGAACAACCGTCGTCGCGCCAAGACCCACGGCTTCCGGCTGCGTATGCGCACCCGTGCCGGCCGCGCGATTCTCGCGTCCCGCCGTAGCAAGGGTCGCGCCCGCCTTTCCGCCTGATCCCGGTCAGGTCATGCCGTCGTGCTGCCCACCGAGAACCGGCTGAGGCGGCGCGAGGACTTCGCGACCGCGGTACGACGGGGGCGCCGGGCCGGACGCCCGTCCCTCGTCGTCCATCTTCGTAGCGGTGCCACGGACCCGCACGCGCCTGGGGAGAGCGCTCCCCCGACGCGTGCGGGTTTCGTCGTGAGCAAAGCTGTGGGTGGTGCGGTGGTACGCAACAAGGTCAAGCGCAGACTGCGCCACCTGATGCGTGACCGAGTCGCCCTGTTGCCCCCCGGTAGCCTGGTAGTCGTACGAGCGCTGCCCGGTGCGGGCGACGCCGACCATGCACAACTGGCCCGAGACCTGGATGCCGCCATCGAGCGGCTGCTGGGAGGGGGCGCGCGATGAAGTACCCGCTGCTGGCTCTGATCAAGCTGTACCAGTGGACGATCAGTCCGCTGCTCGGGCCGGTGTGCAAGTACTACCCGTCGTGTTCCCACTACGGCTACACGGCCATCGACCGGCATGGTGCGATCAAGGGCACTGCGCTCACCGCGTGGCGCATCCTGCGGTGCAATCCGTGGTCGCTGGGCGGTGTGGATCATGTCCCGCCGCGCAAGCGCCCGCGGTGGCACGAAATGCTGCGTGGCGCCTGGCGTGCACGCAAGGGCGGGCCCTCCGCCGGCGAACCGGCCACCGAGGAGAATCTTCCTTCGAGCCCGGCCGCAGAGACCTCGTCCCATGCCCAAGGAGCATGATTAGTGGACACGATTGCCAGCCTCTTCAGCTTCATCACGACACCCGTTTCATGGGTCATCGTCCAGTTCCACTCGATGTACGGGAAGATCTTCGGTCCCGACACGGGCTGGGCCTGGGGCCTGTCCATCGTGTCCCTGGTGATCCTGATCCGTATCTGCTTGATCCCGCTCTTCGTGAAGCAGATCAAGTCGACCCGGGCCATGCAGACCCTGCAGCCTGAGATGAAGAAGATCCAGGAGCGCTACAAGAGCGACAAGCAGCGCCAGTCCGAAGAGATGATGAAGCTGTACAAGGAGACGGGTACCAACCCGCTCTCCTCGTGCCTTCCCATCCTGGCGCAGTCCCCGTTCTTCTTCGCCCTGTATCACGTGCTCAACGGCATCGCGACGGGCAAGACGATCGGCGTCATCGACGATCAGCTGCTCGCCAGCGCCCGTCACGCGCACATCTTCGGCGCCCCGCTGGCCGCCAAGTTCTTCAGCAGCGAGAGCCAGATCACCGCTCTCGGCGCCTCGCTGACCGACGTCCGTGTCGTCACCGCGATCATGATCGTGCTGATGTCGGCGTCGCAGTTCTACACGCAGCGCCAGCTGATGACGAAGAACGTCGACACCACGGTGAAGACGCCGTTCATGCAGCAGCAGAAGATGCTGATGTACGTCTTCCCGGTCATGTTCGCCGTCTTCGGTGTGAACTTCCCGGTCGGTGTCCTCGTCTACTGGCTGACCACCAACGTGTGGACCATGGGCCAGCAGATGTACGTCATCCACAACAACCCGACCCCGGGTTCCAAGGCCCAGGCCGCTTATCTGGAGCGCCTGACCAAGCACGTCACGCAGCACGGCAAGACCCGCAAGCGGAGCGAGAAGACCATCGTCAAGGCGATCGTCGCCAAGGGCCGGGACCGCAACGAGTTCGAGCGCAAGTTCATCAACGCCTTGAACAAGGCGGGTCTCGTTGCCCAGACCGACGGCACCGTGATGAAGAGCGAGAGCGCTGCCGCCGCCCAGTCCGAGGACGGTACGGCGACCACCGGTGGCGCCGCCGCTCCCAAGCGCCAGCAGCCCAAGCGGCAGAGCAAGGCCCAGCGTCAGTCGGGCACTGCGAAGGTGCCCGGCGACTCCGAGCCGAAGACGTCGCTGAGCAAGTCCGACGAGCCGGAGGACGCCAAGCCCTCCGCCGCTGCGAAGAAGGCCGAGCCGAAGCCCGGCGGCGGTACCCGCAGCAAGGCTCAGTCCGGGCAGCGCAAGGGCCCGCAGCGCCCCAAGTCCCCGTCCAAGAAGTAAGAAGGAGCCCATCCCGTGACGGAAGGCACCACCTCCGCCGCTGCCGAGGGTGCAGACACCCTTACCCGCCTGGAGCAGGAGGGCGAGATCGCGGCGGACTACCTCGAGGGTCTGCTGGACATCGCCGATCTCGACGGCGATATCGACATGGACGTCGAGGCCGACCGCGCCGCTGTCTCGATCATCAGCGACGCGGGCAGCCGAGACCTGCAGAAGCTGGTCGGCCGTGACGGTGAGGTGCTTGAGGCGCTGCAGGAGCTCACGCGCCTGGCCGTGCACCGGGAGACCGGGGATCGCAGTCGGCTGATGCTGGACATCGGCGGCTACCGTGCAAAGAAGCGCGCCGAGCTTTCCGAGCTGGGTGCGAAGGCGGCCGCCGAGGTCAGGAGCACCGGCGAGCCCGTGAAGATGAAGCCGATGACGCCGTTCGAGCGCAAGGTCGTGCACGACGCCGTCAAGGCTGCGGGCCTGCGCAGCGAGTCCGAGGGCGAGGAGCCGCAGCGCTTCGTCGTTGTGCTCCCGGCCTGATCGGTCCGTACGTTCCTCCGGCCCCGTCTGTAGCGCAGGCGGGGCCGAGCTTTGTCAGCCTGATAGTTCTGGTGGTCTCGGCGCTCGGTGCGCTGATGCGGTACGGAAGGACGGTCCCCGTGACGGAGGCAGCGGAGCTTCCCCCTGCGCCCGAGCAGGCGCGCGCGGTGTTCGGTGATCGCTTCGCGGACGCGGTCCGCTATGCGGAGCTGCTCGCTGAGGCGGGTGTGCAGCGCGGTCTGATCGGCCCGCGTGAGGTGCCTCGGCTGTGGGAGCGCCATCTGCTGAACTGCGCGGTGCTTTCCGAGGTCGTGCCCGAGGGCGTGACGGTCTGCGACGTCGGCTCGGGTGCCGGCCTGCCGGGCATTCCGCTGGCACTGGTCCGTGAGGACCTGAAGATCACACTGCTGGAACCGCTGTTGCGGCGTACGAACTTTCTCACCGAGGTCGTGGAGTTGCTCGGGCTGGACCATGTGACGGTTGTCCGCGGCCGTGCCGAGGAGGTCATGGGCAAGGTGCCGTCGGTGCATGTAGTGACGGCGCGGGCCGTGGCTCCGCTGGACCGGCTGGCCACGTGGGGCATTCCGCTGCTGCGGCCGTACGGGGAGATGCTTGCGCTCAAGGGTGACACCGCTGAGGAGGAGCTCAAGAGCGCGGGCACGGCGCTCAGCAAGCTGGGTGCGGTGGAGACGTCCATCTTGCATGTGGGTGAAGGGGTGGTGGATCCTCCGTCCACGGTCGTGCGGGTCGAGGTCGGGGAGAGCCCCGGCGGTGTCCGCTTCGCTGCGAAGAAGGCCAAGGCCGCACGGGCGGGGCGGGCACGCCGGCGCCGCTGATCCGGCCTGACGACGAGACGTACTCCACACAAGCTGCCAAACCTACGCACGCCGGAGTGTCGCGACAGTTCGGCCACCGCTGCTGTGCATCGTGTTTCACGTGAAACGTCGCTCACTGCTCCACGGCATCATCAGTCGCGGCCGCGCCGCTGCCGAACCCCGCGACCGTAAGCCTCTCGGTTCACTCGGAGAGGCACCCGTATCCGACGAGATCCGGTCCCCCGTGAGGGGGGTCGAGTTGTCCACAGAGGTGGATTTCTCCACAGAACAACAGGCCTCACTGGTTCACGACCCCGAAGACATGGGAGGCTCTGTTCATTGCGAGCCTGAAGTCGAGGAGAGTGAATCCTTGCGGTCCGACGCCAACATCGCGGGACCGATGACCGATCCGGTCCCCGGTCCCCGTACCGAGTCGATGGGGGAGGATGTTTCACGTGAAACACCGCCTCCGATGGACGACACTCCGATCGGTCGTGCTGCCCAACTGGCGGTGGAGGCTCTGGGCCGCGCAGGCGAGGGCCTGCCACGGCCCGAGCAGACACGCGTCATGGTGGTCGCCAACCAGAAGGGCGGTGTCGGCAAGACGACGACCACCGTCAATCTTGCCGCCTCCCTGGCCCTGCACGGCGGCCGCGTCCTGGTGATCGACCTCGACCCTCAGGGCAACGCATCCACTGCGCTGGGGATCGACCATCACGCCGAAGTGCCGTCCATCTACGACGTCCTGGTCGAAAGCAAGCCCCTCGCGGAGGTCGTCCAGCCGGTTCCCGATGTCGAGGGTCTCTTCTGTGCCCCCGCCACGATCGATCTCGCCGGTGCGGAGATCGAGCTGGTGTCCCTGGTGGCACGGGAGAGCCGACTGCAGCGAGCCATCCAGGCCTATGAGCAGCCGCTGGACTACATCCTGATTGACTGTCCCCCTTCGCTCGGCCTGCTGACGGTCAACGCGCTGGTGGCCGGCGCGGAGGTCCTCATCCCCATCCAGTGCGAGTACTACGCGCTGGAGGGTCTGGGCCAGCTGCTGCGCAACGTCGACCTGGTGCGGGGGCACCTCAACCCCACACTGCATGTATCGACGATCCTGCTCACCATGTACGACGGCCGGACGCGCCTCGCGTCGCAGGTCGCGGACGAGGTGCGCAGCCACTTCGGCGACGAGGTGCTGCGGACGAGCATTCCCCGCTCGGTCCGTATCTCCGAGGCGCCGAGTTATGGGCAGACGGTGCTGACCTACGATCCGGGATCGAGCGGTGCTCTGTCCTATCTTGAGGCGGCACGAGAAATCGCGCTGAAGGGTGTGGGTGTGTCCTACGACGCGCCGCATGCCCATATCGGCGCCCAGAGTGATCCAAGCATGGTGGAGGGGATTCAGTGAGCGAGCGACGGAGGGGTTTGGGCCGTGGTCTCGGCGCGCTGATCCCTGCTGCCCCGACGGAGAAGACACCGACTCCGGCCGCGATGGGGGGCGCAGGTTCTGCGTCGCCGTCGGCGGTGCCGGTGCTGACCACCGACCGGGGTGTGGCCGCGGCGAAGGTGACAACGCTGCCGCCTGTTTCACATGAAACCGAGGAGCCGTCGCTGAACGGCCTCGCGGAGGCGCCCGCGTCTCCTGTGGGCGCCCACTTCGCGGAGCTTCCTCTCGACGCGATCACGCCGAACCCGCGCCAGCCGCGTGAGGTCTTCGACGAGGACGCGCTGCAGGAACTCGTCACCTCCATCAAGGAGGTGGGCCTCCTCCAGCCGGTCGTCGTACGGCAGCTGGGCCCCGCCCGCTACGAGCTCATCATGGGCGAGCGGCGCTGGCGGGCCTGCCGTGAGGCCGGCCTGGACGCGATCCCGGCGATCGTGCGGGCCACGGAGGACGAGAAGCTTCTCCTGGACGCCCTGCTGGAGAACCTGCACCGGGCGCAGCTGAACCCGCTGGAAGAGGCTGCTGCCTACGACCAGCTTCTGAAGGACTTCAACTGCACGCACGACCAGCTGGCCGACCGGATCGGTCGGTCCCGGCCCCAGGTCTCCAACACGCTGCGGCTGCTGAAGCTCTCGCCGGCGGTCCAGCGCCGGGTGGCTGCCGGGGTCCTGTCCGCCGGTCATGCGAGGGCGCTGCTCTCCGTCGAGGACTCGGAGGAGCAGGACCGGCTGGCCCACCGGATCGTGGCCGAGGGACTGTCCGTGCGAGCCGTCGAGGAGATCGTGACTCTGATGGGGTCGCGGCCGCAGACGGCCCAGCGGTCCAAGGGCCCTCGGGCCGGCGCGCGGGTCTCTCCGGCGCTGACCGACCTCGCGACCCGTCTCTCGGACCGTTTCGAGACGCGCGTGAAGGTCGACCTGGGGCAGAAGAAGGGCAAGATCACCGTCGAGTTCGCCTCCATGGAGGACCTTGAGCGGATCCTGAGCAGCCTTGCTCCCGGCGAGGGACCGGTCCTGCAGAAGAGCCTCCTGGAGGACGATTCCGAGGATCCCGAGGCCTAGGCGGTCTGTGGGCGAGGGGCGGTTTCGCTCGCTGGGCCGTAAGAGTGGGCCGTGTCCGGTGTGTACCGGAACACGGCCCGCTCTTTGCTTTCAGGCAGTATCGATGGAATCGCTTCGTGGATACGATGCGTTCGGGTATGGCGCATCCACCTGGCAGTACCTCTGAGAGGGAGGCAGGGGCCATGCGAACGATGAGCCGCACCGGACTGGTGAGCGCAGGTCTCGGAGTGGGCGCGGTCGGCGGCTTCGTCGGCAGCCTGCTGAGGGAACGGAGCGCTCTGACAGCCGCCCGCGACGCTGCGGGCGAGGGAAGCGAGGAACAGGCTTCATGGGGCGTCGGCTCGTACCGCTCACGCTGGACAACCTTCAGGACCTTCCCAACCGCTGTCGCGCGTGTGTCTTCTGGGAATTGGACCCAGTCAGCGGTGAGGCCGCGGTAAAAGCGGGCACGTCCGCCCTGGAGAAGGAAGCGTGGATTTCCGCGGTCCTGCTGGACTGGGGGTCCTGCGGCCGGGTCGTCTACGTCGACGATGTACCGGTGGGCTTCGTCCTGTACGCCCCTCCGGCCTACGTTCCGCGTTCCACGGCCTTCCCCACGAGTCCCGTTTCGTCCGACGCAGTGCAGCTGATGACCGCGTTCATCATGCCGGGCTATCAGGGGCAGGGGCTCGGGCGGGTCATGGTCCAGACGGTAGCCAAGGATCTGCTGAGGCGGGGCTTCAAGGCGATCGAGGCGTTCGGGGACGCACGGTGGAAGGAGCCCGCGTGCGTCCTGCCGGCCGACCATCTTCTGGCCGTGGGCTTCAAGACGGTCCGTCCTCACCCGACTTACCCGCGTCTGAGGCTGGAGCTGCGGACGACGTTGTCCTGGAAGGAAGACGTGGAGATGGCGCTCGACCGGCTGCTGGGGGCTGTGCAGAAGGAGCCGGTGCTGAGGCCGCTGTGAAGGGGGTCCGGACAAGCGAATGGGCCGACCCTTCCGGGTTGGCCCATTCGTGTTTCACGTGAAACATCCACCGCCGACTCGACGGCTTTGCCGACTACTCGGCGATGAAGTCCTCGAGGTCGCGGACGATCGCGGCCTTCGGCTTCGCACCGACGATGGTCTTGGCGACCTCTCCACCCTGGTAGACGTTCAGCGTCGGGATGGACATGACGCCGTACTTGGCGGCCGTACCCGGGTTCTCATCGATGTTGAGCTTGACGACCTCGATCTTGTCGCCGTACTCGGCGGCAATCGCCTCGAGAGACGGCGCGATCTGGCGGCAGGGGCCGCACCAGGCGGCCCAGAAGTCCACCAGTACGGGCTTGTCGCTCTTGAGGACGTCCTGCTCGAAGGAGTCGTCGGTCACATTCTTCAGGGTGCCGGCCACGGCGGGCTCCTTAACTGGTTGGTGCGTGGGGCGGATGGAGGTCAGACAGAGGTCTTCTCGGGCTCGGCCTGCTCCTCGTCCGCAAGGGCGGCGAGGAAGCGCTCGGCGTCGAGCGCGGCGGAGCAGCCGGTACCGGCGGCGGTGATCGCCTGACGGTAGGTGTGGTCGACCACGTCACCGGCGGCGAAGACACCGGTCAGGTTGGTGCGGGTGGAAGGAGCGGCGACCTTGAGGTAGCCCTCCTCGTCAAGGTCGAGCTGGCCCTTGAAGAGTTCGGTGCGCGGGTCGTGGCCGATCGCGATGAACAGGCCGGTGACCGCCAGATCCGAGAGCTCGCCGGTCTTGATGTTGCGCAGCTTCAGACCCGAGAGCTTCTGCTCGCCCTGGACTTCGGCGACTTCGCTGTCCCACACGAACTTGACCTTCGGGTCGGCGAAGGCGCGCTCCTGCATTGCCTTGGAGGCGCGCAGGGTGTCCCGGCGGTGGACGATCGTCACGGACTTGGCGAAGCGGGAGAGGAAGGTCGCCTCCTCCATCGCGGTGTCGCCGCCGCCGATCACGGCGATGTCCTGGTCCTTGAAGAAGAAGCCGTCACAGGTGGCACACCAGGAGACACCGCGGCCGGAGAGGGCGTCCTCGTTCGGCAGGCCGAGCTTGCGGTGCTGGGAGCCGGTGGTGACGATGACGGCCTTTGCCCTGTGCACGGTGCCGGCGGTGTCGGTGACGGTCTTGATCTCACCGGTCAGATCGACGGAGACGACGTCGTCCGGGACGAGCTCGGCACCGAAGCGCTCGGCCTGGGCACGCATGTTGTCCATGAGCTCCGGGCCCATGATGCCGTCCCGGAAGCCGGGGAAGTTCTCCACGTCGGTGGTGTTCATCAGCGCGCCACCGGCGGTGACGGCGCCCTCGAACACGAGCGGCTTCAGCGACGCGCGCGCGGTGTAGAGCGCCGCCGTGTAGCCGGCGGGCCCGGAGCCGATGATGATCACGTTACGGACGTCGCTCACGGCTTGTTTCCTCGTCTCTGGACTGCGTCGTCGGACCGGGGGAGCTTCTCTCAGAACTCTCACCCCACCCAACGGATCCTAAGGGGCGCGCATTCCCACTGTGTCCGGGCACACGGAGACGCGACACGGTACGGGATACCACGCAATACGGAGACGAAGCGTGTGCGTTCAGGGACGGGTGTAGGAGTGCGTCAGGAGAACCTTCGCCTTGGCGGCGGACGCATGACTCACACAGCTCGCATCCACGATGTATGCGGTCACCTCGTTACTGGCGGAGGCGTCGGACATGACCACGAGCAGGACGTCCGTGCCCTTGTAGGTCCCTTCCTTCGCCGCGAGGGCCGGGTCCGTGCGCCCGATGCCGTTACGGACGCAGTCCGGGATCGTGGGCTCCTTGAAGATCTTGGGCTGGTTGCTCCCGCCCTCCACGCCGAGACTGTGCGGAGCATGCGAGGCGCTGCCCGAACCCTGGCTCTTGAGGAGACCGGCGACCTGGGCCTCCAGCTTGGCCTCCGAGAAGGTGTCCGGAGCGGCGGACTTCCCGCCATGGGCCTCACTAGCGGGTGGTTTCCCGTCGTTCAGCGATGTCAGCAGGACCGAGCCGAAGCCCAGTGCGGCGACGGTGAAGACGGTGCCCAGGATGGCGATCCTGCGGCGGCCGCCCCGCTTGCGCTGCTTGCGACCCGGACCGGTGGTGGAGGCGCGGGAATGTCCCGCGGTACGGTCTGCTGTTGCCGATGTTTCACGTGAAACACCCGCGCTGTCACCGGCGTCGTTCGCGACACGGGACGCACCGACGAGCGCCGGGGCGTCCGTGACACCGGGTGCCGTCGCGTTCAGCAGTGCCTCGGCCGCGAGAGCGGCATCGATCCGGCCTGCGACATCGGCGGGCATGCGGGTCGGACCCGGCACCGAACCGAGCAGTCCTCGAATCTCCTCCAGGGACGCGTAGACGTCCGCGCAGAGCTCGCACTCGTCCAGGTGCCGTCGTACGTCGGCAGCCCGGGACGGCGGAAGCAGCCCCTCGGTGAGGTCGGAGATTTCGGCGACGTCCGGGTGTCCGGCCATGTCCGTCGTGGATGTCACGCTCGCCCACCTCCGCCCTTCACAGCAGCTGAATCGCTTGGCCCGGTATCCGGCCCTCTGCCGCGTGGACCGGCAGTCGGCGGTCCCGCTGCCGGTGGGACGGATGTCCCCTGGGTCCGGTTCCGCCCCTCGCCCTGTTCCTTGGGGCCACCGGCGTTTTCCGGCCGGAGATGGGTGAGGAGCGGCAGAAGTCTGGCTCTGCCACGGGCGCAGCGGCTCTTCACCGTGCCGGTGGGGACTTCGAGCACGCGGGCGGCTTCGGCGACCGGGTACCCCTGCATGTCCACCAGGACGAGGGCGGCGCGCTGGTCGGGCGGCAGGGTGCCGAGTGCCTCCAGCAGCTGCCGGTGCAGATCGTTGCGCTCCGCGGGAGCCGATGCCTCCTCGTGCGGCTCCAGCAGCTGCTCCAGCCGCTCGGTGTCGTCGACCGGGGAGGTCTTGCGTGAGGCGGCCTTGCGGGCGCGGTCGAGGCAGGCGTTCACCGTGATCCGGTGCAGCCACGTCGTGACGGCCGACTGCCCCCGGAAGGTGTGGGCGGCCCGGTAGGCGGACACCAGGGCGTCCTGAACCGCGTCAGCGGCCTCCTCCCGGTCCCCCAGCGTCCGCAGGGCCACCGCCCACAGCCGGTCACGATGACGCCGCACAAGCTCGCCGAAGGCGTCCGGGTCGCCTTCTACATGGCGGGCCAGGAGGTCCTGATCGCTTGCGTCGCCGTATGCGGTGTCATCTGCCATCGGACCCCCTCCCCTGGGATGCGGTGAGCTTTCAGCCGGTGAACTTCAGGTCCGTCACAGCCTGCTTGTAGCCCGGGTCGCTGTATGAGTCCCCCGGCGCGTACGGCAGCGCCGTGAACCACACGAGTACATACCGGCTCTTCACCGGCTTGGCGACTGTCACCTTGGCAGACGTGCCGGAGGTCGTCGTGGATCCCAGTTTCGTCATCGAAGTCAGCGGAACCGACGAACTCATGGAGTCCGTCGCGTAGAGCGTGACTGTCGTGTGGTTGCCGCCGAACAGGAGCCCTATCGAAGCGGCGGAGACCTCCTGCTCCGAGCCGAAGTCGTAGACGATGCCGACACCGGGCTTGAAGGACGGTTTCATGTCCGGGCCGTCCTTGTAGCTGGCGGTGCGCCAGTACGTGGAGCTGTTGTTGTCGTACGTCTTGTCGACGTCGTTGGGGTGTTGGGCGTCACCCGTGGCGACGTACTCCTGGGCCCTCTGGATCTGGAGTGCTTTGGTCGGCTTGGGTGCGGCGCTGTTCTTGTCGCCCCCGTCGTTCGTCTGCGTCTTGTTCGTGTCGTCGGACTTGTTGCTGCTGTCCATGAGCGCGTCCGCGAGTTGCCAGCTGCCGAGGCCCAGGGCCGCGATGAGGAGAGCCGAGACGGCCCACTTCAGGGCCTTGCCGGTGCGGCTCTGCAGCGGGGCCGGGGGAGCCGGCACCGGCTGGGTGGCGCCGGGGTGCGGGGCGGGGCGGCCGTACGTGCCCTGCTGATAGGTGGTGCGCTGGTACTCCGGCGGCGCGGTGAACGCGGGCTCCGGCGGGCGGATGCGGGGCATCTCACCGATCGCCTTCACCAGTTCCTCCGGCGTGGTGCACGGGGATTCGTGGCGGGAGGCGGTCGCCCCGTCGTTGGCGAGTGCGCGCATGGCCAGCTCGGACAGACCGCGGTGGACACCGGCCCGCACCTGGTCGGGTGCGATCAGACCGACGTCCTTGGGCAGCCCCGCCAGACCGTACGCGTCGTTCTCGTACGGCCAGCGCTGGGTGAGCCCCGCATACAGGAGCGCGCCGACGGACTCCGTGTCGGTGCGCTGCGGGGTGTCCGAACTGATGCCACGCAGCGCGGCGTTCACGGCAAGGCCACGGATGCGCCACTGGCCGCTGGAGGTACGCAGCACAGCGTTGGGGTTCAGCCGCAGATGGGCCAGGCCCTCACGGTGCGCTGCAGCCATTGCGGAGGCGATCTGACTGACCATCTGGTAGGCGTCGTGCGGCTCCAGCGGACCGGAGGCGAGCAGCGTGGTCAGCTCGGCGGCGTCGGGCAGCCACTCGTGGACGACGTAGACGAGGTCGTTCTCCTCGACCGCGTCCAGCACCTGGACGAAGCGGGGATCACCGAGCAGCGCCGAGGAGCGGGCCGCGGCCAGCACCGAACGGGCCCGTGCATGGTCCGCGGGCAGGATGTGGACGCCGACGGCGCGGCGAAGCTTCTCGTCCACGGCACGCCAACTGCTGAATCCGTCCAGACGGGTGACGCACTCCTCGAGCCGGTACCGTCTGGCGAGTTTGTGGCCGCTGTGCAGCTCGGGTGGTGAGGCCTTCCCGGGACCTTCCGTCCCGCCACTCCCCTGTGCCTCGTCGATCTCCGTGTCCCGCTCCCGGTTCTGGGCCACCCCGTCGGCCGTGGACTGGTCCGCCTCTGCGGTCAGCGGTTGGTCGCCGCTGTTGTCTGCCACGTCGACGGCAGCCGTGCTCCGTTCCGCCACCGTCGTTCCTGCCTCCCCATTCAATGCGCGCCGGCCAACACCCGTGCGCGCTGTCCGACGCCGAAACCAATTGTGCCCACAGTCCGCCGCTATGCACGACACACGGTGGCGGACGATGGTTGTGCGCGTACCCCCGCGTCAGCGCCCCAGACGCCCGCGGACCATGCCGACCAGTGAGTTCAGTTCCTCGATGCGCATCTTTCGGGCAGCCAGGAAGAAGATCCCGAGCAGCACTGCGCCGCCGGCCAGCAGGGCCGCGAGAGACCCGACGACGCCCTGGCCGAGCGTGTGGCCGATCTCGTAGCAGGCGGCGCCGCTGAGGGCCGCTGCGGGCACCGAGGCGATGCAGAGCCTGGCGTACGTACGCAGGACGCGGGCGCCGTCCAGGTCGCCGCCGAGCCGCTTGCGCAGCCGGTTCCAGGCGACGCCGACTCCGATCGCGTAGGCGAGGCCGTACGAGGCGGCCATGCCGGCCACGGCCCAGCGGGGCGGCAGGGCGACGTAACACAGCGCCGAGGCGCCCGCGTTGACCGCGGCCACGATGACCGTGTTGTAGAAGGGTGTCCGGGTGTCCTCGTAGGCGTAGAACGCGCGCAGGACGACGTACTGCACGGAGTACGGGATCAGGCCGAGGGCGAACGCCATCAGCATGAAGCCCATGTTGGTGGCCTCGCTGACGCCGGAGGAGCCGAAGATCAGCGTGCACATCGGGATACCGAGGGCGAGGAAGCCGAAGGCGATCGGCACGATGGCGACGGCCGTGGTGCGCAGGCCCTGGGAGATGTCGTCGCGGACGGCGCCGCTGTCGTCCTCCGCCGCCGAGCGCGAGATGCGCGGCAGCAGGGCGGCCATCAGGGAGACGGTGATGATGGCCTGCGGCAGGCCCCAGATCAGCTGGGCGTTGGCGTAGGCGGCGAAGCCGGTGCCGTCGACGGGTGAGGCCTTCCCGGCCGAGGTGGACAACTGGGAGACGACGATCGCGCCGGCCTGGTTGGCGAGGACGAACAGGACGGTCCACTTGGCGAGCGTCACGGCCTTGCCGAGGCCGTGGCCCCTCCAGTCGAACCGGAGCCGCAGCCGGAACCCGGTCTCGTGGAGGTACGGGATCATCGCCAGGGCCTGGACGACGAGGCCGAGCAGCACACCGATACCGAGGAGCCGCTGGCCCTCCGGCGGGATGGTCGTGACCTTCATGCCGGAGTCGGCCGCGCTGCCATAGACCCACATGAACATGCCGAGCGTCACGATGATGACGATGTTGTTCAGGACCGGCGTCCACATCATGGCGCCGAACTTCCCACGGGCGTTGAGGATCTGACCCATCACCACATGGACGCCCATGAAGAAGATCGAGGGCAGGAAGTAGCGGACGAAGGTGACGCCCACCGCGTTGGCCGCCGGGTCGCTGGCCACCGAGTCCGACAGCAGGCGGATCAGGAGCGGCGCGCCGAGGACCGCGAGGACCGTGAGGGCGCCCAGCGCCACCATGACCAGGGTCAGCAGACGGTTGGCGTAGGCCTCGCCGCCGTCCTCGTCCTCCTTCATGGCGCGCACGAGCTGCGGCACGAAGACCGAGTTGAGGCCGCCGCCGACGGTCAGGATGTAGATCATCGTGGGCAGCTGGTACGCGACCTGGAAGGTGTCACCGAGCAGACCGACGCCCAGCGCCGAGACGATCAGGGCGGAGCGGATGAAGCCGGTGAGGCGGGAGACCATCGTGCCCGCGGCCATCACGGCGCTCGACTTGAGCAGGCCCCCGCCCTTCTTCGCCGGGGCCACAGGAGCTGCTGGCGGCACCGGCGCCGCGGGCGGCGTGGTGCCGAGGTTCATGGTCTGGTCGCTCGCGGGCGTGGGCGCCGCCGCAGCCTGGTACTGCGGGGTCGGCGAGGACGCGCCCGGCGCGGCCGCCGGTCCGGGCACGGACGGGGTATCCGACGGGGGGTATCCGCCGTTCTGTTGCTGGTCCCGGAAGAGATGCGCGAAGGCGTCCGGCTCGTGGAGCTCCTCGCCCGCCCGGGTGACCAGGTCGTCGACGCCCACGTACTGGGTGGTGCGGGGGTCGTCGCCGTAGGGCAGGTACTGACTCGGGCCGTCCGGCTCCGGCGCCGGTGTCTGGGCCCAGACCCGGGAGTCGGGGGCGTACGGGGACTGAGGCGGCTGGGAGTACAGCGGTTGCTGCGGCTGGTAGGTCCCCGGGGGCGGCGGGGGGTGGGCGGCACGGTCGTAGAGGGCCTCGGCGACCGGGTCCTGCGCCGAGAGGTCCTGCGCCCGGTAGGGGTCCTGGTCGTAGGCGTCCTGGAGGTACATGTCCGCGGGGGGCTGCGGCGGTACCTGGCCGTGCTCGGGCAGCGGGCCCTCGGGGGGGCCCGAGCTGCCCGCGGCCTGGCCGCGGTCACCGTCGTACGGCGCGTTCATGGTTACCCCACCTCATCGTCCCGGGCCCACCGGCCACGACATCCTCAACGGTCCACTCTCTCACCCGTGCCGGACGGGTCGGTGCTTTCCGGTGCGGTGTCCGGTGTCGGGTCACTCGGCTGCTCAGGGTCGTCTGCCCGGGCGTCGGTGCCGGACTCCTCCTTGAGACGGTCTTCGGGGCCCTCGGGGTTCTCCGGGTCCTCGGCGGTCTCGCCGGCCTCGTCGGGACCGCCCTCCTCGGCCTCACGCGCGGCCGCGCGCTTGCGCTGCGTGTACATCCGGAAGCCGGCGAGGACGAGCAGGAGGAAGCCACCGCCGATGACCAGCATCACGGTGGCCGTGAACTCGGTGACCTTGACGTCGAAGGTGACGGCGTGGCCGTATTCCTGGCCGTCCTCCGTGTACAGCTGGGCGACCACCGTGGCCTGGCCGTTGGCCTTGGCCGACGTGGTGAACTTCACCGTCTGGCTGTGCCCGCCGGAGACGGTGACGGGCTGCTCCTGGTACGCGTGACCGCCGATCTGGAGGCGGGTGGGGCTCGTCGAGGTGAGGCGCAGCGTCAGGTGCTGGACACCCTGTACCAGATTGTTCTGGACGGTCACGGGGATGGTGGCGCTGCGTCCGGAGAGCTTGGTGTCGGACTTGTCGATCAGCTTGACCTGGCCGGTCAGATCGGTGAGGTGGTTGTCGACGTCGTCGCGGAAGCTCGCCGCGGCGGCCGCGCTGCCCCGCCACGACGTGGACATCCCGCGGTTCATGGCGCGCCCGAAGGGGGTCACCACGCGGGACTCGTCGCTGAGGATGACCTTGAAGTTGTCGAGTTCGTCCTGTGTGGTCGCGATCTCCTCGAAGGCCGAGCGCGGCAGCTCCTGCTTGCGCAGCGAGGACGGATACGCGGACGTCGACGGCACCTTCGTCGTGGCACCCGGGTCCGGTTTGGCATGCGCGGCCGAGGTGAGCTTCTGGACCTCGGACCAGTTGCCGCCCTCGAGTGCCGACAGTGCGTCGGCCATGGCCTGGGCCTGGTGGGTCGTGGGCATGCGCTGCGGAGCGACGACGATGCTGCGCTGCTGGTTCGTCTGCAGGTTGAGCGCGAGGCTCTGGGCAAGGAACTGCTGCACGGCGAGCGTGCTGTCAGAGGCCGTCGTGAGGTCGCCCTCGAACGCCTGCGACAGGCGGGCGTCCGCGACCACCGCCGTGGTGCCGCCGCCGATCGGGCGGGCTGCGGAGGGGGTGTAGGACAGGCCGCCGGTCTCCTGGAGGCTGTCGCTGCGCGCGATGACCTGGTCGGCGCCGGCGGAGGTGGCGACCTTCACGATCGACGGATCGACGGCACCGTCCACGGGCCAGGCGAAGTCCGTGCTCGGTTTCACGTGGAGGATCGGCTCCACCGTGTTGGCGACGACGTCGGTGGCCTCCTTGAGGTGGCTCAGCGAACCGGTCACGCTCGTGCCGTTGTGGGCGAGGGAGGCGAGGTCCGGGTCGGCGAAGGGCAGCGCGACGACCTCCTTGTCGGCCACCGCCTTCTGCAGTTCGGCGAGCCACTGCTTGGCGACCGCCTGGTGCGTGCCCGCCGTGGTGGTGTTGCCGGCGGCCCGGACCCGATAGCTGCGGGTCATCGCGTCGACCGAGGCCAGCAGATCCGGGTCGATCACCCAGGTGACATCGAGGCTCTCGCCCAGAGACAGCATCTCGTCCAGGCGGCCGCCCGGAGAGATCTCCTTGGCGAGATCATCATTGAGGAAGACCGGTGTCTGCTGCTCGTTCGATCCCGTCTCCGCCGTCATGTGGACGGTGGACACCAGCGGCCACAGAAAGGTCGTCTTCGTCTTGGTGCCGGCCTCGTCGGGCTGCCAGGGCAGGAAGGTCCGCTGGATCCCGAGGACCTGGTCCCACGGCTGAGCGGCGGTCTGGCCGGACAGCGAGACGGCGAACTGGTAGACCCCGTCGTCACCGAGGTTCAGCTTGTCGACCGGCACGGAGATGCTGAAGGGCTCGGCGACGCCCGGAGTGAGCTGGGAGAACTTCTCGACGTACTTGCCGCCGATCTCCGAACCGGTTGCGCCCTGGAGGCTGTCACCGTCCTGGGCGACGTCCGCGACGGCCGAGCGCGTGTTCAGCTGAGGGCCCACGCGCAGTCCCACATGGGCGCCGGTGACCGTCTGCTTGCCGTTGTTGGTCACAGTGCCCGACACGGTCAGCGTGTCCCCGTCCGTGGGGACCTCGGGGCTGAGCGAGTCGAGGGCGACGGCCACCGAACCCGAGCCCGAGGCGTCCTGAGCGACGGTCTGACCAGCCGCGTTCGCTGAAGCCGCGGAGGGCAGCTGGAGGAGACCGGCCAGCAGAGGCGCTCCTGCGAGCAGTGCTCCGGTGCGCCGCAGCCACCGGCGGGCAGGTGAGGGACTCGTCCCCTGGAAGTCTGCCGCCTCGGCCACGCGCTCGCCCGTCCCTCGTCGTCGTCAGTGGTCGTCGGAATGTGCGTCCACGCATGGTAACGATGCGCGCTGAGGGGAAGTGCCGCGGACTGCCGCACAAGATCGGGAGCCAGGGTCCACCTGTCCTCTATCTGTACGTATAAAGAGAAGTGCGACCCGTACGCCCCAAGAGCAGAGTTTGTGCACCTCTTTACTGAAGTGTCCGTGGACGTTTAATGGAGGCGCCTGCGGTCGCCCGGGGCACGTACCCTCTTCTGTTGTGCCGAACGTCAACGAAGCCAACCTCAGTGCCCCGAGCCAGGAGCCGCACCGCGTGCCGAGTGAACCGCTGCGGGTGGATCCTGTCGCCGACGACCTCGCCCGCCGTTTCCAGGAGGCCGGGTTCTCGCTCGCCCTGGTCGGCGGCTCGGTCCGGGACGCGCTGCTGGGCCGGCTCGGCAACGACCTCGACTTCACGACCGACGCCCGTCCCGAGGACGTCCTCAAGATCGTCCGTCCGTGGGCGGATGCCGTCTGGGAGGTGGGCATCGCCTTCGGCACCGTCGGGGCCCAGAAGAATGCCCGCGTCGGAGACGCTGATAAGCACTTTCAGATCGAGGTGACCACTTACCGGTCGGAGGCCTACGACCGCACCTCCCGCAAGCCCGAGGTGTCGTACGGAGACTCCATCGAGGAAGACCTCGTCCGGCGCGACTTCACCGTCAACGCGATGGCCCTCGCGCTCCCGGAGAAGAAGTTCATCGACCCGCACGGCGGACGGGACGACCTCGCTGCGCGTGTCCTGCGTACCCCCGGCACTCCTGAGGCGTCCTTCTCCGACGATCCCCTGCGGATGATGCGGGCCGCACGCTTCGCCGCGCAGCTCGACTTCGAAGTGGCTCCTGAGGTCGTGACGGCCATGAAGGAGATGGCCGGTCGCATCGAGATCGTCTCGGCCGAGCGGGTACGGGACGAGCTGAACAAGCTGATCCTGTCCGCGAACCCGCGCAAGGGTCTGACGCTGTTGGTCGAGACCGGTCTCGCGGACCATGTGCTGCCCGAGCTGCCGGCCCTGCGGCTGGAACGTGACGAGCACCATCGGCACAAGGACGTCTACGAGCACACGCTGATCGTCCTGGAACAGGCGATCGCGCTGGAGGAGAACGGCCCGGACCTGACTCTCCGCCTTGCCGCGCTGCTCCACGACATCGGCAAGCCGCGCACCCGCCGCTTCGAGCAGGACGGCCGGGTCTCGTTCCACCACCACGAGGTGGTCGGCGCGAAGATGACCAAGAAGCGCATGGCGGCTCTCAAGTACTCCAATGAGCTGGTGAAGGACGTCTCGCGCCTGGTCGAACTCCATCTGCGCTTCCACGGGTATGGCACCGGCGAGTGGACGGACTCGGCGGTTCGCCGCTACGTCCGTGACGCCGGCCCGCTCCTCGACCGCCTCCACAAGCTGACCCGCTCGGACTGCACGACGCGGAACAAGCGCAAGGCGGCGGCGCTGTCGCGGGCGTACGACGGTCTGGAGGAGCGCATCGCCCAGCTCCAGGAGCAGGAGGAGCTGGACGCGATCCGTCCCGACCTCGACGGCAACCAGATCATGGACATCCTGGGAATCGGCCCCGGGCCGGCCATCGGCCAGGCGTACAAGTTCCTGCTGGAGCTGCGGCTGGAGAACGGGCCGATGGAGCATGGTGCGGCGGTGGCGGCGCTCAAGGAATGGTGGGCTGAGCAGAGCTGAGGCTGTGAAACGAGGTCATGTTTCACGTGAAACATGACCTCGGGGATGCGCGGTGGGGCGGTGTTTCACGTGAAACACCGCCCCAGGCGTGTGGGTGAGCCCTTACTACTTGGCGGAGTACGGCGTGAGGCAGAGGGTCAAGTCGCTCCTGCCGGTCTCCGTGTACTCGGCGTACTTGGTGCGGTCGCAGCCGGAGTCGTCGCTCTTCTTCTGGGCCACCTTGTACTTGGCCTTCGAGCTGCTGCAGTCCACGACCTTCAGGCCGGGGTCGGTGGTGCTCTCCGGATTGCTGATGCTCATGCAGTCGCCGACCTTGGCGGTGTCGGGGTCATGGCGGCTTGCGAAGTAGCCGACTCCGGCGGCTATGAGGGCGACGATGGCCACCCCGATGCGCAGGTACTGCTTGATGCCGCGCTTCGGCCGCTGCGGAGGAAGCGGCGCGTACGGCGCGGTGGCCTGCTGGGGGAACCCGGGCTGGCCCGGCTGCTGCGGGTAGCCGCCCTGGGGCGGATACGGTGCCTGGCCCTGGGGTGGGTACGGTGCCGAGCCCTGCGGCGGGTACGGTGCCTGGCCCTGGGGCTGGCCGTAGGGCTGTTGACCCTGCGCGAACGGGTTCTGGCCCTGGGGCGGAGTGGTCACTTGAGGGTCCCCCTGAAGAGTTGGTGAGCGGCCGACATAAGAGCCGCATAAGACCCCGGTAAGTTATCGGCTGCCACTGACACTCCTGTAACCCGGAGGGTCTCTGTGGCCTTGATGTGACACTTACCGGCGCTCAAAGCGGGCCATAGCCCCAGCAACCACCGCGTAGACAACGGCGACCGTGACCACCAGCGGGACGGAGCGACCGTCTGGTGGCAGCATCAGCGCTGCCACTGCCGCGGCGCCGACGAAGGCGACGTTGAAGAGGACGTCGTAGACGGAGAAGATCCGGCCCCGGAAGCCGTCGTCCACGGAAGACTGCACGACCGTGTCTGTCGCGATCTTCGCGCCCTGGGTGGTGAGGCCGAGGACGAATGTCGCGACCATCATCGGAGCGGCGGCGAACGGAAGACCGAGGGCAGGTTCCAGGACGGCGGCCGCCGCGGCGCACACCACGATCCAGCGGCCCGGCCCGAGACGTCCCGCACCCCAGGGCGTCACCACGGCCGCCGCGAAGAAGCCGGCGGCGGAAGTCCCCAACGCCAGCCCCAGCAGACGCAGTCCGTCGTCCGTGGTCGAGGCGAAGGTGTACCGGCACAGCATCAACAGCATGACCAGCAGCGCGCCGTAGCAGAACCGCATCAGGGTCATCGTGACGAGTGCCCAGGCGGCCTCCCGGCGCGGCGGTGCGGCGAGGTGTCGTACCCCTGCCGTCAGGTCACGGGCCGTGCCGGTGAGTGCCGTGGCCAGTCTCGGCTGCACCAACTCGTCCTCCGGCCCGAGCAGTTCCGGCGCCAGGCGCAGCGATGCGAGCGCCGCGCACAGGTAGAGGAAGGCGCCCAGCAGGACTACGGCGGCGTCGGAGTCCGCCACCACCAGCCGTACGACGAAGGCGAGACCTCCGCCCGCGGTCGCGGCGAGCGTACCGGCGGTCGGGGAAAGGGAGTTGGCCATCACCAGCCGCTCGGCGTCGATGACGCGCGGCAGCGCGGCGGAGAGTCCCGCGAGGACGAAGCGGTTGACCGCGGTCACGCACAGCGCGGAGGCGTAGAAGAGCCCGTCCGGGGCGTGACTGAGGATCAGGACGGCTGTCGCCGACGCCAGCAGGGCGCGCAGCAGGTTGCCGTAGAGGAAGACCTGGCGGCGGCGCCAGCGGTCCAGGAGGACACCTGCGAAGGGTCCCACCAGGGAGTACGGGAGCAGCAGGACCGCCATGGCGGAGGCGATCGCGGTGGCCGAGGTCTGTTTCTCCGGCGAGAAGACGACGTAGGCGGCGAGTGCGACCTGGTAGACGCCGTCGGCGCCTTGGGAGAGCAGGCGTATGGCGAGCAGGCGCCGGAAGTTCGCGAAGCGCAGAAGAGTGCGCAGATCACGGACGACGGCCATGGGGCACAGCCTCACATACGGGGAGGGTCCCCGGGCGGGCAACCCGGGGACCCTCTACGCCCTGGCAGGAGCAGTTGTGTCAGCGCTTAGCGCTCGACCTCGCCCTTGATGAACTTCTCGACGTTCTCGCGGGCCTCGTCGTCGAAGTACTGGACCGGCGGGGACTTCATGAAGTAGCTGGAGGCCGAGAGGATCGGGCCGCCGATGCCGCGGTCCTTGGCGATCTTCGCGGCGCGCAGGGCGTCGATGATGACACCCGCGGAGTTCGGGGAGTCCCAGACCTCGAGCTTGTACTCCAGGTTCAGCGGGACGTCTCCGAAGGCGCGGCCCTCGAGGCGGACGTAGGCCCACTTGCGGTCGTCCAGCCAGGCGACGTAGTCGGACGGGCCGATGTGGACGTTCTTCTCGCCGAGGTCCCGGTCGGGGATCTGGGAGGTGACGGCCTGTGTCTTGGAGATCTTCTTGGACTCCAGGCGCTCGCGCTC
Source organism: Streptomyces longisporus (assembly GCF_039532765.1). NCBI lineage: Bacteria > Bacillati > Actinomycetota > Actinomycetes > Kitasatosporales > Streptomycetaceae > Streptomyces > Streptomyces longisporus. Next base: position 215,473 of record NZ_BAAASG010000012.1, read on the forward strand.
GAGCATGTTCTTGAAGTCCATGTTGCCGCCGACGTTCAGCTGCATCGTGCGGTCCAGGACGACGCCCCGGTCCTCGAACAGCTTCGCCATGACGCGGTGCGTGATGGTGGCGCCGACCTGCGATTTGATGTCGTCACCGACGATCGGGACGCCCGCCTCGGTGAACTTGTCCGCCCACTCCTTGGTGCCGGCGATGAAGACCGGAAGGGCGTTGACGAAGGCGACCTTGGCGTCGATGGCGCACTGGGCGTAGAACTTCGCCGCATCCTCCGAGCCGACGGGGAGGTAGCAGACGAGCACGTCGACCTGCTTGTCCTTGAGGACCTGGACGACGTCGACGGGATCGGCGTCGGACTCCTCGATGGTCTGGCGGTAGTACTTGCCGAGACCGTCGAGGGTGTGGCCGCGCTGGACGGTGACACCGGAGGTGGGCACGTCGCAGATCTTGATGGTGTTGTTCTCGGAGGCGCCGATGGCGTCCGCGAGGTCGAGGCCGACCTTCTTCGCGTCGACGTCGAACGCGGCGACGAACTCGACGTCACGGACGTGGTAGTCGCCGAACTGGACGTGCATCAGGCCGGGGACCTTGGACGCCGGGTCGGCGTCCTTGTAGTACTCGACTCCCTGAACCAGCGACGCGGCGCAGTTGCCCACACCGACGATGGCTACGCGAACCGAACCCATTCCGGTTGCTCCCTGTGTGTACGAGTGAGGCCCTGACTGGACTCTCACGTGGCGGTGTCGTCGGGCGTATCCGTCCCGGGGGTGTCCCCGGGACGGGGCAGGACGCCCGGCGCTCCAGATGTGTTGTTCTGCTGAGCGGACCCCCCGGAGGCGGGACCCTTCAGGTCCCGTCCGGCCCGCTCGCTCTCGATGAGCTCGTTCAGCCAGCGCACTTCGCGCTCCACGGACTCCATCCCGTGGCGCTGGAGCTCAAGCGTGTAGTCGTCGAGGCGCTCCCGGGTGCGCGCGAGGGAGGCGCGCATCTTCTCCAGGCGTTCCTCCAGCCGGCTGCGGCGGCCCTCCAGCACGCGCATGCGTACATCGCGCGACGTCTGCCCGAAGAAGGCGAAGCGGGCGGCGAAGTGCTCGTCCTCGTACGCGTCGGGGCCGGTCTGCGAGAGCAGCTCCTCGAAGTGCTCCTTACCTTCCGCCGTCAACCGGTAGACGATCTTGGCGCGACGCCCGGCGAGCGGCGCCGCGAGGGCGTCCTCGGGGGTGTGTCCCGGCTCTTCGATCAACCAGCCGTTGGCGACCAGCGTCTTGAGGCAGGGATAGAGCGTTCCGTAGCTGAACGCACGGAACACACCCAGTGATGTATTGAGTCGTTTGCGCAGCTCATAGCCGTGCATCGGGGACTCGCGGAGCAGGCCGAGTACGGCGAACTCAAGGATCCCGGAACGCCGGCTCATCCGCTCGCCTCCTTGCCCTATCTCGCTCCGATGTATCGACTCGATACATCACGACGATAGAACGGCCTTCCGGATGCGACAAGTGGGGAGACGGTGAACGGGATCACATCACTTATTCATCCGAGGCAAGTTGCCTGATTTGGGGTGAACTCTGGGGCTCAGTGGGTTTTGGCGGTGCGTAGTCTGTGCGGCATGCAAACCACCGGGAGCCGAGTGACGCCAGGGGGCGTCATCGCTCCCGGCGCGGTACGGGTGAATGCGGGATCGACCACATCCGTACTTCGGGGGGACCGGAAACCAGCCGCCGTTTCCAGGCGCGCAAAGGTGCGCCTGCCCGAGGAGTAGTCGTTCGATGAGCGAGCACCGTCGCAAACCGCCGCAGCCGCAGGGAGGCGGACGTGCCGCGGCCCGACGCGGCCAGTCCGGCTCGTCCTCCGGCCGCCGCGCGGCACCGCGAGGCGCAACCGGGTCCCCGGCCGATTACGGACTGGGCCAGGGGTCGACTGACGAGGAGCGGTCGTACGGCGGCCGCGCCGAAGCCCGCCGCGCGGCACAAAGAAGCGGAGGCGGCCGTCGCAGAGCGGCCGAGCCCGGCCGCGGAGGTCGACCCGGCGGCCCCAGCGGGCCGGGGCGAGGCAGAGGGCGAGCACCCGATCCCGGCAGGAAGCGCCTCATCGACTATCCGCGCGCGGGCAAGTACGGCGTGGCGCGCTGGATGCCGTCCTGGAAACTGGTGACGGGCCTTTTCATCGGCTTCATCGGAAGCCTGGTGGCCGTTGCGGGCATCGGGTACGCCATGGTGAGCGTCCCGAACGTCGCCGACACCGCGAAGGCGCAGAACAACGTCTTCTACTGGTCCGACGGCAGCGAGATGGTCGCTACGGGTGGTGAGACGAACCGGCAGATCGTCAACCTCTCGCAGATCCCCAAGGCAATGCAGTTCGCCGTCGTCTCGCAGGAGAACAAGACCTTCTACACCGACAGCGGCATCGACCCGAAGGGCATCGCCCGCGCCGTGTTCAACATGGCTCGGGGCGGCGAGACGCAGGGTGGTTCCACCATCACCCAGCAGTACGTCAAGAACGCGCGACTGGATGACCAGTCACAGACGATCACGCGTAAGTTCAAGGAGATCTTCATCTCCATAAAGGTGGGTGCCACGGTCTCGAAGGACGAGATCATGAAGGGCTACCTGAACTCCGCGTACTACGGGCGCAACGCCTACGGCATCCAGGCGGCCGCCCGCGCGTACTTCAACAAGGACTCCGTCGAGCTGAACCCGGGCGAGTGCGCGTTCCTGGCGGCGATGCTCAAGGGCGCCACGTACTACGACCCGGCGGGCGCCACTTCCATCGACCCGGCGGCCACGCCGGAGGCCAACAGCAAGCGTGCGCTGCGCCAGATGCAGAACACCCTCGACAAGATGGTCCAGTACCACCACCTGGACGCGGCGACCCGGGCGAAGTACACCACGCTTCCCAACGTGAAGAACCCGCGGTCGAACACCCAACTCGCCGGGCAGGTCGGCTACCTCGTGGACCTGGCGAAGGCGTATCTGATCAACAACACCAACATCACCGCAAACGACCTGCAGCGGGGTGGCTACTCGATCTACACGACCTTCGACAAGAAGAAGGTCAACGAGCTCGAGGCCTCGGTCAAGAACGTCCAGAAGGCCAACATCAAGCCCAAGGAACGTCCCAAGACGGACACACACGTCCAGTTCGGCGGCGCTTCCGTGGATCCGACGACCGGCGCCATCAAGGCCATCTACGGCGGTGAGGACGCGACCAAGCACTTCACCAACAACGCCGACGTCACGGGTGCCCAGGTCGGTTCGACGTTCAAGCCGTTCGTGCTGGCGGCGGCGATGAAGTGGGGGGTGCGGGACAAGAGCCTCGGCCCGGAGCAGGCGCAGGACGAGCGCACCCAGGTCTCCCCGAAGAGCCTGTACAGCGGCCAGAACAAGCTGAAGATCAAGGAGTACGACGGGTCGTTCTGGAAGAACGACAAGGGTGAGGAGTGGCTGCAGACCAACGACGGCAACGAGTCGTACGGCAGTCCGCCCAAGTACCAGATCGACTTGCGTGAGGCGATGCGGGAGTCGGTGAACTCCGCCTATGTGCAGCTCGGCATGGACGTCGGGCTGGACAAGGTGAAGGAGGCGGCCACCGACGCCGGCCTCAAGGACAACAGCCTGGCCGGTACCAGCTATCCGTCGTTCTCGATCGGTATCTCCGACCCGAGTGCGATCCGTATGGCGGGTGCTTACGCCACCTTCGCGGCCAGCGGCCAGCAGCGTGAACCGTTCTCCGTCACGAAGGTCACGAGCCAGGACGGCACGGTCTACACCCACACGGACCAGCCCCACGACGCGTTCACCCCGAAGGTCGCCGACAACGTCACTGACGTGCTCAAGACCGTGGTCGACAAGGGTACGGGTACCGCCGCCCAACTGCCCGGCCGACAGGTGGCCGGCAAGACGGGTACCACCGACGGCAACAAGTCCGCCTGGTTCGTGGGCTACACCCCCCAGCTGTCCACGTCGATCACGATGTTCCGCTACAACGACGACGAGTCGGAGAAGAACCGCACCTTCCTCGAGATGTATGGGACGGGCGGTCAGAAGAAGATCCACGGTGCGTCGTTCCCCGCCGAAATCTGGCACGACTACATGGCGGAGGCCTTGAAGGGGGAGCCGGCGAAGGACTTCCCGACGCCGGAACCCATCGGTGAGGTCATCAACGACGTGCCGAGCGCGTCCCCCGTTCCGACGCCCAGCCAGACACTGACCAGCCCGAGTCCGAGCCCGTCCCCCAGCGAGACGCTGACCAGTCCGTCGCCCTCGGCGAGCCAGTCCTGCAAGTTCGGCTGGCAGTGCACGAACACCGGCGGCACGGACACCGGCGGCACCGACGGAGGCGTGACCTCGTCGCCGACGGCCACGGACACGTCCGGGACCGGAAACAACAGAGGCAACGGCAACGGAGGGCTCTTCGGAGGCCCCGCCGGCTAGTCGCCACAGCACCCGACACGGGCGTTTCACGTGAAACACGTCGATGTTTCACGTGAAACAGGGGCCGCCGCACCTGAGTGGTTGCGGCGGCCCTCGGCATATACCTAGACACGTACGGCAGGATGTGCGGCATGGCCAGCGCAGAATCGACGCAAGCGAGCGTGCACGACCAGGACCCGGTGCGGCCGACCAAGGAGGACGAGGTCGCCGCGTCCGGCAGCGAGCTGATCGGCGGCCCCATTGGGCGACGTGCCCTGCTCGGGACGTCCTGGTGGACTCCGGTGCGGGTGGTCGCGCTCGTGGCGATCGGCATGTTCGCCCTCGGACTGATCCAGAAGGCGCCCTGCTACAACGGCGCCTGGTTCTTCGGCGCCAGCTCGCAGTACACGAAGGCGTGCTACTCGGATATTCCGCATCTGTATCAGGGGCGCGGTTTCGCCGACGGGCTCGTGCCGTACTTCGACAAGCTCTCCGGCGATATGCCGTACCTCGAGTACCCCGTGCTGACCGGCGTGTTCATGGAGGTTGCCTCCTGGCTCACGCCGGGCAGCGGCAGCATCCAGGACCAGGAGCAGTGGTACTGGATGGTCAACGCCGGGATGCTGATGGTGTGCGCGGCCGTGATCGCGGTCTGCGTGACCCGTACGCACGCCCGGCGTCCCTGGGACGGTCTGCTGGTCGCCCTGGCGCCCGCCTTCGCGCTGACCGCCACCATCAACTGGGACCTGCTGGCGGTCGCTCTGACGGCCGCGGCGATGCTGATGTGGTCCCGGAGCCGCCCACTCGCGTTCGGTGTCCTCCTGGGCCTTGCCACGGCGGCCAAGCTCTATCCCGTGTTCCTGCTGGGCCCGCTGCTCCTGCTGTGCTGGCGTGCAGGAAAGTGGCGGGACTTCGGCAAGGCCGTGGCAGGAACAGTCGTCGCCTGGTTCGTCGTGAACCTGCCGGTGATGCTCTTCGCCTGGGACGGCTGGTTGCAGTTCTACAAGTTCAGCCACGACCGGGGGGTGGACTTCGGGTCGTTCTGGCTGATCATGGCTCAGAACTCGACGGACCCGCTCAGCACAGACACCGTCAACAATCTGGCCACGGCGCTGGTGGCGCTGTGTTTCGTGGGTCTCGCCGTGCTCACCATGACGGCTCCGCGTCGCCCGCGCTTCGCCCAGCTCGCTTTCCTGATCGTCGCGGCGTTCATCCTCACCAACAAGGTCTACTCCCCGCAGTACGTCCTGTGGCTGGTCCCGCTCGCTGTGCTGGCCCGGCCGAAGTGGCGGGACTTCCTGATCTGGCAGGCGTGCGAGGTCGCGTACTTCCTCGGTATCTGGATGTATCTCGCGTACACGACCAGCGGGGACGCTCACAAAGGGCTGCCGCAGGACGGCTACCACTGGGCCATCGGCGTGCACCTGCTGGGGACGCTCTACCTGTGCGGTGTCGTCGTGCGCGACATCCTCATGCCGGAGCGGGACCCGGTGCGCCGGGCAGGCGACGACGACCCGTCAGGGGGTGTGCTCGACGGCGCGGAGGACGTCTTCGCTCTTGGCGCTGCGGCCCATCCGCCGCGGCATGCGGCCCACTTCGACGGGCCGCAGGTGGAGTGGGGCAGCCGTGGAGCGGCACCGTCCACGGACGGTTCGCTCTGAGCGAACAGACATCGGCGACGGTGGGTGCCTCGTAGAGGCCGCCTCACTCGATGCGCGAAAAGGCCGTACACGGAGCTCCGTGTACGGCCTTCCGGTTGGCTGACGCCTGTGCTCAGCGGTCGACGATGCGGTCGAACTGCGTGGTGGTGTGCCGCAGGTGGGCCACCAGTTCCTCGCCGACCTTCGGTTCCGGTGCGTCCGCCGGCACGAACAGAATGGAGACCTGCATGTGCGGCGGCTCCGCGAACCAGCGCTGCTTGCCGCCCCAGACGAACGGAGAAAGGTTCCGGTTCACCGTGGCGAGGCCGGCCCGGGCGACGCCCTTGGCACGCGGCATGACGCCGTGCAGCGCCTTCGGGGCCTCCAGACCCACCCCGTGCGACGTGCCGCCCGCCACGACCACCAGGAAGCCGTCGGAGGCGGCCTTCTGCTGGCGATAGCCGAAACGGTCCCCCTTGGAGACCCGCGTGACGTCCAGAACCGCGCCACGGTACTCGGTGGCCTCGTGGTCCCCCAGCCACAGCCGGGTGCCGATGCGGGCACGGAAGCGCGTCTGCGGGAACTGCTGCTGCAGCCGGTGGAGTTCGTCGGCCTTGAGGTGGCTGACGAACATCGTGTGCAGGGGCAGGCGGGCGGCACGCAGGTGGTCCATCCAGCCGATGACCTCCTCGACGGCGTCGGAGCCGTCCGTGCGGTCCAGCGGCAGGTGGATGGCGAAGCCCTCGAGGCGGACGTTCTCAATGGCGGCGTGCAGCTGCGGCAGGTCCTGGGCGCTGATGCCGTGCCGCTTCATCGAGGACATCACCTCGATGACCACACGGGCTCCTACGAGGCCGTACACGCCGTCCACCGACGACACCGAGCGGATGACCCGGTCGGGCAGCGGGACGGGCTCCTCGCCGCGCCGGTACGGCGTCAGCACCAGCAGGTCACCGCCGAAGAAGTCCTTGATGCGCGCGGCCTCGTACGTCGTGCCGACGGCGAGGACGTCCGAGCCCAGCCGCGTTGCCTCCTCCGCCAGCCGCTCGTGCCCGAAGCCGTAGCCGTTGCCCTTGCAGACCGGGACAAGGCCCGGGAACTGGTCCTGCACGTGCTTGTGGTGCGCACGCCAGCGCGCGGTGTCGACGTAGAGCGTGAGCGCCATGGCCGGACCTGGAACCTTTCTCGTGGCTGCGGTGTATCAGAGGTGTGGAAGCGAACGAAGCAGTCGTACGTATCGAAGCAAACAGCCGGGGCCGACCGGGCTCAGCGGCGCGACATGTAGATGTCGAGCGCCTTGTGGAGCAGCTTGTTGAGCGGGAAGTCCCACTCGCCGAGGTACTCGGCAGCCTGGCCGCCCGTGCCCACCTTGAACTGGATCAGGCCGAAGAGGTGGTCGGTCTCGTCCAGTGAGTCGGAGATGCCGCGCAGGTCGTAGACGGTCGCGCCGAGGGCGTATGCGTCGCGCAGCATCCGCCACTGCATCGCGTTCGAGGGCCGGACCTCACGGCCGATGTTGTCGGAGGCGCCGTAGGAGTACCAGACGTGCCCGCCGACGATCAGCATCGTCGCCGCCGACAGATTCACGCCGTTGTGCCGGGCGAAGTACAGCCGCATGCGGTTGGGGTCCTCGGTGTTGAGAGCCGTCCACATGCGCTGGAAGTACGACAGCGGGCGCGGCCGGAAATGGTCACGCACGGCCGTGATCTCGTACAGCCTCTGCCATTCCTCAAGGTCCTGGTAACCGCCCTGGACGACCTCGACGCCGGCCTTCTCGGCCTTCTTGATGTTGCGGCGCCACAGCTGGTTGAAGTTCTTGTGGACCTCTTCCAGGGAGCGGTTGGCCAGCGGCACCTGGAAGACATAGCGGGGCTGTACGTCGCCGAAGCCGGCCCCGCCGTCCTCGCCCTGCTGCCAGCCCATGCGGCGCAGCTTGTCGGCGACCTCGAAGGCGCGCGGCTCGATGAAGTCGGCCTCGATGTCACGCAGCCGCTTCACGTCCGGGCTCTGGATGCCCTGCTTGATGGAGCCGGCCTCCCAGCGTCGGATGATCACCGGCGGGCCCATCTTCACGGAGAAGGCACCCTGCTGCTTGAGGTGCGCGAGCATCGGTTCCAGCCACTCGGTCAGGTTCGGTGCGAACCAGTTGATGACCGGGCCCTCGGGCAGATACGCCAAGTAGCGCTTGATCTTGGGCAGTTGGCGGTAGAGGACGAGGCCCGCGCCGACCATCTCGCCGGTGCGCTCGTCGAACCAGCCGAGGCTCTCGGAGCGCCACTCCGCCTTGACATCGGCCCAGGCCGGAACCTGCATGTGGCTCGCCGAGGGCAGGCTCTGGATGTACGCCAGATGCTGCTCGCGGCTGATCGTCCTCAGGGTCAGGCTCATTCGGGGCGCTCCTCGGGCTGGTGTGTCCCCATGGGTACAGGGGCTCCGGCTCTCGCGCCGAAGCCTACTGCGCCTTGCGAGCGCCTCGACTGGGCGTACGGAACCTGCGCCCCGGCCTGTTGGCCGCCGGGGCGTTCAGTGGTGCTTTGTCTGGGGTTGGAGAGCCGGTGTCCCTGGCTTCAGCCGATGACCCCGCCGAAGAGGCCGCCGTGCGCCATGCCGAGGAAGAAGCCGACCGCCGAGGCTCCGAGACCCAGGATGAGTCCGAAGCGTTCGCGGGTCGTCTCCGAGATCCACTGGCCGTACGCACCGGTGAGGATCCCCACCAGGCCGGCCCAGGAGCTGAGCAGGTGCAGGTGGTGGAAGAAGCCGGTCACGAACGCCGTCACTCCGACCACCAGGGTCACCGCGAGCAGCGTGTCCTGGAGGGGGTGGGGCTTTCCGTCCGTGGCGAAAAGGCCTCCGACGGTGTTGGGTCGCAATGCCTGTGCCATAGGGCACCTCCTGCGGAAGACGGCGCATCGTAGCGCCATGCACACCCGATGTGTACAGATTGACGGTCCTCGGGGCCGGATTTCAACCGGAAGCGGGTGTGCAGGTAGTCTGTAGCGTCTGCACCGGTGTCTGCCCAGGCAGAGCCAGGGAACCGTCCAGGCCAGGCCGGGGATGTCGCTCGCGACCCCCGATTGTCAGTGGCGGCCGATACCGTTGCGTACGCATCACGACCCTCCTGCCACGGAACGACCGTGGCCGCTGAGTCCAAAGGAGGTGGGTTCCACATGCGTCACTACGAGGTGATGGTCATCCTCGACCCCGATCTGGAGGAGCGCGCTGTCGCCCCCCTGATCGAGAACTTCCTCACCGTCGTCCGTGAGGGCAACGGCAAGGTCGAGAAGGTCGACACCTGGGGCCGTCGTCGTCTCTCGTACGAGATCAAGAAGAAGCCCGAGGGCATCTACTCGGTCATCGACCTGCAGGCCGAGCCTGCGGTCGTCAAGGAGCTCGACCGCCAGATGAACCTGAACGAGTCGGTCCTCCGGACCAAGGTCCTCCGCCCCGAGACCCACTGAGCTCTCCGCTCAGCTGATCCCGGGATCCGAGTAGCAGCACCACAAAGCAGCCAGCAGCAAACCCGCCGAGAGGTTCCCCCATGGCAGGCGAGACCGTCATCACGGTCGTCGGCAATCTTGTCGACGACCCCGAGCTGCGCTTCACCCCTTCCGGTGCGGCGGTCGCGAAGTTCCGTGTCGCGTCCACCCCCCGCACCTTCGACCGTCAGACGAACGAGTGGAAGGACGGCGAAAGCCTGTTCCTGACCTGCTCGGTCTGGCGTCAGGCGGCGGAGAACGTCGCCGAGTCGCTCCAGCGAGGCATGCGCGTCATCGTGCAGGGCCGGCTGAAGCAGCGGTCCTACGAGGACCGTGAGGGCGTCAAGCGCACGGTCTACGAACTGGACGTCGAGGAAGTCGGCGCCAGCCTGCGCAATGCCACGGCCAAGGTCACCAAGACCGCCGGCCGCGGTGGGCAGGGTCAGGGCGGTTACGGCGGCGGTGGCGGCCAGGGTGGCGGCGGCTGGGGTGGAAACTCCGGCGGCGGCCAGCAGGGCGGCGGAGCTCCCGCCGACGACCCGTGGGCGACCGGCGCTCCCGCCGGTGGCAACCAGGGCGGCGGCGGTGGCGGCTGGGGTGGAAACTCCGGCGGCGGTGGCGGCGGCTACTCGGACGAGCCCCCCTTCTAGGCCTTTGGCCGGAGGGCGGGTCGTACCCAAACTTCTTGATCACACAGGAGAAACACCATGGCGAAGCCGCCTGTGCGCAAGCCTAAGAAGAAGGTCTGCGCTTTCTGCAAGGACAAGGTCACGTACGTGGACTACAAGGACACGAACATGCTGCGGAAGTTCATTTCCGACCGCGGCAAGATCCGTGCCCGCCGCGTGACCGGCAACTGCACGCAGCACCAGCGTGACGTCGCCACGGCCGTCAAGAACAGCCGTGAGATGGCGCTGCTGCCCTACACCTCCACCGCGCGATAAGGGAAGGGTGACCGAAACATGAAGATCATCCTCACCCACGAGGTCTCCGGCCTCGGTGCCGCGGGCGACGTCGTCGACGTCAAGGACGGTTACGCTCGCAACTACCTGATCCCGCGGAACTTCGCGATCCGCTGGACCAAGGGTGGCGAGAAGGACGTCGAGCAGATCCGTCGTGCTCGCAAGATCCACGAGATCCAGACGATCGAGCAGGCCAACCAGGTCAAGGCCCAGCTCGAGGGCGTCAAGGTCCGTCTGGCCGTTCGCTCCGGCGACGCCGGTCGTCTCTTCGGTTCCGTCACCCCGGCCGACATCGCCTCGGCGATCAAGGCCTCCGGTGGCCCCGAGGTCGACAAGCGTCGCATCGAGCTGAGCGCGCCGATCAAGACGCTGGGCGCTCACGAGACGTCGGTGCGTCTGCACCCCGAGGTTGCCGCCAAGGTCAACATCGAGGTTGTCGCGGCCTGACCGCCGCGCTCGGCTGAACAGCTGGGAGAAGGGGCGGCACCCATACAGGGTGCGGCCCCTTCTTCCTGCTCCGGTTCAATCCGGGACCGCCCATGTTTCACGTGAAACGCCGGTTTCACGTGAAACATGTCAGCGGGTGGCGCCTGTGACGATCCAGCGGCCCGAACGGGTCCGCAGCCAAAGGGTCAGCATGCGCACCGTCATCATCAGCGTCATCGCGGTCCACAGCGCGGTGAGGCCTCCGCCGAGTGCCGGGACCAGCAACGCCAAGGGGGCGAAGACAGCGAGGGTGAGCACCATGGCCCAGGCCAGATAGGGGCCGTCGCCGGCTCCCATCAGGACGCCGTCCAGGACAAAGACGACGCCGCAGATCGGCTGGGAGAGAGCCACTACGAGCAGGGCGGGCAGCGCGGCGTCCTTCACCACGGTGTCGCTGGTGAACAGTGGCAGGAACACCGGCCGGGCGACCACTACCAGGACACTGAGGACGACACCGACCGCGATTCCCCACTGCACCATGCGGCGGCAGGCCTCGCGAGCACCCCGGGTGTCCTCGGCACCCAGATAGCGTCCGATGATGGCCTGACCGGCGATGGCGATGGCATCGAGGGCGAAGGCGAGCAGGCTCCACAGGGACAGGATGATCTGGTGGGCAGCCATGTCGGCGTCGCCGAGGCGGGCGGCGACGGCTGTGGCGATCATCAGGATCGCTCGCAGTGACAGCGTGCGGACCAGGAGGGGAACGCCGGCTTGGGCGGAGGCCCGTATCCCCGCTGCGTCGGGACGCAGCGAGGCGCTGTGTCTGCGGGCTCCGCGGACGACCACGGTGAGGTAGACGGCTGCCATGCCGCACTGCGCCATGACGGTTCCCCAGGCGGAGCCGGCGATGCCGAGGCCCGCGCCGTAGACGAGGCCGGCGTTGAGGGCGCCGTTGGCGACGAAGCCGGCGATGGCGACGCGGAGCGGTGTCCTGGTGTCCTGCAGCCCGCGCAGCACACCGGTTGCAGCGAGAACGACGAGCATCGCCGGGATGCCGAGAGACGAGATGCGCAGATAGGTGGTCGCGTAGGGGGCCGCACTGTCCGAGGCCCCGAAGAGTTCTACAAGGGCCGGTGCCGTGGGCAGCACGGCGGCGATGACGGCGGCGCCGAGCAGAAACGCCAGCCAGATGCCGTCCATGCCCTGCCGGATGGCGGCCTGGAGATCGCCGGCGCCGACCCGTCGGGCCACGGCCGCGGTGGTCGCGTACGCAAGGAAGACGAAGATGCTGACTGCTGTCGTGAGGAGGGCCGAAGCGACGCCCAGGCCGGCGAGTTGTGCCGTTCCGAGGTGACCGACGATTGCGCTGTCGGCCATGACGAAGAGGGGCTCGGCGACGAGTGCACCGAAGGCCGGGACGGCGAGCGCGACGATCTCTCGATCGTGCTGTCGCCGGGTGACCCTGGGGGTCGCAGGAGCCTGTGTCATGAGCACCAATCTAATCGTCCACAGGTAAGAGATGCAAAGCTTTTGCACCCCTTACTTCACTTCAGGCTGCATGGTCTTTCGTGCGCCGTTCGAAGCGATCTTGGCCCGACTGGGGAAGTTTTTCTTCTGCACAGCCGGTGGATGGGAAAAGTGCAGGTCAAGGCGGTCGTGGCGGAAGAGGCTGTTGCTTGTTCACAAGGCTGTCCACCGTGTCGTGCACAGGTTTTGCAGAGTTCTCCACAGCATCCGGGCCGTCGTCCACATGGCCTGTGGATAACCAGATTGGCTGACGGTGCCCGCAGGCCTACCGTGGTCCGGCGCCCACTCCGTTCGTCGGCAGGGAAACCAGCCCAAAACCGACGTGCACCAACCGGAGTTGGGCCTCTCATTTGTCAGTGCCGTGCCGTAGAACAGAGGGCATGGCTAGGTCCGCCCGGCGGCGGACGGGAGGAGGTGGCTCGGTGAGTATTTCCGAGCCCTTGGACGATCCCTGGGCCGACAGCGGTCCAAGCGATCGCCTGCCTGCCTCCCGCCGACGCGGCGACGGGGGCCGGGGCCGTGACGAGCAGCACGACCGTGGCCGGGACAGCGGCGCATGGGACGGCGGAGGTACGTCCTTCGAGCGAGTGCCGCCCCAGGATCTCGATGCCGAGCAGTCCGTCCTCGGCGGCATGCTCCTGTCCAAGGACGCCATCGCCGACGTCGTGGAGATTCTCAAAGGCCACGACTTCTACAAGCCGGCACACGAGACGATCTTCCAGGCGATTCTCGACGTCTACGCCAAGGGCGAGCCGGCCGACCCCATCACGATCGCCGCCGAACTCACCAAGCGCGGTGAGATCAACAAGGTCGGTGGCGCATCGTATCTGCACACGCTCGTGCAGACCGTGCCGACTGCGGCCAACGCCGAGTACTACGCGGAGATCGTCCACGAGCGTGCGGTCCTGCGTCGTCTGGTCGAGGCCGGCACCCGCATCACCCAGATGGGATACGCGGCCGACGACGACGTCGACGAGATCGTCAACCGCGCCCAGGCCGAGATCTATGCGGTCACCGAGCAGCGCACCAGCGAGGACTATCTGCCGCTCGGCGACATCATGGAGGGCGCTCTCGACGAGATCGAGGCGATCGGCTCCCGCAGTGGCGAGATGACCGGTGTGCCCACGGGCTTCACCGACTTCGACTCGCTGACCAACGGCCTGCACCCGGGGCAGATGATCGTCATCGCCGCCCGTCCCGCGATGGGCAAGTCCACGCTCGCGCTGGACTTCGCCCGGGCCGCGTCGATCAAGCACAACCTTCCGAGCGTCATCTTCTCCCTCGAAATGGGGCGCAACGAGATCGCGATGCGTCTGTTGTCCGCCGAGGCCCGTGTGGCCCTGCACCACATGCGCTCGGGCACGATGACCGACGAGGACTGGACGCGGCTGGCCCGCCGGATGCCGGACGTCTCGGCCGCGCCGCTGTTCATCGACGACTCCCCGAACCTGTCGATGATGGAGATCCGCGCCAAGTGCCGCCGTCTCAAGCAGCGCAACGACATCAGACTGGTCGTCATCGACTACCTCCAGCTGATGCAGTCCGGGGGCTCCAAGCGTGCCGAGAACCGACAGCAGGAGGTCTCGGACATGTCCCGTAACCTCAAGCTCCTCGCCAAGGAACTGGAGATTCCGGTCATCGCGCTGTCCCAGCTGAACCGTGGCCCCGAGCAGCGCACGGACAAGAAGCCGATGGTCTCCGACCTGCGTGAGTCCGGCTCCATCGAGCAGGACGCCGACATGGTCATCCTGCTGCACCGCGAGGACGCCTACGAGAAGGAGTCACCGCGTGCGGGCGAGGCCGACCTGATCGTGGCCAAGCACCGCAACGGCCCGACGGCGACGATCACGGTCGCCTTCCAGGGCCACTACTCGCGGTTCGTGGACATGGCGCAGACCTGATCAGACAGATCCCCGTCCCGGACAAATGAACTCGACGGCCGAGTGTCCCGCGGGATGGACTTGGGCCATGACAACACCTCAGGAAGAGCTGCTCCCCGGTACGCGTCGGGCCCTGCTGCACCGGATCGCTGTGGCGCAGTCCGAAGGACGTGCCCCGTCGCTGGTTGCGGCGGTCGTGAGGGGTGGGCGGCCCGTGTGGCACGGTGCGCGTACCTCGGTGGACGGGCATGGTCCGGACGAGACCGTGCAGTACCGCATCGGTTCGATCACCAAGACCTTCACCGCGGTTCTGGTGCTCCGGTTGCGCGATGAGGGCCTGCTCGATCTCGGTGACCCCCTGGAGAAGCATCTGCCGGGAACTGGTGCGGGGGAGGCCACCATCGCCGACCTCCTCGCCCATACGGGCGGGTTGGCGGCGGAGTCGCCCGCCCCGTGGTGGGAGCGCACGCCGGGATCCCTGCGCCCCGAACTCTCCGACGTTCTGGGAGAGCAGCCGCTCCTGCATCCGGTGGGCCGCCGCTTCCATTACTCCAATCCCGGCTACACCGTGCTGGGGGCGCTGGTCGAGAAGCTGCGTGCAGCACCGTGGGAAGAGGTACTTCGGCGTGAAGTGCTCGAACCTCTGGGCCTCGACCGTACGAGTGGTCACCCGCAGGCTCCCCATGCGGGTGGATGGGCCGTGCACCCCTGGGCCGATGTCATGCTGCCCGAACCCGCCGAGGACCTCGGGCGGATGGCTCCTGCGGGTCAACTCTGGTCCACCACGGGTGACTTGGCGCGCTTTGCTGCCTTCCTGGCTCAGGGTGACGACCGAGTACTGAGCGCCGAGACCGTGAGGGAGATGCGGACGCCCGCTGCGCCGGCCGAAGCGGTGGATGTCGTGGACGGAGCCGCCTACGGGCTGGGGCTGCAGATCCAGCACCGGCACGGCCGGCTGCTCGTGGGGCACTCAGGGTCGCTGCCGGGGTTTCTGGCGAACCTCACACTCAGTGTCGAGGACGACGTCGCTGCTGTGGTGCTGGCCAACTGTACGTCCGGCCCGCTGCTGTCCACTGTCGGAGCCGATCTCGTGCGCATCGTTGCCGAGGCCGAGCCCCGCATTCCGGAGCCCTGGCGGCCGCTGCCCGAAGTCGAAGCATCGTTGCTGGAGTTGGCGGGGCCGTGGTACTGGGGAACGCATGCGTTCGCCCTGCGACTGGCGGCCGGGGGTGTCTCACTGGAGCCGCTGTCGGGAAGCGGTCGCCGCTCGCGTTTCAGGGCGAACGGCGACGGTACGTGGACCGGACTGGAGGGCTACTACGCCGGAGAGCTCCTGAAGGCCGTACGGCGCCCGGACGGGACCCTGAGCCATCTGGACCTCGGGTCGTTCGTGTTCACGCGTCAGCCGTACGACGAGGAGGCTTCCGTGCCCGGTGGGGTGGATCCGGACGGCTGGCGGGGGATCGGCTAGACGCAAGGGTCCCGAGACACGCTGTTTCACGTGAAACGCGACCCTTCATGCACGGCCTCACAGGTGGAGCTTGAAGCCCACGTGTGAGGCCGTGAAGCCGAGCCGCTCGTAGAAGCGGTGGGCGTCGCTGCGGGTGTTGTCGGAAGTCAGCTGCACCAACTGGCAGCCCTGTCGCCGGGATTCGTCGATCGCCCACTCGATGAGCTGTGCGCCCAGGCCGCTGCCGCGCTCGTCGGCGTGGATGCGGACTCCCTCGATGATCGATCTGACGGCGCCGCGTCGCGACAGACCGGGGATGACCGTGAGCTGGAGTGTGCCGACGACGCGGCCCTCACGAACGGCGACGACCAGGTGCTGGTTCGGGTCGGACGCAAGACGTTCCAGTGCGGCCAGGTACGGGGCCAGGTCGTCCGGTGACTCGCGCTGGGCGCCCAGAGGGTCGTCGGCGAGCATCGCGACGATCGCGGTCACGTCGTCCGCCGTAGCGGGCCTTATTTCAAGATCTCCCATGCCCCGCACCTTACGCACCGGCACCCCGAAGGCGGGCTCAGCCCGCAGCCACCGTCAGCGGAGCAAATCGTCTGGTCCAGTCGCCGGGCAGTTCCAGGATCCCGTAGGTCATGACCGTGTTGAAAGCGACGGACGCCAGCCCCCGCTCCTTCACCCACGCCAGCAGCTCTTCGTGCCGTACGTCGATGTCCGTGCGCAGGGGGCGGTCGGTGTGGGCGGCGAGAGAGGCGATGAGCGCCTTTGCCGTCTCCGTGTCCCTGGCAATCAGGGGACCCACGACATGGGTCTCCATGTTGGGCCAGGCGGCCGCGTAGCCGATGAGCCGGCCGTCCTCCTCGGCGACGTGCAGTCGGTCGGCGAAGGCGGGCAGCCGCGTGATGACGGGTGTGCGGTCGGCGCCGAACACCTCCTCGTCGAGCCGGAGGATCGAAGGGAGGTCCTCGGCGGTGGCCGCCCGTGTGACCACCTCGGGCTCGGGCCCGCGGGGCATGAAATGCCCGCGCACCATCTCGGCCCGGCCGGTGGCCTTGAAGCCGAGTTCCTCGTAGAGCGGACGGCCGTTCGCAGTCGCGTGCAGCGTCAGAGGGGTCGTGCCCATGGCCGAGACGATGTGTCGCATCAGGTGGCGTCCGATGCCTCGGCGGGCATGCCGTTCGGCGACCAGCACCATGCCGATGGCCGCGAGAGCGGGGTGGTGCTGCGGCCCGTACTCGGTGACGACGCAGGCGCTGACGAGGCCACCGTCGGGGTCGTCGATGCCGTATCCCTTCCCGGCTGTGAGGAGCAGGCCCCACTTGTGCTCCTCGCGTGGCCACCCCCGGTCTTCGGACAGGTCGGCGCAGGCGGTGAGATCGCGAAGCGTCAGACGGCGGACGGCAAGAGGCGGGAGAGAAGGAGTCGGCACGCAGGTCAGGCTGTCCGACGGCTGCCCTCGACGTCCACTTCTTTCCGGTGAGAAGCAGGAGCTTTTGGCCATGTCACGGGCAAGTGCGCAGGGTGCCGACAACCCTTCGGTGTTTCACGTGAAACTCGGGCGAACGCCGGGTATCACGCTCCCTCCGGAGGAGCACGCCACAGGTCCCGTTAGCCTCGGGTCCCATGCCAAGACTTCACCTCTTCGATCTCGACGGCACGCTGCTGCAGGGCACTTCGGCGCCCGTGGAGATCTCGCGGCAGCTGGGGCTGGAAGCCGAGACGGTAGCGCTCGATCAGGCGATCTCGGCGGGACTGATAGGCCCGCCGGAATATGCGGCGCAGGTGTACGAGCTGTGGACGGAACTCACCGAGATGCATGTGTCGGCTGCCTTCGAAGGTGCCCCGTGGCTGGAGCGCATCCGGGAGGTCTGGAAGGAGATCCGGCAGGTGGGTGACTACTGTGCCGTCGTATCGCTCTCGCCCTCCTTCTTCGTGGAGCGGCTCATCGGGTGGGGCGCCCACGCGGCGTTCGGGTCCCGTTTTCCCGCCGTTCCGTTCACCGAGCCCGTCGATCCGTCCGGAGTTCTCACTGCCGCGGCCAAGGTCGAGATCGCCGACCGACTCTGCGGTCAGTTCGGCGTTGCCCGGGAGGACTGCATCGCGTACGGCGACTCGCTGTCGGACACGGAGCTGTTCGCTGCGGTGCCGGTCTCGGTGGCGGTCAATGCGGACCGTCATCTGTCCGGTCTTGCGACACACTCGTACTTGGGAGGGGATCTGTGGGAAGCCTATGAATTGGTGCGTCACGTCCGGTAATTGAAGGAATTGCTGGTTCGCGCGCTCTCCCCTTCGTGGGGGAGGAAGGGGGGACTTGTGATCGGAGCGTTGGCCGGTATGGTCGACTCCGGTTCGCTGCGGGGCGAGACGTACACATCCTGTGCGGACCGAGGGCAGGGCGATGCAGCGTAACGGGACGGAGAGATCGAAGACCCGCATTTGCGGTTATGCGGCCGGAGTGTCCATGCGGGATGGGATGCTGCGGTGAGAGCACTGCGGTCAATGTCACACTCTCGCCTTACTTGTCCGTACAGCACGTGAATCCGGGTTGAATGTGGCCGCATTGGCCGCGGCATGAAACGGGGAAAGCAAGCCGTCTGCGGGGGAAAAGGCACCTTCCGACCGAGGAAGTGCGCAGACCGACCGAAAGATGTTCGAGGCGAGGCACACCATGGACGCTCCGACCACCGCGTCGGCCGACAACGGCACATCCGGCGGCGGGAGCGGCGGCTGGTTCACGCCGCGCAAGCAGCCGGCGGAGGACGCGCCGCAGTCGGCCCCACCCGCCGAACCCGCTCCGGAGGCTGCTGCCCCACAGCCCTCGGCTGCACAGTCCCTCTCGGCAGAGCCCTCTTCCCCCGAGGCACTCCCCGCCGACCTGCGCGTGCCCACCCAGCGCTCCACCGCGCTCGCAGCGCAGCCGCAGGAGCCCGCCGTTCAATCCGGCGCCCAGAGCGCGTCACCGGATGCCCTGCTCATCCGTCGGACCATGGCCGAGGTGGCGCCGATCGCCGACAAGGTCACCTCGTACTTCTACGCGCTGCTCTTCGTCCGACACCCCGATCTGCGGTCGCTGTTCCCGGCCGCGATGGACACCCAGCGCGACCGGCTGCTCAAGGCGCTGCTGACCGCGGCCGAGCACATCGACAACACCGAGGTCCTCGTCGCGTATCTGCGAAATCTCGGCCGTGGTCACCGCAAGTACGGCACCAGGGCCGAGCACTACCCGGCCGTGGGCGAGTGCCTCATCGGCGCGCTGAGCAGGTACGCCTCCGGTAGCTGGGACGCGGAGACGGAGGCGGCCTGGGTCCGGGCGTACACGACCATCTCGCAGGTCATGATCGACGCAGCGGCCGCGGACGAACTGCGTGCCCCGGCCTGGTGGTACGCCGAGATCGTCGCGCACGACCTCAGGACCCCGGACGTGGCGGTCGTCACGGTCCGTCCCGATCAGCCCTATCCGTTCCTCGCCGGACAGTACACGAGCCTGGAGACGCCGTGGTGGCCGCGGATCTGGCGGCATTACTCCTTCGCTTCGGCACCCCGCTCCGACGGTCTGATGTCGTTCCATGTGAAGGCCGTCCCCGCGGGCTGGGTCTCCAACGCGCTGGTGCACCGCGCCCGCCCCGGCGACGTCATCCGCCTCGGCCCGCCGACCGGTTCGATGACGGTCGACCACACCACCGACAGCGGATTGCTGTGCCTGGGCGGCGGCACCGGCATAGCACCCATCAAGGCACTGGTGGAGGACGTCGCCGAGCACGGCGAACGGCGGACGGTCGAGGTGTTCTACGGCGCCCGCACCGACCACGACCTCTACGACATCGACACGATGCTCAGGCTCCAGCAGTCCCACCCGTGGCTCTCGGTCCGTGCGGTCATCGACCAGCAGGCCCATCTCCAGCTCCCGGACGCCATACGCGAGTACGGGCCGTGGAACGAGTTCGACGCCTATCTCTCGGGCCCGCCCGGAATGATCCGCAGCGGGGTGGACGCACTGAGGAACATCGGCATCCCGTCGGAGCGCATACGGCACGACTCGGTGGAGGAGCTCGTCGCCATCGGAGACTGATCCGGCGCCGGGGATCAGCCCAGGTCCGGCGCGTGCATGGCGCGCACGCCCTCGATGTTCCCGTCCAGGTAGTGCCGCAGGGACAGCGGTACGAGATGCACGGAGGCGATCCCGACGCGGGTGAACGGCACCCGCACGATCTCGTACTCGCCGGCGGGCTCGTCCACCTCGGGGCCGTGCCGCAGGGATGTGTCCATCGACTCCAGCCGGCACACGAAGAAGTGCTGCACCTTCACGCCGGTCGCGCCGCCGTCCTCGCCGATGTGTTCCACGGTGTCGACGAAGCAGGGCACCACGTCGGTGATCTTGGCGCCGAGCTCCTCGTACACCTCTCGGTGCAGGGCGTCGACGACGGTCGTGTCGCCGGGCTCGACGCCGCCACCGGGAGTGATCCAGTAGGGATCGACACCGGGCTTGGTGCGCTTGATCAGGATCAGGTTGTCGCCGTCCAGGAGAACGGCACGTGCGGTGCGCTTGACCACGGGTCGGACGGTCATGGGAGAAATGTGGCCCGGTTGGTTCCACGTGAAACATCGCGGGATGTCACCGGTCGAGCTCACCCCGTGACTACCGCAAAAGTGCTGGTCAGCACCAGTCGGCGGCCGCTCGCAGCAGCCATTCGTGAGCCCGCGCGATGTGCGGCATCGCGAGGGTGCCGGTGCGGACCACGAGGAAGTACGTGCGCAGCGGCGGCACCGCGGGTTCGTGGAGGGCAACGATCTCACCGCGCTCCAGGGCGTCCCTGCACAGATAGCGGGGCAGTACCGCGAGCCCTGCGCCCGCGACGGCGCAGGCCAGGACCGCCCGCAGGTCGGGAACGATGACGGTGCCCGGTGCCGCAGGGCGGGAGTCGAAGACGGAGGCCCAGTAGCGGGAGACGAAGGGCAGCGACTCGTGCACTTCGATCACGGGGACGTCCTCCAGGGCGGGCGCTCCCATGCGGCGCGGCTTTCCGGGGCCTATCCGCTCGGCCCACGTCGGGGTGGCGACAAGGACGTGCTCTTCGTCGCAGAGTGGAGTCGCCGTGAGCAGGGCACCGCGTGGGCGGGCCGTACAGATGGCCAGATCGTGATGTCCGGCGGCGAGTCCCTCCAGGGCTTCCTCGGCGTTCCCGAAGGAGGCGCGCAGCGCGAAGCCCTGGCCGTCCTCACCGGTCAGCTCCGTGAGGGCGGGCAGTGCCCGTTCCGCTGTGAACTCCGGAGGGCCGGCGAGATGCAAGGTCCGTAAGGAGGACTCGTCGTCGAGGCCGGTCTCGGCGATCTCCACCAGGGCGTCGAGATGTGGAGCGGCCTTGTGGGCGAGTTCGTCCCCGATGGTCGTAGGGGTCACTCCGCGGGCCTGCCGCAGGAACAGGGGGCGGCCAAGTTGTCGCTCCAGCGTGCGGATCTGCGAGGTCACGGCTGGTTGCGACAGGCCGAGCAGGGCGGCGGCGCGGGTGAAGGAGCCGGCCCGGTGCACGGTCACGAAAGTGCGCAGCAAGGCCAGATCCATGGTTCGCCCTCTCCAGTTCCCTGCCCTTCTCCCGGCCCTCAGGCAGGGCCCAACTATAAATAAGTCGATAGGTCTCTGTCGCTACTGTGATTGGACACTGACACAGAGTCAACTAGCCTTGTTCGCGCGGTTCTTCGCGCGCGGAACCGAGGACGGTCCGAGCCACGAGGGGGGAGGCTCGGACCGTCCGTTGTGCGTAGCCGGGCGTCGGCCCGGCGACCGTAAGGCAGTTGCCGATGTCGTCACTCCGCCGACGCCTCCAGCGCGCGGAGCACATCTGCCACCAGGTCCTCGGGGTCCTCGGCGCCGACCGAGAAGCGAATGAAGCCCTCCGGCACGGCGTCCCCGCCCCAGCGCCCGCGCCGCTCGGCCGTCGACCGCACCCCGCCGAAGCTCGTCGCGTCGTCCACGAGCCGCAGGGCATCGAGGAAACGGTCGGCACGCGCGCGCGTGGGCAGCGTGAAGGAGACCACGCATCCATGGCGTCGCATCTGCTGCGAGGCGATCTTGTGCGAAGGGTCGTCGGGCAGGCCCGGGTAGCGCAGGCCGGTCACCTCGGGCCGCTTCCGCAGCGCCTCGGCGACGGTGAGAGCCGTCGCGCACTGGCGGTCGACGCGCAACTGGAGCGTGGCGATCGAACGGTGCGCGAGCCAGGCCTCCATGGGTCCCGGAATCGCGCCGATGATCTTGCGCCAGCGGCGTACGGCGGCCATGGCCTCGGCGTCGCGGCCCACGACGTAGCCGAGCAGGACGTCCCCGTGCCCGGTGAGCTGTTTGGTGCCGCTGGCCACGGCGAAGTCCGCGCCGAGTTCCAGCGGACGCTGTCCCAGTGGAGTGGCGAGGGTGTTGTCGACGGCGACGAGGGTGCCACGCGCGTGTGCCGCCTCGACGAGTCGGCGGATGTCGCACACGTCGAGCCCGGGGTTGGAGGGCGACTCGATCCACAGCAGCTTCGCACCGTCGAGGACGTCGAGCTGGGCGTCGCCGCCGGTGGGCGCCGTACGCACCTCGATGCCGTACGCCTCCAGCTGCTCGCGCACCATGGGCAGCACCTGGTAGCCGTCGCTGGGCAGGACGACCGTGTCCCCCGCCCGCAGCTGAGAGAAGACCACCGCTGAGATGGCGGCCATCCCGGAGGCGAAGGTGAGCGTCTCGACGCCCTCCTGCCCGGGTGCCTCCAGCTCGCCGATGGCCCGCTCCAGCAGGCTCCAGGTTGGGTTCTGGTCGCGTCCGTAGGTGTACGGGCCGTCGACGTCACCCGGCAGGTGGTAGTGGGCGGCGAACGCCGGTCCGGGCAGGTGCGGCTGGTTCTTGGCCGGCTCGGGCAGCCCGGCCCGCACCGCGCGGGTGCCGTCACCGCTGCTCGTCGACGGACCCGTACCGGAGTCGCTCATACCGCCTCCACCTCCACTTGCCGGCGTACTTCGGCGAGCAGACCCTCGCTCGCCGCTTCAACCATCTCAAGGCACTCCTCGAAGCCGTCCATGCCCCCGTAGTACGGATCCGGTACGTCGAGGTCGTCGCCGGCGGCCGGATCGTAGGAGCGGAGCAGCCGCACCTTCGCCGC
Source organism: Streptomyces longisporus (assembly GCF_039532765.1). NCBI lineage: Bacteria > Bacillati > Actinomycetota > Actinomycetes > Kitasatosporales > Streptomycetaceae > Streptomyces > Streptomyces longisporus. Next base: position 238,374 of record NZ_BAAASG010000012.1, read on the forward strand.
GTCCTCCGCAGTGCGGGCGAGGCGGCGCAGGGCCTTGAGATGGCCGGTGTCGAGGGCGATGACGAGGTCCAGACGGGAGAACCACGACGGCTGGAACTGCCGTGCCGTATGGCTGCTGTCGTAGCCGTTCCTCTCCAGGACGGAGACGGTGCGCGGGTCGGCGCCGTCGCCCTCGTGCCAGCCGCCGGTGCCGGCGCTGTCGACCTCGACCAGGGCGTCGAGTCCCGCCTCCGCGATGCGGGCCCGGAAGACGGACTCCACCATCGGGGAGCGGCAGATGTTTCCGGTGCAGACGAAGCAGACGCGATAGCTCATCGCGTGCTCAGTCGTTGTCGGGCAGGACGACGTGCAGCGCCCAGGACACGATGGAGATGATCAGGCCGCCCAGGACCGCCGTCCAGAACCCCTCGACGTGGAAACTCAGGTCGAGCTTGTCGGCCAGCCACGAGGTGAGCAGCAGCATCAGTGCGTTGACCACGAGGGTGATCAGGCCCAGGGTCAGGATGAACAGGGGGAAGGTCAGCACCTTCACGATCGGCTTGACCAGGAAGTTCACCAAGCCGAAGATCAGCGCGACGACGATCAGGGTGCCGGCCTTCTTGCCCGTGCTGTCACCGGTCAGGGTGATCTTGTCGAGCAGCCATACGGCCACCGCCAGGGCACCCGCGTTGGCGATCGTCTTGACTACGAAATTCTTCATGTGTCTGATCGTGGCAGACGAGATCGGTCACGAGCACTGGGACGAGGGCGACTAGGGCGATGAAGGCATTCCGGCTGGACGAACTGGAGGCGGAACGGGCCGCCAACGAGGGTGCCTACCTGCAGTTTCTGCGTGAGCGGCACATGTCCGTCGGTCTGTATGCGCTCAATGCCGGCGAACATGATCCACAGAAGCCCCACAACCAGGACGAGGTCTACTTCGTCGTGAGCGGCCGTGCCTCGATCACCGTCGGTCTGGAGACCACCGAGGTCGCCCGCGGCAGCGTGGTGTACGTGCCGGCCGGCGTCGCCCACAAGTTCCACCACATCAGTGAGGACCTGCGGGTGCTCGTGGTGTTCTCTCCACCGGAGAGCTGACCCGCCGTCTCGGGGTTCCCTAGGGGATCAGTCAGGGGAGGACAAGGGATGCGAGGCCCCCGCCGGGGCCCCTGCCGGCCCTAGCATCGAGTGCAGGACATCAAGGGGCCCCTGCACAGCAGCCGGGCGGAGAGGTAAGGACGAGCGCAATGGGTGAGATCTTCGGCGGACTGCCGTGGTGGGTGAAGTGGATTGCGGTGCCGGTCATCGCCCTCGTCGTCTTCGGCGGGCTGATAGCCAGCGTCGTCGGCTTCGTCATCGGGCTGCTGTTCAAGGTGCTGGTCTTCGTGGCACTGGTCGGCGGACTGATCTACGTCGTGCGGAAGTTCATGTCGAGCTCCTCGTCGCGCAGCGACTGGTGAGGGCGCTGGGACACCGGTGATCGGTAACAGGAATCACCGGTTCCCTCGCGCGAGGGAAGTTTTCCGGACAGGACGCATCAAGGCGCCACCTGGCCATTAGAGTCCGGAATTCGACGCGGGGGCGACCCCGCGAGCGGCGTACACCCCCTCCCGTGTTCCCCACGGCACGGGCAGCCCCCTCGCGCTTCGGGAGTGACCCTTGGCCACGGTAGACACCGCACCCACGGACCCCCACGTACCCCCCACACCGGCCCCCGGACGCCGCATCAGGCCCCCCGAACAGCCGGGTCCCTCCACGCAGGAGCGCGTGACGGCACCACCCGCCTCCTCGCGCCTGACCGCGCCACCGGTGCAGCCGTCCCCGGAAACCGCTCCTCCGCAGCCGCAGTCCGCAACCCTCATCGGATCCGTCCAGCGCGCGATGCGCCTGCTGGAATGCGTCGCCGGGCACGAGCACGGAGCCCCCGCCAAACAGCTCGCCCGCGAGACCGGCCTGGCGCTCCCGACGGCGTACCACCTGTTGCGCACCCTCGTCCACGAGGGCTATCTGCGCCGGGACAAAGGCCTGTTCTTCCTCGGCGAAGCAGCGGTGCGACTGAGCAGCAGCGGAGCCCAGCAGAAACGTCGCAGCACGATCGTCGACGCACTCGCCGGCTGGCGGGACGCGATCGGTGTGCCCGTGTACTACGCCGTCTACCGGGACGGCGAGATCGAGGTCATGTGCGTCTCGGACACCCCGGGCAATCCGGCCGTCGAGGAGTGGGCCGACTTCCGTGAGACCGCGCACGCCCATGCGATCGGCCAGTGCCTGCTCTCCCAGCTGGACGACGCGGCCCGCCGCGACCACCTCGACCGCTACCCCGTGCAGTCCATCACCCCGTACACCGTGCGCGACAGCCACACCCTGCTGCGGCGGCTGGAGCGAACACGGCGGATGGAGCCGGTGACGGAGCGGCAGGAGTACGCGCTCGGGACGGTCTGCGCCGCGATTCCGATCACGGTGGGGACGACGGCCGCGACGATGGCCATTTCTCTGCCCTCCCATCAGGCCGACCGGCTGATGTCCGCGACCCGGCAACTGCAGAGCGAAATCGGAAGGCTGATGGGGTCACTCGCGATCTCTATCAGTATCTGAAAACTCACTCCTTGTGATCTGTCGTGTACGTTCAGCAAGATTCCACCAGTGTCAGGGGATCACTCCCAGCCGGTCGGCTTCACATGACGGGGTAGGCGATGCGCGAGTCCGTACAGGCAGAGGTCATGATGAGCTTTCTCGTGTCCGAGGAGCTCTCCTTCCGCATCCCGGTGGAGCTGCGCTACGAGAGCTGTGATCCCTATGCCGTGAGGCTGACCTTCCACCTGCCGGGTGATGCGCCGGTGACCTGGGCGTTCGGTCGTGAGCTGCTCATCGACGGGGTGTGCCGACCCTGCGGAGAAGGAGATGTACGCGTCTCGCCCGCCGAACCGGACTCCCTGGCAGAGGTGCTGATCCGGCTTCAGGTCGGCCGCGACCAGGCACTGTTCCGTGCGTCCACGGCGTCGCTCATCGCGTTCCTCGACCGCACCGACAAGCTGGTGCCACTCGGCCAGGAGGGCTCCCTCGCCGACTTCGACGCCCACCTCGACGAGGCTCTGGACCGCATCCTTGCGGAGGAGCAGAGCGCCGGCTGAGACGGGACGGCGGGGGATCGGCCGGAACGCTTCTGCGTGGGATGCGGAGGACGCAGTAACGCTTCTCCATGTCTCCGCGCCCCCGTGTGCGCGGCGGCCGGAGTCTGTGCCGCCCCGAGCGTCTGTTCACGCGTGCCCGAGTGGCCCGCGCCTCACCGCTTGCGCCGTCGGCCCCGCCCCGTGCGCGCCGCAGCAGGTGCTGCGCCCGCCGGGCCCGCAGTCTGCTCCGGTCCGGGACGGTCGGCCGCGACCACCAGTGCCGCGAGCAGCGTCGTGACCGGCACCGAGGCGACCAGGCCGATCGAGCCCACCAGCGTGCGCACGATCTCCTCCGCCACCAGTTCGCTGTTGGCGACCGTCCCCACACTGCTCTGCGCGATGGAGAAGAGCAGCAGCAGGGGCAGCGCGGCGCCCGCGTAGGCGAGGACGAGGGTGTTGACGACGGATGCGATGTGGTCGCGGCCGATGCGGATGCCCGCCCGGTACAGCCCCCGCCAGCCCATCGACGGATTCGCCTCGTGCAGCTCCCACACCGCCGAGGTCTGGGTGACCGTCACGTCGTCGAGGACACCGAGCGAGCCGATGATGACGCCGGCCAGCAGCAGGCCGCTCATGTCGATCGACGGGTACAGGCCATGGATCAGGCCGGTGTTGTCGTCCGTGTTGCCGGTCAGGGCGGCCCAGCCGATGAACTCGGAGCCGAGCAGGCCGATCAGGACGAGCGAGAGCAGCGTGCCCAGCACCGCCACGGAGGTACGGGCCGACAGGCCATGGCACATGTAGAGCGCGATCAGCATGATGGCGCTCGATCCGATCACCGCCACGAGCAGTGGGTCCGAGCCCTGCAGGATCGCGGGCAGGATGAAGAAGGTCAGCACCATGAAGCTGACGGCCAGCGCGATCAGGGCCATCAGACCGCGCATCCGGCCCACCACCACGACGGCGAGCGCGAAGATGCCGGCCAGCAGCGCCATGGGGAAGCGGCGGTTCACATCGGCGACCGAGTACTGCAGGTCCTTCGGCGCGGAGGGCTCGTAGGCGGCGACGACCTTCTCGCCCTCGTGCAGTTGCCGTGACTGGTCCGGCTGCACGATCTCGGTGAACGTACGGCCCTTGTCCTTGCCGGTGTCGACGCGGATCGTCGCCTTCTTGCAGGTGCCTTTCGCCTGCTGCTGTGCGGAGGAGCCCTCTGCGCTGGAGGTGTCCCCCGTCGGGGTCTCGCCCGAGGCGTTCACCGACTTGCAGCTCACGCTCACGACCTTGGTGACCGTCGCCTGCTGGGTCTGCCGGTCGAAGCCCACACCGCTGCGCTGGTGCGGCGGGGCGCCACCGGGCCACAGGACCACGAGCCCGACTGCCACGGCCGCGGTGAACGGGATGAGGATGGCGGCGATGACCTTGCGCAGGTGCTTGGAGACGGGGGCCGCAGGACCGTGGCTGTGCGAGTGACCGTGCCCGCCACCGGAACCATGGCCGTGCCCGCGCCCGTGCCCGCCACCGGCCTCGTGACCGTGCCCGGCGCCGGCCCCCGGCCCGTGGTGGTGCCCGGCCCCGGAACCATGGCCGCTGCCGTCTCCGGAGCGGTGGCCGCGGGGCGGCTCCGGAGGGGGGTAGGGGGGCTGATGCGTCGTGGTCACCGCCAGATCATCGCAAGAACGACAGGGGCCCTCTGTTCAGCGCGCCCGAATTGACGCTAGCGTGGAGGCACCTTTGCACACGCGGGAGCTCGGAGCACCGGGCTGAGAGGGCGCTGACCTCCGTCCCAGCGATGTTTCACGTGGAACATCACCGAAGTCGAGTGATGTTCCCCACGAAACGTCGACAGACGGAAACCGCTGCGTCGACCGCCGAACCTGTTACCGGGTAATGCCGGCGTAGGGAGTAGGTCTCATGACCAACAAGGACGCACGCACGCCTGCCTCCAGCCAGGACGAACAGCCCATTCAGGGCGAATCGTCCCAGGAGGCCGGGAAGTCCATCGGCTGGCACAAGGCGTATGTCGAGGGCTCTCGCCCCGATCTGCGGGTGCCGGTTCGTCAGGTGCATCTCACCAACGGGCAGTCGGTCACGCTGTACGACACGTCGGGCCCGTACACCGATCCGCTCATCGACACCGATGTGCGCAGGGGGCTCGCCCCGCTGCGCGAGAACTGGATCATCGCGCGCGGTGACACCGAGGAGTACGCGGGCCGTCCCGCCCGTCCCGAGGACGACGGGATCAAGCACACCTCTCCACGAGGCGGTCTGCGCAACCTCGACGCGGTCTTCCCGGGTCGGCCGCGTCAGCCGCGCCGCAGTCGCGACGGCAAGGCGGTCACGCAGCTCGCGTACGCCCGCCGTGGGGAGATCACGCCGGAGATGGAGTACGTGGCCATTCGGGAGAACGTCTCGCCCGAGGTGGTCCGCCAGGAGATCGAGGCGGGCCGCGCGGTACTGCCGGCCAACGTCAATCACCCGGAGATCGAGCCGATGATCATCGGCAAGCGGTTCCTGGTGAAGGTCAACGCCAACATCGGCAACTCCGCGGTGACGTCCTCCATCGAGGAGGAGGTCGAGAAGATGACCTGGGCGACCCGCTGGGGCGCCGACACGGTCATGGACCTGTCCACCGGCCGCAACATCCACACCACGCGTGAGTGGGTGCTGCGCAACTCCCCCGTCCCCATCGGCACGGTGCCGCTCTATCAGGCCCTGGAGAAGGTGGACGGCCGCGCCGAGGAGCTCACCTGGGAGATCTACAAGGACACCGTCATCGAGCAGGCCGAGCAGGGCGTGGACTACATGACGGTCCACGCGGGCGTCCGTCTGCCGTACGTCCCGCTCACCGCGAACCGCAAGACCGGCATCGTCTCGCGCGGTGGCTCCATCATGGCCGCGTGGTGCCTTGCACACCACAAGGAGTCGTTCCTGTACGAGAACTTCGAGGAACTCTGCGAGATCCTCGCCGCCTACGACGTCACGTACTCGCTGGGCGACGGCCTCAGGCCGGGGTCGATCGCGGACGCCAACGACGAGGCGCAGTTCGCGGAGTTGCGCACGCTCGGGGAACTCAACCGGATCGCCAAGCGTTTCAACGTACAGACCATGATCGAGGGCCCGGGACACGTCCCGATGCACAAGATCAAGGAGAACATCGACCTTCAGCAGGAGATCTGCGATGAAGCTCCGTTCTATACGCTCGGCCCGCTGACCACGGACGTCGCGCCGGCGTACGACCACATCACCTCCGGCATAGGTGCCGCGATGATCGCCTGGTGGGGCACGGCCATGCTCTGCTACGTCACGCCCAAGGAACACCTGGGGCTGCCCAACCGTGACGACGTCAAGACCGGTGTCATCACCTACAAGATCGCCGCCCATGCAGCCGACCTCGCCAAGGGGCATCCCGGGGCGCAGGAATGGGACGACGCGCTGTCCGACGCCCGCTTCGAGTTCCGCTGGGAGGACCAGTTCAACCTCGCCCTGGACCCCGACACGGCACGGGAGTTCCACGACGAGACCCTTCCGGCGGAGCCGGCCAAGACCGCCCACTTCTGCTCGATGTGCGGGCCGAAGTTCTGCTCGATGAAGATCTCCCAAGACATCCGCCGCGAACACGGCGGGAGCCGAGCGGAGATCGAGCAGGGCATGGCCGAGAAGTCGAAGGAGTTCGCGGCCGCGGGCAACAGGGTGTACCTGCCGATCGCGGACTGACGTATCCCGGGGTGAGTCGCTTCCCCGACGTGGAGGACGGTCCCGCTCTTCGGCGTGAGGTGCCGTAAGGCGGAGCCGTCGGCGGGATCGGTGTTCGGCTTGCGCTCCCCCTGCGGGCCCTGACGGGCCTTTCCGATGCGGGGGGCGCAAGCCGACGGTTACTCCGGCTGGTGTTCCGGGCCTCCGAAGTCCGGGCTGGTGTAGTCCGGGCTGGTGAAGCTCGGCCGCGCGCCGGGGATCGAGCCGTCGTCCGGGCTGCTGAAGCCCGGGCGGTCGTAGCCGAGGTGGGGCATGCGGCTGGTCGACGTCGGCGGAGTGGCGGTGTGCAGCGCCGCGGCGGTGCCGGGGTCGGCGAGTGCCTCCCTGAGAAACGGCAGGATGCCGCGCTCCAGGAGTGCTTCGCGCCAGGCTTCCCTGGCCAGGGCCACTTCCTCGCTCAGTTCGCCGTACGGTCCGGACTCGAGCGAGGGCTGGTTGCGCAGGGCGGTGAGCAGCAGCCCGACAGCGGCGACGAGGATCGCGGCCGCGGTCATGGCACCGAACACCCAGCCGGCCGTGATCATGGTCTTGCCGAACACCTGTTTGGGTTCCAGCGACTTGATGATGTACCCGACGAGCAGGAAGATCACCGCGGCCGTTCCGGCGAGAACGGGGGTGAGGACGGCGGCGACGGCGACGGCGCCCGCGCCGGCCGGCTCGGCGGCCTCGCCGAGGGTGGTGGCGAGCCCCACCGCCGCCGCGCCCGGCTCCGCAGAGCCGGATTCACGGGTGGACGGCGGGGTGGACGGCGCCGGCTGGCGCAGTTCCTCGCGAACCTTCACGTAGTGCTGGTACTCGGCCGCCGCTGCCACCGTGATGAGTGCGGTGGCGTTGAGCGCCATCGTGCGCAGCTGTTCGGGGTTGAGCCGCTTGCCGACAGCGGCCAGTTCCGGGCGGTTTGGGGCGGAGCGCAGCGCCTCATCGAGGACCCGCTCGTACTCCTGGCGGTCCTCGCTCAGCAGGTGCTGCGGAACGCTGTTCATGTGCATCCCCCGATGCTCCGTAGGGCTTGGGGCTCGCATGCCAACGAGCCGTCGGGCAGAAACGGAGGGGAGCCTGCTACGGATAAGCCGATGGTAGAGCGGCGACGGCACACGGTGACAGGGGGTTTGAAGAAATTGGGCCCTGGCCTGCGCCGTTTATCGCGATTCCTCCATGGGGGACGCCTGCCCTGTGAACGTTCAGATATCCAGCGGCAGTTGCTGGACCAGCAGCTTTCCGGCCATGGTCACTCCGCCGTCCATCGCGATGGCGAGTCCCTCGGCGTAGACGTGCGGTCCTTCGACCACGGGCCCCGCGCTGTCCTCGCCCTCCTCGGAGCCGACCTCGCCCAGCAGATACGGAATGGGGCTGTGACCGTGAACAATCCGTGTGCCGCCGTACGTATCCAGCAGGGAGCGTACGGCGTCTGCACCGCCCTCGTCGCGAAAGGAGAACCGCTTGGTGAACTTGCGGAACAGATCCCAGCATTCGTCGGCGTCGTTGCGCGTGAGCGTTTCGCGGACGGTGTCGTTGACCGCCTCGATCGAGTCGCCGTAGTCGAGGTAGGCGGTGGTGTCCGAGTGGACGAGCAGATAGCCGTCGACCTCCTCGACGGCGTCGAGGCGGGCCATCCACTGCAGGTGGTGGTCCTGGAGGCGGTCCATGTCGGTCTTCTGGCCGCCGTTGAGCAACCAGGCCGCCTGGAAGGTGGCGGTGCCCGCACCGGAGTTGACGGGGGTGTCGCCGAACCGCTTGGCGCCCAGCAGCAGCAGCTCGTGGTTGCCCATGAGGGCCTTGCAGTAGCCGCCGGCCGCGGCCGCCTCCGCGGACAGCCGCATCACGAGGTCGATGACGCCGATGCCGTCCGGGCCGCGGTCGGTGAAGTCGCCGAGGAACCACAGCCGGGACGTGCCCGCGCACCAGTTGCCCGCGGCGTCGACGAGGCCCTGCTCCTGGAGCGCGGCCACCAACTCGTCGAGGTAGCCGTGCACATCACCGACGACGTACAGCGGGCCCGCGCCGTCCGTCTGCTGCGGGATGGGGAGGGACGCGGGGTCGACGGGCACCTGAAGCGTGTCACCGCGGTTGATGACCGGCAGGTCGCGCTGTGTCGGGGTGTACCCCTCCGGGTGGTCGGCCGGCTCCTCGACGGGTCTGGCGACATCGCCGGGGTATGTGCTGTGGCCGTACGGACCGGTCTCGTGGACATACGCCGGTACCCGGAAGTCGCGCAACGTCGCCGTCCGCTCCGTCTCGGGTCCCTGACCGGCCCCCTGAGTCATCAGACCCCTCCACCATCGCGCCGCATCTGCACCGCTTCGGACTGCCTGGTCGCAGCGGCCCGCGGTGTCGTGGGCCCATCATAGGAATGCCGATCGCGCCATGTGATGACCCAGGGGTGGTGAATCGGAGGAAGAGTCCAGTTCACCGCGGCTTTCGCCCCGATTGGGCAGGGCTTCGACCGCCTGCTGACGGCCCTCGTTCTACTCCTCTTCGGGCGACCGCGGCGCGCTGACGGTCGTACGCGGCGGACGTCGCTGGGACGAGGTACGCACGATCAGCTCCGTCGGTATCACCTGCTCGACCGGTTGGTCCGATTCGACCCCCTCGATCGCGTCGATGAGGAGCTGTACCACGGCCGTGCCGATGCGGCGCGGCTTCAGTGAGAGTGTGGTGATGGGCGGTTCGGTGTTGGCGTACACGGTGGATTCGCTGCAGCAGACCAGAAGCAGGTCGTCCGGCACCCGCAGGCCGTAGCGGCGGGCCGCGGCGAGCAGGTCGGTGCCGTTCGGGTCGAACAGGCCGTAGACGGCGTCGGGCCGGTCGGGCCGGGCGAGCAGCCGGTCGGCGGCGACGGCGCCCGCGCACGGGTCGTGCGCCGGGTAGGCCTCGTACACCGGGTCCTGTCCGACGCGTTCGCACCAGCGCAGATACGCCGTGGTCGACAGGTGGGTGTACGTGTCGGTCGAGGTTCCCGTCAGCAGTCCGATGCGGCGTGCGCCGGCGTCGGCCAGGTGGTCGAGGATGCCGAGTACGGCGGCCTCGTGGTCGTTGTCGACCCAGGCGGTGACCGGGAGCGAGCCGGCGGGGCGGCCGTCGGAGACGACGGGCAGGCCCTGCCGGACCAGTTCGCTGACCACCGGGTCCTGGTCGGAGGGGTCGATGACGACCGTGCCGTCGAGCGCGACGTTCGACCACACGTCGTGGCGGGAGGTCGCGGGCAGGATGACCAGGGCGTAACCGCGGGCGAGCGCGGCCGAGGTGGCGGCGCGCGCCATCTCGGCGAAGTAGGCGAACTCGGTGAAGGTGAAAGGTTCATCCCCGTACGTCGTCACGGTCAGGCCGATGAGGCCCGACTTGCCGGTACGGAGGGTTCGGGCCGCTGCCGACGGGCGATAACCCAGCCGGTCGGCGACCTCTCGGACATGACGCCGGGTGGCGTCCGGGAGCCGGCCCTTGCCGTTGAGGGCGTCGGAGACGGTCGTGATGGAGACTCCGGCGGCGGCGGCAACGTCTCTGATGCCCGCACGGCCCGGCCGGCTGCCTCGGCGTGAGGTTTCCGCGCGGCTCACCTGGTGCTTCCCTGCTGCTGTCATGGCGAGCCGATAGTAGGGCTCATGGAGTGGGGTAGGGCGGACGCATATGCACGCGTTGACAGGCACGTTTCTGCAAGGTCATATACCGTCAACTACCTTTGAAACAAAGTCAGTTGAACGATCCAATGGAACTACGTGACTTGTCGGCGCGCATGGGCCTGCCAAGTACCCGATGTTTCGAAGAGGTCTCAACTCACCTTGATGGGCGATGCGCGCCAGGGCGCGAGCCACCGGCGCATAGATATATGTGGCCGCGCCCCCCGGTTCGTCTGCCTACGGGGCGTGATGCCCCTGATGTGCATGTGACGGATGAGGTCTGTCCTCAGCTGTACGCAGCGGCGCCGAATCCTCATAAGGTGAGCAGTATTGGAAGCCGGTGGTCATGAGGAGGACTGCGGTGAGCGAGACGAGCCCCAAGCTGCGCGCCGAGCTGGAGGGTATCCCCACCTACAAGCCGGGCAAGCCTGCCGCGGCCGGCGGTCCGGTGGCCTACAAGCTGTCCTCCAACGAGAACCCGTATCCGCCGCTGCCCGGTGTGATGGAGACGGTGACGGCCGCGGTCTCGTCCTTCAACCGCTACCCCGACATGGCCTGCACCGGCCTGATGAGCGAGCTGTCGGACCGCTTCGGCGTCCCGCTCTCCCACCTGGCCACCGGCACGGGTTCGGTCGGTGTCGCCCAGCAGCTCATCCAGGCGACCAGCGGCCCCGGTGACGAGGTCATCTACGCCTGGCGGTCCTTCGAGGCGTACCCGATCATCACGCAGATCAGCGGCGCGACCTCGGTGCAGGTGCCGCTGACCCCGGGCGATGTGCACGACCTGGACGCGATGGCGGACGCGATCACCGACCGGACGCGCCTCATCTTCGTCTGCAACCCCAACAACCCGACCGGCACGGTGGTACGGCGCGCCGAGCTGGAGCGGTTCCTCGACCGGGTGCCCGGCGATGTACTGGTCGTGCTGGACGAGGCGTACCGCGAGTTCATCCGCGACACCGAGGTGCCGGACGGCGTGGAGCTGTACCGCGAGCGACCGAACGTCTGCGTGCTGCGGACGTTCTCCAAGGCGTACGGCCTCGCGGGCCTGCGTGTCGGTTTCGCGATCGCCCATGAGCCGGTGGCGGCTGCGCTGCGCAAGACGGCGGTGCCGTTCGGGGTGAGCCAGCTTGCGCAGGAGGCGGCCATTGCCTCGCTCCGCGCCGAGGACGAACTGCTCGGCCGGGTCGGCTCGCTGGTCTGTGAGCGCAACCGCGTGGTCGACGGGCTGCGTGCCCAGGGCTGGACCGTGCCCGAGACCCAGGCCAACTTCGTGTGGCTGCGGCTGGGGGAGAGCACGGTCGCGTTCGCGGCGGCGTGCGAGCAGCACGGCGTGGTGGTCCGGCCGTTCCCGGGCGAGGGTGTGCGGGTGACGGTCGGGGAGACCGAGGCGAACGACATCTTCCTGAAGGTGGCGGAAGGGTTCCGCAAGGAGCTCTGAGCCGGCGTTACTCGTCCACGAGTTCCACGCGCACCGGGTCGCCGTCGCGGACCGTGGCGAGGAGTGCGGGGTCGCCGTCGAGGCGGCCCAGGACGTTGCACGGGCTCGCGAGGCGGCACTCGTCGTTTCGCGAGATCGGGGTGGGCCCATAGGGGAGGGCAAGGGCGTCGCCGTCGGTCCAGAAGGCGACCGTGCCCGGGTCCACGACCTGCCTGGCCGATGTTTCACGTGGAACCGAGACGCCCGTGTCGAAGTAGACCTCCTCGCCCCAGGTACGGGCAGTGGAGGCGAGCGGCAGTGCCTCGGTGAGGGCCTGCGTGGTCGGGGTGTCGTCGAGGGTTGCGGTGAGGTGGCCGGCGGGCCACGAGATCCTTATCTGCACGGCAGGTAATTCAACAAGATGTTGAACTTGCTGCCAAGGGGTTGACGTGACGCAGAAGACAGCACCCCCCTGCTGATCGGCGAAAACGGGTGCGTCATAATTGCTTGTGAATGTGAACGCTTTCACAAGCGGTAAGGAGCGGCGACGTGGACCTGGCTTTGGCGCCGGAGACCCTGGCGCGATGGCAGTTCGGCATCACGACCGTCTACCACTTCCTGTTCGTCCCCCTGACGATCTCGCTGGCCGCTCTCACAGCCGGCCTGCAGACCGCCTGGGTGCGCACGGAGAAGGAGAAGTACCTCAGGGCGACGAAGTTCTGGGGCAAGCTTTTCCTGATCAACATCGCGATGGGTGTGGTCACCGGCATCGTGCAGGAGTTCCAGTTCGGCATGAACTGGTCCGACTACTCGCGCTTCGTCGGTGACGTCTTCGGCGCCCCGCTGGCCTTCGAGGCCCTGATCGCGTTCTTCTTCGAGTCGACCTTCATCGGTCTGTGGATCTTCGGCTGGGACAAGCTGCCCAAGCGGATCCATCTGGCCTGCATCTGGATGGTCTCGATCGGCACGATCCTGTCGGCGTACTTCATCCTCGCGGCCAACTCCTGGATGCAGCACCCCGTCGGCTACCGGATCAACAAGGCGAAGGGGCGTGCCGAGCTCACCGACTTCTGGCATGTGCTGACCCAGAACACCGCCCTCGCCCAGGCGTTCCACACGCTCTCCGCGTCCTTCCTGACCGGCGGCGCGTTCATGGTCGGCATCGCCGCCTTCCACCTGTTCCGCAAGAAGCACATCCGGGTGATGAAGACTTCGCTGCGGCTGGGTCTGGTCACCGTCGTGATCGCCGGTCTGCTCACCGCGATCAGCGGTGACACCCTCGGCAAGGTCATGTTCAAGCAGCAGCCGATGAAGATGGCCGCCGCCGAGGCGCTGTGGGACGGCCAGAGGTCCGCGCCGTTCTCGATCTTCGCGTACGGCGACGTCAGCAAGGGTCACAACACCGTCGAACTGTCGGTTCCCGGCCTGCTGTCGTTCCTCGCCGACGACAACTTCCATTCGTACGTCCCCGGCATCAACGACACCAACAAGGCCGAGCAGGAGAAGTACGGTCCCGGTGACTACCGGCCCATCATCCCGGTCACCTTCTGGGCGTTCCGCTGGATGATCGGCTTCGGCATGGCGTCCTTCGCCATCGGCCTGGCCGGACTCTGGCTGACCCGTAAGAAGTTCATGCTGCCGCAGCATCTGAGGGTCGGCGACGACGAGGTGCCGCATCTGGTCCTCTTCAGGAACAAGGCACTGAGCCCCAAGCTCAGCAGGCTGTACTGGCTGGTGGCGATCTGGACCCTGGGCTTCCCGCTGATCGCCAACTCCTGGGGCTGGATCTTCACCGAGATGGGCCGCCAGCCCTGGGTCGTCTACGGCGTCCTGCAGACCCGGCACGCGGTCTCCCCCGGCGTCTCCCAGGCCGAGGTCCTCACCTCGATGATCGTCTTCACCACGCTCTACGCCATCCTCGCCGTCGTCGAGGTCAGGCTGCTGGTGAAGTACGTCAAGGCAGGCCCGCCCGAGCTCACCGAGGCCGACCTCAACCCGCCCACGAAGATCGGCGGCGACCACCGTGACGCCGACAAGCCGATGGCCTTCTCGTACTAGGCCGAGGGAGATCGAGTCATGGAACTTCACGACGTCTGGTTCGTCCTGATCGCCGTCCTGTGGACCGGCTACTTCTTCCTGGAGGGCTTCGACTTCGGGGTCGGCATCCTCACCAAGCTGCTGGCCCGGAACCGGCCCGAGAAGCGGGTGCTGATCAACACGATCGGTCCCGTGTGGGACGGCAACGAGGTCTGGCTCCTCTCGGCCGGCGGTGCGACCTTCGCCGCCTTCCCCGATTGGTACGCCACGCTCTTCTCCGGCTTCTACCTGCCGTTGCTGATCATTCTGGTCAGCCTGATCGTGCGCGGTGTCGCCTTCGAGTACCGGGCGAAGCGGCCCGAGGAGAACTGGCAGCGCAACTGGGAGACCGCGATCTTCTGGACCTCGCTGATCCCGGCGTTCTTGTGGGGCGTCGCCTTCGGCAACATCGTGCAGGGCGTGAAGATCGACAAGAACTTCGAGTACGTCGGCACCGTGTGGGATCTGCTCAACCCCTACGCGCTGCTCGGTGGGCTCGTGACCCTCACGCTGTTCACCTTCCACGGGGCCGTGTTCACGGCGCTCAAGACGGTCGGGGACATCCGGGAGAGGGCACGGAAGCTGGCGACGGTGGTCGGTCTCGTCACCGCCGTGGTGGCGCTGATCTTCCTGCTGTGGACGCAGGTCGACAGCGGTGACGGCAAAAGCCTGGTCGCGCTCGTCGTGGCCGTGGCTGCGCTGGTCGCCGCCCTGGTGGCGAACCGGGCCGGGCGTGAAGGCTGGTCGTTCGCGCTGTCCGGGATCACGATCGTGGCCGCCGTGGCGATGCTCTTTCTGTCGCTCTTCCCGAACGTCATGCCGTCGTCGCTCAATGGAGACTGGAGCCTCACGGTCACCAACGCCTCGTCGAGCCCCTACACCCTGAAGATCATGACCTGGTGCGCGGCGATCGCCACGCCGATCGTCCTGCTCTACCAGGGGTGGACCTACTGGGTGTTCCGCAAGCGGATCGGTACGCAGCACATCGCTGACGCCGTGCACTGAGTCCGAGGTGGGGCATGTTTCACGTGAAACATGCCCCTTGAGGAAGAGGGTGTGTTTCACGTGAAACCCATCGACCCGCGGCTGCTCCGCTACGCCCGTGCCACCCGCCTCTTCATGGTGGCGGTCGTCGGCCTGGGCGTGGCCGGTGCGGCGCTGGTCATCGCTCAGGCGATGCTCATCGCCGAGGTGGTGGTGGGTGCCTTCCAGCACAGGATGTCGGTGGGCGAACTCTGCACTCCCCTGCTGCTGTTGGCGGCCGTCGCCGGTGGTCGTGCGCTGGTCTCGTGGCTCACCGAGCTCGCGGCGCACCGGGCGAGCGCGGCGGTGAAGTCGGAGCTTCGGGGCCGACTGCTGGAGCGTGCTGTCGAGCTGGGGCCGGGATGGCTGAGCGGGCAGCGGACCGGGTCTCTCGTTGCCCTCGCCACCCGTGGGGTCGACGCCCTCGACGACTATTTCTCGCGTTATCTGCCGCAGCTGGGTCTCGCGGTGGTCGTGCCGGTGGCGGTGCTGGCCCGGATCGTCAC
The DNA here is from genome assembly GCF_039532765.1 of Streptomyces longisporus. Taxonomy (NCBI): domain Bacteria; kingdom Bacillati; phylum Actinomycetota; class Actinomycetes; order Kitasatosporales; family Streptomycetaceae; genus Streptomyces; species Streptomyces longisporus. Next base: position 253,855 of record NZ_BAAASG010000012.1, read on the forward strand.
CGAGGACTGGGTCTCGGCGGCGATCATCGTGGGGACCCTGCCGCTCATCCCGGTCTTCATGGTCCTGATCGGCTGGGCCACACAGTCTCGGATGGACCGTCAGTGGCGACTGCTGTCCCGGCTGTCCGGACACTTCCTGGATGTCGTCGCGGGGCTTCCGACGCTGAAGGTGTTCGGGCGGGCCAAGGCGCAGGCCGAGTCGATCAAGCGCATCACCGGCGAGTACCGGCAGGCGACCATGCGGACGCTTCGCATCGCCTTCATCTCGTCCTTTGCGCTGGAGCTGCTCTCCACGCTGTCGGTCGCGCTGGTCGCCGTCACAATCGGCATGCGGCTCGTGCACGGCGAGATGGACCTGTACATCGGCCTCGTCATCCTCGTCCTCGCGCCCGAGGCCTATCTGCCCTTGCGGCAGGTCGGGGCGCAGTACCACGCGGCGGCGGAGGGGCTTGCGGCGGCCGAGGAGATCTTCGCGGTCCTGGAGACGCCTGTTCCGGCAGCGGGCAGGGGGCCCGTGCCGACGGGTGGTGTCGCCTTCGAGGGGGTGACGGTCCGGTATCCCGGCAGGTCCGAGGATGCCGTGTCGGATGTGTCCTTCGCCGTCGAGCCCGGGGAGACCGTCGCGCTCGTCGGCCCGAGCGGCGCCGGCAAGTCGACGCTGCTGAACGCCCTGCTGGGGTTCGTGCGGCCGGCCGAGGGGCGGGTGCGGATCGGGGGAGCCGACCTCGCCGAGGTCGATCTCCAGCAGTGGCGGTCGAGGATCGCCTGGGTGCCGCAACGGCCGCATCTGTTCGCCGGGACGATCGCCGAGAACGTACGGCTGGCCCGGCCCGACGCCGCCGACACCGCCGTGCGCAAAGCGTTGGGCGATGCCGGGGCGCTGGAGTTCGTGGACGCGCTGCCGGGGGGCGCCGAGACCGTGCTCGGGGAGGACGGGGCCGGGTTGTCCGCCGGGCAGCGGCAGCGGCTCGCGCTGGCCCGCGCATTCCTCGCGGACCGGCCCGTACTGCTGCTCGACGAGCCGACCGCGGCCCTGGACGGCGCCACCGAGGCCGAGGTCGTGGAGGCGGTACGGCGGCTGGCGGTGGGGCGGACGGTGCTGCTGGTGGTGCACCGGCCGGCGCTGCTGAGGGTGGCGGAGCGGGTGGTACGGCTGGGAACGGCGGACGCGGCAGCGCCGCTGGAGCGACCTGTGTCCCCCGCCGCTTCCGTGCAGTCCGCAGCTGGGCCGTCCGAGGTCCGCCCCGTCGAGGCCGCCGCTCCGGAGGAGATCGGGACAGGCGGTCTCACGACGGGCAGGCACGCTGTCCTCGCCCGCGTCCGGGCCATGTCCGGACCCCGGCGCAGTCGTCTGGCCCTTGCCCTGCTGCTCGGGAGCCTTGCGCTCGGCAGCGCCGTCGGGCTCATGGCCACCTCCGGGTGGCTGATCTCGCGGGCCTCGCAGCAGCCGCCCGTGCTGTACCTGATGGTGGCCGTGACCGCGACGCGGGCCTTCGGCATCGGGCGGGCCGTCTTCCGGTACGCCGAGCGGCTCGTGTCGCACGACGCGGTGCTGCGGATGCTCGCCGACACGCGGGTCGCCGTCTACCGGCGGCTGGAGCGACTGGCACCCGCCGGGCTGCGCCGCACCCGCCGGGGCGACCTGCTCTCGCGGCTCGTCGCCGACGTGGACGCCCTGCAGGACTACTGGCTGCGCTGGTTGCTGCCCGCAGGATCCGCGGCGATCGTGTCCGCCGCCTCCGTCGGCTTCAGCACCTGGCTGCTGCCCGAGGCCGGCCTCGCGCTCGCCGTCGGGCTGGTGGCAGCCGGGGCCGGGGTCCCGCTGGTCACCGGTGCCGTGGCGCGCCGCGCCGAACGCAGGCTGGCCCCTGCGCGAGGGGTGCTCGCAACGCGCGTGACGGATCTGCTCACCGGCACCGCGGAGTTGACCGTCGCCGGCGCCCTGCCGGCTCGTACCGCCGAGGCACGGTGCGCCGACGGCACGCTCACCCGGATCGCCTCGCGTGCCGCCACCGCCACCGCGCTCGGCGACGGACTCACCGCGCTGCTCTCCGGGCTGACGGTCGCCGCCACCGCCCTCGTGGGTGCCCAGGCGGTCGCCGACGGACGGCTGAGCGGCGTGGCGATGGCCGTCGTCGTCCTCACCCCGCTGGCCGCCTTCGAAGCGGTCCTCGGGCTGCCGCTCGCCGTGCAGTACCGGCAACGGGTGCGCAGAAGCGCGGAGCGCGTGTACGAGGTCCTGGACGCGCCCGAACCGGTACGGGAGCCGGAGCAGCCCCGGCAGGCCCCCACGTCCCCCTTCCCGGTCGTCCTGAAGGGTCTGACCGCCCGGTACGAAGGCCAGGATCGGGATGCGCTCGACGGGCTCGACCTCACCCTCCACCAGGGACGCCGGATCGCCGTGGTCGGGCCGTCCGGCTCCGGCAAGACGACGCTGGCGCAGGTGCTGCTGCGCTTCCTGGACCCGGACGCGGGCTCGTACACGCTGGCAGGCGTGGACGCCCGGGCGCTCGACGGTGACGACGTACGACGGCTCGTCGGGCTGTGTGCCCAGGACGCGCACCTCTTCGACAGCTCGGTACGCGAGAACCTGCTGCTGGCGAAGAAGGACGCCACCGAGGGCGAGCTGCGCGACGCGCTGGCCCGGGCCCGGCTGCTGGACTGGGCCGACAGCCTGCCCGAGGGGCTCGACACACTGGTCGGTGAGCACGGGGCCCGGCTGTCGGGCGGACAGCGGCAGCGCCTCGCGCTGGCCCGCGCACTCCTCGCCGACTTCCCGGTTCTCGTGCTCGACGAACCCGCCGAACACCTCGACCTCCCGACGGCCGACGCTCTCACCGCCGACCTGCTGGCCGCCACCGAGGGCCGCACGACGCTGCTGATCACGCATCGGCTGGCCGGTCTGGACGCGGTCGACGAGGTCGTCGTACTGGACGAAGGACGGGTGGCGCAGCGCGGGACGTACGCCGAACTGGCCACCGTGGCGGGGCCGTTGCGGGCGATGCTGCAACGGGAGGCGGAGACGGAGTCGCTCGCCGGAGCGACGTCGTAGCACGAGCCCAGCGCTCACGGTGCGGCGGGCGCCGTACCGACCGTGTCCCGGGCCGTTCGTACTGAGCCATCCGGGGTGCTGTTTTCCCCCAGGCGTAGGACTTGAACATGACCGGTCCCTGCCGGTCGGGTCACGATCGCTGACATGCGCTCATTCCGCCGTCGTCCGCTGCTCCTTCCGGCCCTGTTGTGTGTGCTCGTCATGCTTGTGGCCCGGCCCACGGAGGCGATGGGCGTGGGTGACGGGGATGAGCTCGGCGGCGGCATCAGCGCCCAGGTCGAGCAGCTCTACGAGGATGCGGCACTGGCCACGCAGCAGTACGAGGCGGGTCGCCAGGAGGCCGACGTGCGGCGGGCGCAGGCCGAGCAGGCCCAGGCGCTGCTGGACGGCGAACGGCAGGAGATCGCCCGCCTGCACGAGGACCTCGGCCGGATGGCGCGCGCCCAGTACCGCACCGGCGGCGGTCTCCCGGTGGCCGCGCAGCTGATCCTCGCGGACAGTCCGGACGCGCTGATGCGCGGTCAGCACGTCCTGGTGCAGGCGCATCTGGCCCTGGCCGGGTCGGTCGCCAGGAGCCGCCGGGCCGAGGCACGCTTCGCCGCCGACGAGGCCAAGGCCAAGGCGGCATGGCAGGCGCTGGAGCAACGGAACATCGAGCTCGCCGCCGTGAAGGACACCATCGAACGGAAACTCGAGCAGGCGCGCGGGCAGTTGCAGGGGCAGGCAGCGGCTTCCGTCGCGGCCGGCAGCTGCCGCGGCTCCGTCCGGCTCCACCAGCCGACGACGAAGTCCACGAAGCCATGGGTCGCGCCCGTGGAGACGTACGTACTGTCCGCCGGGTTCGGCAGCGGTGGCGACCGGTGGGTGAACCGGCACACCGGCCAGGACTTCGCGGTACCGATCGGCACGCCGGTGCGGGCGGTCGGCGCGGGACGCGTGGTGAGCGTGTCGTGCGGAGGCGCCTTCGGCATCGAGATCGTGATCCAGCACCCGGGCGGCTACTACACGCAGTACGCCCATCTCGCCGCCGTCGCCGTCGACCAGGGTGAGCGGGTGGACACCGGGCAGTGGATCGGCCAGTCGGGCACCACCGGCAACTCCACCGGCCCGCATCTGCATTTCGAGGTGCGCGTCACCCCGGAGATGGGCTCCGCGGTGGACCCGGTGCCATGGCTCGCGGCACGAGGCGTCCGCCTCACATGACCAGTACGGGCAAGGGCTAACCCCGCTCTGCCAGCATCCGCTCGATGACGAGCGCCACCCCGTCGTCGTTGTTGGCGACCGTGCGGCCCGAGGCCGCGGCGATGACGTCCGGATGCGCGTTGCCCATCGCATAGGACTGGCCCGCCCAGGTGAGCATCTCCACATCGTTCGGCATGTCCCCGAAGGCGACGACCTCCTCGTGCGAGATGCCGCGCTCCGCGCAGCACAGGGCGAGCGTGCTCGCCTTGGAGACCCCGGGGCCGCTGATCTCCAGCAGGGCGCTGGGACTTGAGCGGGTGACGTTGGCCCGGTCGCCGATGGCGAGACGGGCCGTGGTGAGGAAACCGTCCGGATCGAGGGACGGGTGATAGGCGAGGATCTTCAGCACCGGCTCGGCCGCACCGGGCCCGTCCGGCGCCAGCAGGTCCTCGGCCGGCATGAGGTTGTCCGGGATCTCCATGTGCAGCTTCGGATAGTCCGGCTCTTGGTGGAAGCCGTACGTCTGCTCCACCGCGTACACCGTGCCGGGCGCCGCGTCGCGCAGCAGCCGTACGGCGTCCAGGGCGTTGTCCCGGGCCAGCTCCCGCACCTTCACGAACCGGTGGGCGCCCGGGCCGCCGTGCAGGTCGACCACGGCCGCGCCGTTGCCGCAGATCGCCAGGCCGTGGCCGTGGACATGGTCGCTGACGACGTCCATCCAGCGGGCCGGGCGGCCGGTGACGAAGAAGACCTCGATGCCCGCGTCCTCGGCGGCGGCAAGCGCGGCGACCGTGCGCGGGGAGACCGACTTGTCGTCGCGCAGGAGGGTGCCGTCGAGATCGGTGGCTATGAGCCGCGGCGCTGCGGCGGCGGCCGGGGTCTCGGGCTGTCGAGTCGCTGAGGTCACCCGCCCATTCTCCCGCATATGCCTGCACGGCCGTGCGGGAGCCCGCACAGGTGAGTGGTTACCGTTCTCATCAGCGGCGTCACAGGCCGCCCGATCAGTCGAGCTGCGCCCGGGCCTCCATGGCTATCTGCTCGAAGACCTTCTCGTCGGCGGCGAAGTCCGAGTCGGGTATGGGCCAGTGGAGCACGATCTCGGTGAAGCCCAGCTCGCGGTGGCGGCCCGCGAAGTCCACGAACGCGTCGAGCGACTCCAGCGGCCGGCCGCGGTCCGGGGTGAAACCGGTGAGCAGGACCTTGTCGAGCCCGGTCACGTCGCGGCCGATCTCGGCGCAGGCGTCGGCCAGCTTCTCGGCCTGGCCGCAAATGGCTTGAATCGACTGTTCAGACGTGCCGTTCTCGTACAGCTTGGGGTCGCCCGTGGTCACCCACGCCTGCCCGTACCGCGCGGCGAGCCGCAGTCCGCGCGGCCCTGTCGCCGCCACCGCGAAAGGCAGCCGGGGACGCTGCACACAGCCCGGTATGTTGCGCGCCTCGTGCGCCGAGTAGAAGTCGCCCTCGTACGACAGCCCCTCCTTGCCGTCCTCGGTCAGCAGCCGGTCCAGAAGCTGGACGAACTCGGCGAACCGGTCCGCGCGCTCCCGTGGGCTCCAGGGCTCCCGGCCCAGCACCGTGGCGTCGAAGCCGTTGCCACCCGCGCCGACGCCGAGGGTCAGCCGGCCCGAGGAGATGTCGTCGAGGGAGATCAGCTCCTTCGCGAACGGCACCGGGTGGCGGAAGTTCGGCGAGGTCACCAGGGTGCCCAGCCGCATCCGCTCGGTGACGGCCGCTGCCGCGGTCAGGGTCGGTACGGCACCGAACCACGGGCCGTCCCGGAAGCTGCGCCAGGACAGATGGTCATAGGTGTAGGCGGTGTGGAAGCCGAGCTGCTCCGCGCGCTGCCATGCCGAACGGCCGCCCTCGTGCCAGCGGCGGTACGGGAGGATCACAGTGCTCAGACGCAGACTCATGCCCCCGAGACTAAGCGGCCCCACCGACAACGGACGAAACGGTCACCGTGCGCGGTCGCACGGCCACTCAACGGGGCAGACGGAGGCCAGAACGTCAGTGCGTCGCCGGGCGTCAGTGCGTCTGCGGGAAGCGCAGGTACTGAGGCGGTACGGCCTTGGTGAGCCACACGCCGTTCTCACTGACGTGGAAGACGTGCCCGTCGCGGTGCATCGCGGCCGCGTCCACGGACAGCACGACGGGCCGGCCGCGGCGGGCGCCGACACGGGTGGCGGTCTCCCGGTCCGGCGAGAGGTGCACGTCGTGCCGGTGCATGGGCCGCAGTCCCTCGGCGCGGATCGCGTCCAGGTTGCCGGCCACGGTCCCGTGGTAGAGGTACGGCGGTGGGGTGGCCGGGGCGAGCCCGAGATCGATCTCGATGCTGTGGCCCTGGCTGGCGCGGATCCGGGTGCCCTCGACGGCGAAGCGTTTCTTGTCGTTGACGGCGACGACGTGGTCCAGCTCCTCGCGGGTGAAGCGGAAACCGTGCGCGGCGGCCGCGGCGATCAGTGCGTCGATCTCGACCCAGCCGGCCTCGTCGAGCGTCAGCCCGATCCGTTCGGGCTGGTGGCGGAGGTGTTTCGAGAGGTACTTCGACACCTTTACGGTGCGTCTTTCATCCATGCGTCTTTCGTCCATCCGTTCAGCATGACGGGAGAGACGGGGATCACGCAGAATATTTTGGTGGGTAGGTTTGATCCACAACCAACTAGTGTTATCCACAGGCTAGTTGGCCGTTCTGTGGACAACTCTGCATACAAGTCAGTGCTGTTCGTCAAGATCAGCTGGGGGCAGCTCGCTTGGCATGAGCGCATCCAACGCCCTTGCTCGCACCTCCCGTTCAGCCGCCAGACGTAAGAACTCCGCCGCGCCCTCCACACCAACCAGCCCCTCCACCGCCCGCATTGTCTCCGCCGGCAACGACACAGAACGTGACGCAGGACGGTCAGGTGCCGGGCCCCCGGTGCCGAGTCGGTGCCGCAGCTGCCGTACCGCCAACAACCGCATGGCCCGAGCGAGTTCCGCGTCCACCGTCTGCTGCGCGAGGGGTCGCAGTCGCCGTACGAGCGCGGCGGCTTCTGCCGCATCCCCGTCCGTCGGGCGGTGCGGTCCGCCGAGGTAGCGGGCGAAGACATGCTCGGTGGTGAACTCCAGGAAACGGGCGGCGATGTGCTCGATCCGGCCCCTCAACTCCCGCAGGTGGCCCGAGATCGCGGCCAGCGGTACACCGGCGGAATGCAACTCGACGGCCACGGCGAGCTCTTGGGGACTCGGTACGAGGAAGGTGTCCTCGTCGCCGGGAACCGGCTCCAGCACGCCCAGCTCCACGGCGTCGGCGACCGCCGCGTCATCCGGGTCGCCGCCGAAGCGCTCGTCCAGTTCGGCACGCGAGATCCGTACCGCCTCCTCGTCGCTCCACGGGCCTTCGACCTCGGCGACCAGGCCGAGCACCCCGCCCAGGCCGCGGCCCGCGTCCCAGGCCTCCAGGAGCTCCTTGATGGAGGCCAGGGTGTAGCCGCGGTCCAGGAGGTCGGCGATCTGGCGCAGGCGGGCGAGATGAGCGTCCGAATAGAGGTTGGCGCGGCCGCGGCGCTCGGGACGGGGAAGGAGGCCGCGGTCCTGGTAGGCGCGGATGGTGCGGACGGTGGCGCCGCTGTGGTGCGCCAAGTCCTCTATCCGGTACGGCGACTGCATGGCGAGTGCCTCCGTCCGCCGGCGTTCTCGAGCAACTGCCCCCTCACAGCGGTGGTTCCATGCGTGCGATCGCCCGCAACGCGCGTGGGCTGAACCGGGACATGAAGTGGGCGCCCCGGGCCTCCGGAGTGACCGGCACGACCGCCTCGTTGCGCACGACGGCCCGCAGGATCGCGTCGGCGACCTTCTCCGGCGGGTAGTTGCGCAGGCCGTACAGCCGGGCCGCCTTCTTCTGGCGCCGCTTCTCCTCCTCGGCGTCCACGCCCGCGAACCGTGCCGTCGAGGTGATGCTGGTGTTGACGAAGCCCGGGCAGATCGCGCTCACGCCGATTCCCCGGCCCGCCAGTTCCGCGCGCAGGCACTCGCTGAGCATGAGCACGGCCGCTTTGGAGGTGCTGTAGGCGGGCAGCGACTTGGACGGCTGGTACGCGGCCGCCGACGCGGTGTTGACGATGTGACCGCCCTGCCCACGCTCGGCCATCTGCCTGCCGAAGAGCCGGCAGCCGTGGATCACGCCCCACAGGTTGACGTCGAGGACCTTCTTCCAGTCCTCCGGGCTGGTGTCGAAGAAGGACCCGGACAGTCCGATCCCGGCGTTGTTCACCAGGACGTCCACCACTCCGTACTCGGTGGCGACCTTCTCGGCGAGCTTCTCCATGGCGTGTTCGTCACAGACGTCGGCCGTCTCCGCCCAGGCCTCGGGGGCGCCGACCAGACGGGACAGCTCTGCGGTGCGGGCGGCGGCCTCGGCGTCCCGGTCGACGGCCACCACGCGCGCGCCGGCCTCCGCGAAGGCGAACGCCGTGGCCCGCCCGATGCCGCTGCCCGCACCGGTGACCAGGACGAGCTGCCCGCCGAAGCGTTCGGCGTACCTGCCGGTCGCCGCCACCTTGGTCTTTCCGCCCTCGGTGGCCGTCACGAACTCGGTGATCCAGGCCGCCAGTTGGTCGGGTCGGGTGCGCGGTATCCAGTGCTTGGCCGGCAGGGTGCGGCGGGTCAACTGCGGGACCCACAGCTCCAGTTCGTCGTAGAGCTTCTCCGACAGGAACGCGTCCCCCAGGGGTGTGATGAGCTGCACGGGTGCGTGCGCATAGGCGTCCGGGCGGGGCCTGCGCAGTCTGGCGCGGACGTTGTCCCTGTACAGCCAGGCGCCGTGCGCCGCGTCGGTGGGGAGTGAGGAGGTCGGGTAGTCGCCGCCCGGTACCTTCTCGAAGCGCTCCAGGATGCGTGGCCAGCGCTTGCCGAGCGGGCCGCGCCAGGCGAGTTCGGGCAGTACGGGCGTGTGCAGCAGGTACACGTACCAGGACTTGGCGCCCTGGCCGAGGAGCTGGCCGACACGGCGCGGGGTGGGCTTCTTGAGGCGCTTGTTGATCCAGTGCCCGAAGTGGTCGAGGGAGGGGCCGGACATGGAGGTGAAGGAAGCGATGCGTCCTTCGGTGCGCTGGACGGTGACGAACTCCCAGGACTGCACCGAGCCCCAGTCGTGCCCGACCACGTGCACCGGCCGGTCCGGGCTGACGGCGTCGATCACCGCCAGGAAGTCGTCCGTGAGCTTCTCCAGGGTGAAGCCGCCGCGCAGCGGCTTCGGCGCGGTCGACCGGCCGTGTCCGCGGACGTCGTAGAGGACGACATGGAAGCGCTCGGCGAGCCGCGGGGCGACCTCGGACCACACTTCCTTGCTGTCGGGGTATCCGTGCACGAGGACCACCGTCGGCTGCCCGGAGTCCCCGAGCTCCGCCACGCACAGCTCCACGCCGCCGGTGCGCAGCCGGCGCTCCCGCGCGTCCTTCAGCACCGACTGGGAAAAGCCCGTCACTTGTCCTCCGCCCAGCGCCGCACGTGCGGCAGATCGTCGTCCAGCCAGAAGGCGCTCTGCTCGGGGTCCCTGGAGTCGGTGACGACCAGGATCTCCTCGAACTTCGCGCCGGTACCCCGGAAGCCGAGATGGGGTTCCACCGCCCACAGGCCCGGTTGCGGAGGGTGGTCGGAGAAGCGGTAGGGCGACCACAGCGGGGACCAGCCGTCGCGGTGGCCGTGCAGCGCGTCGGAGGCGAGCCCCTTCAGGGACTGTGTGCCGAACCCGAACAGATGCGGTGACCAGCGGCGCTGCTTCACCCGGTCGACCTTGTGCGCGATCACGCCGAAGGGATAGGCGCGGTGCCGGTTGGCGTAGCCCTGGCGGACCATGAGGCGGTCCACGTCCTCGTAGATCGCCCGCAGCGGGCGCCGCTCGCGGACCTCGCGCAGGATCAGCTCGCGGTGCGCCTGGAGGTCGGCCATGAGCTTGTCCTGCACGGGGTTGATCCCGAGGGAGCCCGAGTAGCCGATGTCGGCCGTGTAACCGTCGTAGACGGGCGCCATGTCCAGGATGAACGGCATCCCGGGCTCCAGCCGCCGGTCGGTGGGGAAGAACTGGAGCGGGATGCGGAAGTTCACGAACGCCGTGCGGTCCCCGAACCAGGCGAAGGGGAGATGGAACCAGTCCCGCACGCCCCGCTCACGCAGCCAGGCGCGCTGCATGCGGGCCGCCTCGCGCTCGGTCACCCCTGGCTGCAGCTGTGCGGCGACCGCCTCCGCGCACTCGTAGGCGAGGCGTTGCACCTGCCTGAACCCCCGCAGCTGTGCGGAGAGTTCATCTGTCACTGCCGTCGTCATGCCACCGCCCACCTCGTCCACGCCGACTGCGGTACGTCCCCGTAACTTGACACTGGTGAATGTGACAGTTGTTAGAGGCTGCGTCAATAGGAGAGGTCCGGGCTGTGGATAACTCTGCGTAGCCCTCAGGTAGGGGAATCCCCTACGGACCCGTACGCCTGGAGTCTGATGCCAGGACAGCTCTGCGGTCTGACGACCGGCGTGGCCCGCGTCACTATCGTCTAAGCCGTGACTGTGATCGCGACCGAAAGCCTGAGCAAGCGGTTCCCCCGGGTGACCGCGCTTGACCGGCTCTCCGTCGACGTCGGGCCCGGGGTGACCGGACTCGTCGGAGCGAACGGAGCCGGCAAGTCCACACTGATCAAGATCCTCCTGGGTCTGTCCCCCGCCTCCGAGGGCCGCGCCGAAGTGCTCGGGCTCGACGTCGCGACCAAGGGTGGCGACATCCGTGAGCGGGTCGGCTACATGCCGGAGCACGACTGCCTGCCGCCGGACGTCTCGGCCACCGAGTTCGTCGTCCACATGGCGCGCATGTCCGGGCTGCCGCCCACGGCCGCGCGTGAGCGCACCGCGGACACGCTGCGCCATGTCGGTCTGTACGAGGAGCGCTACCGCCCCATCGGCGGCTACTCGACCGGTATGAAGCAGCGCGTCAAGCTCGCGCAGGCGCTGGTCCACGACCCCCAGCTGGTCTTCCTGGACGAGCCGACCAACGGCCTCGACCCGGTCGGCCGCGACGAGATGCTCGGCCTGATCCGCCGCATCCACACCGACTTCGGCATCTCGGTCCTGGTCACCTCGCACCTGCTGGGCGAGCTCGAGCGCACCTGTGACCACGTGGTGATCATCGACGGCGGCAAGCTCTTGCGCTCCAGCTCCACCACGGACTTCACGCAGACCACCACCACCCTCGCGATCGAGGTCACCGACAGCGACGAGCACCCGGACGGCACGCGCGCGGTGCGCGAATCGCTGCACGCGCGCGGGGTGGACGTCGCCGACGGCAGCGACGGCCTGCCGGGTGCCGGGCACATCCTGCTGCTCACGGCGCAGGGCGATCAGACCTACGACCTCGTACGCGACGTCGTCGCGGATCTCGGCCTCGGCCTGGTGCGCATGGAGCAGCGCAGGCACCACATCTCGGAGGTCTTCAAGAGCGAGGAAGAGCAGCGGAAGGAGGCGGTCGGCCATGGCAGTTGAGCACTCTTCGGCGGCTGCGCCGGGTGACCAGACCCGCATCCACAACATCGGCTACCGCAGCTACGACGGCCCCCGACTGGGCCGCTCCTACGCCACCCGCTCCCTGTACTCGCAGTCCCTGCGCGGCGCCTACGGCCTCGGCCGTTCGATCAAGTCCAAGGTGCTGCCGATGCTGCTGTTCGCGGTGATGTGCGTGCCGGCGGCCATCATGGTGGCCGTCGCCGTCGCCACCAAGGCGCACGCACTGCCGGTCGAGTACACCCGCTACGCGATCATCATGCAGTCCGTCATCTGCCTGTACGTCGCCTCGCAGGCACCCCAGTCCGTCTCGCGCGACCTGCGCTTCAAGACCGTACCGCTGTACTTCTCGCGGCCGATCGAGACCGCCGACTACGTGCGCGCGAAGTACGCGGCGCTGGCCTCGGCGATGTTCATCCTGACCGCGGCCCCGCTGATCGTGCTCTATGTGGGCGCGCTGCTGGCCAAACTCGACTTCGCCGACCAGACCAAGGGATTCGCCGAAGGACTCGTATCCGTGGCACTGCTCTCACTGCTCTTCGCCGGCATCGGCCTGGTCATCGCGTCGGTCACCCCGCGCCGCGGCTTCGGCATCGCGGCCGTGATCGCCGTCCTGATCGTCTCCTACGGCGCCGTCTCGACGCTCCAGGCGATCGCCGACAACCAGGGCAGCACGAGCGCCATCCCCTGGATCGGTCTCTTCTCGCCGGTCACGCTCATCGACGGCGTGCAGTCCGCCTTCCTCGGCGCGACCCCGGCACTCCCGGGAGGCCACGGCCCCTCGACCGGTCAGGGCGTGGTGTACGTCCTGATCACGCTGGGCCTGATCGCCGCCAGCTACGGCCTCCTGATGCGCCGCTACAAGAAGGTGGGACTGTGACCACGCTCCAGATCGACCACGTCTCCCGCTGGTTCGGCAACGTGGTCGCCGTCAACGACATCACCATGACGATCGGCCCCGGGGTCACCGGCCTGCTCGGCCCGAACGGCGCCGGAAAGTCCACCCTGATCAACATGATGGCCGGCTTCCTGGCCCCCTCCACCGGCACCGTCACCCTCGACGGCCGGCAGGTGTGGCGCAACGAGTCGATCTACCGGCACATCGGCATCGTCCCCGAACGGGAGGCGATGTACGACTTCCTCACCGGACGCGAATTCGTCGTCGCCAACGCCGAGTTGCACGGCCTCGGCGCCAAGGCCGCCCAGAAGGCGCTGGCCACGGTCGAGATGGAGTACGCGCAGGACCGCAAGATCTCCACGTACTCCAAGGGCATGCGCCAGCGCGTGAAGATGGCGAGCGCCCTGGTCCACGATCCCTCGCTGCTCCTGCTGGACGAGCCCTTCAACGGCATGGACCCGCGCCAGCGCATGCAGCTCATGGACCTGCTGCGGCGCATGGGCAACGAGGGCCGCACGGTGCTGTTCTCGTCGCACATCCTCGAAGAGGTCGAGCAGCTCGCCTGGCACATCGAGGTCGTCGTCGCCGGACGGCACGCGGCCAGCGGCGACTTCCGCAAGATCCGCCGTCTGATGACCGACCGCCCGCACCGCTACCTGGTGCGTTCCAGCGACGACCGCGCGCTTGCGGCCGCACTGATCGCCGACCCGTCGACATCGGGCATCGAAGTCGACCTCGCCGAGGGCGCGTTGCGCATCCAGGCCGTCGACTTCGGCCGTTTCACGACACTGCTGCCCAGGGTCGCCCGCGACCACGGCATCCGGCTGCTCACGGTCTCGCCGTCCGACGAGTCCCTCGAGTCCGTCTTCTCGTACCTGGTCGCGGCGTAGGAGGCCGAAAGATGTACGACCCCACAGTCGCCCGGCTCACCTACCGGGCCCTGCTCGGCCGTCGCCGGGCCCTCATCCTGGGCGCACTGCCCCTGCTGCTGATCGCGATCTCCGTCGTCGTACGCGCCCTCACCGGCGCCGACGACCAGACGGCCTCCGACCTGCTGGGCAAGCTCGCGCTCGCCACGATGGTGCCGATCATCGGCGTCATCGCCGGCACGGGCGCGATCGGACCGGAGATCGACGACGGCTCGGTGGTGTACCTGCTGTCCAAGCCGGTGAAGCGGCCGACGATCATCTTCACCAAGCTGATCGTGGCGATCGCGGTGACGATGGTGTTCTCCGCGCTGCCCACCCTCATCGCCGGCTTCATCCTCAACGGCAACGGGCAGCAGATCGCCGTCGCCTACACGGTCGCCGCCCTGGTCTCCTCCATCGCCTACGCGGCGCTGTTCCTGCTGCTGGGCACGGTCTCCCGGCACGCAGTGGTCTTCGGGCTCGTGTACGCGCTCGTCTGGGAAGCCCTGTTCGGCTCCCTGGTGCCCGGCGCGCGCACGCTGAGCGTCCAGCAGTGGTCGCTGGCGGTCGCCCACAAGGTCGCCGGCGGCGACCTGGTCACCTCCGATGTCGGCCTGACCACGGCCACGGTGCTCCTGGTCGCGGTGACCGTCCTCGCCACCTGGTACGCCGGGCAGAAGCTCCGCACGCTGAAGCTCGCCGGTGAGGAGTGACAAGTCCTCACCTTGACGGGGACTTCACCTCTGTCCGGGCACACTGGGCACATAGGGATGTACGGCTGACACACCTGGGGACGTACGACTGAGAGGAAAGGGAATGGCGGACGACTGGGACGAACTGGTCCTGGACGAGGACTTCATACGGGGCGCCGAGACCTCCGAGCCGTCTGCCCGTGCCCGCATGCTCGCCGCCCGCTGGCGCAACGAGGAGCCCGAGCCGCAGCCCTGGCGCTCCGACGAGCCGCCCGCGGGCTGGTTCTTCAGCAAGGCGCGTCGGCGCAAGTGGCGGCGGCGCTGATCCCCGTATGACCGTCGTCCGGTCGTTTTATTCAGTGGCGTCCAACTCGTCCGACAGGCACAGTGGTTGTGTCCACGCCGCCGGACGCCCGCACTTTCGGATGCTGCTCCGGCGCCACGTTCTGGGAGAGGAGCCGGGCGATGTCCATGCACGACAGTACGTCCAGCTCCCGACAGGGCAGCCCGCGGCGGGTTCCGGTGTAGTTACCCCACCGTCGAACCCGCTCCGCACGGGGAGCTGCCCGGGGCGGCCGCTTCGAGCACGCGATGTCGCTCTCGCGTGGGCCGCCTTCCCACGTCGCCCCCATGGCAAGGGGGCACCCTCCGCTGGGGCGGCCCGGGTCGGTCGCGCAACTCGGCGCTCATGAGGCGCCGCTGCGCCCACCCGTGCCGCCCCAGCGGCACGACTGCCCGCAGCTACGGACGTCGGACGTCGCTGCTACGGCAGCAACCGCTCCAGCACCACCGCGATCCCGTCCTCCTCATTGGAGGACGTCACCTCGTCCGCCACCGCCCTCAGCTCCTCGTGGGCGTTGGCCATGGCCACGCCCCGTGCCGCCCAGGCGAACATGGGGATGTCGTTGGGCATGTCGCCGAAGGCGATCGTGTCCGCCGCCTTGATGCCCAGACGGCGGGCCGCCAGCGACAGGCCCGTCGCCTTGGACAGACCCAGCGGCAGCAGCTCCACGATGCCCTCGCCCGCCATGGCGACCGTGACGAAGCCGCCCGCGGCCACGCGTGCCGCCTCGGCGAGCTCGTCGTCGGACAGCTCGGGGTGCTGTATGTAGATCTTGTTCAGCGGGGCCGACCAGAGGTCGGACGCCTCCGTGAACGGCGTCACGGGAAGCTCACCGGTGAGCGCGTACCCCGGCCCCACCAGCACGTCGCCGTCCAGTCCGTCGCGGCTCGCCGCCAGGTGCAGCGGGCCGACCTCCGCCTCGATCTTCGCGAGGGCCACGCCCGCCAGCTGCCGGTCCAGGGTCACCGACGTCAGCAGACGGTGCGCCCCGGCGTCGTACACCTGCGCGCCCTGGCCGCAGACCGCGAGGCCCCGGTAGCCGAGGTCGTCGAGGATGTGCCGGGTCCAGGGGACCGCGCGGCCGGTGACGACGATGTGCGCGGCGCCCGCCTCGGTGGCCGAGGCGAGCGCGTCACGGGTGCGCTGCGAGACCGACTCGTCGGAGCGCAGGAGCGTTCCGTCGAGGTCGGTCGCGATGAGCCTGTACGGGAACCCGGGGGCCGCGGACGCGTCGCTCACTTGGCGACCGGCTCCAGGACCTCCCGGCCGCCCAGGAACGGGCGCAGCACCGGCGGCACATACACCGAGCCGTCGGCCTGCTGGTGGTTCTCCAGGATCGCCACGATCGTGCGCGGCACCGCGCACAGCGTGCCGTTGAGCGTCGCGAGCGGCTTGACCTGCTTGCCGTCACGGACGCGGATCGACAGGCGGCGGGACTGGAACTCGGTGCAGTCCGAGGTCGAGGTCAGCTCGCGGTACTTGCCCTGCGTGGGGATCCACGCCTCGCAGTCGAACTTGCGGGCCGCCGAGGAGCCCAGGTCGGCCGAGGCGACGTCGATGACGCGGAACGGCAGCTCCAGCGAGGTCAGCCACTGCTTCTCCCACTGCAGCAGACGCTGGTGCTCGGCCTCCGAGTCCTCCGGGGCGACGTACGAGAACATCTCCACCTTGTCGAACTGGTGGACGCGGAAGATGCCCCGGGTGTCCTTGCCGTGCGAGCCGGCCTCGCGGCGGAAGCAGGGCGAGAAGCCCGCGTAACGCAGGGGCAGGCGGTCGGCGTCGAGGATCTCGTCCATGTGGTACGCGGCGAGGGGGACCTCGGAGGTGCCGACCAGGTAGAGGTCGTCCTTGTCGAGGTGGTAGACGTCCTGGGCCGCCTGGCCGAGGAAGCCCGTGCCCGCCATCGACTGGGGGCGGACCAGGGCGGGCGTCAGCATCGGAGTGAAGCCGGCCGCGGTGGCCTGCGCGATCGCCGCGTTGACCAGGGCGAGCTCGAGCAGGGCGCCGACACCCGTCAGGAAGTAGAAGCGCGAGCCGGAGACCTTCGCGCCGCGCTCCACGTCGATCGCGCCGAGGAGCGTTCCGAGTTCCAGGTGGTCCTTGGGTTCGAAGCCCTCGGCGCCGAAGTCGCGGATCGTGCCGTGCGTCTCGAGGGTGACGAAGTCCTCCTCGCCGCCGACGGGCACATCGGGGTGGACGAGGTTGCCGAGCTGGAGGAGCAGCTCCTGCGTCTCGGTGTCGGCGGCGTCGCGCTCGGCGTCGGCGGCCTTGACGTCGGCGGCGAGCTGGCTCGCCTTCTTCAGCAGCTCCGCCTTCTCGTCCGCGGAGGCCTTGGGGATGAGCTTGCCGAGCTGCTTCTGCTCGGCGCGCAGCTCGTCGAAGCGGACGCCGGACGACCTGCGCCGCTCGTCGGCAGACAGGAGAGCGTCGACGAGCGCGACGTCCTCTCCACGGGCGCGCTGGGACGCGCGCACACGGTCGGGGTCCTCACGGAGCAGGCGAAGGTCAATCACGCGGTCAAGGCTACCGGTGCCGGGATACGGCCCACGACTCACCATTCCCAACAGTCGTCAATTGCGGCTTACGTTGAGTTATGGGCGAATTGCCCACAGTGTCAACAAAAGGCGTCTCACTCCCTGGAACGGGGCAGGCGGTTGGCGCCTGGTTGACCCGATTCCCTTGTGGGGAGCGGGACTTGGGGTTTGGTTGTCCACAGCGATCCACACCCCCGCAGAGAGTTATCCACAGGCTGTGCGGGGGGTCTGTGGATTTCGGAATTGATCACTCCGAAACCGGTGGGTCACGCCGAGGAATCGTGCCCCAGACCCCGATTTACCACCACTTTCGAGTGGAAAGCGGTCGCTCCAAAGGATTGCCTAAAGGAAACAGGTGGACGAACGGTGACATGCGAGCCGATGGACACGAGAGGGCCCCGCAGGCGGATTTGTCGACAGAGTCATGGTTCCGTGTCGACTTGTCCCCAGATCGAGAACCTTGCCTGTGGATAACTTCTGTGGACAACGAAAATCTGCAGGTAGGACCGGCCGGCCGGACCGACTAGAAACGGCCGTCCTGGCAGCGCGCGACCCAGTCCGACGCTGCGAGGAACTCCTCGTCCGAGGTTCCCTGGCGCGGTGCGCGCACGTCCTCGACGCCGATGTCCGCCCGCGGGTACGAGCCCAGGAAGCGCACCTCCAGGCAGATCCGCTTGAGCCCCATGAGGGCCTCGGCCACCCGGCGGTCGGAGATGTGGCCCTCGGCGTCGATGCAGAAGCAGTAGTTGCCGATGCCGGCACCGGTGGGCCGGGACTGCAGCAGCATCAGGTTGATGCCGCGGGTGGCGAACTCGCCCAGCAGGTCGCGCAGACCACCGGGGTGGTCGTCGCGCTGCCACAGCACGACGGACGTCTTGTCCGCGCCGGTGGGGGCCGCGGGCCGGGCGGGCCGGCCGACCAGCACGAACCGGGTCTGCGCGTTCTCGGCGTCGTGGATCCCGGTCTCCAGGGCCTCCAGGCCGTACCGGGCGGCCGCGAACTCGCCCGCGAAGGCGGCGTCGTACTGGCCCTCCTGAACCAGACGGGCGGCGTCCGCGTTCGAGGCGGCGGACTCCCAGTGGGCGTCCGGGAGGTTGTTCTTCAGCCAGTTGCGCACCTGCGGCTGGGCGGCCGGGTGGGCGGAGACGGTCTTGATGTCGGAGAGCTTGGTGCCCGGCCTGACCAGCAGCGCGAAGGTGATCGACAGCAGCACCTCGCGGTAGATCATCAGCGGGGCGCCCGCGACCAGCTCGTCGAGGGTGGTGGTGATGCCGCCCTCGACGGAGTTCTCGATCGGCACGAAGGCGGCCTCGGCCTCGCCCGCGCGGACCGCGTCCAGCGCGGACTGCACCGACACGTATGGGATCAGTTCCCGGGTGGCCGCTTCGGGAAGGGTGCGCAGGGCGACTTCGGTGAAGGTGCCCTCGGGGCCGAGATACGCGTAGCTCGCTGGCATGACCTCACCCTAATGGGCCTTACGCACACGCGGCTCACCCCTCCAGCAGTCGCTGCCCCACGTACTCGCCCTGTGCCGCTCCGCCCGGTACGGCGAACAGGCCGCTCGCCTCGTGGCGGATGTACTTCGACAGGGCGTCGCCGCGGTCGAGCTTGCGCTGGATGGTGACGAAGCCCCGCAGCGGGTCGGCCTGCCAGCAGACGAAGAGGAGCCCGGCGTCGGGGACGCCGTTCGCGTCGAACCCGTCGTGGTACGAGAACGGGCGGCGCAGGATGGCCGCTCCGCCGTTCTGGTCGGGGCGGGAGATACGGGCGTGGGCGTTGCCGGGGACGACGTAGTTGCCCTGTGCGTCCGTCTTCTCCAGGTCCATCGCGGTCGTCTCGGTGCCCCCGGACAGGGGGGCTCCGTCGGACTTGCGGCGCCCGATGACGTTCTCCTGGTCCTTGAGGGAGAGCTTCTCCCAGTTGTCGAGGAGCATGCGGATGCGGCGTACGACGGCGTAGGAGCCGTTCGCCATCCAGGCGGGGTCGTGGGAGCCCGAGGACGGCACGAAGATCCGCTTGTCGAAGTCGGACTCGGTCGGCTTGGGGTTGCGGGTGCCGTCCAGCTGGCCCATGAGGTTGCGGGCCGTCATGGGGTGGGCGGTGGCGCCCGGAGTGCGGTTGAAGCCGTTCATCTGCCAGCGGATACGGGCCGCGCTGCCCGCGTCCTTCTGGATGGCTCGCAGGGCGTGGAAGGCGACCAGGGCGTCGTCGGCGCCGATCTGCACCCACAGGTCGCCGTTGCTGCGGGCCTTGTCGAGCTGGTCGGAGGAGAAGTCGGGCAGCGGGTCGAGGGAGACCGGGCGCTGCTTCTCCAGGCCGGTACGGGAGAAGAAGCTGTGGCCGAAGCCGAAGGTGATCGTCAGGGACGACGGGCCCGCGTCCCGTGCGACATCTGTGTCGTCGCTCGCCGCCGCCTCGCCCGCCATCAGCCGCTCGGCCGTCGCCGACCAGCGGCGCAGCAGGGCGGCAGCCTCCTTGCGGCCCGCGACCGGCGTCAGGTCGAAGGCGACGAGATGGCCGCGGGCCTGGAGGCCCTCGGTGATGCCGGGCTGGTGTTTCACGTGAAACATCACCCGATTGGAGCCGATTGAGCTGAGCGGGGTGGCCGCGGAGGGTGCGGCGGCATACCCCACGGCTCCGCCGGCCGCGCCGAGCACGAGCCCGGTGGCGCCGGCGGTGCCGAGCAGCTTCCGTCGCGAGATGCCGTCTTCGGGGAGCGCGGAAACAGTCTCCTTCGGAGCCGCGTCGGGAGCTGCGTCGGGAGTGCGGGCCTCCCGGATGGACTTGTCAGCCATGGTGCGATTCAGCCGATCTGCGCGTTCTTGGAGACGGTCACCTGGTCGATGTCGGAGGTGCGCACGGTCACGGCGACCTTCCAGTCGCCGGCCATGGGGATCTGCACGCTGCTCGTCGCCCAGTGTCCGGTGGCGATGTGATCGGGGTTGACGGGCAGCGGCCCGATCTTCTTGGCCTCCAGGGTGAAGGCGACCTTCACCTCGGGGATGTCGAAGGCGCGCCCGTTGGGCCGCTGGACGTAGACGTGCATGTCGTTGCCGCCTACGCGTGCGGGGTCGAGGTCCACGGACACGACGCCCTTGCCGTCCGTGCCGCCCGTGTCGAACGGCATGGTCAGGGTCAGCGCGCCGGACGACGCGTCGGCGCCGGCAGAGGAGGACGAGGACGACGAGGTGGCCGCCTTGGCCTCCTGTTCCGTGCGTCCGGGCTCGGTCTGCGTGAGCACGGTGGTGACGGCGAGCAGGACGACGGCGACACCCGCCTCGGCGAGCACGGAGCGCCGTAGGCCGAACCGGTCGGGGTCGGCGTCGCGCTGCCGCTTCTGCCGTGCGGTGGCCATGGCGGCCTGCTGGCGGGCGAGTTGGGCGGCGCGCTCGGAGTCGGCGGGTGCTCCGGAGGCTCGGGACTCGTCGGCGGTCCCGGGCTCGTCAGGCTCCTCGGAGTCGGTCGTGGACGCGGTGCCACCGGCGGCCGTGGAGCCGCGGGCGGCCCGCGGTCCTGCGCCGGCCGCGGAGTCGGCGGACGCCGTCGCCGTCTTCGCCGAGCCTGCTCCGGCCCGGGCGGCGGCCGGCTCCTTGACGTCCAGGTCGTCGCCCTCCGACGTGGTGTCCTGCTCCACCGCTTCCTCGCTTGGCTGCAGGACGGCGGTGTCCGCCAGTCGTGCCGTCCACCGCCGGGAGATCCCCGCGATGCCGACGAGCAGCGCCACGAGCCCGATCTTGACGAGCAGCAGCTGTCCGTACGCGGTGTCGGTGAACGCCGACCAGGAGCCGAGCTGGCGCCAGGACTGGTAGATGCCGGTCGCGACGAGGGCGAGGACGCTGCCGAAGGCGACTCGGGAGAAGCGGCGCACCGCCGCGGCCTCGATCGGGGTGTCGGACCGGTACAGCGCCACGAGGAGCGCGCACAGGCCGCCGAGCCATGCGGCCACGGCCAGCAGATGGACGACGTCGACGGGCATCGCGACGCCCGGCTGGAGCCCGGTGGAGGCGTGCTCCGCCATCGCCCAGCTCGCCGCGAGCCCGGCGGCCACCACGGATCCGCCGATCGCGAGCCCGAACGTCAGATCCCGCTTCTCCTCGGCGTCCCTTGAATCAGGCAGTCGGCGCGAAGCGTCGTCGTTCGGGGTGGTGGTGGGAGACGGGCGGGCGTAGGCACCGAAGAGCACCGCGATGAACAGGGCCGCCGCGGCGAGCAGCAGCAGCCGGGAGATCAGTGCCGCGCCCGACTTGGTCTGCAGCACCTGCCCGAGCAGGCTCAGGTCGAAGATGGCGCCGACCTTGCCGGAGCTGGTGTAGGAGCCGCGCAGGAGCAGCAGCAGGAGGGTGGCCGAGGTGAGCGCGAGCCACCCGGAGACCACCAGCCGCTGCAGCGCCCGTACGCCGGAGCCGCGCCGCCAGCAGGCGAGGACGAACGCGGCGCCGCCGACCAGGACGATGAAGCCGGCGTACGACACATACCGGCCGAAGCCGTACAGCCAGCCGACGGCCCCGCCGCCCACCGTCCGGTCGGTGACCGAGACGGTGGTGGTGGAGGGGGCGCCGATGGAGAAGGTGAAGGCGCCGGCGACGGGGTGGCTGTCCGCGGACACGACCTGCCAGGACACCGTGTAGGTGCCGTCCGACAAGCCGCTGTGCAGCGGCACGGCGTAGGACGTGCCGCTCACGTTGGACGGTTTGCCGGTGTCGACACGCTTGCCCTTGGGGTCGAGGACGCGCAGTGAGTCGTCGGACGTGGCGACCTTCTCGGAGAAGGTGAGCGTGACCTGGCTGGGGGCCTTGTCGACCACCACCCCCTGGGCGGGGTCGCTGCCGGTCAGCGCTGCATGCGCGGAGGCCGGCCCGGCGCCGGCGAGGAGCATGCCGAGGACGGCCAGGAACAGCAGCGCCAGGGTCCGCATACGGCGGGGGGTGATGGTCCGGGTCACGGTGGTCCCTCCCTCAGTGGCCGGTCGCGGGGTTGTACGTGGCCGACTTGACCGGCATCTCAACCTTGATCGGGCCGGACTTGGCGAAGTGCAGTTCGAGGGTCACTTTCTCGCCCTGCTTCGGCTTGCGCTTCAGGTTCTCGAACATCAGGTGATTGCCGCCGCTCTTGAACACGAGTTGACCGTGAGCGGGGACATCCAGGGACTTGACCTCCTCCATGGACTGCCCGACCGTCTCGTGGACGGTCACGCTGCCCGCGGCCTCGCTGGTGACGGAGGTCAGTTCGTCCTTGGTGTCGCCCTTGTTGGCGATGGTGAGGAAGCCCGCGGCCATGTCGGAGACGGGCTGGGGCATGTAGGAGGAGCTGACGGACAGGTCGGCCTTCGCGTCGCCGGAGCCGCCGCAGCCCGCCAGGGCCAGTGCTCCCGCCAGCACCGCGGCGGGGGCGACGAGGTGCCTCACGGGTTCTCCCCCTTGATGATCTTGGGGAGGTCCTTGGTGTAGTCGTCGACGGTGGCGTCCTCGCCGTAGAGGACGTAGCCGCCGTCGGTCTTCGGTGAGAACGCGATGACCTGGGTGCCGTGCACCGAGACGGTCTTGCCGGTCTTCTTGTCCTTGTGGGTCGGCTCGATGGAGATGCCGAGGGTGCGGGCGCCGGCCTGGATGGTGGAGAAGTCGCCGGTCAGACCCACGAACTGGGGGTCGATGCCCTTGAGCCACTTGCCCAGTTCGGCCGGGGTGTCGCGCTGGGGATCGGTGGTGACGAACACCACCCGCAGCTTGTCCTGTTCGGCCTTGGGCAGCTGCTTCTTGGCGACGGCGAGGTTGTTCATCGTCAGCGGGCAGATGTCGGGGCAGTGGGTGTAGCCGAAGTAGATCAGCGTCGGCCGGCCCGCGGTCTCCTTGCGGAAGTCGTACTTCTTGCCCGTGGTGTCGGTGAGGACGAGGTCCGGCTTCTCGAACGGCTTGTCGAGAACGGTCGCGGCCTTCTGCGAGGTGTCCTCGGAGACCACGGCGACGGGCGAGTTGCTGTCGTCACCGCTGCCGCAGGCGGAGAGGGTCAGGGTGGCGGCGGCGAGCAGCGCGGCCGCGGCGAACGTCTTCTTGCGCATAGAAAAATGTCCCAGATGTGAGAGCTCCGGTGTGCACCGGGGGTCGTACGACCCCCGGTGCACCACACGGAAGAACGGGCCTCAGGCGTCGCTGCGACGACGTCCGGCGAGCACGCCGTACGCCACGCCCAGCGCGCCGACGACGATGCCCACGACGGCGAGCACGCGCGCGGTGGTGTCGCTGCCGCCGGAGGCGGCGGAGGTGTCGGCGGCCGTGTTCTCGGCGGTCTTGGTCTCGTCGGAGGCGTCCTTGGCGGTCGAGCCGTGCGAGTGGCCGTCCTCGGAGGCGGCGGACAAGGTGAGCACGGGGGCCGGGTTCTGGGGCTCCTCCGCGCCGTCCTTCTGCACCTCGATCCAGCGCACGACCTCGTTGTCGGAGTACGTCTGGAGGGCCTTGAAGGTCAGTTCGTCGGCGTCCTCGGGCAGGGCGCCGACGGAGACCGGGAACTTCTCGAAGTAGCCGGGTTCGATGCCCTTGCCGTCGGCGGTCCAGGTGATCTTGGAGACGGCCTCGCTGATCTTCTTGCCGTGCACCTCGAGCGGCTTGGCGAGCTTGGACTTGGTGACCTTGATGTTCCAGCCGTTGATCGGCTCCGGCAGGGCGGAGGCCAGCGGGTGGTCGGTCGGGAAGGTCACTTCGAGCTTGGTGGTCGAGGCGTCGTCGCGCTCGTTGGGGACCTTGAAGTCGACGACCGCGTAACCGCCCTTGGCGGCCGTGCCCTCGGGCTGCACGGTGACGTGCGCGAACGCGGGCGCGGACAGGACGACGACGGCACAGGCGGCGAGGGCGCCGGTGGCGACGAGACGGGATGCCTTCATGAACGGATGCACTCCACTTCGGGTTCGAGTGAGTTCCGGTGGTCGGAGGAACGCGTGCGCAGAGATGCCGGAAAAACGCGGGCACGCGCGTGTGCCGCACGACGGCGGCCCCGGTCCCACGGATGTGGAGTGGCGGTCGCGTCGCGTCAGGCGGCGAGGACGAGGGCCGCGGCCGGCGGGCCGCGCCTGATCACCGTGTGCTGGAGTGCGGTGGTACGGGGCTTCGGCGTCGCGAGCAGCGCGGTGCGCGGCGGTCGCGGGCCTGCCTCGGGCGCGGCCGGGAGTCCGGCACGCAGGGCGCGCACCAGCGCGAGCGCCGCGCGCAGGGACCGTACGAATGCGCCCTCGGCCATCGAGTGGGCCGAGAGTTCCATGAGCCGCAGCAGGGCCAGGTCGCCGCGGCGCAGCAGCCAGCCGGCGGCGATCGCCGCGAGGACGTGGCAGAGCAGCATCGGCAGGGACGGCAGCAGCGAGGCCGGGGAGGCGGAGGACATTGCGTCCGCCGGATGGTGCATGGAGCTCATGTCCATGCTCATCGCGGTGTCCGGGGAGATCCGGGCGTCGGAGAGGAGCCTGCGGGCCTGGGCGGGGCTGATCGCCGCAGCCGTCGTTCCGCACACGAGCCGCGCCGCCCGCTCCACCAGCGAGGCGTCGGACGTCGACGTCATGGAGGGCATCGACATCGCGCCCGAGGAGACCGTCTGCTGCCCCAGCCCGAACAGCGTGTGCAGCAGGGTCTGTCCGGCCGCGAGCAGGGCCGTGATCCCGGTCAGCGAGCGCACCCGCCCGGCGAGCGGTGCCGCGACCAGGACGGCCCCCAGGAAGCCCGCGCCCAGCGTCCACAGCGGAACCGTGGCGCAGGAGGCGAGGGTGTGACCGCCTGCGGCCAGCACGACGCAGACCGCGGCGAACACCGCGGCCCGCAGTATCCGGAGATCGTTTCCGGAGCGCACCGTGTGCTGGTGGGGGGCAGTCATGGCGGGCTCATCATCGCACTGGGCCCCGGGCCGCCGTACGGCAGGTCCGCAAGGTTCCCTGCCGACCGGAAGATCACTTTCTGCTACGACCGGCCCGCACATACACCGATTCCGTTTCGGACGCATCGCCCATATGGGCGGCATCACGTCAACTCCGTGCTTACGCACGGCTGCGCGCGGCAATAAGAAACGGTATGTCGAGCCGCGGCCGGGAGGCTGGAGCATGAGCATCTGGTGGTCACTCCACTTGCGGCGTGAAGCTGCGAGCGTTCCGCTCGCCCGACGCCTCCTGCTCGGCACGATGGAGACGGCGGGCGTCGACCCCGACGTCTCCTACGACCTCTCCGTCGCCCTCACCGAGGCCTGTGCGAACGCCGTCGAGCACGGCGGTGACGCGGTGCACGGCGCCTCCTCGGAGGCGTACCGGGTCACCGCCTACCTCGACGGCGAGAAGTGCCGTATCGAAGTCACCGACTCCGGCCCGGGGTTCGCCTTCTCCGCGACCCCCCGCCCCGCCCGCCCCGACGCCGAGCACGGCCGGGGCCTCGGGCTGATCAGGGAGCTGGCCGACCACGTCCACATCGGCCACAAGCCGGGGCGTACGGGCACGGTGGTGAGCTTCGACAAGATCCTCAAGTGGCGGGACGACTCACCGCTGATGGCGGTGTGAGGGACGCGGGTCCTCGCGGCGCCCTGTGGGCTCTCGGTTTCCTCGTCGCGGCGGCCGGACGGATCGCGGCCTTCAACGACAGGGGCCCCGCGGCCCCCCTCTGCGGGTCGTCGGTCTCCGCGAGTACGGCACCTCGGGGCCACAGGAACGGCCGGCCGCCCTGCTCACCGTGATGTCCACGCTCCGGGACGCGAAACTTCCGTACACGGCGGGCCCGTTGGGCCTCGGACATGTGCAGGCGGGTGCCCTGGCGATCTCCACGCGCGCGTGGAGCGCACGGGGGAGGGCGGGTCTCCTGGCGGGCCCGCTGCTCCTGGACGCGCTCCGGTCAGGGGGCCGGCGGCCGAGACCGCCGGGGCCGGTGGCCCAGCGGCACGTTCAGCCGTCTCCCAGCACCTTCACCAACACCTCCAGCGCCTCCGGGTACGCGCGCTCCCGAGGCGTCCCGTAGCCGACCACGAGTCCTTGCGGCCGCCCCTCGCCGGGCGTGTGCCAGTGGTCTCCCAGGTGCCCGACGGCGAGCCCCTCGGCCTCGGCCCGCTTCAGCGCCGCTTCCTCGTCGGCGACCTCCACGAGCGCGTGCAGCCCGGCGGCGATCCCACGCACGTCGTGCTTTCCGCCGAGCCGGTCCAGGAGCTGGTCCCTGCGTCTGCGGTATCTGAGCCGGCACGCGCGCACATGCCGGTCGTAGGCATGGCTGTCGATGAGTTCGGCGAGCGCCAACTGGCCGATGGACTCGGTGTGGTGGTCGCTGTGCAGCTTGGCGTCGGCGACCGCGTCGACCAGGTGCGGCGGCAGCACCATCCAGCCGAGCCTGAGCGCGGGCCCGAGCGTCTTCGAGGCGGTGCCCAGGTAGACGACCCGCCCCGGCGCCATTCCCTGGAGCGCGCCCACGGGCTGCCGGTCGTAGCGGAACTCCCCGTCGTAGTCGTCCTCGACGATCAGCCCGCCACGCGCGCGTGCCCAGTCCGTGAGCGCCCGCCGCCGCTCGGGGTGCAGCGTCACACCGGTCGGGTACTGGTGCGCCGGTGTGACGACGACCGCCTTGAGGTCCCCCAACTGCTCGGCGCACAGGCCCCGTTCGTCCACCGGCACCGGCACCACACGTCCCCCGTTGCGCCGCACCACCTCCCGGTGGAACGGCAGCCCCGGGTCCTCCATGGCGATGTCGGCACCGTCCAGCACCCGCGTGAGCAGCGCCAGCCCCTGCACATACCCAGAGGTGATCACGATCCGCTCGGGCGGCGCGATCACCCCGCGCGCCCGTCCCAGATACCCCGACAGCGCGGACCGCAGCTCGATACGGCCGCGCGGATCCCCGTAGTCGTACGCCAGCAGCGGCGCCGTCGCGATGGCCCGCCGCAGCGCCCGCAGCCAGGCCGCCGCCGGAAACGCCCCGACGTCCGGACTGCCGGGCCGCAGATCGAAACGCGGGGTACGCGCGCGTGCGGCCGCCTCCGGCGCATCGGCGTCCAGGGAGGGCAACGAGGCGACCTGGGTACCGGAGCCCTGCCGGGCCGTCAGATACCCCTCGGCCACCAGCTGGTCGTAGGCGGCCTTGGCGGTCCCCCGCGAGACACCGAGCTCGGAGGCGAGCCGCCGGGTGGCGGGCAGCCGCGTCCCGGGCGCGAGCCGTCCGTCCCGCACGGCGTCGCGGAGCGCCCGCTCGAGCCCGACCCGCCGCCCGTCACCGGAATCGGGCTCCAGATGCAGGTCGACTCCGACGCCGGACCAGAAGTCGTCCACGACGACGCTCCCCCCCCAAGGTTGGTGATTCCAGGCACGTCAATGGCCGGGCACCTCCCTGGTACCCGGCCATCCGTCTCGTATCAGCTCTTGAGCGAGGCCATCCACGCCTCGACCTCGTCGGACCGGCGCGGCAGCCCGTCCGACAGGTTCCGGTTGCCGTCGGCCGTCACGAGGATGTCGTCCTCGATCCGGACGCCGATGCCCCGGTACTCCTCCGGCACCGTCAGGTCGTCGGCCTGGAAGTACAGCCCCGGCTCGACCGTGAGCACCATCCCGGGCTCCAGCGTCCCGTCGACGTACGACTCCACGCGCGCGGCAGCGCAGTCGTGCACGTCCATGCCGAGCATGTGCCCGGTGCCGTGCAGCGTCCACCGCCGCTGCAGCCCGAGCTCCAGCACCCGCTCCACGGGCCCCTCGACGAGCCCCCACTCGACGAGCCGCTCGGCGAGCACCCGCTGCGCGGCATCGTGGAAGTCGCGGTACTTGCCGCCCGGCTGCACCGCCGCGATACCGGCTTCCTGGGCGTCGTACACGGCGTCGTAGATCTTCTTCTGGATCTCGCTGAAGCGCCCGCTGATCGGCAGGGTGCGGGTGACGTCGGCCGTGTAGTACGTGTGCGTCTCGACGCCCGCGTCCAGGAGCAGCAGGTCGCCCGAGCGCACCGGCCCGTCGTTGCGCACCCAGTGCAGCGTGCAGGCGTGCGGCCCGGCGGCGGCGATCGTGCCGTAGCCGACGTCGTTGCCCTCGACGCGCGCGCGGAGGAAGAACGTGCCCTCGATGTACCGCTCGGAGGTCGCCTCAGCCTTGTCCAGAACGCGTACGACGTCCTCGAAGCCGCGGACCGTCGAGTCGACGGCCTTCTGCAGCTCGCCGATCTCGAACTCGTCCTTGACCAGCCGCGCCTCGGAGAGGAAGACCCGCAGCTCCTCGTCGCGCTCGGCGGTGACCTTGTCGGTCAGCGCGGCCTCGATCCCGGCGTCGTACCCGCGCACGACCCGCACCGGACCGGTGGCCTCACGCAAAGCGTCGGCCAGTTCGCGCACGTCGGAGGCGGGGATGCCGTACAGCTTCTCCGCCTCGGTGAGGGAGTGCCGGCGGCCGACCCACAGCTCGCCCTGGCCGGAGAGCCAGAACTCGCCGTTCTCCCGGTCGGAGCGCGGCAGGAGGTAGATCGTCTCCTGGTGACCGTCCGCGGTCGGCTCCAGGACCAGCACGCCGTCCTCGGTCTGGTTGCCGGTGAGGTACGCGTACTCGACGGACGCGCGGAAGGCGTAGTCCGTGTCGTTCGAACGGGTCTTCAGGTTGCCCGCCGGGATCACCAGACGCTCGCCCGGGAAACGCGCCGACAGCGCGGCGCGCCGCGCGGCGGTCTCGGCGGCCTGGGCGATCGGCTCCAGTTCGTGCAGCTCCGTGTCGGCCCAGCCGGACTTCATGTTCTCGGCCAGCTCGTCGGACACACCCGGGTACAGGCCGTTCTTGCGCTGCTTGATCGGCTCTTCAGACTCAGTCTCCGGGGTCTCCGGGGTGAGTTCCTCGGCCACGGTCATCCTCCTCGATACGGCACTGGACCGCCTCCATCGTACGGTCGTACGGAAGGGGGCCCGGGCCCGGAAGATCCTTACCGACTGCTACTCGAAGCGGGCCGCCAGCAGCACCACGTCCTCATCGCTCTCGGCCGCGTCCAGCCCGTCCGGCAGCACCGTCCGCAGTACGTGGTCGGCGATCGCGTCCGGGTCGTGCCGCAGCGCCCTGGGGACGCCGGCCGCCGCCGCGTGCAGCCGGGCGAAGGCGCGGTCGGTGGGGTCGCCGGTGCGGTGCAGCAGACCGTCGGTGTAGAGCAGCACCGTCTCGCCGCGTTCCGCCTGGAACTCCATGCTCGGCGCCTCCCAGCAGGCGAGCATCCCGAGCGGCGCGGACACGGACGTCTCCACGAACTCCGTGCGCCGCTCGCCGACCAGCAGCGGCGGGCAGTGCCCGGCACCTGCCAGCGTGATCTTGCGCAGGGAGGGCTCGCAGTAGGCGAACAGGGCGGTCGCGGAGCGGGCGGGCTCGGTGAGGCGGAGCAGCAGCTCCAGGTCGGACAGGACCGCCACCGGGTCCTCGCCCTCCATCACGGCGTACGCACGCAGGGACGCCCGCAGCCGCCCCATCGCGGCCACCGCGCTCGGCCCGGAACCGGTGACCGAGCCGACTGCGAGACCCAGCGCGGCGTCGGGCAGCGGCAGCGCGTCGAACCAGTCGCCGCCGCCGCGCGGACCGGTGCGGTGGCGGGCGGCCAGCTGGACGCCCGCCACCCGGGGGAGCCGGGACGGCAGCAGCTCCTCGGCCATCGTCGTCATGCACGCGCGTGTGCGCTCCACCTCCACCAGCCGGGCCAGGTGCTCGCCGGCGTAGCGGGCGTAGAGCCCGACGAGGTGGCGCTGCCGCTCCAGCGGTTCGGCGGGCTCGTCGTAGAGCCAGACGGCGGCGCCGAGACGGCCCGAGCGCTCGCCGGCCAGGGGCAGGGCGTAGCAGGCGGCATAGCCGAGACGGGCGGCCACCTCGCGATGGCGGGGGTCGAGCCCGTCCTCGGCGAAGAGGTCCGGCTGGGCGATCTCGCCGTCCCCGCCCGGCAGCCCCTCGAGGATGCGGCCGTACGACATGGCACTGCGCGGCACCGTCTCGATGTGCCCGAGGTCGGCGCGGGCGAGGCCGAGGCCGATGGTGGTGTCCGGTCCGAGGCCGTCGACCGGTTCCAGCACGACAAGACCGCGCCGGGCGCCGACGAGGGCGGCTCCGGCGCGCAGCAGTTCCGTCAGGGCGTCCGCGAGTGAGTCCGTGCGGTTCAGGCGTTCGGTGAGTTCATGGAGGGTCGTGAGGTCCGAGACCCAGCCGGCCAGCCGGTCGGTGAGCAGCGCCCCCGGGGGATTGGGCGGCGGGACCGGTGAGGTACCCGGGACTGCGGGCGCGGGCGCGACAGTGTGTGCGGGCGACGGAACCGTTGAATCGATTCCGGCCACTTTCGGAGGGTGAGGGGCGTTCATGTCGTCCGGCTTCCCGACCGGTGCGTATTGCTCAAAAGCATCGCAAACCCCCATGTCATTCTGCGCCGCTAGCAGTGTCTCCACATGTACACGCACTCGTAAGGGGATGTCCAGCATTGTCCTGCTGGGATTCCTGGTGTCCATGGGCACCGAGTGATCCCCTTGTCTAAAAGCAAATTTGGCTTAAAACTGACTCGGGTAACGGGGTATTGCGGTCGACTGGGCTTGCTCGACGGAGCGTCACAGCGGTCGTGATGGGTACGTACTCGGAGAAGGCCAGGGGTGGTGGACCGCCACCCGGAACCTGGTGACCTACTCCGGGCGTCTTAGCCACCGACGACCGAGCCCCATCCTCCCGTGGCGGAGGCGAAGAGAAATACGCGGAACGGCAAACGCCAGACTTCGCCACCCCCACGCCACGCCCATGCTTTTGATGGACGCAGCATGGACGAGGCCGCCGCGGATGCAGTCAACGTTCGGCCCATAGGGGTTCCCCTTGCCCAGAGCAGGGGTGTGATGCGCCAACAGGTACGCACAGTGAAGTGATCGACACATGGTGTGATGTGGCCCCCACGGTGTTGCCAGCGGTGCAACGGAAAGGAACGAGCGCTCATGCGCGAGATCCTCGGAAGGCGACGCAGGCTCCTGTCCCAGCGCAGCGACGGAAGGCCTGAGTTGATCAGCGCGGCCCTGACCTTCGCGACGGAATGGCAGTGGCCCGTACTCCCGGGTGTGGCGGCGGACCCGCAGGCGCGTTCCCGCTGCGGTTGCCCCGACGCGGAGTGCACGGTGCCCGGCGCGCATCCCTTCGACCCCGGGCTGCTCGCGGCCACCACCGACGCCCGCATGGTGCGCTGGTGGTGGAGCAACCGGCCGGCGGCGCCGGTCATCCTGGCCACCGGTGGCAAGGCCCCCTGCGCGGTGAGCATGCCGGCCCTCGCCGCCTCGCAGGCCCTGACCGCACTCGACCGCATGGGCATGCGCCTCGGCCCGGTCGTCGCCTCGCCGAGCCGCTGGGCGATCCTGGTGAAGCCGTACAGTCTGGAGCAGTTGGGCGAGCTCCTCTACGCCAAGGACTTCGTCCCCGGCTCCCTCCGCTTCCACGGCGAGGGCGGCTATGTGGCCCTGCCCCCGTCCGAGACCGGCGAGGGCGAGATCCGCTGGGAGCGCGCGCCCCTGCCCGGCTCCGCCTCCCCCTGGGTCCCCGACGTCGAGGCCGTGGTGGACGCAGCCGTCGAGGCCCTCACTCGTACGGGTGTGAGCGCGCCCGAGTTGTAGGGGTGTCCGGCGCGCGCGGGACGGCACGCGCCCGCGTGCTCGTTATCTTCCGCACATGCTGCATGATCCTGGGGGACACCCCCCAGACCCCCGAATCCGTCTGCTCGCCATGGCGGGCGTAGTGGTGTGCGCAGTCGTGCTGCCGCTGGCCGTGGCGTCCGCGGGACCGGCGGGCGACGAGGGGCACACCGTCGTGCGTGCCCCCGCGCGCGCATCCGTACGCGCCTCCCCGCGTCCCGAGGACGCAAAGGCGCCCTCCGCCGCCCCCGCCCCTTCCCCCCTGCTGCTCGATCTCGGCCTGGACACAGCCGTCCGCTGCGGCCCCGAACTCACCTCCCCCGAAGGCGTCGAGGCGCAGACCTGTGTGCTCACGCAGGGCGAGGACACCTGGGCGCGCACCTACTACCGCAATGTGACCGGCAAGGCCCTGGACTCCGCACTGAGTCTGATGGGGCCCGGGGGCCGCACCGTGCAGCTGAGCTGCGCCGTGGGCGCCGAGGACGAGCCGGGGATGTGCGAGACACCCCGGCAGCACACCCGGGGCGCGCTGGACGCCTACACGGCGGTCGCGGAGTTCGCGGGCCGGGCCGGACACGGTCCGCTGCTGCTGCGCTCCGGGAGCAACTCCACGAAAAGCACCGGGAGTTGACGGGCGACCGCACTCCGTAAAGGAACCGCGCACATGAAAAGACCCGGTTGCTGGCGACGGGGGATGCACCAGCAACCGGGCTACTGGAACGGTAACAAGAGATCCGCGGTTCGCAAATTCGATCCGGGCTTTCCAGTCACGTATTTGCTTGTTCCCAGCGGGACTTGTGAGCGGAGTCACCGGTTCCGAAAGATCGGGTTCGGCTGACTGGTCGGTCAGCCGGACCCGGTCTCGTCACTCTTCGTCAACTCAGCGTGACCTGGCGGTTGGTGAGGCCGCCGCGTGCGCGGCGCTCGTCGGCCGTCAGCGGAGCGTCCGAAGCGAGGGCCGTCGCGAGGCGCTCGGCGAACTCGGCCGCCGGCTTCTCGATGTCGTCCGCGCCGACCCCGCTCGGCAGGTCCCAGACCGGGACGGTGAGCCCGTGAGCGCGGAAGGAACCCACGAGGCGGGTGCCTTCACCGAGGTTCGACCGGCCCGCCGCGTGCAGCCGGGCGAGGGCGTCCAGAAGCTGCTCCTCCGGGTACGGCATGACCCAGCGCAGGTGGTTCTTGTCCGGCGTCTCGCACCAGTACGCGGCGTCCACGCCGGTGAGCTTCGCGGTCGGGATGGCCGCGGCGTTCGCACGCTCCAGGGATGCGGCCACCTCCGGCGTGGCGTTCTCGGAGTCCGGGACCCAGAACTCGAAACCGCTGTGCACAACTGGCTCGAACACGCCTTCGGGATCGAGCAGATCCTGCAGCCGCGGACCGTCGGCCGGAGCGCGCCGGCCCTCGATCGGTGTGCCGGGCTCGGCGGTCAGCGCGCGCTGGAGGGTGTCGGCGAGGTCGCGGCTGATGTCCCCGGACGCCGTGTCGTTCTGCAGGCCCAGCAGCACCGAGCCGTCGTCGCGGCGCAGCGCCGGCCAGGCCATCGGCAGCACCGTCGCCAGCGTGAGGGACGGGACGCCCTCGGGCAGGCCGCCCTTCAGGGGAAGCTCCACCGTGGCGGCCGGCACCAGTTCGCGCAGCGCCACCCAGTCGCACTCGCCCGGAAGCCCCTCGAAGGGACGGTGCACCAGCTCGGTGACGGCGTGTGCGGCGGCCCGTCCGTGACAGGCCTTGTAGCGGCGGCCACTGCCACACGGGCAGGGCTCGCGGGCGCCGACGACCGGGACCTCACCCTCCGTGATCTGCGGGCGCTTGGCCTTCGTCTGGGGTCGCTTCTTGGCCATCGTGGGTGTCTCCCGGTTACGGCTCGTCTGGTACGGCGGGAGCCTAGCCGTTCACGCCCTGCGTCACGGGGACCTGTGGACAGCCAGGTGTTCAGTCCAGGTCGTCGAACGCGTCCGCGAAGTCCAGGCCCGGCATCGCCGGGATCCTCGACACCGTCGGTGCGGTGACGCGCGTAGCGAAGCCGTCGCGTCCCAGCCGGGCGTCCGGGTCGTGGACGTCCTCGTGCACGACGACCCACACGGTGACCTCGCCGCGGGCGTCGTCCCGTACGCCCCAGTCGTCGGCCAGCGCGGTGATGATGTTCAGCCCGCGGCCGCCGTGCGCGGTGACCGAGGGCGTGGCCGGAGCCGGGCGGGTGGGCCCGCCGCCGTCCGTCACCTCCACCGTGAGCCGACCGCTGCGGTCGACCCGCCATGCGGCCCGGACGTCTCCGTCCCCGGCCAGGGCGTCGCCCAGTGGCCGGCCGTGCTTGCACGCGTTGCTCAAGAGTTCGGAAAGAATGAGTACGGCATCGTCGATCACGGCGTCCGGCACGCCGCCCGAGCGCAGTTGCTCGCGCATACGGTGTCGCGCCTCCCCCACGCCCGCAGGGCCATGGGGTACGGCCATGCTCGACGACGTGGGCACCTCCTGTGCCACCACCAACGCCACCCCCGAGACCTCCTTTGCCCCACGCCACGGTGTGGATGCCCCATTGGCCTGTACCGGAAACCGGCCAATCCACGTTCAGTGACGCATTCGCAACGATCGAATACGGAGTGAATGCGCCGGGGCACTCCCTGTAGCCGTGTGGCTGGATTTCGATTGTGGCCGAGTCTGGAGGATGGTGCCCGAGTGCCTGGTGGGTCAAGGGTTCTTCACAGGTCTTTACCAGTGACGAACAGTGACGAACCGTAGTGACGGACCGTGGTGCCACACAGCGAGGAGCACCGCTCAGCGGCCGAGCTGACGCAGAACCGCACGTGGGCGGTTGGTGATGATGGCGTCGATGCCCAGGTCGACGCAGAGATCCACGTCCTGGGGCTCGTTCACCGTCCACACGTGCACCTGGTGGCCGGCCGCCTTCAGGCGCTCGATGTACGCCGGGTGATTGCGCACGATCCGGATCGAGGGCCCCGCGATCCGGACACCCGCCGGGAGCCGTCCGTCGCGCAGCCGCGGCGAGACGAACTGCAGCAGATAGACCGTCGGCAGGGTCGGCGAGGCGGCACGCACGCGATGCAGCGAGCGCGCCGAGAAGCTCATCACGCGCACGGGCGACTCGGCGGCCGACGCCGGGGCGTCAAGACCGAACCGCTTCAGCAGCACCAGCAGCCGCTCCTCCACCTGCCCGGCCCAGCGCGTCGGGTGCTTGGTCTCGATCGCCAGCTCCACCCGCCGCCCCGCGTCGGCGACCAGCTCCAGCAGCCGCTCCAGGGTCAGTACGGAGGTGTCCTCCCGGTCCTCGGGCCGGAACTCCCAGTCGGGCTCCTCGTCGCGCGTGCGCCACAGCTCCCGCGTCCTGCGCGAGCCGAAGTCCAGGGCGGCGAGCTCCGCGAGCTCCAGCGCCGAGACCGCCCCGCGGCCGTTGGACGTACGGTTGACGCGACGGTCGTGGACGCACACGAGATGGCCGTCCGCCGTCAGGCGTACATCGCACTCGAGGGCGTCCGCACCGTCCTCGATCGCCTTCTTGTATGCGGCCAGGGTGTGCTCGGGGGCCTCCTCGGAGGCTCCGCGGTGGGCGACGACTTGAATCCGGTGCCGGCGTGCGTGGGTCACCGCGTCATGGTGCCACCGCAGGGGGGTAGTCGTGCGATCGGAGGAGCATAGATTGCGCCCCTTTTGCCTGTCATGGCCTATATAAAGAATGGCCCCGGACCCACAGGCACCGCTTATGGTGCCCTGACGGCTCATGGGAAAAGCTGACGGCATACAAAAGAACATGCACAGCTGCATCGCGCCGGACCGTCGAGAACGTGAACGAGCGTGACCGAGTGCGACCGAGAACAACAGCCGTGGACCGAGGAGAGAAGCTGTGAGCACCGAGAACGAGGGCACCGCGGTACCCCCGGCCCCGTCAGCACCCCCCGTGCCGGTGGATGCTCCCACTCCCTCGGCACCCGCCGCCTCCGAGGGGAGTGACCACACGGCCCCGCTTCCGCCCGTACCTCCGGGCGCCCCCGGCGCGCAGGAGCACACGCAGGAGCAGCAGCCGGCGCCCGCGGGCT
This sequence comes from Streptomyces longisporus, assembly GCF_039532765.1. NCBI lineage: Bacteria > Bacillati > Actinomycetota > Actinomycetes > Kitasatosporales > Streptomycetaceae > Streptomyces > Streptomyces longisporus. Next base: position 289,623 of record NZ_BAAASG010000012.1, read on the forward strand.
CGGCCCCGGACGCCTCCTGGCCGCCGCCTGCCGTGCCCTCCTACGCCGACGGCGGCGCCAGCGGGGCGGGCTCCGGCTGGGGCTCCTCGTACCAGCAGCAGCCCGCACCGAAGTCCGGCCGCGGCGGTCTCGTGGCCGCGATCCTGGTGGCCGCGCTGGTCGCCGGCGGTCTGGGCGGCGGCCTCGGTTACACGCTGGCCAAGAACAACGACGACAACACCGGCTCCACCACGGTCTCCGCCGCCACCAGCGGCGGCGCCGTCAAGCGGGACGCGGGCACGGTCGCGGGCGTGGCCGCCAGGGCGCTGCCGAGCACGGTCACCATCGAGGCCGAGTCCACCAGCGGAGAAGGCGGCACCGGCACCGGTTTCGTCTTCGACACCCAGGGCCACATCGTCACCAACAACCACGTGGTCGCGGACGCGGTCGACGGCGGCAAGCTCACGGCGACCTTCCCGAACGGCAAGAAGTACGACGCCGAGGTCGTCGGCCACGCGCAGGGCTACGACGTGGCGGTCATCAAGCTCAAGAACGCCCCCTCGGACCTCAAGCCCCTGACCCTGGGCGACTCCGACAAGGTGGCCGTGGGCGACCCGGCGATCGCCATCGGTGCCCCCTTCGGTCTGTCCAACACGGTCACCACGGGCGTCATCAGCGCCAAGAACCGCCCGGTGGCCTCCAGCGACGGTGCCGGCAGCAACGCCTCGTACATGAGCGCCCTGCAGACGGACGCCTCGATAAATCCGGGCAACTCCGGTGGCCCGCTGCTCGATGCGTCGGGCAACGTCATAGGCATCAACTCGGCGATCCAGTCCACCGGCAGCGGCGGCCTCGGCGGCTCCAGCCAGTCCGGCTCGATCGGCCTGGGCTTCGCCATCCCGATCAACCAGGCCAAGTACGTCGCCCAGCAGCTGATCAAGACCGGCAAGCCGGTCTACGCGAAGATCGGCGCGTCCGTCTCCCTGGCGGACTCCTCCAGCGGCGCGAAGATCACCGAGCAGGGCGCCGGCGGCTCCGCGGCGGTCGAGTCCGGCGGCCCCGCCGACAAGGCGGGACTCAAGCCCGGTGACGTGATCACCAAGCTCGACGACCGCGTCATCGACTCCGGCCCCACCCTGATCGGCGAGATCTGGACGCACAAGCCCGGCGACCAGGTCACGATCACCTACCAACGCGACGGCAAGTCCCACACGGTCCAGCTCACCCTGGGCGCGCGGCAGGGCGACAGCTGACCTCGCGCTTCGGACCCGGTGCGGGCCACGGCCCGCACGAGACACACAGTGCCGGTACGCTGTACCCGCTCCGCCCCTGGTGGGCGGCAGCGGGGTGGGTTGCCCGAGCGGCCTAAGGGAACGGTCTTGAAAACCGTAGTGGCGTGAGAGCGTCACCGTGGGTTCGAATCCCACCGCCTCCGCAGGTCAGAGACGTGCTGGTCAGAGAGGGTGTCCCCAGTGAGGGGGCACCCCTTCTGCATGGAGGGTGTCTCACCTTGATCCGGCTATGTCGCGTTGTGGATCAGTGCGTGTGGACCAGGCGTGGACCAAGGTTCGGCGGAATGCAGCCGCGTAACTGCTGGTCAGCGGCGTTCCATGGCCCGGAGTGTGGACCATACCCAGGACGCGACAAAGGCGCCACCCTCTCCCCGGCGTGGGGTGAGGATGGCGCCTGTTGGGTGGGCGGCCGTGCCGTCTACTCCTCTTCGGCTGCCTCCAAGGCCCGCTCGATCTGTTCGTTCGAGCGCTGCTGGTTGCGGTGAATCGCCTTGGCGTAGAACCGAAATAGAACCGCGATGCTGTGTCCGGCCCGGCGTGCGACTTCGGCCGGGGAGACGCCGGACTCAAGCCAGAGCGAGACGCCCGCGTGGCGCAGGGAGTACGGCACGTCAGCCAGCGGTGAGGCAGCCTCGGGCTCTGTCAGCACGGCGAGCCGGGCCGCCTTCCAGACCTCTCCGTACTCCTTGGACAGGAGATGGCCACCCTGGGACGCACGGAACAGCCGACCGTCTTCGGCAGTGCCGAACTCCTTGATGTGCTCGCGGACCAGGCGGACCAGCACGGGCGGAATGGGCACCGGTCGGGTCGCCTTACGGGCCCGCTTCTTCAGGCCGCGCGTATCGAACGACTCGCCCGTGTCGGTCCATCCGGAGCCGACTCGGGGCATGCTCGTGGAGAGCAGGACTTCACCCCAGCCCACTTCGGGAAGGGTGAAGTCGTCCTCACGCAGACTGACCGCCTCACCAGGGCGGTTGGCCGCGTAGTAGAGGCAGCCGAAGAACGCCGTCAGATGCCGCCCGCGTTCGCCCTGCTCGGTGACAGCCTCGATGAGGGCCTTTGCCAGCTTCGGGCCGGGGACGAACCGGAAGTCGATCTCGTCATCGGTCTCGGGCGCTGTCCAGTCCACCTTGTCGAGGGGCAGGGTCGTCAGCAGCTCTCGTTCCACGGCGTAGCGCAGGCAGTTGCTGAAGACGGTCCGCTTGCGGTTCACCGTGTTCTCGGCAGCGGCCGTGCCGTCCTGCTTCAACTTCAGCGCGTCGAGGGCGGTCCGTACCACCGACGGTGTGTTGAGGTCGGTGATGTCCACCGACTTCCGAGCGATCCAGTCCAGCGCGGCCACGATGTCGGCCGGGGGTTCTTCGAGGTCAAGACGGGGCTTCAGCGTCCCGTCGTCGTCCAGGACGAACCTGTAGACCCACGAGTAGAGCGCGATCCGCAGCACCTTGGGGGCCGGAGCCCCGCGCTTGTCCTTGACCAGCTTCGGCGTGATGGTCGCCAGCGTGTCAGCAATGCTCGCGCGGTGCTTGGCCGAGGCGCCCGGCCACTTCATCTCGGCGTACGCACGGGTATGGGCGTACCAGGTGGAGGAGTTGAGCGCCTGGACCTCCGAGGCGGGCAGGCCGGTTTCCGTGTCGAACTGCTCGCGGTTGCGCAGTGCGGTCAGCAGCTCCGAGCGTCGACCGTCGGCCTGAGCCTTGATTTTATAGCTCTTGGAGAAGGGCCGGGGACCGACGCGCCACCGAAGCTGATAGGCCGCCGCACGGTCGGGCCGCTTGCGGATGCCCCAGATCTGAACGTCGTAGGTCAGCATGCTTCCGGCACCTCGCAGGCGTCGAACCAGGCGTCGAGGTCAGCCCGGCGTATGCGGATCTGACCGTTCGGCAGCTTCAGATGCCTGGGCGCCTTGCCCCGAGCGCGCATCCGGTAGAAGGCGGCGCGGGAGACCCCGATCTCGTCCAGCGCTTCCACCAGCTTCAGGGTCTGCTTATCGGCCTTGGGCGAAGTGGTCACAGCCAGGGCTCTCCTTCGGACTTGATCTGTTCGGAGTGGGCGATGTCGCGGCGGACCTGGGCGGCGAGGAGTTCTTCGCCGGGGCGGTAGCCGCTGCTGAGGTAGGTCCACGAGGAAGCGGTGACGAGGGTGGTGTTCTCGTCGGCCGTGGGGAGGCCGGCGCGGGCACGGGCGGCTTCGGCCTGGGCGAGACGCCAGGCACGGCGTACGTCGCGGAGTGCGCCGAGGGTGGTGGAGTAGGCGCGGGATTTGGTGGAGAAGTGGCCGCGGAAGCCGAGCATGTGGGCCCACTTCCAGAGCTTGAGGTGGGCGAGCTCCGGCAGGTGGCCGAGGTCCCAGGCGGTACGGATCATCTGCCGTACGTGGTGCTGGACGGGCAGGGCCTTGATGGGTTCGGCCTGTCCGGTGCCGTCGCAGTCGGCGCACCGGTCGTGGAAGCCGTCGGGGCCGCGTACGTAGCCGCGTCCGGCGCAGGGGCGGCACATCAGGGTGCGGTCTACGGTGCCCGCACCTTCGGCGTTCTTGGTGGCGTACTTGGCGACGTATCCGGCGACCTTGTTCTCGGTGTACTCGGCAACGCGGGCGTCGGTGAGTTTGCCGTCGCCCAGGGCGGTGATGGGGTCGACCTTGAACCGGCCGCCCCAGGCGATGACGCGTTCGCCGATGGCGTCGGAGGCGATGGTGAGCCGGGCACGCTTGACCGCCAGGCCCACGGCGGCGCTCAGGGCGTCGAAGGTGGCCCAGGCCGGGGGCGGGCTGGTGTGGCCGTCGGGCCCGTCGAAGCGGATCACGGCGTGGAAGTGGACCAGGCCGCGCTTCTGGTACTCGGCGACCTTGGCGAAGGAGACGCGCAGAGCGGCGTTCAGCGCCTTCTGGGTCATGCCGAGGTGTTCGGCCAGGGCACGGCGCAGGTAGGTGGTGAAGCGCGCCCACAGCTGACCGGCGTGCGCATTCCAGAGCACTGCGCCCGTGTAGTCGTAAGTGGCCGGGTTCAGCGGGGTGCCCAACGCCGGGTCATCCTCGGTGTGTTGGGCGCCGCAGCGGCAGGGGCGGAGCTTGCCCGCGTGGTCGGCCTTGCGGTTGTGGACCGGGCCGAACGAGGGGGCGGTGAGGGTGACGAAGGCGCGGGGGTGGTCGCGGACGGTTTCGGCGACATCCTTGCCGCCGGACAGTCCGGCCTTGATCAGGTGGTAGGTGTCGGCGGCGTACACCCGTGAACAGGCGGGGCAGCGGGAGGCACGGCGGTTGCCGCAGGTGGTCAGCAAACGCCCGGAGGGTTCGTCCTCAGAGCGGTAGGAGCGGACCACTTCCTTGGTGGTCGGGTCGGTGGTGATGGTCCAGCCGTGGAGGTTGACGGGGCTGGTGCAGCCGTGCAGGTCGCGGACCTGTTCGGTGACGCGGTCGAAGTCGTGGGTGTTGGCCAGCTCGATCAGGTCCCGCACGCTGGGGCTGATCAGGTGGTGCAGGTCGAGGTCACGGCGGTGCATGGGTGGCGGGGTCTCCCTTCTGGCGCGAGGGTGGGACCTGCGGGCAGCAGCGAATTGCGCTCGGGCTGCTGCCCGCAGGCATGACGAGTCGGGCCCAGGGGCGGGCGAGGGGGAGGAGCGCCGGTAGGCCGGCGGGGGAAGCGCGGCTCTACAGAGCGGCGTGGAGAGCGGTGGCCATGGGCAGGCCGATGCCGAGCCGCCTCTTGAGCTGAGCCGGGGTAATCGTTTCTCCGTGCTCGGCCTGGTGCGATGCGGCGATGGAGCGCGCCTCGGTCAGCAGCGGCTCAGGCACCTTGAGTGCGGGCGTGGCAGGGACGGGGGCCGGAGCGGGTACGGCCGGGCGAGCCTGCGAGGGAGCAGGAGCAGGAGCGGGAGCCGGGACGGGGGCAGGTTCCGCAGCGGTGACCGGGGGCAGGGGCGTCGAGGCGGGTTCCTGCTCGGTGGAGGCCGGGGCGGACTCTTGGGCCGGTTCGGTCTCCGCAGCAGTGGCCGGGGCGGTGGTGTCGGAGGCGACCGCGTGGAAGGAGTGGAGGAGCTGCGGCCCGACCGCACCCCAGCCGAGGAGCAGCAGCGGGGCCACGGCGTCGACGGCTGCACGACCGTAGTGCCCGGCGACCACGGGTTCGGCGATGTTGAGGGCCAGGGTCAGCAGGCCGGAGACGTGCATGAGGCGGGTGGCCGCTTTCATCTGCTCGGGCGGGACGCCGCGCAGGGAGAGGTAGCGCAGGGCCACGAGGAGCCCGACCACGGACAGGTCGACCATCGGGGCGATGAGCGGTGCGATGGGCGCGGGGACGCCCAGGCGCAGGGCCAGGGCCCAGACGTTGCCGAAGGAGAAGACGAACGCGAGCGCGGCGATGACGATCATCACGGCGGTGATGGTGCGCTGAGTGATCCGGTCCTCAGTCATGGGTGTTCACCTCCTTTCCGGGTGAAGGCGCGAGGGGTTGGTCTGACGAGTCAGGCCGCCATGGGCGGGGTGGTGTTGTCCGGGGCGGACTTGGTGAGGTCGACGCCGGGGAGCTGGGCGGTGAGCAAGTCGGCCGGGTCGGCGGTGAGATGGGCGGTCTGCTGGGCGATGGCCGCGCTGTCCCTGCCGGACACGAAGGGCGTGCGGATACGGGTGAACCCCGGCTGGGACTGGTGGTTCATGGAGGCGACGCCGACATAGGAGCGGTCCTGAAGGTTGATCGGGTTGGCGTCGGGCCACTCCCGGATGTCCTCACCGAGCGCGGCGACGGCAGCCTCTGCGGTCTTCTGCGCGAAGGACAGACCGATGGGGCACACGTCGCGGATGAACGTGGGGATCGCGTCACCCGTGGACTTCTGGGTGGCGAGGATGACGAGGATGCCCATGCTGCGGCCCTTCTTCACCAGGTCCTCAACGAGGCGGGCGTTCTCGGCGGCGAGCGCGGCGAGCTTCTTCGTCTTGGGGTCGCTCCCCTTGTGGTCGCGGAAGTAGGTGTGCGCCTCATCGATGATCACGACGACGAGCGGCCATGCTGCGGACGGGCCGACCTCCCACATGCTCTGCACCCCGAGGATGCGCTCAGCGGCTGAGACGCGGGCACGGCGCAGCTCCACCAGCCGCCGGAACAGGGCGTTGGCCTCTTCGAGGTCGTCACCGACGAAGCCGAACATCCGCTTCACAAGGTGGGCGTAGTCGCCCTCCCTTGCGGTGGACACCTTGCCGTCCGCGCACACGAACTGAATCGCGGGCGAGGGTGCCCAGTCGCAGATCAGCCGGTTGATGAGCGAGGTCTTGCCGAAGCCGGGAAGGCCGGCCACGGTCACACCGGGCACCTGCGTGAGGTCGACGGACACGGGCTGTGCGTACTCGTCCAAGCCCAGGTCCCACCGGGCGATCTCGTCCGGTACCTCACCGGTGGGGCGGTGCTCGGTCTTGAACTTCAGCGGATCCAGCCGCACGCCGCGAATGACCACCTGCCCAGGCTTGTCCTGGGTGACCGCGACCCGCGTGCACCTCCAGGCATCAGCCAGGTGCGGAGCCGCCTTCTGGAACTGCTCCAGGCCCACGCCGGGCAGGCACGTGGCCCGCGCGATCACCCCGTACATGTCGTGCGTGACCTTCAGGGCGGGGACCAGGACACGGGGCTTGATCGGCTTGCCCTGCGTATTCGACAGCGACGCCAGCGCGGTTGGCGTCTTGTCCGTGGCCGACAGCTTCAGCATCGGCGCGAGCCGCTTCCAGCCCCGCCGGATGCGTACGGCCTGCCGGATGGACTGCCGTGTCATGGCATCGGCGCGTATGTAGCGGACCACCCACCACATCGACCAGCCCACCAGCACGGCCAGCGCCACGCCGACCACCAGAGGAAGGAAGCCGAAGGCCCCGCCCGTCGGATCGTTGAAGTCCTTCATGCGTTGCTCTCCTGAGGGGTGTAGAGGAAGGCCGCCAGGGCCGATTCGAGGGCCGCCCAGTCCTCCAGGGCGGCGAAGCGGGGGTAGCCGTAGCCGACGAGCACGGCCGCCACCGAGTTGACGAGGGATTCGCTGAACCGGGGGTCCGGCCCGGCGTGAGCCAGCGGGTAGCTGCGCTCAGCGCCGAACCGGAATGCGGTGCCGCTCACGCCGCGTCAGCCTCAGCAGCCGGGGCAAGACCGCCGACCAGGTCCAGGCGCTCGGCGCGGTAGGCGATGCCGTCCGAGAGCGAGCCGTTGAAGATCCGAGCCCACGGGGTGGCGAACAGCTCCACGGGCATCACCGGCACGCCCGGCTTGAGGCCGTTGGGCAGACCGGTCTCCGGAACGGTGACCTTCAGTGCCTCGGCGCGGTCCTCCTCCATGAAGAAGAGGGTGATCGTGTAGAGCTTCGCGCCGGTCTCACGGTCCTTCGCGAACTGGGTCTTCTCGGCGTCGGAGTACTTCGGCACCGCCTGGGTGCCGACCATGAACGACGCGGAGGGGAGCAGACCAACACGGATGCGAGCCATGGGTGTTACGTCCTTTCGGTAGGTGCTCCGCCAGGGGTGGCGGGGCGTGATCAATAGAACCTCGCTCAGCTAGCAATGTCAAGCGAACGAAGAGTGCTAGCTGTGTTTGGTTGGGTGTGACTGCCTCTGGCTTTATGGGGGTGCCTTTGTCAGAGGGGTGTGCTAGGCCAGCTAGATCTGGCTACCCTGATAGGTATGACACCTGCCAGCCCTGCTAAGCCCGACCGCCGGCCGCCCTACCAGCACGCAGCCGACGAGCTTCGGCGTGAGATCAAGGCAGGCCGCTACAAGCCGGGTGAGCAGCTTCCCTCCTACCGCGAGCTGCAAGAACGCTTCGGGGTGGCCAACATGACCGCCCGTTCTGCGCTCGGGGTGCTCCGGGATGAGGGGCTGATCTACACCATCCAGGGTCGGGGCAGCTTCGTCAGCGACTTCGAAGGCACTGCTGTCGGCTACACCGCGCCCGCCTGGTACCTAGGGAAGTCGACCGAGGCCCCTGCTGGGGAGGCTGCCGACGACACCTCCCGCAGTGGAGTACCTGACGGCGTGAAGATCGCCTACAGCGTCTCCCGTGAGGGGGAGGCCGACAGCCCCGAGGCCGCCGAGCCCACCCTCACCGAGATGCTCAGCGCATTGCGCGACGAGATCCGGGCGCTCAGTGCGGAGCACCAGGAATTGCGCCGGGAAGTCGAGGAACTGAAGAAGGCCCAGCAGTAACCGTCTTAGCCGCCGCGGCCTTGAGCTGAGCGACCTCCTGCCGCATTTGCCTTGCCTCATGGCCGAGCCTCGCCACCATGGCAACCATTTCCCGAACCCCCCCGGTTGCCTCTGCCACTTCCCGGCTGTGAATGCTGACCAACTCCCCTTCTGAGTCGCGTATGTGCTCGGTCATGTCGCCCCGTTCGCTGGTGTGCCGTTGTTGCGTACCGCGTTCAGCCAACCGCCGAGGGCTTGCCCGAAGGCTTGCCCAGCGGCCATTCACCGCCGGATCAGGGCTTGCCCGTACTTCCCGGCAAGCCGTCATCGCGGCTGTTGAGCTAGGTCTACCGGCCAGACCGGACACGTCCGAGGCGTGCGGCGCTGCGCTCCCGCAGGGCGGGCCAAATCCGTCCTTCGGATTCCCGCGCGTCCCGTTGGGCGGGAACTCGTGCCTCCATGCGCGCACGTCACTCGTCCTTCCAGTCGTCGGCTAGGAGCATCAATGGTCCGGAGAATCGCCGGTTTGGGTAACCGGCGATCGTCGGCTATATTTCGCCGCTCGCCCCGTCGCGCATCACCTATAGGGGTCGAAAAATCCGCATCGGCGTGACGCCCATTCCTGTGATCCACGCCACTCCTTCATCTCCGCCTTCTGGCTCAGTCGCTTGCTACAGGTGCCAACGGCCCCCATCGGTGTGACACCTCCTTCCGTGACCTGGGTCACTCGATCTCAAATCGCCCCTCCTACTCCAGGAAGGGGAGCGAGGGGGCGACCGGAGTGACAGCACTTTTGGTCACGAATTCATAACGCGAGGTTGTGAGTGCCGTTTCGCTCATCACGAGAACTGTGCAGCCCTCAGCCTGTGGATAAATTCCGCCGACCGCCGGAACGAATGGGCATCAATACGGCTGTAAGAGGTCATAACGGCATCGAAGCTGTGGAACGGATGGGAAGGCGAGGACAGCGCATGGCTCTGCGACCGGCCACGGGCCCAGGGCCCCGGAGCTGTGCAGAGTTTCTTTACTGGATCAAGGCGGCCCGCCTACGGCGGGCCGCGCGCGCTGGCGGCCAAGGGCCGCCGCCGCTCCTTGTCTCCGCCACCGCTCCGGCGGCCCCCACCCGCTCAGCGCGCAGGCATGCCGAGGCGGACAACCAGACCAGGAAGCCACCCGACCACTTCGAGCACCAGGACCAGGCCAACGCCTACCGAGCACGGCCGCGCCAACCCAACCGTCCACTGGTTCAAGGCCGCAGGGCCCTCAGTGCCGCAGCTTGAGCCCAGCTGCCATGCCCCGCGGACGACGCCCAGGCCGGGGCGAGGCGCGGCCCGTGACGCATGAAGGCAACGTGGCTGAGGTTGGCGGGGGCTTGCTGGAAGCACACGTGACGGGTGCTCGTTCGACTCCCCCGCCGCAGTGGCTGACTTTCGGTGGCTCAGCTCAGAACCCTCTCCAAATCGGCAAGGCGGAACCGGGGTTACAGGCGCACCCACGTTCGGGCACGCCAACTACCCCGGTACCATCGGCAACGGGGTCCTGATCAGGGCTTCCGCGACCGGACCACCCGGAATGCTGTCCAGGCTGAGGGGTGGTCCGGTCTTCGTTTTGTCGGGCGTGGTCGTGCGAGCGGCGCGGTCTACGGGCGCTTCGCATTCAGCTCAGGGCTTTGCCCACCTCGTAGATGGTGGGCCGGTCCTCTGGCGCGTGGCTGAGCATCGCGTCGATCAGCTCTCCCAACTCCCCTGACGCCTTGACCGGCCGTCGCCGACCGTTCGCCACGGCCTCTCTCTGCACCGAGCGGGGAGCGTCGTCCGGGTACTCCATCGCCCGCCAGCCGGTGGCGGAGATGAGGAGCGAGGCGCCGAGCGCGTAGATATCGGCTTCCGGCGTCGGCTCGGCCTTGCCCGTGTCGATTACGCTCCGGGCGATCTCCGGTGCCTCGTAGTGGACGAGGCAGCCGCGGAACGGGAAGTCGTACCCCTCGGGTACCTGGCCGCCCCGGGCGAGGGCGAGGTCGATGAGGTGGGTGCGCTCCGGCCCAATGATGAAGTGGGCGGGCTGTAGGTCACCGTGGGCCCAGCCCCTGGCGTGGAGTTCGGCCAGCGCCTCGACGCAGCCCAGTGCCACGCTCATGTGTGGTGCGATGGACGAGCCAGGCCGACGGCACGGCTCCCAGAGTCGGTACAGGTCCGGTCCTTCACGCCAGGGCTGGAAGTTCCAGGTTCCTCGCTCCCACTCGCCGTACGCGAAGTCGACGAGGCCAAGGCGATGGAGCACAGCCCCTTCGCGAGCGGGCGCGAGGGCGGTCCAGGGCTGGGCGGACCACTCGGCCGTGGCCTCGATCGGATAGCCGACTTTCACGGCGTAGTGGCCGCGATGGCTCTGCACCTCCCAGACCGTGGAGCCACGGCGGTTGAGGACCAGGCGCTGAGCCGTCGGCATCAACGCGTCCAGCACCACGATCGGCAGTTCAGGGGATGACCCGGACAACGTCTGTTCTCCTTCCAGGCAAACGCGGCCGACCACGAGTCGAGGCCGGCCGCATCGCTGCTGTCGTGTGCTACGCCTGACCGTAGGGACGGCCGCAGTCCGAGTCACACTGCGCGAGGTTCCTGCCGTCCACCGTCCACAGGTCATCGAAGACCATGAACCCAGCCGCCTTCATGGCACGCGCCGAGGTGATGACCTTCTCCGGGTCGCGAGGCCCTCCGCCCGGCTTCGGGTTGTGGTGCAGGAAGCGGCCCGCGTACCGGTCGCACAGCCTCGCGTACTCCCGCGTGTGCAGGATGAGCGCGTGCAGGCCGAGGTCCACGTCGTCCGACGGGACCATGGGAACGGTTGCCGTGGCCGCGGTGACCAGGAAGGCGACCGCCTGGTCCGCGATCCGTTCGGCGCGCTGGCGCGACTGCCCGTTGTGGACGACCACGAAGTGGGTGAGGCTCTCGAACAGCTCCTCACCAGCCACCGCGCGACCGGTCTTCTGATCGTTCGCCGTTGCCGTCATGCGAGTACTCCTTGTGTGTGACGGTGCGTGGGTTGGATGGCCGACCCCGGACGGGAAAGGGGGAGCCGGGGAGTTGGCACCCGTCCGGGGCGACCCGTCTACTGGCCCATGGCGAGAGCCATACCGATGACCAGGCCGCACGAGCCGCTGACCATGATCACGAACAGGACACCTGCGTACCGGGCGAAAGCGCGCATCACAGCCCATCCCGACTGTTGCCGTTCCTGATGGCCAGGCGGGCGCTCAGTTCCTCCCGTGGACTCGGCGCCACCACGTTGTCCGGCATGGCCTCCCATTCCGTGCCGCCACCGATCGGCCTCATCTGCACCCGACCGCCGACCTCACCCATGACGACGCCGATCCGGTCTCGGGCGCTGTCCTTCGCCAGTTCACCGATGCCTGGTCTGGTCTGCTGGTTGCTCGCCATGCAATGAGCATCGCGATCCGGAGACCCGTGCCAAAAGGTCAGGCTGATTACCCAACTTGGGTAACATCGCGGCAAGTAGAGAACCAGCGACGTTGCGTAGCCCTCGCAGTGTGGGAGCTTGCCGATGCCCGATGCAGACCGGCCGCAGGAGCTGCCAGCCCGGCTGCTCACCGATCCCGAGATGATCGACGCATGCCGAGTGCGGGACTTCGCCAGAGTCTTCCGGCTGGTGAAGACCAAGGCGGGCATCTACCCATCCATGATCGCCAGACGGTGTGAGCTGACTCCCAGCCGTGTGGGTGAAGTCATCGCTGGACAACGCCAGTTGCTGCATATGGACGTCATCGAGCGCATTGCGGATGGCCTGCGCATCCCAGGACACATGCTTGGGCTTGCCCGTCGGGTGTGGGAGACACCTCAAGCCCTCGTGGTCACCGAGCGAGAGGCCCCCCAGGAGCCTGAGCCTGAGCCGCAGACTCCTGCCGCTCTACCTGGCCCTGATGTGGACAGCATCCTGGCCCTGGCCACGCGAACCAGCCTGAACGCGGCCACGCTTGAAGCCTTCCGCTCCTCCATCGAGGACTACTGGCGACGAGACGACCAGCACGGAGGCGAGGCGCTGCGGCCGGCCATCGTCGGACAACTCCGCCACGTCGTTGGGCTCTTGAAGGAAAACCGACCGCCGTCCATCCAGAACGGCCTGTACGGAATCGCAGCCGAGCTGGCACGCCTCACCGGCTGGACCTACTTCGACGCCCGCCAGTACAACCAGGCCCGCGCTTACTTCACCGAGGCCCTGCAACTGGCCAAAGAGATCGACGACCGCCAGTTCATGGCCAACGTCCTTGCGTGCATGAGCTTGCAGGGCACGTACCAGGACAAGCCCGCTGACTCACTGGCCTTCGTGACTGCCGCCCAGGACCAGGCCCGCTCGGCTGCCGACACCACCCCACGGGTCCTGTCCATGCTGTCGATGCGCGAAGCCTTCGCTCACGCCACGCTCGGCAACCGGGACTCCACCCACCAGGCCATCGGGGAAGCGCACCGCCACTTCGAGCGGATTCGGGCGAGCGACCCGGACCCGTCCTGGGTGGCGTACTTCGACGAAACGAAGCTGATCGTGGACACGGGGATCGCTCACGGTCGGCTGGGCGAAGCGGCCACCGCCGAACCCCTGATCGCAGATGCGTTGCGGCGCGAGGCCCGCAGTAACCAGCGCGGTCGGGCGTTTCACTCATTCTGGCTTGCCCGCACGCAGCTGGATCAGGGCAAGCTGGACCAGGCGTGCGACACCGCCACGCAAGCACTGGAACCGGCGTCGGCGGTGGCCTCCGAGCGTGTGTCAGGTCATCTCAGGGAGTTCTACGACCAGTTGGCCCCGCACAGGCAGGAGCCCGTAGCCCTGGCCTTCGAGGCGCGGCTACGGGCACTCCTCCCGCCGGTCAGCGGATCGCTTCGTCCATAAGCAGGTAGAGCAGGCCGACGAGCGAGCCGCTGCTCACCACCTCTCGGCGGTCGATCATGCCCCGTACCTCAGAGAGGGGAACCCACTCGATGCGGTCGGACTCGTTCTTCTCCGTGGGCGGTCCGGCGTACGTAGCGCCGTCGATCCGGAAGACGTGGTGCTGTGAGTCGGTGATCCCGTTGGCCGGCTCAGCGTAGATCAGAGGCTTGATGGGACCAGGACGCCAGCCTGTTTCTTCAAGAACTTCGCGGGCCGCAGCCTCTTCCGGCGTCTCGCCTTCTTCGACCAGGCCCATGGGCAACTCCCAGGCCCACGAGTCGGTGATGAAGCGATGCCGCCACATCATCAAGACCTCTTTGCGGTCGTTGACCACGGCAGCCACGGCCAGGTGTCGAAGGCGAACGACGTGGTACTCCCACCTACGTCCGTCAGGCTGCTGGACGTCGACCAGACACAGATTCACCCACTTGTTCGTGTAGATCTGGCGCTCACCGTGGGTCTTCCACTCCATACCTGCGGCCCCTCTCGATCGGTCTCCAGGATCTCAGACCGACGCAGCCACGAACACAGGTTGAGGGTCTTTTCACGTCAGCCTGACGAGATGCCCTACGGTACCGCTGGAGGGAGCGAACGCACGCAGACGCCGACGACCGCGGTGGTTTCATGATCACGATGTCAGGTCGTCAGGGCTGATGCACTGAAGGGCGTACGGTTCGTGCATGCGCTTGCTGGAGGATCGATAGGCTCCAGACAAGAACGCCGCCGCGCTGTCTCTTACGGAGACGGTTGGGAGAATGTTGTGGCTGATCCCTCGATCGAGATGACGACCTCAGGCCGCTGCTTGGTCGCGAGGGTCAGCGGCGAAATGGACTACCTGACCGATCCAGTGTTCCGTGCGGGGTTCAAAGAGCTGATCGCCCAGGGCAAACGCTTCATCGTGCTGGATCTGGCGGGGGTGTCGTTCTGTGACTCGGCCGGGCTGAACGCGCTACTCGGAGCACGGCGGCAGGCGGACGCTGTCGGAGCGGTGCTCGTGCTGGCGTGCGTGCCTGACGCGCTGCGGCGGATCCTTGAAATGACCGGAGCGGATCACGTCCTGAGGGTCTTTGACACCGTCACTGAAGCAGAAGCGTTCATGGGCGGCTGAGAGATCCTGATGCCGGAGCCGACCTAGGTGAGGCTCACCGTTGGCCGTCAGGTTCCGCGTCGGCGGGGGTAGCGGTGGCGACGCGGTCATGGCGAACGAGCAGGGCCAGCAGGCCCGCGACGCTCGCCCCACCGTCGGCGGGATGACGCAGCACCGTGTCGGGAGAAACCCGGTAGAGGTTGGAACGGCCCTGGCGGACATGGGTCAGGTAGCCGCCCTCTTCGAGGTCAGCGATGATCCGCTGGACCGCCCGCTCGGTCAGCCGGCAGCGCGCGGCGATGTCCCGGATGCGGGTGGCCTCGTCCTCGGCGACGGCGGCCAGCACCCGCGCGTGATTGGTCAGAAACGTCCAGCCCGCATAGGGCTCCGCGACTCCATCCATACCCACAGAGTAGGGCGGACGTTTCACGCTTTCAAAAACACGACTTGCGTTTCAGGTATCTGTTGCCGGGAAGGCGGGAGGTGACGACGCTGGAAGAAGCACGAAAGGGAAAAAGCACGAAAGGACGGACGCTCGGGAGCCACCATGTCCGAACAGACAGCGGCCCTGCCAGGCGATCAGGAGCTGTGCAACGACTGCGGCGCCGAACGGCGTCCCGTCTCGTACATTCCCCCACTGTCGTTGACCATCCATGCCGACGTGCACGGCCGACACACTCTGGTCACCGCGTCGGGTGAGATCGACTTCGACAGCAGCCCCGCGTTGGGACAGGTGCTGCAGGACGCACTCGATCAGTCAGCCGATGGTGTGGACGTCGACCTCGCCGAAATCGGATTCTGTGACTGCTCCGGACTCAATGTCCTTCTGCGCCTGCGCCACCGTGCCCGCGAGGCTGCCAAAACCCTCACCGTCCGGATCTCCAGCCCGGCTGTACTGCACCTGCTCAAACTGACTGGCACCCTCGACGTGCTCACCACGACGGACATCGCGCACGCCGCCGACGTGGGAGACATCGACGGCATCAAGACGGAAAACGATCAGCTGCGACGCGCCATGCAGACCCGCCCCGCCATCGACATCGCTCGCGGCATCCTTATGGCCTCCTACACCATCAGTGCCGAGCAGGCATGGAGCGTCCTGGTGAGCGCCTCGCAGAACAGCAACACCAAACTCCACCTGCTCGCCGAAACACTCATGAACACCGTGCGCGGCGAGAACCTGCCTGAGCCGCTCGCCAGTCACCTGGCGCAGGCTCTGAAAGAACACGGCAGCCCGCCCCTCTGACGGCGGAGGGGCCAACGAGAACAGGAGCCTCCTGGGCGGTCTTGCGTGAGGGTGATGCCGTCCCTGCTTGGTGCGTGTCCATGCCGGCGCACGCGTTGCCCGGTGCGGGGACCCGTGTTGATCGTGAGCGGCGGCAGGCATGGCTGGAAGAAGGGTCAGTGGACCCTGTGTGGACCATGCTCCCCGCTACGACCTTGCGCCCGGTACGCTGTACCCGCTCCGCCCCTGGTGGGCGGCAGCGGGGTGGGTTGCCCGAGCGGCCTAAGGGAACGGTCTTGAAAACCGTCGTGGCGCGAGTCACCGTGGGTTCAAATCCCACACCCACCGCTGGTTGTCGAGCCTTGGTGCCGGAACGCTTCCGGCACCAAGGCCCTCTTGCTTGACGTGGCAACAACACGCTTCCGCATCGCGGCCCTTGGCCTCCTGCCGATGTCCTTCCTCGCCGCATGCACGTCGGGGCCCGGCGGCGGACCGGTTCACGGGAGTTCGGCCTCCCCGAGCCGAACCACCACGACCGCGGCACAGCAGGAGGAGAAGCTGGGTGCCGAAGCCCGGTCGGCCCTGCAAGCCACCGCGACCGGCTCGACGGTGGCCTCCGGTCTGGAGCGCGTGTCGGACGGACTGCACACTGATCCGGGCCTTTCCGCCGGCACCGCATACCGCCTGACCGTGGTCTGTGCAGGCACCGGAACCGTCGCCATCGAGTTCGCACCGGCGGGCGCGGCGGTGAGGAAGCCGTTTTCCTGCGACGGGACGACGGTCCTGGAACGCTTCACCGCGAAGCAGGCGCAGCACGTCGACATCAACGGCGGCCGGGGCGCCACGGGGATGATCGCCTGGCGGATCGAAAGGGTGTGAGCCGGCCGGCCGGTCACAGCTCGCAGTCCCGCGCCAGCCCCTCCCAGTCCACCCCCCGCAGCGAACCCTCCGCATCGCATTCGCACGGCACCCGGGCGGTCGGCTGGAACCAGATGACCGTCAGGGCCGAGTGGTAAAGGACCGGGTCGTGGGACGGGTCCAGTGCCGAGGACCGGAAGGAGCCGACGCAGGCGACGGACGGCAGGACCTCGACGGGGCCGAAGGCGCCCGCGTACTGGTCCGGGTATGCGCGCGGGGGTGGGACGAGGTGCACCGGGGTGGCGGGGGACGTGTGTGCGGCGGTGCTGAGCAGGCCCTCGATCACCATGTCGTTGACCGGCTTGCAGGGGTAGCCGGGGCAGTCCTCGGGCATGCCTCCGTACGTCGACGACAGCCGCAGCGCGGCGAGGTCGACCGAGCGGCCGGAGGAGAGGACCACGCGGGCCAGCGACATGGTCCGCGCTCTCGTGCGGTGGTGCATGGACGTCCTCTGCTCATGTGCTCCAGGTTTCGTCCGGCCTCATGGCCGATGCCCCGTCATCCGCGCCGCGGACGCGATCGTGGCCCGTGCCTCGCGTTCGGAGAGACCGGTGTTGAGCGCCGCGTCCAGTAAGGGGGCGACCAGGGCCGGTCCGATGCCGTTCTCGTATGCGCGGCAGGCGGCCCAGAACAGGCGGGTGTTGCGCTGTCCCTCGTGCGCGGCGAGGACGAACTGGACGAGGCCCTGGCCGTGGTCGCCGGCCGAGGGGTGCGTCGAGGGGTGGACCGGGCGCGGCGGCGGCAGCAGGAGACGCAGGAGGGCCGGCGGGCAGGCGGCGGGCGCGAGATGGGCCGTGCCGGGTGCTGCCGTATAGACGCCGTGGTCGGTGCGGGAGCCGGGGCCGACCAGGTAGCCGCCGGCGCCGCGGATGTCGATGCCGGGGGCGAGCCGGCCGGCGGAGTTGGGGACGGCGGCGTCGGGCGGGCCGCTCAGCCACAGGTGGCGGCCGCCGCTGGGGGTGAGGACGACGACCGTCTCGGGGATCGTGAAGAGGTGGCGCAGGGCGAGTTCGCGCAGGGCCGCCGAGGAGTCCGTACCGGATTTCGTGTCGAGGTCGACGCCGATCAGATGGTGGGGCGGCAGGCCGCAGGCGATGCCGTAGCCGGTCGCCCAGGGGGCCGCGGCGAACAGTTCGCGGATGCGTGCCGGGTCGGTCGAGGCGTCGTACACCCCGTGTCCGAGGCGGCCGCACTCGCCGTGGCAGGGCTGGGGGTCGGGGTCGTCGCGGTGGGGGGAGCGCAGGGCCGGGAGTTTCGTCCGGGACAGGGGGATGACGGCCAGTCCGCGCTCGGCGGCTGACAGGGCGTGTGCGAGGGCCAGCGTCGTGGCCTGCCGGTCGGTGGTGGCCATGCCTCCATGTTCGTACACATGTTCGAAAAAGGGAAGAGGGGCCGGGCTCGACGCGCCGGGGTGCGCAGGTTGGCCGGAAAAGTGCCGGACCGCTGCACCCCTTGCGGCGCTTGGGAGGGAGACGCCCCGACTGTCCCGACCTGGGTGTTGAAAGTGGCGATAGGGGTTTATCGATATGTCGTAGCACTTGAGGAGGAATCGTGCGTTCCGGTGTGGTTCGCCGGGGATTCGGTGGGCAACTCTGATCTTGCGACGTCGTGCACAGCGCCGGGGCGGTCGGCCAACTGCCTTGGTAACAGCCGTACTTCACGTTGGTGTTCTGGAGGAACAACATGGCAAGCATCCGTACCGCCCGCGTCATCGCCGCCGTCTCCGCCCTTCCGCTGGCAGCCGCACTGTTCGCCGGCGTCGCGGCGGCGGACAACGGCGCCCTCGCGGACAACGGATCGAACGCGGGTGTCGCAAGCGCCGTCGGCAGCGGTGTCGGAGACGACAACAACGGCAACTCCTCGACCACACAGCAGAACGCGGTCGGCTCCGGCGCCTCGAACCAGAGCAACACCGCCCAGGTCAAGGGCTCCGCGTTCACGGCCGTCAACCAGGGGAACAGGAACGTGGCCATCAACTTCACCGAACTGTGGTGAGCCAACGCCCCTGACCCGCAAGGTCAGGGTGTGCGCTGGGGTGCAAGGGCGTCTGCGCGGCGGTACTTCGGTGCCGCCGCGCAGGCGTTCTCGCGTGTGGGCCGGCGACCTTGACAGTGGACTGTATCTGACGGACAGTCAGAAACTCTGGCGGGCGACGACGAACCCGCTCGACAGCCGCGGTGTATCAGAGGTGTCGGTGCGACGGGCGATGCAGGAGACGGCGAGGGGGCGACGTTGAGCGAGGACGAGCTGGTAGCACGGCTGAAGGCCTACGAGGGGCGGCGCGCCGCCGTGTCCGGCAGAGGCAGGGATCCCGTCAACGCGCCCATGATCCGGCACTGGTGCGAGGCGATGGGGGACACCAATCCGGCCTATGCGGGCCCCGACGCCATAGCTCCTCCCACCATGCTCCAGGCCTGGACCATGGGCGGCCTCTCCGGCCACGAGGGACGCACGGGGGACTACGACGAGCTGCTCGCCCTGCTCGACGAGGCGGGCTGCACCTCGGTCGTCGCCACCGACTGCGAACAGGAGTACCTGCGGCCGCTGCGTCCCGGGGACGAGATCACTTTCGACACGGTGATCGAGTCGGTGTCCGGGCGGAAGACGACGAAGCTGGGCACGGGGTACTTCGTCACGACGCGGACGGACGTCCGGGTGGGCCACACTCTCGTCGGAACGCACCGCTTCCGCATCCTCAAGTACGCCCCCGCACGCCGGAAGAAGCCCGAGCAGCCCGCCCGGCGTCCGCGGCCCGTCGTCAACCGTGACAACGCCGGCTTCTGGGAAGGAGTCGAGCGCCACCGGCTGCTCATCCAGCGCTGCACCGACTGCGCGACCCTCCGCTTCCCCTGGCTGCCGGGCTGCAACAACTGCGGCGGCCCGGGCTGGGACACGGTCGAGGCGAGCGGCGAGGGCACGGTGTACTCGTACGTCGTCATGCACCACCCGCCCTTCCCGGCCTTCTCCCCTCCCTACGCGGTCGCCCTCGTCGAACTCGCCGAGGGCGTGCGGATGATCAGCGACGTGGTCGGAGTGCCGTACGACAAGGTGCGCATCGGGATGCCCGTGCGGCTCGAATTCCAGATGTACGACGAGGAGTTGGTGCTGCCGGTGTTCCGCGTCCGGGAGGAGGAGGCCGTATGAGGGCCGGTGAGAAGCTGCCGCCACTGGAGATCCCGATCACCCGCACCCTGATCGTGGCCGGAGCCATCGCCTCCCGCGACTACCAGGACGTGCACCACGACGCCGAGCTGGCCCACAAGAAGGGCTCCCCGGACATCTTCATGAACATCCTGACGACGAACGGCCTGGTCGGCCGCTACATCACCGACCACTTCGGCCCGACGGCCGTGCTGCGCACCGTGGCCATACGGCTGGGAGCGCCCAACTACCCGGGGGACACGATGGTGTTGACGGGCACGGTGGAGAAGGTCGTCGAGCAGGCGGGCGGCGAGACGGCGACGGTCCGGGTGGTGGGGGCGAACGGCATCGGCAGTCATGTCACGGGCACGGTGACGGTCACCGTCCCCGCGAAGGCCCCCGGAGGTGCCGGATGAGCGTCCGCGTCCGGGACGGCCTCGGCGGGCGGGCCGCGATCGCCGGCATCGGGGCCACGGAGTTCTCCAAGGACTCGGGGCGCAGTGAGCTGCGGCTTGCGGTGGAGGCGGTACGGGCCGCGCTGGACGACGCCGGGCTGACCCCCAGGGACGTGGACGGACTGGTCACGTTCACGATGGACACCAGCCCGGAGATCACCGTGGCCCAGGCCTGCGGGATCGGCGAACTGTCCTTCTTCTCCCGGATCCACTACGGCGGCGGCGCGGCCTGCGCGACCGTCCAGCAGGCGGCGCTCGCCGTGGCGACGGGCATCGCGGAGGTCGTGGTCTGCTACCGCGCGTTCAACGAGAGGTCGGGCCGCCGCTTCGGCTCCGGGGTGCAGCACCGGGAGCCGTCCGCGGAGGGCGCGGCGCTCGGCTGGTCACTGCCGTTCGGGTTGCTGACCCCGGCGTCCTGGGTGGCGATGACCGCACAGCGGTATCTGCACACCCACGGACTGACCCCGGAGGTGTTCGGGCAGGTCGCGGTCGTCGACCGCAAGTACGCGGCGACGAACCCGGCGGCGTACTTCCACGGCCGCCCGATCACCCTCGCCGATCACGCGGCCTCGCGCTGGATCGTCGAGCCGCTTCGGCTCCTGGACTGCTGCCAGGAGACCGACGGCGGCCAGGCGATCGTCGTCACCTCGGTGGAGCGGGCCCGCGATCTGCCCCATCCACCGGCCGTCATAGCGGCGGCCGCCCAGGGCGCGGGCCGCGCGCAGGAGCAGATGACCAGCTTCTACCGCGACGACCTGACGGGCCTGCCGGAGATGGGCGTGGTCGCCCGGCAGCTGTGGCGCACCTCCGGTCTGACACCGGCCGACATGGACGTGGCGATCCTCTACGACCACTTCACGCCGTTCGTGCTGATGCAGCTGGAGGAGTTCGGGTTCTGCGGGAAAGGGGAGGCGGCGGAGTTCGTGGCCGGGGAGTCGTTGCCGATCAACACGCACGGAGGGCAGCTGGGGGAGGCCTACCTCCATGGGATGAACGGGGTGGCGGAAGGGGTGCGGCAGCTGCGCGGGACGGCCGTGAACCGCATATTGGGGGCGGGACGGGTCCTGGTCACCGCAGGCACCGGCGTGCCCACATCCGGCCTGGTCCTGACCGCGGACGGCTGAGCGGCCGGGTCCGCGGGGCAAAGTCGCCGGGCGGCCCCCAGGGGTCATCCCGCAGTATCCCGGGGCCGCTCGTCCACCTACAGGAGGTGCAGCTACCTCCACCCCTACAACCTGAGGGGGACTCGGCTTCGGGACCTGCGGCCGATGAGCCGGAGGTACCCCCGCTCATAGCGTGGAGCCATGACCACACCCGTCTGCACCAGCGCGTCGACCGCTGCCGAACCGGCGGCGCTGACCCTCCCGTATCCGTCGTTCGCGTCGTACGTGAGGGCCCGGCAGCCGGTGCTGCTGCGTACCGCCCGGTCGCTGACCGCGAACCCGAGCGACGCGGAGGACCTGCTGCAGACCGCGCTCACCAAGACGTATGTCGCCTGGGAGCGGATCGAGGACCACCGTGCGCTCGACGGCTATGTGCGGCGGGCGCTGCTGAACACGCGCACCTCGCAGTGGCGCAAGCGCAGGGTCGACGAGTTCGTGTGCGAGGAGCTGCCCGAGCCGGAGCCCGTGCCCGGGGGGAACGATCCGGCCGAGCAGCAGGCGCTCCACGACGCGATGTGGCGGGCGATCATGAAGCTGCCCGCCCGGCAGCGGGCGATGGTCGTCCTCAGGTATTACGAGGACCTCAGCGAGGTCCAGACGGCCGAGGTGCTGGGCGTGTCGGTGGGTACGGTGAAATCGGCGGTGTCGCGTGCGCTGGGCAAGCTGCGGGAGGATCCTGAGCTGGGGCTTGTGCGGTAATGCGGCTACCTGGTGCTCCGTCGAGGGGTGACCTGGTGGCTATTGGGGGCCGACGTGATGCGATCGATCATCGGCACCTAGTGACATACCGCGCGGTATGTGCGCAGAATCAGCGCAACCCTTACCGCCGCGTAGGCAATGTCGCCACGGGAGGACACCGTGCTGAGCACGATGCAGGACGTACCGCTGCTGATCTCGAGGATCCTGGCCCACGGGTCGACGGTCCACGGGACATCGCAGGTGACCACCTGGACCGGGGAGGGCGAGCCGCACCGCCGCTCCTTCGCCGAGATCGGAGCCCGCGCGGCCCAGCTCGCGCACGCTCTGCGCGAGGAGCTCGCAGTCGCGGACGCCGACCGGGTGGCGACCCTCGCCTGGAACAACGCCGAGCATGTCGAGGCCTACTTCGCGATCCCCTCCATGGGCGCGGTGCTGCACACGCTCAACCTCCGGCTCCCGGCCGAGCAGCTGGTGTGGATCGTCAACCACGCGGCCGACAAGGTCGTCATCGTCAACGGCTCGCTGCTGCCGCTGCTCGCGCCGCTGCTGCCGAAGCTGCCGACGATCGAACACATCGTCGTCACCGGCCCCGGTGACCGCTCCCTCCTTGAGGGCGCCCGCCCTCAGGTGCACGAGTACGAGGAGCTGATCGCGGGCCGGCCGACGACCTACGACTGGCCCCAGCTGGACGAACGCCAGGCCGCCGCCATGTGCTACACCTCCGGCACCACGGGTGACCCCAAGGGTGTGGTGTACAGCCACCGTTCGATCTATCTGCACTCCATGCAGGTCAACATGGCCCAGTCGATGGGCCTGACCGACCAGGACACCTCGCTGGTGGTGGTCCCCCAGTTCCACGTCAACGCCTGGGGCCTGCCGCACGCCACCTTCATGACCGGCGTCAACCTGCTGATGCCGGACCGCTTCCTGCAGCCGGCGCCGCTCGCCGAGATGATCGAGTCCGAGCGCCCGACCCATGCGGCGGCCGTCCCCACCATCTGGCAGGGCCTGCTCGCCGAGCTGACCGCCAAGCCGCGGGACGTCTCCTCCCTCACGCAGGTGACCATCGGCGGCTCGGCCTGTCCGCCCTCCCTCATGGAGGCCTTCGACAAGCTGGGCATGCGGGTCTGTCACGCCTGGGGCATGACCGAGACCTCCCCGCTCGGCACGATCGCCCGCCCGCCGGCCCATGCGGTCGGCACCGCGGAGGAGTTCGCGTACCGCCTGACCCAGGGCCGTTTCCCGGCCGGTGTCGAGGCCCGCCTCAGCGGCCCCGGCGGCGAGCGCCTGCCCTGGGACGGCGAGTCCGCCGGCGAGCTGGAGGTCCGCGGCAACTGGATCGCGGGCGCCTACTACAACGGCCCCGACGCCGAACCCCTGCGCCCCGCCGACAAGTTCAGCGAGGACGGCTGGCTGAAGACGGGGGACGTCGGGACGATCTCCCCCGAGGGCTTCCTCACCCTCACCGACCGCGCCAAGGACGTCATCAAGTCCGGCGGCGAGTGGATCTCCTCCGTCGACCTGGAGAACGCCCTGATGTCCCACCCGGCCGTCGCCGAGGCGGCCGTGGTCGCCGTCCCGGACGAGAAGTGGGGCGAACGCCCGCTGGCCACGGTCGTGCTCAAGGAGGGCGCCACGGCCGACTTCGAGACCCTGCGCGCCTTCCTCGCCGACGAGGGCCACATCGCCAAGTGGCAGCTCCCGGAGCGCTGGACGATCATCGAGGCGGTGCCGAAGACGAGCGTGGGCAAGTTCGACAAGAAGGTGCTGCGCAGGCAGTACGCGGAGGGGGCACTGGACGTGACCAAGCTCTGAGCGGCGGCGGCCTCGCCCCGTATGCCGACCCTCACCGCCGAACCGCAGTAGCCCCCCACCCCAGCACCAGCCACAGCCCCGCCACCGCGCACACCCCGCCCCAGCCCCAGTGGCCGAAGGCGAGGCCGGCGAGGGCTGAGGCGGTGGCGCCGCCGGCGAAGCCTGCTACGACGTAGGCGCTGTTGGCCGTGGCGGGGGCCGAAGTGGTGGTGAGGGCGAGGGTCTGGTTGGCGACGTGGGAGGCGACGAGGGCCGCGTGGACGGCGATCGCGGCGACGAACAGGGCGGCGATCATGTGCCCGCCCAGCCAGAACAGCGGCACGGACACGGCGGCGAGCAGATACGCGGACCGTACGACCTTGGCGGCACCGAAGCGGTCGACCAGCCCGCCGGCCAGGGGCGCCACCGCGCTCGCGGTGAGCCCGAAGAGGCCGAACAGACCGGCGGTCGCGGTGGACAGGCCGTAGGACTCGCCGGTCAGCAGCAGGGCGAGCGAGGTCCACAGGGCGCTCCAGGCGCCGTACATCCCCGCCTGGCGTACGCACGCCCGCCACAGGTCCGGCGAGCGGCGCACGACGGACGGCATGGCGGCGAGGCCCGAGAAGAGCGAGCCCTGGCGGCGGGGCGTTTCCGCGGGGAGGACGCGCGCGGTCGCGAGGCCCAGTACGGCGGTCAGTGCCGCCGCGCCCACGAAGGCCGTCCGCCAGCCGAAGGCCTGACCGACCAGGCCACCGAGCACACGAGCGGCCACGATGCCGGCGAACAGGCCGGAGATGACGGCCGCGACATGCCGGGCGCGGCGGTCGGCGGGGGCGCGTGCGGCGACCAGCGGGACGAGGAGCTGGGGCACCACCGTGGCCGCGGAGGCGACCAGCACGGCGGCCGCGAGCGCGGTCGTCCCGGCGGCCGTGGCGCCGACGACCAGGGCCGCGGCGGTGACCAGGGACAGGACGGCGACCAGCCGGCGCCGGTTCACGCTGTCGCCGAGCGGGGCGAAGAAGAGCAGCCCGGCCGCGTAGCCGAACTGCGCGACCGAGGCGATCCAGGCGACCGCCGAGGGGGTCGAGCCGAAGTCGTGGGCGATGAGGGGGAGCAGGGGCGCCGCGAGATAGATGTTGGCGGCCGTGACGGCGGTGCACAGGGCGATGAGGGGCAGGAGCAGGCGTGATGCGCCCGCCGGCGCCGGAGCGGCGGTCCGGACCGGTTGCGCTGCGGTGGTGGACTGCATAGCGGACGGACTCCTTCGAGTTCCTTCGGGTTCCTTCGGTTCTTCGAGCCAGCTCCAACAACTAACTGGTTGGTTGGAAGGAAGAACACCGTGCACCTCCCGCCGATTCCCTGTCAACCAAATAGTTGGTTACCGGCCTGGGAGCGGTACCCTGCCCCCATGGCAGTCAGAGACCCCGAGGCCACCAGGGCCCGGATCTTCGAGGCGGCGGTCGGCGAGTTCGCCGCCCACGGCATCGCCGGGGCCCGCATCGACCGCATCGCCGCCGCGGCCAAGGCCAACAAGCAGTTGATCTACGCCTACTTCGGCAACAAGGCGGAACTGTTCACCCAGGTCCTGGGCAAGGTCATGCTCGACCTGGCCGCGGCCGTCCCCGTCGATCCGGACGACATCGAGGGCTGGATCGACCGCCTGATGGACTACCACGAGACCCACCCCGAGGTGCTGCGCCTGCTCTTCTGGGAGGGCCTGGAGTACGGCACCACCGACCTGCCGGACGAGGCCGAACGCCAGGAGCACTACCGCCGCAAGGTGGCGACCCTGGAGGACGGCCAGGCCCGCGGCGTCATCACGGACGCCATCCCGCCCCGCGACCTGCTCCTGCTGCTGACCGCACTGGCCAACTGGGCCGTCGTCGTCCCGCAGATGCGCCGCATCCTCGCGGGCACCGACGACACCGACCGCGACCGCCTGCGCACCTCGATCAAGGAGGCGGCACGCAGGCTCGTCGCGAAGTGACCCTCTTCGAGGGCTAGTTGGTCCCGATCCGCGACAGCAGATCGACGATCCGGCTCTGCACCTCGCTGCTGGTGGACCGCTCGGCGAGGAACAGGACGGTCTCGCCGGAGGCCAGCCGCGGCAGGTCGGCCTGGTCGACGGCGGCGGTGTAGACGACGAGCGGGGTGCGGTTGAGCTGCCCGTTCGCCCGCAGCCAGTCGATGATCCCGGCCTGGCGCCGGTGCACCTGCATCAGGTCCATCACCACCAGGTTGGGCCGCAGCTGTCCCGCCAGTGTCACCGCGTCCGCATCGCTCGCGGCCCGCGCCACCTGCATCCCGCGCCGCTCCAGCGTCGCGGTCAGCGCCAGCGCGATCTCCGCATGCTCCTCGATCAGCAGCACCCGCGGCGGATGCTGCTCGCTGTCCCGCGGCGCGAGCGCCTTCAGGAGTACGGCGGGGTCGGCGCCGTACGCCGCCTCGCGCGTCGCCTGCCCGAGCCCCGCGGTCACCATGATCGGCACCTCGGACGCCACCGCCGCCTGTCGCAGCGACTGCAGCGCGGTCCGCGTGATCGGCCCGGTCAGCGGATCCACGAACAGCGCGGCGGGGAAGGCGGCGATCTGCGCGTCGACCTCCTCGCGCGACTGCACGATCACCGGTCGGTAGCCGCGGTCGCTCAGCGCCTGCTGGGTCGTCACGTCCGGCGCGGGCCACACCAGCAGCCGCCGTGGGTTGTCCAGCGGCTCCGGCGGAAGCTCGTCGTCCATCGGCACCGGGCGCGGCGTGTCCGCGATCTCCACGGCCCCACCGGGGCCGTCCAACGGCTCCGGCCCCTCGGCCGCGTTCTCGTCCGGCGCCCCTATGGCATAGGACCGCCCGGTGCCCTCGGTCATCTGCGCCAGCCGCGACTGCCCGGCCAGTGAGGGCTGGGGCTGCGCCGGTGCGGGCGCCTGTTCGGCCGCCGGGTGCGGACGGGCCGCCTGTTCCGGGGCCGCGCCGGCGGGCTCGGTCCGGTTGCCCAGCTTGCGACGCCGTCCTGAACCGCTCGGGTTGTGCGGCGCGGGCGTGGCCGACGGCTGCTGCACCTGTGCGGCCTGCCGCGTGAACGGCACCCCCTGGCCCAGGGTCCGCACGCTGATCGCCTGGCCCTGCGTGGAGTTCGGGTCGACGGGGGCGGCCGCTTCGGCGGGGAGCGGCTGGGCGGGGCGTGCCGGTGCCGCGGGGGCCGGCGGGGGCAGCGGAGTACCGGGGGCCGGGGTGGACTGACCGGGGGCCGCCTCAACGGGCGCCGCGGGAAGCGGCTGAGCGGCGGCGGCCGGTGCGGTCTGGCCGGTGCCGTTCTGCGCGGCGGCCGCCTGAGCGGGAACGGGCGCGGCCTGCTGCACCGGCACCCCCTGCCCTGCGGTCTGCCCGCCGGCCTCCTGCACCCCGGGCTGCGCCACGGCACGGCGACGGCGGCCCGTCGGCGCGCTCGTGGGGTGCGGCTGCGGCGGAGTGTGATCGCCGGACTGGTCGTGCGGAACGGCATCGTGACGACCGTCGTCGACCAGAGACTCACCGGAAGCATCCTGGCCGCCTTGCACGGGGACCTGCGGCTGCCCGGGGACCTGCGGCTGTCCGGGAATCTGCGGCTGCCCGGCAACCTGCGGCTGTCCGGGAATCTGCGGCTGAACAGGAACCTGCGGCTGCCCCGGGATCTGCGGCTGCCCGGTGGCCTGCGGCTGAACAGGAACCGGAACCGGCGCCTGCCCCTGCGCGGGTACGGCTGCCTGTCCAGGCACCGGCGCCTGCCCCTGCGCGCCCACGGCGGGAACCCGGTCCGCCTCCGCCGGCGGCAGGGCGAACACCGAACGCGGGGCCGCCTCCTGCGCGGCGGCGCGGTCGTTCGCGGCGGCCAGGGCCCGACGGCGGCGCCCGGTCGGCTCGGCGTTCTCGGCGTTCTGCACGGCCAGCGCCTGCTCGGCGTGGACCGGCTGCTCGGCCGACGTGGTGCCCGCGGGCAGCGCCGCGGGCAGGGCGGGCTGCTCGCCGCCGTCACGTCGCGCACGCCGGCCGCCGGGCGCGGGCACGCCCTGCGGCGGAACCGTCCCGCCCAGCCCCGTACCGACGGCCGCGGTCCCGGCGCCGTGCTCGCCGGCCATGACGACGGCACCCTCGGAGACGCCGTCACCGGCGTCGGCCGGCCGCCCGCGCCGCCGCCCGGTACCGCTGGAGAGCTCCAGCGCTCCCGCGGCGGCCGCCGACTCCTCCACCGCACGCCTGCGACGCCGCCCGGTGGGCACACCGCCCTCCGCGTCACCGGCATCCGTCGGGTCACCGGCCTCCGCCGGCCCCTCGCTCTCCAGGAACGCGTCGACGGAGGACCGACGGCCACGCCGCCGCCCGCCACCGGAGGTCTGGTCGGAAACGCCACCCTCGTCGGACTCGGCACCCGAAACCTCGACCGGGCCGTCAGCCGCAACGGCCCCGGCCCCGCCCCCGATGGGTACCTCCAGCACATACGCGCTGCCGCTCATCCCGGGCACTTCGTGCGTCTGCAGCACACCGCCATGAGC
Source organism: Streptomyces longisporus (assembly GCF_039532765.1). Lineage (NCBI taxonomy): Bacteria > Bacillati > Actinomycetota > Actinomycetes > Kitasatosporales > Streptomycetaceae > Streptomyces > Streptomyces longisporus. The sequence goes on from NZ_BAAASG010000012.1 coordinate 317,986, forward strand.
CCGCACGATCCCGCGCACGATCGGCTCGTGCACCGGGTCTCCCCCGGCATACGGCCCGCGCACCTCGATCCGTACGACCTCACCGCGCTGTGCGGCGGCCACGACGACCGTGTTGTCCATGTAACCGCCCGCCGACACGGGCGCGTTGCCGGTCGCGTCGACGCCGGCGACGTCCGCGACCAGATGGGCGAGCGCGCTCGCGAGGCGCTGCGGGTCGACCTCGGCCTCGATGGGCGGCGCGTGCACGGCGAACTGCACCCGGCCGGGTCCGATCAGCTCGACGGCCCCGTCGACACCGGCGGCGACCACCGCGTCGAGCATGACCTTCGTACGGGTGATCTGCTCGCTCCCGGCGTCGAGCAGCTGATAGCCGAGGACGTTGTCGATGAGCGTGGTGATCCGCGAGTAACCGGCCGACAGGTGGTGCAGCACCTGATTGGCCTCCGGCCACAGCTGCCCGGCGTCGTCGGCGGCGAGGGCGGCCAGCTCGCGCCGCAGCTCGTCCAGCGGTCCGCGCAGCGACCGGCCCAGCAGGGTCAGCAGCTGCTCGTGCCGCCCGGCAAGGGCCTCGTAGCGGTCCTTCTCCCGCTCGCCGAGTGCGGCATACCGCTCCTCGCCGGCGGCGAGTTCCTCGTCGTGCTGCTCCTGCAGCTCCTCGATCTCGGTGACGTGCTTCTGGCGCAGTGCGGTGAGCTCGGAGGCGTGCTCCTCCTCGATCCGCTCCAGCTCCTCGGCGTGCCGCTTCTCGACGGCGGCCTTCTCCTCGGCGAGCGCGTCGTACGGCCGCCGGTCGGCGAAGGTCATCACGGCACCGACGAGCTGGTCCCCGTCGCGCACCGGAGCGGTGGTCAGATCGACGGAGACCTTGTCCCCGCCCTTGGAGAACAGCACCTGCCCGCGCACCCGGTGCTTGCGCCCGGAACGCAGGGTGTCGGCGAGCGGGGACTCCTCGTACGGGAAGGGGGAACCGTCGGCCCGCGAGTGCAGCACGAGGGCGTGCAGCTCCTTGCCGCCGAGATCACTGGCCCGATAACCCAGTATCTGAGCGGCGGCCGGATTGACGAGCACGATCCGCCCGTCGGTGTCGGTCCCCACCACACCCTCGGACGCGGCCCGCAGGATCATCTCGGTCTGCCGCTGCGAACGCGCCAGCTCGGCCTCGGTGTCCACGGTCCCGGTCAGGTCGCGCACGACGAGCATCAGCAGCTCGTCGCCGCTGTAGCCGTAACCGTCGTAGGCCTGCTGTCCGTTCTCGAGGTTGGCGCTGGTGACCTCGACGGGGAACTCGACCCCGTCGGTGCGCCGCGCGATCATCCGGGTCGGCTTGGTCCGCCCGGCGGGGTCCATGTGATCGGGCCGCCGCATGGACCCCGGGATCAGCTTGGAGTCGAACTGCGGCAGCAGATCGAGGAGCCCCCGACCCACCAGCGCGGTCCCGGGCGCTTCAAAGGCCTCGAGCGCGATCGTGTTCGCGTTGACGACGGTCCCATTGGCGTTGACCAGCACCAACGCATCGGGAAGCGCGTCGAGTATGGCTGCGAGGCGAGCAGCGCCTCGGGATGGCCTGCTGCTCACGAGACGCTTCCTCCCTGTTACCGCACCTTGCCGACCGCTCGGGCCATCTTGCCAACCGGCCCGCGACGTGTCACGCGAGGGAGTCTAAGGGCAGTGGTTGCGCTCGCGACGCCGGATGAGAGGGAGGTCGCACGACGAGTTGAAGTAGAACGTGTGCCCGCATCCTCTGGCCTGCGCAGGGCTTCGCGAGACCTTCGCCGGACCCTTACGCAGTTCTGGGTTTCCCCCGAAAAAACCCTGTGCGAGTCCCTGCGTCCCTACGGTTGCCCCTGGGGCCGCAGATCGGGCAGCAACGGCAGGAGCCGGTCCCAGCGGCCGATCTGACATCCGTCGGTACGGTCGTACGACGCGTCGACGGGCCGCCCGGCCCACCTCCCGGTGACATGCGCGGTGGCGGGCCCGCCGTACTGCATGGTGCAGACGCTGTCCTCGGGCACGGGCGCGAAGGTGTCCCTGCCCCACCGGGCGACACGATCGAGCGTCTCGCACGCACCGCTGACATCGGGATGGTCGCCGCTTCCGGGATGGCAGTACAGCTCGAACGTGCCGTCCATCCCGTCGCCCGCGTGCCGGACGGTGACGGTGAGGTGGTCGCCGGCCCGGTCCTCGTCCTGCACGGGCGGCGGTGCGAGGGCGGGGCGGCCGACGTCGGCGTGGGCGACGGCGGGCACGACGGAGGCGGCGGCGGTGGCGGCGACGACGAGAATCCGAGCGAACATGCCCTGACTAACGCCCCACCGTCCCGGTCGGCACGGACACCTCGGCACGGACCCTCGGCACGGACCGGAAGTGCTTTGCTCTGCGGCCTGCCTGCCTAGTACCGTGGGAGTCGATTGGTGACACCACGCTCGACTGTGTCATCATCTGCACGCACCACTCGCGCTCGCGCGGGCGGCTGTACTGGAGGCGTCGCCTAGTCCGGTCTATGGCGCCGCACTGCTAATGCGGTTTGGGCCTTAAAGCCCATCGAGGGTTCAAATCCCTCCGCCTCCGCGCATGATCACCGAAGCCCCGGTCCGAGCGACCGGGGCTTCGTCGTTCCCAGAACTGCTGAAGAGGCGTTTCCGCAGGTCACAAGGGGTGCGGCAAACGGATTTCACATGGCGGCGGCAGTCATGTAATGTTCTTCCTGTCGCCGCGAGCGGGCCGAAAGGACCAGGACCGGCGAGAAAACAAAACAAGCACTCGTAGCTTAACGGATAGAGCATCTGACTACGGATCAGAAGGTTGCAGGTTCGAATCCTGCCGAGTGCACACAGGTGAGAGGCCCCGGAGAGATCCGGGGCCTCTTGCGTTTCGGGGGCGTACGGCAGTGGAGATCGCGGCCGGCGGATGACGAGGGAGGCCTGGCGCGAGGACCGGGACTCGTCTGTGTCCGGAACGCGATGACGTGTCTTTCCGTCCTGAAGTGTGGGACTGTCCGGCACAACGTCAAAAGGCAGGGCGGACAACGGCCATGGACCGATTCCGTACGGCCGCATGGGTGGCGCTGTCGTTCCTGCTGCCTCTCCTGGCTGCCGGACCGGCTTCGGCCTCGGTCCCGCAGCCCACGGCATCGCTCACGTACGGAAGCGTCACGTCGGTGCGGCCCGGCGACACGCTGAGCGTCGACGCCGAGCAGGGCGAGGCGCGGTACGGCGACACCATGCGCTCGTCCGTGTTCCTCGCGACAGGCAAGCTGCGCATGATGGATCCGCTGCTGACGACCACCGTCACCATCGCCTGCGGGGCCGGGCCGGGCACCTATCCGGTCCTGCGGCGCGGCGCCGGGGACGTGGGTCCCGAGGAGCATCCGTTCCGCTGGGCGCGGGTGCGCGTCGAGCCGGCCGACGAGGCCGCGCGCCGGGGCTGCTGCGACAAGGTGAAGAAGCTGCCCCGGCGCGACCCGGAGGAGCGCTGGGCTCCGGACACCACCTGGCCCCAGTCGGAGTGGGACGTGCGGACCTTCCGGGCCGGCCACCGCATCACGATCACCGACAACGACGACGAGGGATCGGACGGGGACATCAGTCTCACCTCCCCCGCCTTCACCGGCCGCCCCGTCCTGCGCGGCGCCAAGGCCGTCCTGACCGCCACCGCCACCCTCACGTGCGACGCCGCGCCCGGCCTCTACGTCGTCCACCGGCACGAGGTCGGCCAGACCGGCCCCGACAAGCCATGGGCCCGGCTGCGCCTCGTGGGCGCCGGCCGGGGAGAGGCCTGCTCCACGGAGCAGGCGGCTGCGCATTCTTTCGGGTCGTCACGCCTTGGCGGGGCGGCCCGGGCCGTGGGCGGCGCGCTCCTCGCCGTGGCGGCGGGGGCTCTGTTCCTGCGGGCCAGGTCCCGCCGTGGGGACTCCGCTTGAAACGCCACGCGGTATCTGGAGCCGGCTTCTGGTCGGCGGTCTTCTGTGTGCGGCCCCAGGGCACTTTCAGGGGGCGGTGGCCCGTGGGCGGAGACAGCGCTCGGCGCCCGGAGCTGTGCTCCGGGCGCCGAGACCCAAGTCGGTCAGCTATGTGACGCGATCAGTGGCCACCTATTCGCAGGTACTGGAACCGACGTGGTTGTTCTGGCCGCCCGCGTTGCCCTCGCCGTTGAGCGCATTGCCCAGCAGACCGTTGAGCAGCCCGACCTGGCCGAGGATGTCGACGTTCAGGTCGTGGGACCTGCACCCGCCGCCTTCATGCATGAGGTTCGCGGGCTGGGCGGTGGCGGTGCCGGTGCCTATGAGGGTGAAGCTACCGAGGATGGCGGCCGCGACAGCGGCCTTGTGAAGCTTGCGCATGACTCCTCCTTGGGTCGAATGGAGCGCACCATCAAAGATCCACTAAGCGCTCATTTGGGAGGCTAATCCGATATGTCTCGCCGCGCTCTTCGGGGCTGGCATAAGGGGTCAATCGCGCGCAACCGGGCGAACCGGGCATCGTTGCTCCGGTCATGTGGCAGGCCCGAATCCCGTTGACCTCACAGGCATTTGAGGCCCCGAAGGATTCCAGGGCCTCGTGTTCTTCAGGATCTGACACTGACACAGATGGGCGGACACGTCTGGACGAGTTCAAGCGGCATCCGGGTCCAGGCGGCGAGCAGCGGGCGAGGTCGTTCTCGTGGAGGTGCTGGTCGTGAGCGGCTTCTCGCCGGCCTCGGCTGGTTGCGGCTTCGGCCCCCGTACGGTGTCCGCTTCCCGCCGCGCCAGGCCGTTGTCAGTGCCCCCTCTTACTCTCGTGAGCGATGGCACAGTCATGGAGATGCACGGGACTGCGGTGGTCGGGGGACGGCCCCGTGCTGGTGTGGGACGGCGGCCGGGTGAGCCCGCTGCCGTGGGGGAAACGGGTGGCCTTCGGGGTCACGGACGGGGGTGTGCGGACATGTGTGGGCGCGCGTGGACATGCGTGTCCGGTACGGGCGGTCGTGCCGGGGCGGAGCGCGGGGGCGCGGTGCCAGGAGTGTGCGCGGCTGGACCGGGCGCACTCGGTGGCCGCCGACACGATCGCGGACGACCCGCGGCCGTACCACGTGTATCTGGCGTGGTTCGGGCCCGGCATGGTCAAGGTCGGGATCACTGCCGAGGAGCGGGGCTCCGCACGGCTGCTTGAGCAGGGCGCGGTGTGCTTCAGCTGGCTGGGGCTGGGGCCGCTGATGGCGGCGCGGCGCACCGAGGAGTTGCTGCGGGCCGCGCTCCAGGTGCCGGACCGGATTCCGTACGCCGAGAAGCGGGCGGTGCGGTCCGGGTTGCCGGTGGCGGAGGCGGAGCGGGCGGCCGAGGTCGAGGAGCTGCACGGGCGGGCGCTCGCACTCGACGGCTGGCCGGAGTCACTCGCCCGTGAGCCCTGCCAACCGGTCGATCACGCCGAGGTGTTCGGGCTCGCCGACCTGCCGGCCGCCGTCGGCGAGGTGACCGAGCTCGTCGCGGGCGGGGCGGTGAGTGGGCGGTTGGTCGCGGCGGCCGGGCCGGATCTGCATCTGGTGACCGGGCGTGGCGTCGTTGTGCTGGATACGCGGCTGATGCGGGGGTGGGATCTGCTTCCTGTCGAGGGACCTGTAGGAGGGGACGAACTCACCCTGCCGATGAAGGAGTTCAAGCGCGGACCCAGTGCGCAGGACGGCTTGTTCTGAGTTGTCGGTCGAACCGGGACGGGCCGGCTCGGCCGCGGGGTCGTTGAATCAGGCTACTTTCAAAGCCGCTGGCCAGGAGCGGCAACCAACGTTTCAACCAATCAACATAAGCAATGAACTGTGCGCGTCAGGAAGGCAGAGGGAATCTGTGCGCGTAAGGAAGGCAGAGGAGGAAATGACAGGCATAAAGCCCTCCTCCTCTGCCTGCCCCTATCTCACGCGGGGATAGGTGTCATGCACACTGGTTGCCGACGCCGTCGCAGTCGCCGTCGTCTCCGCCGTGCCGATAGGCGATCGGGCTGGAGTGGACCGTTGTGGCCTTTGTGGCGGTGTGAAGGACTGACGGCGCGGCCATCGCGGATCCGGCCGTGGCAGCGAGAGCGAAGCCAAGGGCGGCACCGATCGCGAGTATTCGTGACATGGATATCTCCAGGCGTGTGTGTTTGGGGTGTTGCCTTCTTGTCCATCACTCTGCATACTCCTGCGGCAGGTTTCATCTCGGGCGCAGCCAATCGTGTGACCCCCGCGGAACCGTCCCGCCATGAACTGAATTCGAGGAGACCGGTGATCCGCCCCGAGAGAATCTCTCCCCCATTGTTCGCCCGTCAGATCTCCACGCGGGCGCTATGGGGCGGGCGCAGTTACGGATTCGCGAGGGCGTATGTCTGAGGCCGAGGATGTGCGGCGGTTCTGGCAGCGGCTCGGGCTGCCCGGGCTGGTCGATGTGCACACCCACTTCATGCCCGAGCGGGTGCTGCGCAAGGTCTGGGGTTACTTCGACTCCCTGGGGCCGCTGACCGGCGGCGTCGAATGGCCCATCACATACCGGCAGGAGGAGGCGGAACGAGTCGCGCTGGTCAGGGAGTTCGGCGTGCGTCGCTTCACCGCCATGCTCTACCCGCACAAGCCCGGCATGGCGCAGTGGCTCAACAGCTGGGCGGCGGACTTCGCAGGCCGTACCCCCGACTGTCTGCACACCTCAACGCTCTTCCCGGAGGCGGGCGTTGAGGCCTACGTCCAGGAAGCCCTCGAGGCGGGGGCGCGGGTCTTCAAGGCGCATGTGCAGGTGGGGGCGTACGACCCGGCGAGTGAACTCCTCGATTCTGCTTGGGGTTTGCTGGCCGAGGCCGGGGTCCCGGTGGTGATGCACTGCGGGTCGGGGCCCGCGCCCGGCAAGCACACCGGGCCGGAGCCGGTCGGGCGGGTGCTGGCCCGGCATCCCCGGCTGCGGCTGGTCGTCGCGCACATGGGGATGCCGGAGTACGAGGACTTCCTCGACCTCGCCGAGCGGTACCGGGAGGTGCGGCTGGACACGACGATGGCGTTCACGGACTTCAGCGAGAGACTCGCGCCGTTCCCGCGGCGGGCGCTGGCACGGCTCGGCGATCTCGGCGACCGGATCCTGCTGGGCAGCGACTTTCCCAACATCCCCTATCCGTACGTCCATCAACTGCATGCGCTGGAGCGCCTGGGGTTGGGCGACGAGTGGCTGCGGGCCGTCTGCCATGACAACGGGGCGCGGTTGTTCGGCTTGTGAGAGCCCACAGGCAGGTGCGGCAGGGCAGGAGCTTCCCAGGGGTTGCCTGAGAGGCGCCTGTGCGTTTCTCAGGGAAATCACAGGTTGCCGAAAGGGTGCTCTCAGAGGATCCCGACAGTGTGTCCATCATGACCACGACCTCGCCCCAGGGGCGCACCGAACTGCTGAGGCCGGACGGGAGCCCCGTCCGAGTGCTTGTGGTGGACGACGAGATGTCGATCACCGAGCTGCTGTCCATGGCCCTTCGCTACGAGGGATGGCAGATCCGCAGTGCGGGGGATGGCACGGGTGCCATCCAGACCGCGCGGGAGTTCCGGCCCGACGCCGTCGTTCTCGACATGATGCTGCCGGACATGGACGGGCTGACGGTGCTCGGGCGGCTGCGCCGTGAGCTGCCGGACGTTCCGGTGCTGTTCCTGACCGCGAAGGACGCGGTCGAGGACCGGATCGCCGGTCTCACCGCCGGTGGCGACGACTACGTCACCAAGCCGTTCAGCCTGGAAGAGGTCGTCGCACGGCTGCGGGGGCTGATCCGGCGCTCCGGTGCGGCCGACCGGCGCTCGGACTCCGTGCTCGTCGTGGGTGACCTGACCCTGGACGAGGACAGTCACGAGGTGTCGCGGGCCGGGGAGGGCATCCACCTCACCGCCACCGAGTTCGAGCTGCTGCGCTTCCTGATGCGCAACCCGCGGCGCGTGCTCAGCAAGGCGCAGATACTCGACCGGGTGTGGTCGTACGACTTCGGTGGGCAGGCCAATGTGGTCGAGCTCTACATCTCGTATCTGCGGCGGAAGATCGACGCCGGTCGTGAGCCGATGATCCACACCCGGCGGGGAGCCGGTTACCTGATCAAGCCTGCCGCGTCATGAGCGGACGGCGACGACCGCGCACGCAGAAGCGACGAGCGGGACAGCCGCGCACCCTGCGGGCGCGGCTCGTCGTCGCGTCCGTGGTGCTGATCGCCGTGGTGTGCGCGGTGATCGGTACGGTGACCACGCTGGCGCTCAGACAGCATCTGTACGACCAGTTGGATGAGCAGCTGAACGAGGCGATGGCGCGCGTGTCCGGCGACTTCGGGCCGCCCGGCGCAAGCAGGGACGGTGGTGCGCCTGGCCCGGCCGGCCGGCAGAGCCAGATCCGCAAGACGACCGATCTCATCGAGTTCGTCAAGCACAGCCCGCAGCAGCCCTCCGGCACGCTCGGCACGCTCGCGGCCAAGGTCGTCGACGGCGCCGTCACCGACGGCAAGGTCGGTAACAAGTCCTCGTCCAACTTCGAGATGAGCGCCGAGGACCTCACCGCTGACCAGAAGACCCACCTGGGCCAGGTCTCCCACGACGGCCGTGCGCACACCATGGACATTCCGGGGCTGGGTACGTACCGGGTCGAGTACAGGAGCGGCTACTACGTCGGCTTCCCCACGGCGGAAACCGACGGCAACATCAACACCCTGATCCTCGTCGAGGTCAGCGTCACAGCCGCCGGTCTCGGCGCCGCCGTCATCGCCGGTTACGTCCTCGTCGGCGTAGCCACCCGCCCCCTGCGCCGCGTCGCCGCCACCGCCACCCGGGTCTCCGAACTCCCCCTGCACACCGGCGAAGTGAACCTCAGTGAGCGCGTCCCCGAGTCCGAGACCGATCCGCACACCGAGGTCGGGCAGGTCGGGGCCGCGCTGAACCGGATGCTGGACCATGTCCATGGTGCGCTGCACGCGCGGCAGCAGAGTGAGATGCGGGTGCGGCAGTTCGTCGCCGACGCCAGTCACGAACTGCGCACCCCCCTGGCCTCCATCCGCGGGTACGCCGAGCTGACCAGACGCGGCAGGGAGCAGGTCGGGCCCGACACCCGGCACGCCCTCGGTCGTATCGAGTCCGAGGCGGGCCGGATGACGCTGCTGGTGGAAGACCTCTTGCTGCTCGCGCGGCTCGACGCCGGGCGGCCGCTGCAGTTCGAGCAGACCGATCTGATCCCGCTGGTCGTCGACACGGTCAGTGACTCCCGTGCGGCCGGCATGGACCACAACTGGCGGCTCGACCTGCCGGACGAGCCCGCCCTGGTGTCCGCGGACGCCGCACGGATCCAGCAGGTGCTCGTCAACCTGCTCGGCAACGCCCGCAAGCACACCCCGCCCGGTACGACGGTCACCGCACGGGTGCAGCGGCGCGGGCCCTGGATGTGCGTGGACGTCGAGGACAACGGTCAGGGGATCCCGGCGGAGCTGCTGCCGCATGTCTTCGAGCGGTTCGCCCGCGGTGACTCCTCGCGCTCCCGCGCCTCCGGTTCCACGGGCCTCGGGCTGGCGATCGTGCAGGCCGTCGCGACCGCGCACGGCGGTGCCGTGACCGTGGACAGCGTTCCTGGACGCACGGTGTTCACCGTGCATCTGCCGGCGCTCGCCCCGGTGGTGCCCCGCCCGGCCCCCGAGACGAACTGGCAGTCACACTCACAGGCAGACCACAGTGCCACCACATGGGTGCAACAGGGCACTTGACCAGAGTCGTTTCCATGCGAACCGACTCTTCTCCCGGCACCCTGCCGGCGCGGGAGCACCTCCCGGCCGGCGACGCCGGTACGCCTGTCCTGGACGTAGTGATCCCCGTCTACAACGAGGAGAAGGACCTCCAGCCGTGTGTGCTGAGACTGCACGACCACCTCAAGCGCACGTTCCCGTACGCGTTCCGGATCACGATCGCGGACAACGCGTCGACCGACACCACCCCGCTGGTGGCGGCGCGGCTGGAGACGGAGATCCCCGAGGTCTCCACCTTCCGACTGGAGCAGAAGGGCCGCGGTCGCGCCCTGCGGACCGTGTGGTCCGCCTCCGAGGCGCCGATCCTCGCCTACATGGACGTGGACCTCTCCACCGACCTCAACGCACTGCTGCCGCTGGTGGCGCCGCTGATCTCCGGTCACTCGGACCTGGCGATCGGCTCCCGGCTGGCCCGCTCCTCCCGCGTGGTGCGCGGGCCCAAGCGGGAGTTCATCAGCCGGGCGTACAACCTGATCCTGCGCGGCTCGCTGCAGGCCCGCTTCTCCGACGCGCAGTGCGGCTTCAAGGCGATCCGGCGTGATGTCGCGCAGGTGCTGCTGCCGCTGGTCGAGGACACCGGCTGGTTCTTCGACACCGAGATGCTCGTCATCGCCGAGCGCGCGGGGCTCCGTATCCACGAAGTGCCCGTCGACTGGGTCGACGACCCCGACTCCACCGTCCACATCGTGAGGACGGCGACCGAGGACCTCAAGGGGGTGTGGCGGGTAGGCAAGGCCCTGGCGACCGGGTCGCTGCCGCTGGACCGGATCACCCGGCCGTTCGGCGACGACCCGCGCGACCGCGACATCCAGGACGTGCCGAAGGGGCTGGCCCGCCAGCTCGTCGGGTTCTGTGTCGTCGGCGGTCTGTCGACCCTCTTCTATCTCGTCCTGTACAGCCTCTTCCGGCAGTTCGGCGGCTCGCAGGTCGCCAACGCGCTGGCCCTGCTGGTGTCGGCCATCGCCAATACGGCGGCCAACCGGCGCCTCACCTTCGGAGTGCGCGGCAGCGGCGGCGCCGTCCGGCACCAGGCTCAGGGCCTGGTCGTCTTCGGCATCGGCCTCGCGCTGACCAGCGGTTCGCTCGCCGCCCTGAACGCGGCGACCTCCGACCCCGGGCACTCCACCGAGCTGGCGGTCCTCGTCGCCGCCAACCTCGCCGCGACCGTGCTGCGCTTCCTGCTCTTCCGCGCCTGGGTGTTCTCCGACCGGCGGGACAGCGAGCCGTCCACCGTGGTGGCCTCGCCCACACCGGAGCCCGGCCCGACCACGCCGACGTACACCACGGCCCCCCAGCACGCCCGGCACCAGCAGCCGTACCAGCCGCTCCCGCAGCGTCCGGTCGCGCAGCCGGACCCGTACCGGACCACCCGGTTCCGCGCCGGTGACGTCGCGGACCAGCGCTGGGAGGACGCCACCCTGCATCTGCAGCCGGTGCGCCCGACCGACACCGAGCCGAGGGACTGACGATGACCACCCACTACGACCGGACGACCCAGCCGGGTCCCTCCGCGTGGGGCCCGCCACTGACGGCGACCACCGACGGGCCGGAGCCCGTCGCTCCCCGGCCCGCCCCGGCTCCCGGATCCGGTGAACCCGAGCAGCCCTTCGTCCGCAGACTCTGGCGCGGCCGCCCCGAGGACCCCCGCTGGGTACGCCCGGCCTTCCTCGGCCTGCTGCTCGCCACCGGACTGCTCTACCTCTGCAACCTGAGCGCCTCCGGTTACGCCAACTCCTTCTACTCGGCAGCCGTCCAGGCCGGCAGCAAGAGCTGGAAGGCGTTCTTCTTCGGCTCGCTGGACGCGGGCAACGCCATCACCGTCGACAAGCCCCCGGCTTCCCTGTGGCCGATGGAACTGGCGGTCCGGATCTTCGGCCTCAACTCCTGGGCGATCCTCGTCCCCGAGGTCCTGATGGGCCTCGCGACCGTCGCCGTCGTCTACGCGTCCGTGCGCCGCCGGTTCGGCCCCACGGCCGGACTGATCGCGGGCGCGGTGCTCGCGCTCACCCCCGTCGCGGCGCTGATGTTCCGGTTCGACAACCCGGACGCCATGCTGGCGCTGCTGATGTCGGTCGCATGCTACTTCGTGGTCCGGGCGCTGGAGGACGGCCGTACGAAGTGGCTGGTGTGGGCCGGTGTCGCGATCGGGTTCGCGTTCCTCGGCAAGACGCTGCAGGCCTTCCTGATCCTGCCGGCGCTCGCGATCGTCTACGCGGTCTGCGCGCCGGTGTCGCTGAGGAAGCGCCTCGGGCAACTGGCCGCGGCGACGGCCGCGCTGGTGGTGGCCGGCGGCTGGTGGGTCGCGATCGTCGAGCTGTGGCCCGCCTCCTCGCGCCCGTACATCGGAGGCTCGCAGGACAACAGCTTCCTTTCGCTGACCTTCGGCTACAACGGCTTCGGACGCCTGAGCGGCAACGAGACCGGCAGCGTCGGCGGCGGTGGCGGAGGCGGCGGCACCGGCATGTGGGGGGCGACCGGCTGGAACCGGATGTTCAACTCCGAGGTCGGCAGCCAGATCTCCTGGCTGCTGCCGGCCGCGCTGATCCTCCTCGTCGCGGGCCTGGTGGCCACGCGCAAGCACCCGCGGACCTCCGTGACCCGCGGTTCGTTCCTGGTCTGGGGCGGCTCGCTGCTCCTGACCATGGTCGTCTTCAGCTACATGGCGGGCATCTTCCACCAGTACTACACGGTGGCCCTCGCCCCCTACCTCGCCGCCGTGGTCGGCATGGGTTCCGCGCTCCTGTGGGAGAGGCGGCGCGAGACCTGGGCGTCCCTCACCCTCGCGGCCGCGGTCGTGGCGAGCGCCGCCTGGGGCTACGTACTCCTCAACCGCACCCCGGACTATCTGCCCTGGCTGAAGTACCTGGTCCTGGTCGGAGGCCTGACCTCCGCGCTCGGCCTGGTCTTCGCGGGCCGGATCAACCGGCAGCTCGCCCTCGGGGCGGCCGCCGTGGGCATCCTGGCCTCGCTGGCCGGCCCGACCGCGTACACCCTGTCCACCGTGAACAGTGCGCACACCGGTTCCATCGTCACGGCGGGCCCCGCCGGCGCGAGCATGATGGGCGGCGGCCGGGGCGGTCCCGGCGGCGCTGGCGGCATGCGGGGCGGCTTCGGCGGCGGTGGCATGCCAGGTCAGCAGAACCAGCACAACGGCAACGGCAACACCCAGAACGGCAACGGCTTCCCGGGCGGCGGCACGACCGGTAACGGCAACGGCGGCTTCGCCGGTGGCGGAATGCCGGGCCAGAACCAGCAGGGCGGTATGCCCGGTGGCCGGACGGGCGGCGGCATGCGCGGCGGCGGTGGCGTCGGCGGCCTGCTGAACGGCGCGAGCGTCTCCACCCAGGCCAAGAAGCTGCTGGAGGCGGACTCGTCCCGGTACACCTGGGTCGCGGCGGCCATCGGCGCACAGAACGCGGCGAGCTACCAGCTCTCCACCGGCGACCCCGTGATGGCCATCGGCGGCTTCAACGGCACCGACCCGTCGCCGACCCTCGCGCAGTTCGAGAAGTACGTGGCGGACGGCAGGATCCACTACTTCATCTCGTCCGGCACGGGCGGCGGCATGGGCGGCAGCAGCAGCGGCACGTCCTCGCAGATCACGTCGTGGGTCGAGAAGAACTTCAAGAAGGTCACGGTCGGTTCGTCGACCTTCTACGACCTGACGCAGAAGGCGAGCAGTTAGCAGTCGGGCACCACAGGGAGCAGCCGGCGAAGAGTGTTGTACACCGTATAGTGATCAGCTATACGGTGTATGGCATGTCTACGTCCCCGCAGATCCGGCCGCAGGGTCACCCCCGGCGCTGGCTGATCCTCGGTGTCATCTGTCTCGCCCAGCTCACCGTGCTGCTCGACAACACCGTCCTGAACGTGGCGATCCCCTCCCTCACCAGGGAGTTGGGCGCGACCACCTCCGACATCCAGTGGATGATCAACGCGTACTCGCTCGTCCAGTCCGGTCTGCTGCTCACGGCGGGCAGCGCGGCCGATCGTTACGGCCGCAAGAAGATGCTGATCGCGGGCTTGGCACTGTTCGGGATCGGTTCGCTGACCGCTGGACTGGCGGGCAGCACAGGGCAGTTGATCGCCGCCCGGGCCGGCATGGGAGTGGGCGGTGCGCTGCTGCTGACCACCACGCTGGCCGTGGCGATGCAGATCTTCACGACCGAGGAGCAGCCGAAGGCCATCGGCATCTGGGCGGCGGTCAACGCGCTGGGTTTCGCCGCGGGTCCGCTGCTCGGCGGGTTCATGCTGAACCACTTCTGGTGGGGAGCGATCTTCCTGGTCAACCTGCCGGTGGTGGCGCTGGGGCTGATCGCGGTCGTGGCCCTGGTCCCGGAGTCCCGGAATCCGCGCGGTGACCGCCCCGACCTCCTCGGCGCCCTGCTCTCCACGATCGGCATGGGCGCGCTGGTGTTCGCGATCATCTCCGGGCCGGGGCACGGGTGGACGTCGGGGCGGGTCCTCGGCACGGCGGCGGTCGCCGTCCTGGTCCTGGGTGCCTTCGCGTACTGGGAAGCCCGGATCCCGTACCCCATGCTCGACCCGCACTTCTTCAGGGACCGGCGGTTCACGGGTGCCGTCGCCGGTGCGGTGCTGATCACCTTCGGCATGGGCGGCGCGCTGTTCCTGCTCACCCAGCATCTGCAACTCGTGCTGGGTTACGGCCCCTTGGAGGCCGGTGTGCGGACGGCGCCGCTCGCGCTGACGGTCGTCGCGCTGAACTTCTCGGGGCTGTCGGCGAAGTGGGCTGCCAGGCTCGGTACGCCGGTGTCGATTGCGCTGGGGATGGTGCTGATGGCGGGTGGGCTGGTGTCCATCGCGCTGCTGGACTCCGGGGGTTATGCGGGGACCCTGATGGGGCTGTTGCTGATCGGTGGGGGGTGCGCGGTCGCCAACCCGGCGATGGCGCACGCCGTCATGAGCGCGATTCCTCCGGAGAAGGCGGGGGTGGGGGCCGGGGTCAACGGGACGCTCGCGGAGTTCGGGAACGGGCTGGGGGTCGCCGTGCTCGGAGCGGTGCTCAGCTCCCGTGTGCCGTCGGCCGGGTTGGCCGCGGGGTTGCAGACGGGGCAGTTGGTGGGAGCGGTGGCGGTACTGCTGGGTGGCTTCGTGGCGGCGGCGTTGCTGCGGCGGGCTGAGCGGGCACACTCGGGTGTGGTGGTCGCCCAGTAGCTCGCAGGGTGCGGTTGTTCGGCGGCTGCCCCTTGAGGGCGGCTGCCACTTGGCATCGTGATCAGTGAATGCAAGGGGAAGGTGCTCCAATGGTGAGGGCAGCCGAGCGGGCGGCGCGGACCAGTGTGTGGCTGGAGGGCAAGGTCCGCCGCGGCGGTCGTGGCGGGCAGCCGTCGGGGCTCGACCGGGACCGGATCACCGAGGCGACCGTGCGCCTGCTCGACGCGGAGGGGCTGGCCAAGTTCTCCATGCGCCGGCTGGCGGCCGAGCTGAACGTCACCGCGATGTCCGTCTACTGGTACGTCGACACCAAGGACGACCTCCTCGAACTCGCCCTGGACGCGGCCTTCGGCGAGATCGCCCTGCCGGAGCCGGACGCCGACGAGGACTGGCGCGACCAGCTGCGCGCGCTGGCCAGAAAGTACCGCTCGCTGCTGGTGCGCCATCCCTGGCTGTCGCCGCTCGCGGGCACCTTCCTCAACATCGGCCCGAACAACCTGGCCTTCGCCCGGGTCGTGCAACGCGTCATCCGCCGCACCGGGCTGCCCACGCACGGCCTGGCGGCGGCCATCTCGTCCGTCTTCCAGTTCGTGTACGGCTTCGGCACGATCGAGGGCCACTTCAACGCCCGCAGCGCCGACTTCGGCATGACCGCGGACGAGTACTTCAAGCACGCCATGAGCGCGGTGACGCAGGACCCGCAGGCCGCCGAGGTCGTCAAGGAGTCCGAGGACATCATGGCGGCCCGCGGCGGCGACACCGTGCACGAGATGTGGGAACGGGACTTCGACTTCGCCCTGGACCTGCTGGTGGCGGGCATCGAGGCGATGGTGGCCCGAGGCTGACGCGCTACTGCACGCGGCCCGGCCGGTGGGGACTACTCCCCGGACGCCAGCCGCGCCGGGAAGCCGCCGGTGGCCACCGGGCCCCGTCCCTTCCTTCTGCGCCCCTCGCGTTGCTTCGCAGGCTTCGGGGCGCTGCGCCGGACTCCGTCCGTCGAGGGCCCGGGCGGTGGTGACTACTCCCCGGACGCCAGCCGCGCCGGGAAGCCGCCGGTGGCTACCGGGCCCCACTTCTCCGGTGTGATCCGGATGATGGACTTGCCCTGCTTGACCATGGCCTCGCGGTATTCGTCCCAGTCCGGGTGCTCGCCGGCGATGTTGCGGTAGTACTCGACCAGCGGTTCCACGGATTCCGGGGAGTCGATGACCTCCGCCGTTCCGTCCACCTGGACCCACGGGCCGTCCCAGTCGTCGCTGAGCACGACGAGGCTGACGCGCTCGTCCCGCTTGGCGTTGCGGGTCTTGGCCCGTTCGGGGTAGGTGGAGACGACGATCCGCCCCGAGTCGTCGACCCCGCAGGTCAGCGGCGAGGCCTGCGGGCTGCCGTCGGCCCTGCGCGTGAGCAGGATGGCGCGATGGCGGGGGCGTACGAAGTCCAGCAGTTCGTCGAGGGAGACACGGGTGTTGCTCGCGATGTTCGGTGCCATGGCGCCAGCCTAGGCCCGTGCGGCCCGACGAGCCTGCCCCTGCCGTGCCTACG
This sequence comes from Streptomyces longisporus, assembly GCF_039532765.1. Lineage (NCBI taxonomy): Bacteria > Bacillati > Actinomycetota > Actinomycetes > Kitasatosporales > Streptomycetaceae > Streptomyces > Streptomyces longisporus. The sequence goes on from NZ_BAAASG010000012.1 coordinate 334,437, forward strand.
CCTGCGGCAGCGACTCCCCCTGCACCGCCTGGATGTCCAGCTCCACCTTCAACGTCGTGCCGATCGCGGCGATACCCGCCTGGAGCACCTGGTTGTAGTTCATGGCGAAGTCCTCGCGGCTCAGTTCCGTCGTCGCCCGGAACGCGGCGCGCGTCCCGCCCCACGGGTCCGCGCCCGTGCCCAGGTACGCCAGGTCCAGGTCCACCGGCCGTACGACCCCGTGCAGGGTCAGCTCCCCGTGCACGGTCCAGCGGTCCGCGCCCGCGGCCGTGAGACCCGTCGACCGGTAGGTGATCTCCGGGTGCTTCTCGACGTCCAGGAAGTCCGGCGAGCGCAGATGGTCGTCGCGCATGCCGTTGCCCGTGTCGATGGACGCGGCCCGGATCACCGCCTCGACCCGCGACTTCGCCACCTCGTCCGGGGCGATCTCGACGCGCCCGGCGAACTCCGTGAACCGCCCGTGCACGCTGGAGATCCCCAGGTGCTGGGCGACCGCGCCCACCGAGGAGTGCGCCGGGTCGATGGTCCACGGCCCGGGCGGCGGCAGCTCCGTACCGCCCTGCCGGGCCAGCGTCACCGCGCCCAGTTCGGCCCGTCCGCTCGCCGTGACGAGCGCGCTGGAGGCCACGGGCGCATACCCGACGGCCGTGACGATGACGGTGTACGCGCCCGGGGTGAGCTCGGTGGCGTCCCGTACGGCTCCGTCGGCGTCCGCCTCCGCGCGCAGCACCTGCGCGCCGGTCATGTCGGTCACGGTGACGACCGCGTGCGACACGGCCCATCCGTCCCGCGTACGGATCTTCGCGGTCAGGCCCATCTTGACTCCCTGTTTCTCCCAGCAGTGCAACTGGTCGTAGAGCTGGTCGTAGAACTCGTCGTAAAGAGACCGGCCCGTGGCGCCGGGCGCGCACCTCCGCTCAGAGCGCGCACGCCGTCCGCCACGGGCCGGAGTACCGAACTACTCGCCCGGATGGGCCAGTTCGATGTCGTGGTCGTCGACTCCGCGGCCGTTCACCGTCAGGGCGGTCGCGACCGGCGGGTAGCCCGTGGCGATGACCGTGTAGTCGCCGCCGTTCAGGTCGGTGAAGGCGTAGGCCCCGTCCGTGCCGGTGGTGGCCGTTCCCACCACGTTGCCCGCCGCGTCGACCAGGGTGACCCGGGCGTCGGCCAGCGGACCGTGCGGGGCGCGGACCACGCCCTGCAGCTGGGCGCCCGAGTCGAGGTCGATCTCGATACGGGTGACTCCGGCACCCCCCACCTCGACGGGCAGGGCGCGCGGCCGGTACCCGGCGGCGTTCACCGCGACGGTCACGGTCCCGGGCACCAGCTCGGCGAGCGAGAACTCGCCCTGCTCACCGGTGGCGGCGGTGGCCAGCAGCTCACCGCGGACATCGGTCACGATGACCATCGCGTCCTTGACGGGCAGCGTGGTCTCGGCGGCCCGCACCACACCGCTCAGCCCGCTGGTGCCGCTGAGCAGGATGTCGTACGAGAGAGGCTCACCGTTCACCACGACCGTGGACGCCTGCGGCTGGAAACCGTCGGCGGCGGCGATCAGGACGTAACTGCCCACGCTCGGCGCCTCGACGGCGTAGGAGCCGTCGGCCTGCGCGACCGACCGGCCCAGCTGCCGTCCCGCCAGCGAGATCAGCGTGACGGCGGCCTGCGGCACGGGCGCGCCCTCGTTGCCGCGGACGAAGCCGCGCACCGGGATCCCGCCGGAACCGGCGGACTCCTCGGGCCGGGCGAGGGTGGCCACGGCGGCCAGCCGCTGTGTGCCGTCGGCGGCGACATCAGTGTCGGAGACGGCCCAGCTCGGGACCTTCTCGGCGACCGGAGCAGCTGCCGCGGCCGGGGCCTCGACGGCGGCCGGAGCGGCCCCCGACTCGGCCGGCGTCTCGTCCGCGGCAGCGGCCTGCGCCAGCGCGCCCTTGGTCTTCAGCGGGACCTCCTTGATGAACAGGGTGATCAGGAACGCGACGGCCGCGAGGGCGCCGGCGATCAGGAAGACATCGGCGATGCCGTGGCCGTAGGCGCTCTCCATGAGGGTGCGCAGCGGCGCCGGGAGCTTGCCCATGTCCGGGATGCTGTCGGTGGAGGAGCTGGAACCGGCCAGCGCGGCACGGTACTGCGGGTCGAGGGCGGCGATGCCGTCCTTGACGTAGTGCGTGATCCGGTGGGACATCACCGCGCCCAGCGCGGACACGCCGACCGCACCGCCGAGGGAGCGGAAGAAGGTGACCGTGGAGCTGGCGGAGCCGAGGTCGCTCGGGTCGACCTGGTTCTGGGTGCACAGCACCAGGTTCTGCATCATCATGCCGATGCCGAGACCCAGCAGCGCCATGAAGATCGACATCTTCCAGTACGCCGTGTCGTAGCGGATGGTGCCGAGCAGACCGAGGCCCGCCGTCACCAGCACGCCACCGCTGACCAGCCAGGCCTTCCAGCGGCCTGTGCGGGTGATGAACTGACCGGAGACGGTCGACGACACGAACAGACCGCCGATCATCGGGATCGTCATGACGCCCGACATGGTCGGGGACTTGTCCCGCGCCAGCTGGAAGTACTGGCTGAAGAAGACCGTGCCGGTGAACATCGCGACACCGACGAACAGCGAGGCCAGCGACGCGAGGGTGATGGTGCGGTTGCGGAACAGCCGCAGCGGGATGATCGGCTCGCTCGCCTTGGACTCCACGAGCACGAAGACCAGACCGAGGACGATCGAACCGCCGACCATCGTGTACGTCTGCCAGGACAGCCAGTCGTACTTGTCACCGGCGAAGGTGACCCAGACCAGCAGCAGCGAGACGGCCGCGGCGATGAAGAACGCGCCGCCCCAGTCGACCTTCACGTCCCGCTTCACGACCGGCAGGTGCAGCGTCTTCTGCAGCACGATCAGCGCGAGGACGGCGAAGGGCACACCGACGTAGAAGCACCAGCGCCAGCCGAGCCAGCTGGTGTCGGTGATGACACCGCCGAGCAGCGGGCCGCCGACGGTGGCGACGGCGAAGGTCGCGCCGAGGTAGCCGGAGTAACGGCCGCGCTCGCGCGGGGAGATCATGGCGGCCATGACGATCTGGGCGAGGGCGGACAGACCGCCGACGCCGATGCCCTGGACGACACGGCAGGCGATCAGCATGCCGGCGTTCTGGGACAGACCCGCGGCCGCGGAACCCAGGACGTAGATGACCAGGGCTATCTGGACGAGGGCCTTCTTGCTGTACAGGTCGGCGAGCTTGCCCCACAGGGGAGTGGCCGCGGTCATCGACAGCAGGGCGGCGGTGACGACCCAGGTGTAGGCGGACTGGCCGCCGCCGAGGTCGCTGATGATGTGCGGCAGGGCGTTGGTGACGATCGTGGACGACAGGATCGCCACGAACATGCCGAGCAGCAGACCGGAGATGGCCTCCATGATCTGCCGGTGCGTCATCGGGGCGTACTCGGCGGAGCCTCCCCCGTGCTTGGCATGAGCCCGCACACCGGCTGGTGTGGTCGTTGCCATGGGCTTCCTTCTCTTAAGTGCTTGCGGGTGTACGGGTGGTCGGTTCGAGTTCGAGTGCGGGGGGCGGCAGCCGGGGCGGCAGGGCGCGGCAGTCGTCGAAGCTGGCCCGCAGGCGTTCCATGAGCCTGCTGAGCTGGGCGACCTCCTCGTCGCTCCAGTCGGCGAGCCGCTCGGCCAGCAGCTGGGTGGTCCGCTCGGACAGCGCCTCCAGCTGGGCCAGGCCCGTGGGCGTGAGGTGCAGGATCCGGGACCGTTTGTCCGCCGGGTCGGGGGACCGGTCGATCCAGCCGCGCTCGGCGAGGTGGGCGACATGGCGGCTGGTGACCGACATGTCCACGGCCAGCAGCTCGGCGAGCCTGCTCATTCGCATGTCGCCATGGCGTCCGAGCAGGATCAGCACCGCGGCGCTGCCGCTCGAGCAGTCGGACGGCATGATCCGCCCCAGCTCCCGCTTCACCGCGCCGAAGGCGCTGAACTGCCTCAGCAGCTCCTCGTACTGCGCCCGCTCGGCCATCACACCTCCCGCATTCGTTGCTTGGGGCAACCATAGAAGTCGTTGGTTGCTGCAGGCAAACAAAATGCCCCGATGCCGCACAAAAACTTGGCAAAGACAAGTATTGCGAACGTAAATACGCAGGTGAGGGCGGTTGTGGCCGGGAACCGCCCCCCACTTGGGCCACAACCGGTGATTCGCTAGGGTCTCGGGCTATGGCAAACCCCCAGGGCCCCCAGGGCAACCATGACCCCGCAGGCAGCACCCAGATGTTCCGCGCGTTCGTCGACGAGGGCCCGCAGGGCCGCCGTCAGCAGCAGGCGCCCGCGCCGGCCGGTCCGCGCATCGGCCTGATCGTCGGCATCGTCGTGGCCGTGGCGGTCGTGGCGGCCGTCGCCTGGCTGGCGCTCAAGTAGGGCCTGCCGCTACCTCCACTGGACGGTGACGTCCCGCGTCTCGATGTGCATGCCGAGCGGTACGCGCCAGGCGTCGACGCACACCGTCCAGGTCTTCCCTTCCCGCGCCCCGGCCCCGATCGGCACCGGAAGCCCGGCGGTCGACTCGACCGTCCCCCAGTCGATGCCGAGCGCCCCGATGATGTGCGTCCCGAATTTCACACTGCCGGAACGCACCGCGCTGCCGCCGGAGTTGGCGAAGTCCAGCGTGACGTCCTCGCACCAGCGCTTGTCGGTGGCTTTCCGGGCCGGATCGCTCCAGGTGAGAACGGCGGGCCCAGCGGGTGCCGGGTGGCTGGGAGTTGTCGTCGGCGACGGCGGATCCGTCGTCGTACGACCGGACTTGGCGCTGCTGCCCGACGGGCTGCCGTCTGCTCCGGGCGCTGCTGGCGGGGCGCCGGGCGAAGTCCCGCTGTCGGGCCCGGTGTTGCCCGTGGCCGCAGGGGCGGACCCGCTGTTCTTCCGCGGTCCGTCCAGCGGTACGAAGGTCACCCCGCCCGTCGGCGTCAGCGTCGTGGCGGAGGCCTGAGGCGCACCGCCCACGGCGCCGGTGGCGACGTAACCCTCGGCCCCGCCGCCCCCGCACGCGGCCAGCGCGGCTCCCAGGCAGACGACGGCCGCCGACGCGCCGATCACGGCGCCTCGACGGCCAGGTGTCCATGTCGTCCGAAGCATCGCGCCAGTGTGGCTGACACCCCGTCAGGAAGGAAGGGTTCAGTCGGAGATGAGCCCCTCCCGCAGCTGCGCCAGCGTCCGGGTCAGCAGCCGGGAGACGTGCATCTGCGAGATGCCGACCTCCTCGCCGATCTGCGACTGGGTCATGTTGGCGAAGAAGCGGAGCATGATGATCTGCCGCTCCCGGGGCGGGAGCTTGGCCAGCAGGGGCTTGAGGGACTCGCGGTACTCGACGCCCTCCAGGGCGGTGTCCTCGTAGCCGAGCCGGTCCGCGAGGGAGCCCTCGCCGCCGTCGTCCTCGGGCGCCGGGGAGTCCAGCGAGGAGGCGGTGTACGCGTTGCCGACCGCGAGGCCGTCGACCACGTCCTCCTCGGAGACGCCGAGCACCGCGGCGAGTTCGGGAACGGTCGGGGAGCGGTCCAGCTTCTGGGAGAGCTCGTCGCTGGCCTTGGTGAGGGCCAGGCGCAGCTCCTGCAGCCGGCGCGGGACCCGCACCGACCACGAGGTGTCGCGGAAGAACCGCTTGATCTCACCGACGACCGTCGGCATCGCGAAGGTCGGGAACTCCACGCCCCGTTCGCAGTCGAAGCGGTCGATCGCCTTGATCAGGCCGATGGTGCCGACCTGGACGATGTCCTCCATCGGCTCGTTGCGCGAGCGGAAGCGGGCCGCCGCGTAGCGCACCAGCGGGAGGTTGAGTTCGATGAGGGTGTCCCGGACGTACGCGCGCTCGGGGCTGGTCTCGTCGAGTGCGGCGAGCCGCAGGAAAAGGGAGCGGGACAGGGTGCGGGTGTCGATGGCATCCGAGGCCGGGGGGGCCGGGATGTCAGCGGCCGTAAGGGCCGGGGCCGGTGCGGTGTCGACGGCTGCCATCTCGTCGATGGAGCCGGGCACGGCGTCGGCGGGCGCTGACTCGCTCTTCGTGAGCGTGAGCACCTTCGAGCTGCCCTGGTCTGCGGACATGCCACCCCCTCTGGGTCGCGGGACGGTCGTGGCCGAGCCTCCTCCGGCGAGGAGTTCAGCCTTCACCTGAATACCGGAGCCGAAGCCGCGGCAAACGCGCTTGGGGAAGAATGTCACATGTCGGCAACACGCTGTAGTGACATGTCGACATGCGAGACACGAATCGGCCCTGGAAAAAGGGGGTCTGAGGCTTTTTCAGCGCAGAACTGTCGGGAACGGCCCTGGTGAGCGATTCGCTCGTGACGGTTATGCCTCGATCCTGTTTGCGGATCGCAGCCGCTGGAAGCTACGCGCGAGTAGCCGTGAGACATGCATCTGGGAGACACCGAGTTCCGCACTGATCTGCGACTGGGTGAGGTTGCTGTAGTAGCGCAGAAGAAGGATTCTCTGTTCCCGTTCCGGCAGTTGTACGAGGAGATGGCGGACGAGGTCGCGGTGCTCGACGCCGTCCAGGGCCGGGTCCTCGTAGCCGAGCCGGTCCAGGAGCCCCGGCAGCCCGTCGCCCTCCTGGGCGGCCTCCAGGGAGGTCGCGTGGTACGAGCGGCCTGCCTCGATACAGGAGAGCACCTCCTCCTCGGTGATGCGCAGCCGTTCGGCGATCTCGGCGGTCGTGGGCGTGCGCCCGAAGGCGGTCGTCAGGTCCTCGGTCGCGCTGTTGACCTGCACCCACAGCTCGTGCAGCCGGCGCGGGACGTGGACCGTGCGGACGTTGTCCCGGAAGTAGCGCTTGATCTCGCCGACGACGGTCGGCATCGCGAAGGTCGGGAACTGCACGCCCCGGTCCGGGTCGAAGCGGTCGATCGCGTTGATGAGCCCGATGGTGCCGACCTGGATCACGTCCTCCATCGGCTCGTTGCGGGAGCGGAAGCGGGCGGCCGCGTAGCGCACGAGCGGGAGGTTGGCCTCGATGAGCGCCCCGCGCACCCGGTTGTGCTCCGGCGTGCCCGGCCCGAGCCCCTTGAGCTCGCCGAAGAGCACCTGGGTGAGGGCCCGGGTGTCGGCGCCGCGGCTGCGCGGCGGTGCGGGCTCCGGTGGGGCCTCGGGGGCCTCCAGGGGCGGTGCTTGAGGCGCAGTACTGGCCGGCACGGTCAACTCCACCTCGCAATCGATCAACGTATTCGGCAAAAGCGGTCATAGCATCACAAGAGATGTGCACTGTGTGCAAGCACCGCATAACGCCGTGTTGAGGGCAAGTTGGGGCCCAATACGCATAAAGGCCCTGCGCCTTTCCGGCGCAGGGCCCAGCGGGGTCCGCTCAGTACTCGTAGTCGGCGATCACCCAGGTGGAGAACTCCTTCCACAGCGTCACGCCCGCCTGGTGCTCCGGGTGCTCGACGTAGCGGCGCAGCGCGGCCGCGTCGTCGAAGCCGGAGTTGATGGCGAAGTCGTACGCGATGGGGCGGTCGCTGATGTTCCAGCCCAGCTCCCAGAAGCGGATCTCGGGGATCTTCCCGTCCAGCGACCGGAAGGCGTCGACGCCCTCCAGGACGCGCGGGTCGTCGCGCTCGACGCCCTCGCCGAGCTTGAACAGGACGAGATGGCGGATCATGTGCGCTCCTAGCTACGGCCTAGTGGGCGCCGTTGGCGAGCCAGGTGAAGAAGTCGCCTATGGCCTTGGCGGCGTCCGATATGCCCTCGAACCCTATCTGGACGTAGCTGGCCGCCTTGGCCGGGTCCGTGATGATGACGTACAGCGCGAAGACCACGAGCACATAGACGGCGATCTTCTTGGCATTCACCGCCATTGCGGCCTCCCCAGTCACTGTTGCCCCACGACCGCACATGATCGCACGAAGGGCCCCGTCTCTCGACGGGGCCCTTCCCAAGCGGTAGCGGAGGGATTTGAACCCTCGGTGACTTGCGCCACACTCGCTTTCGAGGCGAGCTCCTTCGGCCGCTCGGACACGCTACCGAGGGAGACCTTACAGCACGCCGGGCAGTGCTCTGAAATCGGTATTCGGGGCGGGTGTGCAGGGGCCGGTGTTCAGCGGGAGCGGAAGAATTCGGTGAGGATCCGGGCGCAGTCCTCGGCGAGTACGCCCTCGATCACCTCGGGGCGGTGGTTGAGTCTGCGGTCGCGTACGACGTCCCAGAGGGAGCCGGCCGCGCCGGCCTTCTCGTCGCGGGCGCCGTAGACGACACGGTCCACCCGGGACTGCACGAGCGCGCCCGCGCACATCGTGCAGGGTTCGAGGGTGACGACCAGCGTGCAGCCGGACAGCCGCCACTCCCCGAGGTCGGCCGCGGCCCGGCGGATCGCGAGGATCTCGGCGTGCGCGGTCGGATCACCGGTGGCCTCGCGTTCGTTGTGTCCGGCGCCGAGCACGGTCGTACCGTCCGAGGCCAGTACGACGGCGCCCACCGGCACGTCGGCGCCCGCCCGTCCGGCCTCGTCCAGGGCGAGCCGCATCGCGGCCCGCCAGCGGTCGCGTACCGGGTCGGGGGTGCCTCCTTGGGTCGCTGCAGCGGTCAGCGGACGGTCTCCAGGACCTCCGAGGCGCCCAGGGCCTCGGCGATCGTGTTCAGGGCGTCCTCGTCGAGGGCGCGCAGCTCCTTGGCGCTGACACCGAGGTCGTCGAGGATCTCGGCGTCGCCGACCGGGCTGTGCGGCACGGACTCGGCGGACGACGTGTCCTCGTCGCCGTCGTCCTCGTCCTCACCGTCCTCGGTGCCGTCGAGGTCGAGGGACTCCAGGTCGGCGTCGTCGTCGCCGGGCTCCCTTCCGAGCAGTTCGTCGGTGAGCAGGATCTCGCCGTAGCTGCTGCGGGCAGCGGCGGCGGCGTCCGAGACGTAGATACGAGGGTCGTCCTCGCCGTCGACGCGGACGACACCGAACCAGGTTTCTTCCTGTTCGATCAGGATGAGCACCGTGTCGTCCTCGGTCGAGGCTTCCCGGGCGAGATCGGCCAGATCCGACAGGGTTTCCACATCGTCGAGCTCTGTGTCGCTCGCTTCCCACCCGTCTTCGGTGCGCGCGAGCAGTGCGGCGAAGTACACCGTGACTCTCCCACTGGTCTTAGGCGTGCCGGTTGGAGGTCCCCCCGGCGGGGCTCAGGGCGGGGAGAGCTGTGCTCCGAGCCCCACCCACTCGGAATCGTGGCAGAAACAAGGCGTTCAGGGGACGTCTTCGGCACCCTGTGTCTGCCGTCTTTGATCGGCCACGAGCGGGATCGTACGCGGCGATCGGCGTGTGCACGCAACGGGTTGCCCTCAGGCGCGTCCCGAGTCGGACCCCGAGCTACCAGCGGAAGGTGCGCATGCGCATGGCGTGGCGCAGCCGTGCGGTCTTCGCACGCCTGGGCTGCACACGGTCCCGCAGCTCACGGGCTTCGGCGAGGTCACGCAGGAACTGGGCCCTGCGACGCCGGCGCTCGGCGTCGGTCTCGGCCGACGACGAGTCCTTACGGGTTTCACGCTCAGGCAGGTCAGGCATAGGCACACCACCCCCCGGTACGTCCTCCCACTTTCCCTCTGATGGGCGGTTTGATGCCAGCGCAGCCGTCACTGAGGCGCGGTTACTGTTAGGGCATGCGTCTCCACGTCGTCGACCACCCCCTGGTCGCCCACAAGCTCACCACGCTGCGCGACCAGCGCACCGACTCCGCGACCTTCCGCCGTCTCGCCGACGAGCTGGTCACCCTGCTCGCCTACGAGGCCACGCGCGACGTGCGCACCGAACAGGTCGACATCACGACGCCGGTCTCCTCGACCACCGGCGTCAAGCTCGCCCGCCCGCGCCCCCTGGTGGTGCCGATCCTGCGGGCCGGGCTCGGCATGCTCGACGGCATGGTACGGCTGCTGCCGACGGCCGAGGTGGGCTTCCTCGGCATGATCCGCAACGAGGAGACGCTGCAGGCGTCGACGTACGCCTCGCGCATGCCCGAGGACCTCTCCGGGCGTCAGGTGTACGTCCTGGACCCGATGCTGGCCACCGGCGGCACGTTGGTCGCGGCGATCCAGGAGCTGATCAAGCGCGGGGCGGACGATGTGACCGCCGTGGTGCTTCTTGCGGCCCCCGAGGGGGTCGAGGTCATGGAGCGGGAGCTGGCGGGGACGCCGGTGACCGTGGTGACGGCGGCCGTGGACGAGCGGCTCAATGAGCACGGGTACATCGTGCCGGGGCTCGGGGATGCGGGGGATCGCCTCTACGGCGCTGCCGAGTAGGGCTTCGCCTTTTCGCCGTAGGGGCGCGGGTGTTTGGTGGCTGCGGGTTGTCTGTGGCTTGTCGCGCCCACGCGGCGGAGCCGCAAATCGACACCGCCCCGCGCCCCTGAAGGGGCGCTCTCAGCAGCGCTTCGTCGAAGACGTGGGCGTCGGCTGGGGATTGGCCAGTGCCGCCAGGGCCTGGTCCGCCGCCGGCTTCGGGGTGAGGTCCTTGAAGGCTGTGCCGAGGATCAGGTCGACGGCGGGGCCCTTGCGGGTGTCGGCCCGCTTCTCGGCGCCGGCGAGCTGCGTGGCGAGCACGGGCAGCGAGCTGTTCAGGGCGGACGGGGCGCCGAGCAGTATGCCGGTGCCCTTGACCTTCTTGTCGAACTCCTTCGACGCGTTGCCCACGTCACCGATCTTGAAGCCGCGCTTCTGCAGCTCGTCCGCCGTGTTCTTGGCCAGACCACTGCGGTCCGTGGCGTTGTAGACGTTGACCGTGATCGTGCCGGGCTTGGGCACGGGGGCCTTCTTGGTGTCGGCCGACGGGCGCGCCTTGGTCGCGCAGTCCGCCTTGGGGCCGGCCGCCGAGGCCTTCTCGCCACCGCCGGTGAAGAGGTCGATGAGCTGCAGCGTGCCCCAGCCGACCAGGCCGAGTGCGGCAACGGAGGCCACCAGGGCGACTCCGAGCCTGCCGCGCCTGCGCCTGCGCATTCGTGGGTATTTGTCCCCCGTGATCCGGTACTTACCACCCATGCCCGGCGGAGTCAGCATGCTCATGAGCGCAGCGTAGTGCGCCCGGGCGGCGATGCCTACTAGATGATCATTCGAGGCCGCACAGGTGAACCCGAAAGGGCCAAGCCGTCACCGGCAGCCCTTCGGGGGTGTGCGTCAGTCGAGTTCGAGCACGCGTGCGTGCAGCACCTGGCGCTGCTGCAGCGCGGCCCGCACCGCGCGGTGGAGGCCGTCCTCGAGATACAGGTCGCCCTGCCACTTGACGACGTGTGCGAACAGGTCGCCGTAGAAGGTCGAGTCCTCGGCCAGGAGGGTCTCCAGGTCGAGCTGTCCCTTGGTGGTGACGAGCTGATCGAGGCGGACCGGGCGCGGCGCGACGTCCGCCCACTGCCGGGTGCTTTCCCGGCCGTGGTCGGGGTACGGCCGGCCGTTTCCGATGCGCTTGAAGATCACACGGAAAGCCTACCGGTCAAGACCTTCCGGGCGCAGCCATGGCGACGCAGTGCGGGGACCGAAAAGAAGTTGCAAATCGGGGCAAAGGATCCGTACGGGTGTTACGCACAGGCTGTGGACGGCGAGCGTCGGCCCGGCGGAGGCGGTGGTTCACGGGGAACATCCGCCTCCGCCGGCGGATTCAGCGGTCCCGTTCCTTCGGGGGCTGCTCGGACTTAGGCTTCTGCGGGTTCTGCTTGGGTGCGTTGCGTGCGGCTTCGGCGCGCAGCAGGGCGCGCAGGACCGCGTACGGGTCGGTGGGCATGACTGTTTTCCCTGGTTCCTTGCGTGGTGACTGACTTTTCCGGGGGCCGGGATCTGTCAGCAGCGCAGGACCACGGAGCGCAGGGAGTGCAGGGCGTACGGCGGCCGGGGCGGCGCGGGAAGGGGGCGGTCCGCCGGGGTGCCGAGGGGCGGGGCCTGGAGCGGGGCGGGGCGCAGGGCCACGACGGTGCGGTGCAGGGCGTCGGCCGGTGGCCGCACGGCCGCGTCCAGGGCGTCGTACTCGACGATCTCCGTGGCGGAGGGCGGTGCCGCATGCACCTCCGCATGGGCGCCCGGGACCAGCAGGGCGAGCAGCAGGACGAGCGTCCGCAGCCAGGCGTGGCCGCGGGAGAGGCTTCGTACGGTGCTCACGAGAGGTCATTTGCCCATGCTTTGTCCCGCCTTCAGCATGTCGGGGCCGAGAACCGCCCGTTCGGGGGACCCGGCACGGCCTAACGGGTGCACGGCAGTTGCCGGGCCCGGCCGCGGATACGGATCGCGGTGACGATCTCGACCACGCCGACCGCGACCAGCCAGATGCCGCCGAGCAGGGTGAGCACGGCGACCGAATGCAATGGCGAGTCGATCAGCACGATCCCGCCGAGGAAGGTGACGATCCCGAGGAAGATCTGCCAGCCGCGGGCCGGCATGGTGCTGTCGGAGGCGGCGGCCAGGGTCTGGGTGATTCCCCGGATGAGCCAGCCGATGGCGATCCACAGGGCCAGCAGCAGGATCGACCGCATCGGGCCGCGCAGACAGAAAAGGCCCAGCAGGATCGACAGGGAACCGCTGATGAAGGCCAGGACGCGCAGGGCCGTGGTCTTGTGTGTGCCGAAGGCGGCGACCAGCTGGAAGATGCCGCTGATCAGGAGGTAGACGCCGAAGAGGACGCCGGCCGCGAGCAGGGAGGCTCCCGGCCAGACCAGGACCAGCACGCCGAGGACCAGGGAGGCGATGCCGGTGAGCAGGACGATCTGCCAGGCGGCGCGGGAGAGCGCGTGCAGGGCACCTTCCAAGGGGGGCTCCGGCTCATGCGGGCCCGTCGGGCGTCCGGCGGTGTGGACCTGCGAGCCCGCGCAAGAGGCGCTCGATGGCTCGGTCATGTTCCATGCTTGGACCGGCCGCGGGCGGCGCGCCGCCTCTGGGAGCCGGTCGGCTGACGGCTACTTCCCGGCGGCCTTCGCTGCCTTCGCGGCCGCCTTCATCTCCTGCTTGTGCGCCCGGACCTTGGCCAGCGACTCGGGCCCCTCGATGTCGGCGACGGAACGGTGGCAGTTCGCCTCGCCGTATCCGCCCGCGGCCTCCCGCCAGCCCTTGGGCCGTACGCCGAGCTGCTTGCCCAGCAGGGCCAGGAAGATCTGCGCCTTCTGCTTGCCGAAGCCGGGCAGCTCCTGAAGGCGCTTGAGGAGCTCACGCCCGTCGGTCACGCCCTTCCAGACGAGCTCGGCGTTGCCGTCGTAGTGCTCGACGAGGTACTGGCACAGCTGCTGGACGCGCTTGGCCATGGAGCCCGGGTAGCGGTGCACGGCCGGCTTCTCGGACAGCAGCGCGGCGAAGGCGTCCGGGTCCATGACGGCGATCTCGTGCGCGTCCAGGTCGTCGGCGCCGAGCCGGTCCGCGATCGTGCGGGGCCCCTTGAACGCCCACTCCATCGGGACCTGCTGGTCCAGCAGCATCCCGACGAGCACGGCGAGCGGAGAGCGTCCGAGGAGCTCGTCGGCCTTGGGGTCCTGGGCGAGGTGCAGGGTGACGTCCATGCCTCCGATCATGCCGCTTTCATGCCGCGGGGACGATTCCAGCGCACCCACCCTCGGTGCTCGGACCGGCCGGTGGTCGTGCTGCCCCGAGAAGAAGGCCCAATTGGCTTTTCCGCGGGGGGAGGTAGCCTTCCGCGAATGACTCCTGAGGACCTCGTCGCGCACTACGGACTGGAACCGATCCCGCGCGAAGGCGGCCTGTTCCGCCAGACCTGGGCGGGCCCCGAGCGCGCCGACGGACGGCCGGAGGGCACCGCGATCGTCGCCCTGCTGACGGCCGACGACCACTCGGCCCTGCACCGCCTGCCCACCGACGAGATCTGGCACTTCTACCTGGGTGATCCGCTGGAGCTGCTGCTCCTCGCACCGGACGGGACGTCCAGGACGGTGGTGCTCGGACCGGACGTACTGGGCGGCCAGCAGCCCCAGACGACCGTGCCGGCCGGCACCTGGATGGGCGGACGGGTCGCCGCGGGCGGGGCGTGGACGTTCTTCGGATGCACGATGGCACCCGGGTTCACCTACGAGGGCTACGAGCACGGGGACGCGGCCGAGCTCACGCCGCGGTATCCGGCCGAGGCCGACCGGATTGCGGAACTGTGCCGTCCATGAAGCTGCCGGAGGGACAGGTCGTTCCTGGCCATGTCGGCGACGCGTGCCCGGTTTCGTGGCCGGTCCCCTCACCACTCGGCCCGCCACTCGGCTCCGCGTGATGAATGCCCCGCGGTCTGCGTCCGTACCTATGCGGGAGGCGGTCCGGGCCGGGACGGAGGGTGGCGTGGGGTGTGACGGTGAGCGCAGGAGGCGGCAGCGGCGTCGGGGGGTTCGAGGGCTGGTGCTGCTCGGTGCCGTGCTGGTCCTGCTCGTCCTCGGCGGTGCGGGGACCGCGTCGGCGCACGCGGCGCTCAAGTCCACCGACCCCGAGGACGGAACCGTCCTCAGGTCGGCCCCCCGCTCCATCACCCTGACGTTCACCGAGTCCGTCGGTCTGCTGGACGATTCCTTCCGCGTCCTGGGTCCCGACAACCGGCGGGTGGGCATCGGTGAGGCCCAGCACGCGGGGGGCCGCTCCGACACGGCGAGCGTGACCCTGCCGAAGACGCTCGCCAAGGGCACCTATGTCGTGGCCTGGCGGGTCGTCTCGGCGGACAGCCACCCGGTGGGCGGCGCGTTCACCTTCTCCGTCGGCAAAGCCTCCGCAACGGTCGCCACCGTGAACACCGGACCGGTCGAGAACCCGGCGACCGCCAGTCTCTACAACATCGCCCGCTATCTGGCGTACTTGGCGGCCGCGCTGCTGATCGGCACGTCCGCCTTCGTCGCCCTGTGCCGCCCGACGGACCGCGCTCCGCTGCACAAACCCCTGGTCGTGGGCTGGTGGACGCTGCTGGGGAGCACCCTGGCGCTGCTGGTGCTGCGCGCCCCGTACGAGACCGGCACGGGTCCCGCGACCGCCCTCGACACCGCCGCCTTCACCCGCACCCTCACGGGCCGCCCGGGGCTCGCCCTGCTGGCCCGGCTCGCCCTGCTGCTGCTCGCCGCCGTGTTCGCCGTACGACTGAGCAAACGCGACGCACGGCCGCGGCCGCTGCTCGCCGCCGGTGCTGCCCTCGGCGTGGCCCTCGCGCTCACCTGGGCCGCCTCCGAGCACGCCTCGGCGGGCATCCAGGTCCCCCTGGCGATGGCGTCCGCCGTGCTGCACCTGCTGGCCATGGCCCTCTGGCTGGGCGGCCTCACGGCGCTGCTGATCCTGCTCCACCGCACCGAACTCGCCCCGGCCGTCGTGGCCCGCTTCTCCAGGATCGCCTTCGTCTCCGTGACCGTCCTGGTCGTCACCGGCGTCTACCAGTCCTGGCGCGGGCTGGGCTCCTGGAGCGCGCTCACCGGCACGACGTACGGGCGCCTGCTGGTGGCCAAACTGGCCGCTGTGGTGCTCCTGGTGGCGGCCGCTGGGCTCTCGCGGCGCTGGACCGCGCAGCTGGTGACGGCGGACGCCGAGACGGCCGTACGGGAACGGGTCCCGGAGCCCGTGGGCGGGCCTCCCGCGACCGTCGCGGAGGAACCGGCCGTCCCGGCCGCCGAAGGCGCCAGCCTCCGCAGTCTGCGCCGCAGCGTGCTCGCCGAGGTCGCCGTCGGGGTCGTGGTGCTGGTGCTCACGACCGTGCTCAGCAGCACGCTGCCGGGCCGCGCGGCCGCCGAGGCGGCGCAGGCACCCGCGACGGCCGGCGGGCTGCCTGCCGCATCGGTCACGACGATCCCGTTCGAGGTCGGCCGCGCGCGCGGCAAGGTGCAGATCACCCTCGACCCGGGCCGCGTCGGCGACAACACCGTGCAGGCGGTCGTCTTCGGGCCCGACGGCGGCATCGTCACCGTCCCCGAGCTGCGGCTCTCCCTCAGCCTCCCCGCGCAGAAGATCGGCCCGCTGGACGCCAGGTTGACCAATCAGGGCGGCTACTGGGGGAGCAGTTCGGTGACCGTGCCCCTCGCCGGAACCTGGACCATGAAGGCCACGGTCCGCACGTCCGAGATCGACCAGGTCACTGTGACGAAGTCGGTCCGGATCGTCGCCTAGCAGGCCCTGGTCGCCCCGCGAATCCGGCATTTACTCTCAACTCCGGGCGGGATCGTTCGATCACTCGCACCGAAACGATCACGAACATGTCGGTCACATTTCCACAAAGGTCCCCGGCGGCTCTTGACGCATGACCGGACATAGGACTGATATAAGCGCCACGATGTTTGGTCGAGTTGATTTCTGGTCGGTTTCGACTTTTTTCGACGTGGCGTTGTGACCGAACCCCTGCCTTCAGGAGCCGTACATGGACCTCTCCCCCTCGGGTCTCTCTCTTCCCGCGACGAGCCGTCGCAGTCTGCTGCGTGGTGTGGGTGGCGCAGCCCTGCTCGCGGGTGCGGGCATACCGTTGCTGTCCGCGTGTGGCAGCAGTGGGAGTGGCTCGGACTCGAAGACCGTCAGTCTGGGTTCCAACTCCTCGGACGCGGTGCCGAAGAAGGCGTTCGCTGAGATCTACGCCGCCTTCACGAAGCAGTCCGGCATCAAGGTCAACGTCAACACCAAGGACCACAACACCTTCCAGGAGCAGATCAACTCCTACCTCCAGGCCACGCCGGACGACGTGTTCACCTGGTTCGCGGGCTACCGGATGCAGTTCTTCGCGGCGAAGAAGCTCGCGACTCCGATCGACGACGTATGGACGAAGATCGGCGGCAACTTCCCCGACGCGATGAAGCAGCTGTCCAAGGGTGAGGACGGCAAGTACTACTTCGTGCCGCTGTACACGTACCCGTGGGCTCTCTTCTACCGCAAGAGCGTCTTCAAGCAGCACGGCTACCAGGTGCCCACCACGTGGGACCAGCTGGTGACGCTGTGCAAGAAGATGAAGCAGGACGGCCTGGTGCCGATCGCGTTCGGTGACAAGGACGCGTGGCCGGCGATGGGCACCTTCGACCAGATCAACTTCCGGCTCAACGGCTACGACTTCCACAAGTCGCTGATGGCGGGCAAGGAGGCGTGGACGGACCCGAAGGTCAAGGCGGTCTTCGACCACTGGTCCGAGCTGTTGCCCTACCACCAGGACGGCTTCATGGGCCGCACCTGGCAGGACGCCGCCCAGACGCTGGTGTCGAAGAAGGCGGGCATGTACGTCATCGGTTCCTTCGTGGCCCAGCAGTTCACCAACAAGGCCGACCTGGACGACCTGGACTTCTTCGCCTTCCCGGAGATCAACCCGCAGTTCGGGCAGGACACCGTGGAGGCGCCCACCGACGGCTTCATGGTCTCCAAGGCGCCCAAGAACCACGACGGTGTCACCAAGCTGATGGAGTTCCTGGGCACGCCGGAGGCCGAGCAGATCTACCTCAAGGCCGACTCCAGCGTGGTGGCCGCCTCCAGCAAGGCCGACACCTCCTCGTACACGCCGCTGCAGAAGAAGGCGTACGACATGATCTCCGGCGCCAAGTCGCTGACGCAGTTCATGGACCGTGACTCGCGGCCGGACTTCACCTCGACGGTGATGCAGCCGGGTCTGCAGAAGTTCCTCCAGAACCCCAAGGGCGTCGACAGTCTGCTGTCCTCGATCGAGCGCCAGAAGAAGACGATCTTCGCGTCCTGATGAGCTCCGAAACGACTACGAAGAGCCCGGAGGCGGCCGCCGTGCCGCCTCCGGGCCATGCGCCTGCAACCAAGCGGGTCCCGCAGGGCCACAAGCGCCTGCTGACCCGCCGTGACCGCATCACGCTGGCCGTCATGGCCGGCGTGCCCACCGTCCTGCACGTGGCCCTGGTGTGGGTGACCGCGCTGGCCTCCATCGCGCTGGCCTTCACCACCTGGGACGGCATCGGCTTCGACTCGATCAAGTGGGTGGGGCTGGACAACTTCAAGCAGTTGTTCACCGACAACCCGCAGTTCTGGCCGGCCGTCGAGCACAACATCATCTGGTTCGTGGTGCTCATCCTGATCCCCACGCCGATGGGATTGTTCCTGGCCGTCCAGCTGGACAAGAAGATCCGCTTCTCCCGGGTCTACCAGACCGCGTTCTTCCTGCCCGTCGTGGTGTCGCTCGCGGTGACCGGGTTTGTGTGGCAGCTGGTCTACAACCCCGACACCGGGCTGATCAACAGCCTGATCGGGGCGAACAAGCCGGGCCACTACATCGACTGGATCGGCGACCCGCACCTGAACCTGTGGGCGGTGCTGATCGCCGCGTCCTGGCGGCACACCGGCTACATGATGATCCTCTACCTGGCCGGCCTGAAGGGCGTGGACCCCTCCCTGCGGGAGGCCTCCGCCCTGGACGGGGCGAACGAGTGGCAGACGTTCAAGAACGTCATCTTCCCCACCCTGCGCCCCACCAACACCGTCGTCCTGGTCGTCACGATCATCGAGGCGCTGCGCGCCTTCGACCTGGTGTTCGTCTTCAACAAGGGTGCCCAGGGCACCGAGCTGCTGTCGATCCTGATCACCAACAACATCATCGGTGAGTCCAGCCGGATCGGTTACGGCTCCGCGATCGCCGTCGTCCTGCTGGTGATCTCCCTCGCGGTCATCATCCCCTACCTGATCGCGACCTTCCGGAAGGAGCGGCAAGCGTGAGCACGGCTGTCATCGCAAAGGAACGCACGCCGGTCCGCCCGGCCCGGATCCTGCTGCACACCTTCCTCATCGTCACGGCGCTGGCCTGGCTGGCCCCGCTGCTGTGGGCGGTCTTCGCGGCCCTGCGGCCGTACTCGGAGACCAGCAATCGCGGCTACGTGTCCTGGCCGCACAAGCTGAGCTTCGAGAACTTCACCAACGCGTTCCAGCAGTCGGACATGCTGCACTACTTCGGCAACACGCTGATCATCGCGGTCCCGGCCGTGCTGATCACGCTGCTGCTGTCCTCGATGGTGGCCTTCTACGTCTCCCGGTTCGACTTCCGGCTGAACATCTTCCTGCTGCTGGTGTTCACCGCGGGCAACCTGCTGCCCCAGCAGGTCATCATCACCCCGCTGTACCGCATGTACCTGCTGATCGACCTGCCCGGCATCACCGCCAGCGGCAAGCTGTACGACTCCGCGCTCGGCCTGGTCCTCATCCACGTCGCGTTCCAGTCCGGGTTCTGCGCCTTCGTGCTCTCCAACTACATGCGGATGCTGCCGCACGAGCTGACCGAGGCCGCCCTGGTCGACGGGGCGTCGGTGTGGCGGATGTACTGGCAGATCGTGCTGCCGCTGTGCAAGCCCGCCATGGCCGCCCTCGCGACGCTGCTGTCCATCTGGATCTACAACGATTTCTTCTGGGCGATCGTGCTGATCTCCACCGGCGAGAACATGCCGATCACCAGCGCGTTGAACAACCTCTCCGGGCAGTACTTCACCGACCCCAACCTGGTCGCCGCGGGCGCCCTGCTCACCGCGATCCCCACCCTGATCGTGTACTTCGTACTGCAGCGCCAGTTCGTCAGCGGACTGACCCTGGGCGCCAACAAGGGCTGACGCCCTCCCCTTTGAAAGAGACCTCCGTGCAGCACCACTTCACCGCCGTCGCCTCCGTCCCCGTGGACCCGGCCAACGCCCGGGTCCACGAGGAGGGCTGGCAGTCCTGGAGCCCCAGCGGCGCCTATGCCCTCGGCGACAGACCGTACCGCCCGACCGACGACAACTGGGCGACGGTCTGCTACCGCCCCGGTGTGACCGTCCCCGAGGGCACCTTCCAGGGCGAGGGCCTGCTGGCGCTCGACCCCGGTGACGGCTCCCCGGCCCGTCTGTGGGCGGCCGTCGACCCCACCGGCGAGGTGCCGTCCATCCGTCTGACGGTGACGGACCGCATCGCGGAGGTCACCGCCGACGGCGCGGTGAAGGAGTGGACGGGGGTGAACATCCAGGCAGCACTGGGCAGTTGGGCCGAGGGCCTCGGCGTCGAGCCGCCGCGCCCGGCGCCGACCGTCTGGTGCTCCTGGTACGAGTACTTCACGAACGTCACCGAGGACGACATCCACGAGAACCTCCGTGCGATGGACACCCTGGACCTGCCGATCGACGTGGTCCAGATCGACGACGGCTACCAGAAGGCCCTCGGCGACTGGCTCACCCTCTCCGGCCGCTTCCGTTCCCGCGAGGGCATCGCGGACGCCATCCGGGCCCGCGGCCGCCGGGCCGGCATCTGGACGGCCCCCTTCCTCGTCGACCCGGCGAGCGACCTGGCCACCGAGCACCCCGACTGGCTGGTCCGCGACCCCGCGGGCGGTTTCACCCACGCCGGCCGCAACTGGGGCCACGACCTGCGCGTCCTGGACACCACCCACCCCGAGGCGGCGGCGTATCTCACCGAGGTCTTCGGCACCCTGCGCAGCGAGGGCTACGACTACTTCAAGGTCGACTTCCTGTACGCGGGCGCGCTGGACGGCGTACGGCACAAGGACGTCGACGCCCTCACCGCGTACCGCGAGGGCATCGAGCTGATCCGCGGGGCGATCGGCCCGGACGCGTACCTGCTGGGCTGCGGCGCCCCGATCCTGCCCTCCATCGGCCTGTTCGACGCGATGCGGGTAAGCCCCGACACGGCCCCGCACCGCCGCCCCGAGGCCGACGACTTCAGCCAGCCCGGTCAGGACCCGGCCGAGTTCACCGGCGCCGGACGCCAGTGGCAGCACGGCCGCCTGTGGGTCAACGACCCCGACTGCCTGATGGCCCGCCCGGCCGTGGAGACACGGGAGCGCTGGGCGGCCCATGTGGAGGCGACCGGCGGCCTGATGGCCTCCAGCGACCGCCTCCTGTCCCTGGACGAGTGGGGCGTGACCACCACCCGCCGACTGCTCTCGGGAGCCGAGCGATGACCCGCGCCCTGAACGTGCCGGGCATCGCGTACGGCGGCGACTACAACCCCGAGCAGTGGCCCGAGGAGGTCTGGGCCGAGGACATGCGGCTGATGGCCGAGGCCGGGGTCACCATGGTCAGCGTCAACATCTTCTCCTGGGCGCTGCTGGAACCCTCCGAGGGCAGCTACGACTTCTCGCGCCTCGACCGCATCCTCGACCTGCTGCACTCCCACGGGATCGCCGCCGACCTGGCGACCCCGACGGCGGCCCCGCCGGCCTGGTTCTTCGTGAAGCACCCGGAAGCGCTGCCGGTGGACAAGGACGGCCGCAGGCTGTCGTACGGCAGCCGCCAGACGTTCTGCCCGTCCAGCCCCGCCTACCGCGAGGCGGCCCTGCGCATGGTCGGCGAGCTGGCCCGGCGGTACGCGGACCACCCGGCGGTCGTGATGTGGCACGTCCACAACGAGTACGGCTGCCACAACGCCGAGTGCTACTGCGACACCAGCGCCGAGGCCTTCCGCGAGTGGCTGCAGGACAGGTACGCGAGCCTGGACGCCCTCAACCACGCCTGGGGCACCACCTTCTGGAGCCAGTGGTACTACGACTGGGACCAGATCCTGCCGCCGCGCGCCACCGGCGCGGTCCCGAACCCCACCCACCAGCTGGACTGGCGCCGCTTCTGCAGCGACGCCCTGCTCTCGCTGTACGAGGCCGAGCGGGACGTCCTGCGGGAGGCCGCGCCGGAGACCCCCGCCACCACCAACTTCATGGTGATGTTCAACTTCGACGCCCTGGACTACTGGCGCTGGGCGCCCGAGCTGGACATCGTCTCCAACGACCACTACCTCCAGTCCGCCGACCCGGAGTCGCAGATCGACATCGCGCTCAGCGGCGACCTGGTCCGCTCGCTCGCGGGCGGCCCGTGGCTGCTCATGGAGCACTCCACGGGCGCGGTCAACTGGCAGCCGGTCAACCGGGCCAAGACGGCGGGCGAGTTGCGGCGCAACGCCCTCAGCCATGTGGCGCGCGGCGCCGACGGCATCGCCTACTTCCAGTGGCGGGCGGCGAAGGCGGGCGCCGAGCAGTGGCACTCTGCGATGCTGCCGCACGCGGGCACCGACAGCCAGATCTGGCGGGACGTGGTCCAACTGGGCGCGGATCTACGGGCGTTGGCGGAGGTGCGGGGTGCCACCGGCACCGCCGAGGTCGCCATTGTCTGGGACTGGAACGCCCGTTGGGCCATGGAACTGCCCTCGCAGCCCAGCGGCGAGCTGCACTTCCAGGACCTGGTCCGCGCCTGGTACGAGCCCCTGTGGCGGTCCGGCGTGGCGGTGGACTTCGTACGCCCGGACGCGGATCTGTCGGCGTACCGCCTGGTCCTGGCGCCTTCTCTGTACCTGATCGACGACACGGGCGCGGCCAACCTCACCGGCTTCGCGGAGCGCGGCGGCACTCTGGTGGTCGGCTTCCACAGCGGGATGGTCGACGCCAACTGCCATGTGCGGCTCGGCGGTTACCCCGGCGCGTTCCGGGAGGCCCTCGGTGTCCGCACGGACGAGCTGTTCCCGCTGCTGCCCGGGCAGACGGTGGCCCTGAGCGACGGCAGCACGGGCACGCTCTGGTCGGAGCGGGTACGCCTGGAGGGCGCTCAGGTGGTGACGTCGTACACGGACGGACCGCTCGCCGGGGTGCCGGCGGTCACCCGCAACCCGTACGGCACGGGCACGGCCTGGTACGTGGCCACCCACCCGGCCCCGCAGGCCCTGTCCGGTCTCCTGGAGCGCATCCGCGGGGAGGCCGGGGTCGAGCCGGTGCGGTCCGCTCCGGCGGGCGTGGAGGTGGCCCTGCGGCGCGGCACGGAGGCCGACTACCTCTTCCTGATCAACCACACGGACCAGGACGCGGAGGTCGCCGCCTCCCCGGGGGCGACCGAGCTGCTGTCCGGGCAGCCGGTGGCCGGCGGGAGGGTGACGGTGGCGGCGAGGGAGGTCGTGGTGGTGCGGGAGCCACGGGTGGGTACCCGGTAGCCAGGTCGCCGGAGCCTCCCGTAGCGAGGTGAGCGGTCATGCCCGAGCTGCCGGACGTCGAGGGGTTCCGGGAGGTCCTCGTGTCCTGCGCGCAGGGGAGGGTGATCCGGCACGTCGAGGTCCGTGACGCGGGCGTACTGCACGGGGTGAGCGCGCGGCGGCTGCGGGAGGCGCTGGAGGGCCGGCGCTTCACCGGGGCGGAGCGCCACGGGAAGTGGCTCCTTGCCCGCACCGGCGGCCCCACCGTCGCGCTCCACTTCGGCATGACCGGCCTGCTGGTCTGCGCCGGCCCCGACGAGGAGGCCGCGCCCCACGACCGCGTCCTGTTCACCGTGGGCACAGGCCGCCAGCTCCGCTACCGCGACCAGCGCAAGCTCCAGGGCCTGTGGCTGGCCGAGGACGAAACCGCCGTCGAACGGCTGCTGGCCCGCCAGGGTCCGGACGCGCTGGCCGTGGACCGCGAGCGGTTCGAGGCCGCGCTCTGCGCCCGCCGCGGCACGATCAAGACCGTCCTCACCGACCAGTCCGTCGTCGCCGGCCTGGGCAATCTGCTGGCCGACGAGATCCTCTGGCGCGCGAGAGTGCGTCCCGCCGCCCACGCGAACGAGCTCACCGAGGACGACCGCCGCCGCCTCTACACCCAGATGCGCCGCACCCTGCGCTCGGCGGTCCCCACCGGCCGCGTCCCGCCCCGCGACTCCTGGCTCACCGGCCACCGCGACACCCCGTCCCCGCACTGCCCCCGCTGCGGCGAGCCGCTGCGCCGCTCCCGCCTGGGAGGCCGTACGACGGTGTGGTGCGCGCAGTGTCAGTAGCGCCGATCGGGTGCGACACCTCCGGCGCACGAGTGTTTCGTGACCGAGGGGTACTCGCCGCTTGCGCTCCGGGCAAGAGATGCCGGGAGCAGGCGGTGTCGAAGGGAGAGCGGCCGTGAGGTGGGTGCCGTACGAGGAAGCCGTCGGCCGCGCCATGGGCCCGTCGTGACCGCGTCCGGAGCGGCGCGCCCCTCCCACCGCGGGGAGCGGCTGGCGGACGCGGTGGACGCCCGGCTGCCCGTGTACGACGGGGGCGGCAAGCTGTTGCGCAAGGCGTTCCCGGACCACTGGTCGTTCCTGCTCGGCGAGCTGGCGCTGTACAGCCTGCTCGTCCTGGTGCTGACCGGGGTGTGGCTGACCCTCTTCTTCAAGCCGGAGATGCGGGAGGTCGTCTACGACGGGCCGTACGCCCCGCTGCGGGGCGTACGCATGTCACAGGCCTTCGACTCCACCCTGCACATCAGCTTCGACGTGCGGGGCGGGCTGCTGATCCGTCAACTGCACCACTGGGCCGCCCTGGTGTTCGTCTCCGCGATCGGCCTCCATCTGCTGCGGATCTTCTTCACCGGGGCCTTCCGCAGGCCGCGGGAGCTGAACTGGGTCATCGGCGTCACCCTGCTCATGCTCGCCCTGGCCGAGGGCTTCGCCGGCTACTCCCTGCCGGACGACCTGCTCTCCGGCACCGGACTGCGCATCGCCGAGGGGATCATGCTCTCCATCCCCGTGGTGGGGACGTACATCGCCTTCTTCGTCTTCGGATCCCAGTACCCGGGCCACGACGTCATTCCGCGGCTGTACAGCCTGCATGTGCTGCTGCTGCCGGGAGCGCTGATCGCCCTGGTCACCCTCCATCTGATCCTCGTCTTCCACCTCAAGCACACCCAGTGGCGCGGCCCGGGCCGCAGCAACGCGAACTCCGTCGGCAAGCCCCTCTACCCGCAGTTCACGGCCTCGTCCGCGGGCCTGTCCCTGACCGTGTTCGGGGTGCTGGCCGTGCTCTCCGGCGTCGCGCAGATCAACCCCGTCTGGGTGTACGGCCCCTACCGGCCGGACCAGGTGTCGACCGGGTCCCAGCCCGACTGGTACGTCGGCTTCCTGGAGGGCTCTCTGCGGCTCGTACCGCCGTGGGAGACGACCGTCGCCGGCCACACGCTGATGTGGAACGTCCTGCTGCCGGCGGTCGTCCTGCCCGCGCTGCTCTTCGCCGTCCTGTACGCCTACCCCTTCGTGGAGCAGCGGCTGACCGGCGAGTGGCTCACCGAACAGCACCTGTGCGACCGGCCCCGCGAACGGCCCGTACGCACCGGCCTCGGCGCCGCGGGCATCACCTTCTACGGAGTCCTGCTGCTGGCCGGCGGCAACGACGTGCTGGCGGCGACCTTCCGCATCTCCGTCAACACCCTCACCTGGACCCTGCGCATCGCCCTGATCGTGGGCCCGGTGCTCGCCTTCGTGATCACCCGCGCGCTGTGTCACGCCCTCCTGGAGGCGGAACGCGAACGTCTGGTCGAGGGCGAGGAGACCGGCGAGGTGCGGCAGAGCGTGGCCGGGGGCTACGAGAGCGGCCACCGCCCCGTCACCGACTTCCGGCCCGGTGCCCCGCGCGCCCCGCTCACTCCTGTGGACCGGCACCCCGGTCCACGTACTGGAACACCAGACCAAGAACACCCCGGCCCAGCACGCCGAAGCCGATGAGGAACAGCCACAGGCCGTAGACCACACCGGTCGCCGTGACCGCGAAACCGAACGCGGTGACGATCGGCCAGGGGCTGTGCGGTGGGAAGAACTCCAGCGGCCCGGCGGCATCGACCACCTCGGCGTCCTTGCGGTCCTGGGGGCGCCGGCCGTGCCGGGCGTACTGCACGGCGCAGAAGAACGACACCAGCCCGGCCATCGCGAACGCCACGACGAGCGCCGCGGTGCCGGCCGGGTCCCAGTGGGACCAGAAGCCGTAGAGCGCCGCCGAGCCGCCGAAGAAGGCGGCCACGACACCGAAGAGCACGGCCTCGACCTTCACTGGAGTCCCTCCTGCCTGGCCTGCTGGACGACGTCGGGGTGGTGCAGGTCGAAGGCCGGCGACTCCGAGCGCACCCGGGGCAGCGCCGTGAAGTTGTGCCGGGGCGGCGGACAGGAGGTGGCCCATTCCAGGCCCCGCCCGTACCCCCAGGGGTCGTCCTCCTCGACGGTCCGCCCGTGCCGGGAGGTGTGCCACACGTTGTAGAGGAACGGCAGCGTGGACACACCGAGCAGGAAAGCGCCCGTCGACGACAGGGTGTTGAGCAGGGTGAACCCGTCGGACGGCAGATAGTCGGCGTACCGGCGGGGCATGCCCGACTCGCCCAGCCAGTGCTGCACGAGGAACGTCAGCTGGAACGCCGGGAACAGCAGCCAGAAGTGCAGCTTGCCCAGGCGCTCGTCGAGCATCTTCCCGGTGATCTTCGGCCACCAGAAGTAGAAGCCCGCGAACGTCGCGAAGACCACGGTGCCGAAGAGCACGTAGTGCAGATGGGCCACCACGAAGTAGGTGTCGGTGACGTGGAAGTCGAGCGGCGGCGAGGCCAGCAGCACCCCGCTGAGCCCGCCCAGCAGGAACGACACCAGGAATCCGAGCGACCACAGCATCGGCGTCTCGAAGGACACCGAGCCGTGCACCATCGTCCCGATCCACGCGAAGAACTTGATGCCCGTGGGCACCGCGATCAGGAACGACATCACGGAGAAGAACGGCAGCAGCACGGCGCCGGTGGCGAACATGTGGTGCGCCCACACCACCGCCGACAGCATGGTGATGGTGGTCGTCGCCCCGATCATCGGCAGATAGCCGAAGAGCGGCTTGCGCGAGAACACCGGGATGATCTCCGAGATGATGCCGAAGAACGGCAGCGCGACGATGTAGACCTCGGGATGCCCGAAGAACCAGAACAGGTGCTGCCACAGCAGGGCGCCGCCGTTGGTGGCGTCGAAGACGTGCGAGCCGAACTTCCGGTCGCACTCCAGGGCCAGCAGCGCGGCCGTGAGCACCGGGAACGCGGGCAGCACCAGGATCGATGTGAACAGCACGTTCCAGGTGAACATCGGCATCCGGAACATCGTCATGCCCGGGGCGCGCAGACACAGGATGGTGGTGATGAAGTTGACCGCGCCCAGCGTGGTCGACACCCCGGTGACCACCAGCCCCATCACCCACAGGTCGCCGCCCGCGCCGGGCGAGAAGTACGCGCTGTTCAGCGGCGCGTACGCGAACCAGCCGAAGGCCGCCGCGCCGCCCGGCACCACGAACCCCGACACCACCATCAGACCGCCGAACAGATACATCCAGTACGACAGCGCGTTGAGCCGGGGGAACGCCACGTCCGGGGCGCCGATCTGCAGGGGCATCACGGCGTTCGCGAACCCGGCGAACATCGGGGTCGCGAACAGCAGCATCATGATCGTGCCGTGGATGGTGAACAGCTGGTTGTAGGTGTGCTCGTTCATGAACTGCAGCCCAGGACGTGCCAGTTCGGCACGCATGCCGAGGGCGAGCAGGCCGGCGAAAAGGAAGAAGCAGAACGACGTCACCATGTACAGGCGGCCGATCACCTTGTGGTCGGTCGTCGAGGCCCAGGCGAGCAGGGTGCGCCCCAGCGGGACGGCGGCGCCGCGAGACGCACGCCCCGCGCCTTCCTCGAGGCGTTGCGACGCTTCGGTCATGGTTCTCCTCAGCCGGGCCGAGAGCGAGAAGCGCCTCGCGAGTGCCCGCCCCGACCGACGGGAAACCCACGACTCCTCTGCGTGACGACGCTACCCACGCCTCGGACGGCGCGAGGGCTGCCACGCCCGCCGTGCTTCGCACGGGTCTCATGGGGAACTCGCCGGGTCCAACGAGTTCCGACCCAGGCAGGTGTCCGAGCATGTCCAACCCACAGCAACCGGAGCAGCGTCGCAGCGCCAAGGGCGGTGCCACACCGCAGCGCAGCGGCGAGCTGAAGGCACGGCAGGACCAGTCGAAGGGCGGCGGTCACGCCCACGGCACGGACAAGGGCAAGAAGGGCGGCGGCAAGGGCGGGGGAGTGCCTCCGGACCAGCAGGCCGACCACCCGTGACCGCTTCGTATCAGGGCGCTTCGTATCCGGGCGCTGACGAGGAGACGGCCACCCGCAGGGGGCGGGTGGCCACGGCCACCCCGTCCAGGGTCCGCGCCGCCTCGTCCTGGCCCTCCAGGTCGGCCCACCAGTCGGGCCCGTCCTCCAGGTAGCGCAGCAGGATGCCCTCGCGCAGGGCCCAGGGACAGATGGCGAGGGTCTTCACCCCGCTGAGTTTCATCGCCGTGCGGGCGACGATCGCCCCGGCAAGGCTCTGCCGGGCCCGGGCCTTGGAGATGCCGGGCAGCTCGGCCCGCCGCTCGGCGGGCAGCGCGGCCAGCCGGCCGATCGCCCGGCGCAGATCGCGGCGGCGCAGGACGCGCTCGACGAACGGGCCGCGGCGCCCCGGCGCGGCCCCGCACAGCCGCGCCAGCTGCTGGAAAGTACGCGAGGTGGCGACGGCGGTCTGCGGATGCTCCCAGCGGATACGGGCGGAGGCGTCGCGCAGCTGATGGCGTGCCCGGCGACGCAGGGCGGCCGTCTCGGACGGCCTCGGGGAGCCCGCCGAGTGCAGGAACTCCTGGGTGAGACGGTTGGCGCCGAGCGGCAGGGAGACCGCGAACTCCGGCACCCGTCCCCGGCCGAAGGCGACCTCCAGGGAGCCGCCGCCGATGTCGAAGAGGGCCAGCGGGCCGGAGCGCCAGCCCATCCAGCGCCGGGCGCCGAGGAACGTCAGCCGGGCCTCCACCTCACCCGGCAGCACCCGCAGGCTCAGCCCGGTCCGCTCGTGCACCGCCCGCAGGACGTCCGCCCGGTCGGGCGCGTCCCGCACCACGGAGGTGGCGAACACCAGGGGCTCCTGCGCGTCCCACCGGGCGGCCATCTCCGCTGCCGCGGTCAGGGCCGTGAGCAGCCGCTCGGTGCCTGCCTCTCCGAGGCGTCCGTCGTCCCTCACCTGCTCGGACAGGCGCAGCTTCCACTTCGCGGTGTGCACCGGGAGCGGGACACCCGCCTCCGCGTCGCTGACCTCAAGCCGGACCGTGTTCGAACCGACGTCCAGCACGCTCAGTCTCATGGACCCGGGGTACCCCGCCCCGGGGCCGCCAGTCCGCCAGCAGCCTGCCCGCCAGGGCGTCCTCCAGATGACCGGTCGCACGGATCCCGAAGACCACATCGGCCTCCAGGCCCGGATCGCTCTCCAGCAGCCCGCCGACGACGTCATGCCGTACGACCTGCTCGTGCACGGCGTCGGCCTCGACGTGCTCGGTGTAGAACCGCACGGCCGCCGGTCCGGCCCCGGCCCGGCGCATCGCTTCGGCGAGGCGGCGGGAGGCCGGGGACGAGGTCACCTCGACGGCGGCGAAGTGCCCGACGAGCGCGCCGCGCAGCGCCCGGTGCAGACCGAACAGGGACATCAGATTGACGATGGCGAGGGCCTCGGCGGGGGCGGCGTCGACATAGTGCCCGTACGCCGTCTCCAGCCCCAGGTCCGCCATCAGGTCGGCGTACAGCTGCGCATGGATCTCGTCCGCGCGGCCCGCGCCGAACTCGTCGAACTCGACCGCGACCATCGCCGCCTTGGCCCGGCCGTGCAGCCGGGGGATGACCCAGGCGTGCGGATCCGCCTCCTTGAGGTGGTAGAGCGAGCGCAGGGCCGCATACTCCCGCAGCCGGCCGAGATCGCCCTCGTCGCGCAGGAAGTGCGAGACGCTGCCGGCGGAGTCCACCGGCTCGACCTGCAGTTCGTCCAGTGCCTGCCGGGCCGTGTCGGTGCCGTCCACCGGCACGTCCGCGCGCAGTGCGCCGAGGAAGCGGTCCTCGATCGCGGCGCGGCACGCCAGCAGCCCGCTGTCCCACTCGAGCCCGTCGGGCACGCCCTGGAAGCCCTCGTAGTGCAGCTCGTAGAGGACGTAGAGGGCGAGCTGCAGGTCCTCGCCGTACGGCGCACAGTCCGCGGCAGCCGGAATGCTCTCGGGGATCGATCCCCGCAACAGGGCCAGTACGGCGGCGGAGAGCGGGCCCCTCGGTTCGGGCAGGGGCGGTGGCCGGTGCCGTGACTGCTGCCGGGGGTGGGTCGTGCTCATTCGGGCCCGCCTTCGCAGGGGCGCCTGCCGCGGCGGCGATGGCTGGTGTCGCACCAGGGGAAGGTACGGCTGCGGCGGCAGGTGCAGACGGCCACGGTGAAGCGCCGGGAGACCGTCACCTCGCCGTTCTCGTCCACCACTTCGACCGGTCCCTCGATGAGCAGGGGCCCGTCGCGTTGCACGCGAACCCGGCGGGGCCGATCAGATGTGTTCGGCACGGATCACCACCAGCTCCTCCGTCGTACCGTCGGCCGTCAGCCCCTGCTCGCGCAGCCAGCCGAGCCGTGAACGCAGCACGCGGCCGAACGGGAGCCGGGTCCGGTCGACGACCTCGGCCCGCAGCCCTGCGCCCGCGAGGCGGGCCAGCGTGGCGTCGACGCCGCACAGATGCGAGTGCACGAGCAGCAGCGCGCCCGTCGGCCGCAGGAACGTCGTCGCGCTGTCGCAGATGCGGTCGATCAGCAGCCGGCCGTCCGGACCGGCGTCCCAGGAGCGGGCGGCGCCCACGGGCGGCGTCTCGTCCTCGGCGGGCACGTAGGGCGGGTTGGCGACCACGAGATCGAAGCGGCGGCCGGGCACGGCCGAGGCGAGGTCGCCGTGGCGCACCCTCAGGTTCTGGCCGTTCAGCAGGGCGTTGAACCAGGTGGCCGCGACCGCCCGCCAGGAGATGTCGACGGCCGTGACCCGGCCGCCGAGTCGCGCCGCCTCCACCGCGAGCACTCCGCTCCCGGTACCCAGGTCCAGCACGTCCGTACGTTCCGTGATCGCCTCGCGGTACAACGCCCGCCGCAGCAGCCGGGTGTCGGTCTGTGGGGCGTAGACACCCCGCGGGACCCAGCAGCGGAGCGGGGCGGCCACGACCGAGCGGCTGGTGGTCAGAGGTGTCTCCATCAAGTCCGAGCCTTCCGCCTAGGACGAGTGCCACCGGGACGAACCGGCGGCGTCCCACGGGTACCCCCTGGCGGCCGAGGTAACGACTGCCTCCCGACGCACCGGCGGTTCCTGTGGTTCTGTCGAGCGACCGTGTCATCCAACACAATCGAGCGACATTGTCGGGTGACAATGTCGCGTGTATGTTGATCGCAAGTGACAGCCTCTCGTGCGCCGGCTTCCGGACGGCCCGCCGGCCTCCGGCGGCGCCTTTGACGGCCCGGCGGGCCAAGGCGCCGCGGCCCGCCCTTCGGTGATCCTGCTGGCCGGAACCGCGCTCCTGTGGGCGGTCACCCAGGGGGCCTGGTCGTACGCCTCGGTGCTGGGACGTCGGCACACCGCCATGCCGGACTCGCTCGTGTCGGCGGTCCTCGCGGTCTCGAGCGTCGTGGCACTCGCCGGCGCGGTCGTCGGCCCCGCGGCCGCACGCCGCTTCGGGCGCATGCGGTCGATGGCCGCGTTCGTCAGCGCACAGGCCCTGGCGATGGCCGTCCTGATCTCCACCCACGACACCGTGCTCTTCATCGCCGCAGCCGTGATCTGGCAGGGTTGCCAACTGGCCGTCCTGGTGCAGATGCTGGCCGCCGCCGCGCTCATCGACCCGACCGGGCGCCTGGTCGCGTCCCTCAGCGGTGCGGGCGCGCTGGGCACCGGCATGGGACCACTGGCCGTCGGTGCCGTCCTGGACGTGGCGGGAGCCGGCGTCCTCAGCATCACTTTGGCCCTCGGAACCTTCCTCGCCTCGCTGCCGCTGCTCAGGATGACGGTGGCAGGCGCGGGTGCCTCCGCCGAGCGGCACCCGGCTCCGTCGCCTGCCGCCGAGGCGGGCTGAGAGCACACCCGGCCCTTTGCCGTTCCGATCACCGCGCCGGTGTGCCGGCGCGGGTGGTGGCCCGTCGGCCCGTTCAGCCCGCAGGCACGGTCACGAGGTCCAGTCGGCCGCCCGCCAGGGCCACGACCGCGGAGACCAGCGCCTGGAGCGCGGTGTGTTCGGCCGCCTCGTCGGGCAGCGACAGGTGCTGCATGGTCAG
This sequence comes from Streptomyces longisporus, assembly GCF_039532765.1. Classification (NCBI taxonomy): domain Bacteria; kingdom Bacillati; phylum Actinomycetota; class Actinomycetes; order Kitasatosporales; family Streptomycetaceae; genus Streptomyces; species Streptomyces longisporus. The sequence goes on from NZ_BAAASG010000012.1 coordinate 366,180, forward strand.
TCCGTCGAAACCCGCGAGGAAGAACCGCGCGATGGTCTCGGCCGGCTGGCCGAGCCGGTGGCCGGTGCGCTCGGCTGCCTCGTTCACCAGCTTCGTGGTCACGTCCACGATCCCGCCGTAGTGGCTGCGCAGGGCCTCGCTCAGCGAGGGGGTGCGCAGCGCGAACATGGACAGCTCGGTGAGCAGCTGGTAGCTGGTGGGCTGCTCACCCACGGTGCGCCACAGGGCGGCGGCGAAGGCCGCGACCGTCGCCTCGAAGCCGGCGTCCTCGGGTGCCGCCCGCTCGACCTGGGCGACCAGGTCCTCGGTGAGCTGCTCCATGACGGCGCGGTAGAGGTCCTCTTTCGTGCCGAACGTGTAGTGCACGGTGGCCTGTGCGACGCCCAGCTCGGCGGCGATGGCGCGCGTGCTTCCGGCGGCCACGCCCTCCCTGGTCATGAGGTCGATGGCCGCTTTGATCAGTTGGGGGCGGCGTTCGGCCGCTGAGACGTGAGCCATGCTCCCATTATACCGACTTAGTTGGTCGGTCAAGTCACTCGATCAAGTCGGGGGACTGGAGGCGATCGAGCCGCTCGGGGTTGATTACCCGCCGGATCCGACTCCCTCATCAACCGCCCGCCCCGGACATTCGGTGGTGCCCGAACCCCACCGGACAGAAGGGAGCGGGGCCATGTCCCGTTCACTCCGTAAGAGAATCGCCGGCGCCCTGGCCGTGGCCGCCCTCGCGGGAGGGTCGCTGACCCTGGCCGCAGGTGGGGCCAGTGCCGCCACCATTCCCCCGCCCCGCCCCTTTCCCCACCCTGCCTGCAACTCCCCGGTCTTCACCGCCTGCGTCGAGATCGTCAACCAGAGCGTGGACGCGTACAGCTGGCGTATCAGTGTCACCGAGCCCAACGGTCACAGGTGGAACCGCTGCCTCACGGGCGGCCGGCCCGGCAAGACGAGCTACTACCCGAGCGTGTGGTTCTCCAACAGCGACCGGGTCTCGCTGACGGCCTACCGCGGCGGGAGCTGCGAGGGATGGAGCAGGAACGACGACTGGTGGGGCGACTGGAACTCGACCCAGGACCAGTACCACCAGATCGTCGTCAACAGGCACTGACCGGCCTACACCGCTCGCACCACCGGACCTTCCCCCCCTTCATTCCCCGCAAGGAGCCACCCAAGTGCGTCCCCCCGCTCTGACAACCCCCGCAGCAGAGCCCACAGCGAACAAGAAGAGCAAGCACCGCCGCTGGCTGGCGCCGGTGCTGAGCCTGGGTCTCGCTCCGCTCGTCCTGCTGGCCTCGCCGGGCACCGCCTCGGCCGACACCTGGTGCTGGAAGCCGGACGGCTACGACATCCGCAAGGGCGACACCACCTGGGCGAAGCCGCAGATCCAGGCCGCCCACACCTATCAGGACTGGGTGTGGCGCGGGCCCACCTTCCGCTGCCCCACCAACTCCCCCGGCTGCCAGTACGCCTGGCAGCAGCAGAAGACGACGGGCTGGCAGTGGTCGGTCGGCATCAGCGTCAGCAACCCCGTCCCGTGGCTCAACCAGGTGCTCGCCAGCGTCACCCCCTCCTACGGCCGCAACGGGTCCACGTCCACCACGTTCAACTTCACCACGAACCTGAGCCCGGGCCAGTACGCCCAGCCGATCCAGGTGGTGGAGCGCCGCTGGACGAAGGGCACCTTCGTCGGCGCCTTCCGCACCGACCACTCCGGCTGCGAACACGGTTCGGAGCGGTACTGGTGGGACGGCAACTACGAGTGGGGCTCGTGGCAGGCCAACCTCAGGGTCAACGACTACGGCTCGTACAACATCTGGAAGTGACGCCCCAAAGCCGGCCCGGCCCCGGTGTTCCTGCACCTTCACCGGGGCCGGGCCCCCTTCCCGTTCGACCTCGACCTCATGAGGAACCCCGGCCATGCACCCGCGCCGTCTCCCCCGCACCGCCCTGCCCGCGGCCGCCGCCCTCCTGTGCGCTCTGCTGGCCTCCTGTTCCTCGGGCAGCGCGTCCGCCGGAGCCTCCCGCACCGGTGCGGCTCAGGCGACGACCGTCTCGCCCGGTCCCGCCGTCGCCCCCTCCGTCACCTCCTCGCCCAAGACCCTGCCGCCTTCCCGCCTGTGCGCCGTCCTCGACCGGTCCGCCGCCCGGCGGGTGCTGACCGCCCCGAAGCAGGCTCCCCGCCTGGCACCCGGCAACGGCACGGCCCTGGACTCGTGCAGCTACGCCTCGGGTGACGGGTCGGCCCTGCTGACGCTCAACCCGTCGGGACGTTCCTACGACGCCGAGGTCGCCGCCTCGCACAGACTGGTCCGCGACCCCGCGTCGGCGGGCATGCGCGACGTGAAGGTCACCGAGGTCACCGGGCTGGGGCAGGGCGCGTTCCGCGAGACCGTCCAGGTGCTGCAGCCGCTGCAGAACGTCGCCTACGTGGTGTGGCGCGCGGGTTCCAGGACCTGGGTGCTCACCCTCGCGGAGACAGCCGGGGCGACGGACGCCGACCGTCTCGTGTCGCTGGGCCGCCAGATCACCCCCCGGCTCCCGCACTGACCCCGCACACCCGCCGATAGGGCGCGTCCGGCACATACGTCCGCCACTGCTCCCGGGTGGGGCCGCTGCCCGCCCTGGCGCAGACCCGCGTGATCGCCCGTCCGGGGTCGACGGCGTACCGCTGGAGCGGAACGTGCGCACTCGCCGCGTACAGGGTCCTGCCGTCGGGCGAGAAGGCCAGGGACTGGATGCCGTCGCCCGGCGTGGTGAGCGGGGTGCCGAGGGGCTGGCGGGTCGCCACGTCCCACAGCTGCAGGCTGCCGGCGTCGCCGCCCACCGCCAGCGTCCGGCCGTCCGGGCTGAACGCCAGCGCGTTCACCGCCTCCGGCCGGTCACCGAGTGGCTCCGGGAAGACGTTGCGCAGCACACCGGCACGCCGGCTCGCCGTCCTGTCCCACAGGGCGACCCGGCCCATCTGGTCGCCGACCGCGAGCAAGGAGCCGTCGCCCGCGAACCCCACCGCGCCCACCTGCTCACCCTGCACCAGGTCACGGCTGGTGACCTTGGCCGACGGCAGCGCGGCGAGCCGTGCGTCACCGACCAGCAGCCCGCCGTCGGGGCGGACGGCCAGGTGAATGCCGGCCAGCCCCGGCAGCACCGCCGTCCTGCGGCGGGCCGCCGTGTTCCACGCCTCGCTGTACAGGTCGCCGCCGGGCCGAAGAGAGGAGCGGGCGGCGTACCAGGTGCGCCCGCCGGGCCCGAGAGCGGTCTTCACCACCGGGTCGCCGGACAGCACCAGCGTGGAGCGGACACGGTGACGGGCGATGTCCCACACCGTGAAGGACTGTGCGACGACCTCCTGGCCGGGCGCCGAGACACCGTACGCGAGTGCCGTGCCGTCCGGGCCGAACGCCAGCAGGGGGAGGGGGTCGACGGGCACCACCGGGTCGGGATCGCGGGCGACGGGCACGTTCACCGGGGGCAGGGTGCTCAGCAGACGGTCGTCGGCGCTGGCGCGGAGCCGGAAGAGGTAGCGGCCGCCGGACCGCTCGGCCGTGGCGTACGTACGGCCGTCGGGGCTGAGGCCGACGGCGTCCAGTGGGGCGCCGCGCCAGGCCGGAGTGACCGCCGGGCCGAGGTCGAGGGTGTGGACGGTGCTGCCCTCGAGGTAGCGCAGGGTGCGGCCGTCCGGGTCCCAGGCCAGGTCGCCGTAAGGGCGCTGGTTGTTCAGGGAGTGCCGGAAGACGGGTACTTCGGGGGCCGCCAGCCGCCACACCCGTATCTCCTCGTGGTCGGCCGTCGCCAGGAAGGAGCCGTCCGGGCTGAAGGAGGCGTGATCCACGCCGTCGTCGGCGAGGTCGGCGATCCGCTTGCCGGTCCCGGTGTCCCAGACCCGCAGCTCGTTGCCGGTGGCGGCGGCCAGCCGCTTCTTGCCGAGCGCGAGGACGGTCGTGTTGGCGTCCGCGTCGCAGAGGCGGTCCTTCTGCCAGTCGCCGGGCAGGGCACGGCGACCGGGGATGTCCCACAGCCGCGGGGCCTGCCCGCCGGAGCAGACGGCCGCGCGCCGTCCGTCCGCGCTGAGCGCCGTGACCGTGATACCCGGTGCCGGGGCGTCGAACAGCACGCGGCCGTCCGCGACCGAGCGCAGCCGAGCCCGTCCGCCCTCGGTGACCAGGAAGGTGCGGTCGTCGCCGGTGAAGCGGACGTCGGTGTCCGGCGGCAGCGGTCCGGGACCGCCGGTCCAGTGCCCGGTGGCGGTGTCCCACAGCCGTATGCCGTCGTGGCCGTTGATCACGAGCACCCGCAGGTCCGGACTCTCGCCCAGAACCATGCCGCCCGGCAGCCGGCCCGAGCCGGTGCGCCGGTGCGTTCTCACGTCCCAGGTGCGCCAGGTGCGGTCGGCGGCGCCCAGCAGGGTGCGGCCGGAGACGGAGAGCCAGGCGGAATCGCCCGGGAAGGGGTCGGTGAAGGTGTCCGTCTCCTGCTGGGCGAGGGAGCCGAGCAGGGCGCGGCGGGTCTCGGGCAGCTCGGCGACGCGCCAGGCGGCCGCGCCCAGCAGCAGCGCGGTGCGCGGGTCGGTGGTGCGCAGCGCGTCCGCCACGTCGGCGACCTGGCGGGCCGCTTCCTGGGTGCGCCGGCGCTGGTTGTCGTCGTAGGCCTGCCAGACGGCGAGGGCCGTCAGCAGCGCCACCGCGAGGACGGCGGACAGCGATCCGGTCAGGATGCGGTGCCTGCGGCTGATTCGGGCCGCGGCCCGGTGCTCCGCGGCCCGGGCGTCCAGCGCGGCGGACAGGAAGTCCCGCTCCGGCACCGTCAGCGCGAGGTCGGCCGTGGGGTCCGGGAACAGCTCCTCGGCGCGGGCCAGCCGGTTGCCCCGGTACAGGTCACCCGGGTCGCGGTCGTGTTCCAGCCAGGTGCGGGCCGCGTCCGCGAGCATCCGATGGTGGCGCAGCCGTTCGCGGTCCTCCTCGATCCAGCCGTGCAGCCGGGGCCAGCAGGTGATCAGGGACTCGTGGGCGAGCTGGACGCCGTCCTCGTCGGCGGTCAGCAGCCGGGCCCGGGTCAGCCGCTCCACCACCACCCGCACATCGGCGTCCGCCCACTCCGCCAGCTCTGCCCGGGTGAGCGGGCGACGGGTGTCGGGCGTGCCCTGACCCGGCTCGACCATCCGCAGCAGCACCCGCCGGGCGGCACCCGCCTGGGCCGGGGACAGTCCGCCGTACACCTCCTCCGCGGTCGCCGCGATCGCGCCCCGCACTCCGCCGGCGGCCTCGTACCCGGCGAGGGTGAGCATCCGGCCCCTGCGCCGGCGCCAGGTCTCCAGCAGGGCGTGCGAGAGCATCGGCAGCCCGCCGGGCTCACCCTGCACCTCGTCCACCAGGCGTGCGGTCAGCGTCCGCTCCACGCGGCATCCGGCCGCCTGCGCCGGTCCGACCACCGCCTCGCGCAGTTCGTCCGCCGTCATCGGGCCGAGCAGCAGCCCGGCGCCACGCAGCGCGTCCGCGAGACCGCGGTGCTCGGCGCAGCGGGCGTAGAAGTCGGCGCGCACGGCGACCAGCACGCGCAGTCTGCTGTCGGGGGCGCGGGCGGCGAGCAGCAGGTCGACAAAGCGGGAACGTTCCTGCGGATCACGGCAGAGGGTGAAGACCTCCTCGAACTGGTCCACCACCACCCAGCTCTCCGGCTCGTCCTCGGCCGGGCTCAGCAGATGGCCGTACGTCGTGGCCGGCCTGGCTCCCGGAGTGAGGATCCGCAGGGCGGCCGGGCAGCCGCGCGCCGCGATCTCCTCCTGCAGCCGCGGGACCAGCCCGGCCCGCAGCAGGGACGACTTCCCGCTCCCCGAGGGGCCGAACAGCACCGCGAACCGGTGCTCGCACACCAGGTGCCCGACCTCGTCGACCATCCGGTCGCGGCCGAAGAACACATGCCGGTCGTCCGGCTCGAACCGGGCGAGACCGCGGTACGGCGAGTGGGCGTCCTCGACGTCCTTCGCGGGGGCCTGGTTCACCTCCGCCTCGGCGGCCTTCCAGCGCGGCTCCCACCTGGCCGGGTCGTCCCCGCAGGCGCGTACATAGCCCCGGAGCACGGCGAGGGACGGCAGCCGTTCACCGGCGGCGGCCAGTGACAGCGCGGTCGCCGAGAAGCCCGCCGCCTTCGCCATGGTCCGGTACGAGGGACTTCCGGCGGACTTCCGCAGCTCCCTCAGCTCGTGCGCGAGCCGCTGGACGGGGCCCGCCGCCGGGTCCACTGGTCTCTCGGGCCGCCCCATGAGGCGTACCTCCGTAGGTGCGGTACAAGACATCCTGACATTGGAATGACGACCCTACGGATAGCCGGATGACATCCCGGTTGCCTGCAAGTGGCGGGCAGGTGACCGCGGCTGGTCGGCCGGGGCCTTGAGGCCCGGGCCGACTCAGCCGAGGACGAGGAAGAGACAGGGATTCACCTGGCGTGCGAACCCCTGCCGCGGCGCATGCGAAGTACCAGCACCGAACCGGCGGCGAGGGCCAGCAGACCGCCGAGGGCGCTGTACGTGACGGCGCTGCCCATGCCGGTGGAAGCCAGGTCGCCGGCCGTGTCGCTCCGGTCCGGCCGGCCGACGGGTACGCCGGCCGCCGAGGCCTGGGCCCGGGTGCCGATCGTGCCCGAGGCGGGGGCGACCTTCGCAGCGGCGGTCGGCGTGGGGGCCGGAGACGGGGCCTCGGCGCGGGAGGCCGCCGACGCGGGCCTCAGCTGGAGAGTCGTGATCGAGTACGGGGGCAGCGTCTGTGCGGCCGCCGTTCCCCGCGTCGCCGTGACGAGGCCGGTGCCGCCCTTGGTGTACGAAACGGTCCTGACCGTGCCCCGGGCGGGGGTGTATCCGGTGTAGGAGAGCGACACCTGAGCCGTGTTCTGCGGGTTCTTGTTGATCAGCATGACGTTCAGGCCGCCGTTGCCGGTGCGTACCGCGTGCACGGCGACCGACGGGCCGGCCGAGGACGCCTTGACCATGGTGTCGCCCGGCCGCGCGAGCGCGGTCAGCGAGCGGATGCCCCAGTAGGTGGCGAAGGGCGTCTCGCGGGCCGGTTCGCAGGTCCCGCCGGAGCAGGATCCGACGGAGAGCACGCCCCCGTCCTGGTAGTCGGTCTCGCCGTGGACGGTGGTGGGCTTGCCCGGGCCGTTGTGCAGGTCCCACCAGTCGACGTTGACGGCCCCCTGCTCGAGCCAGTTCATGTACGTGTCCGGCGCGAACAGCGCCGCTGCCTGGCTGGTCTGGGACGGCGACTGGGCGCTGGAGGTCTCGGTGACCGCGATCTTCACCGAAGCGGCGTGCGAGCCCGCGTACTTGTTGATCAGCGAGCGCGCCGCGGAGGTGACTCCGGCGATCCTGGCGGGGGATTTCAGCAGGTCCGCCGTGCTGGACCCGCCCGGGTACCAGTGGATGATCACGAAGTCGACCGACTTGCCGGCGATGGAGAGCACCGTGTTGTTCCAGTCGGCGGCGTCGCCGGAAGCCTTCACCCCGTCCGGCCAGGAGCCCGGAGTGTTGAGCACTGCCCCGATCCTCACCTTCGGGTCCACGGCCTTCATCGCCTTCGCATAGGCGAGGAGGTTCTTCGCGTACTCCCTCGGGCTTTTGTCGGCGTGGTTGTCGACCTCCCATTTGCTGCCGTAGTACCCGTTGCCGGAGACCTCGTTGCCGATCTCCCAGTACTTGATGCCGTAGCCCTTGTCGACGTTGGCGTACTTGACCCAGTCGGCGGCCTCCTGGGGGCTGCCGGAACCGTAGTTGGCGGTGATGATCGGCTGGGCGCCGACCTTCTTCGCGGTGGCCATGAAGTGGTCGAAGTCGGTGCCCGGCGCGGCCCAGCTGCCGCCGGTCACGGTGTGGGTCTTCCAGTGATAGGCGTCCGCGACCGAACCGCCGGGGTAGCGCAGCTGCCGGATCCCGGCCGCCTTCATCAGCGACGCCGCCGAGGCGTCGTTCATATAGGTGTCGTAGACCGCCGTGTTGAGGCCGACCCCGCTGCTGGGCACCGTGCCCAGCGAGATTCCTGCATCGACGGTGACTGCGACGGCCGGCGCGGCGTCCGCGCTGAGCGCCAGGGCGCCCGCGCCGGCCCCGGCCAGCAGGGCCGCGACCGCCCCCGCCACGATACGGCGGCGTGTTCGGGTACGGCGGTGCGTACGGTCCCGGGGCATCGGCTGCTCGGTGGTTGTCGGGTCGTCAGGTGACACGGTGGGGGCTCCCGATCGGAGTACGTGGACACGGGCGGCGAGCGCAGCCGACTGCGCTCGCTGTGGGTGGTGCACCCCTAGGTGTCCGCTCGGGGCGGAAAGGTTGCCGCCGTGTCCGATGGTCTTCAGATCCCTTTCGTGCGGTGCACGGGTCGCCGAGAAATGACGTCGGGGCGGCAACCTTCTCGTCTCCTGCGGCAACTGGGATCCGGAAGGCCGAACCGAACTACCGGATGGACGGGCATGAGGGCAACGAAGCACGCCGCGCCGCAACCGTGGCGCAGGCGCGGACTGGTCACGGGCCGCCCCCGCGGGGCGGTGCATCTCACCGTCCCGGACGCCGGGCATTGACCAGCTCGCCGGCCGGCCTGCACCGGCCCGCAACCGAGCACGGCCGCCGTTCGAATCCCGGGCCGGGCACTGTTAGGCTGCGCCCCCCGTTGTTGTTAAACGCGCAACTAACGCGCACATCATTGCCAGGAGAGGGCGACCGGGGGATGGTCCTCGATGACGCGTCCGCGGAGTTCCACGAATTCTTCGAACGCCACTATGCCGAACTCGCCCGTCTGGCCCACCTCCTGACCGGTGAGGCCGACGCGGCGGACGACCTCGCAGCGGATGCCCTGGTCGCCCTGTGGCAGCGCTGGGACCGGTTGCGGCAGGCCGACCACCCGGTCGCCTACGCCCGCGGTGTGGTGGCCAACCTGGCGCGGGGACGCATCCGCAGTGCGGTGCGCGAGCGACTGAGGATCACGCTGTTCTGGTCCCGCAGCCCCGAGAAGGTGGAGGGGCCGGACACGGCGGCGGTACTGGACGTCCGCGCGGCGCTCGCCCGGCTGCCGTTTCGCAAGCGGGCCTGTGTGGTGCTGCGGCACGCCTTCGACCTGTCGGAGAAGGACACGGCGGTGGCGCTGGGCATCTCGGTCGGAACGGTGAAGAGCCAGACCTCGAAGGGAATGGCCGAGCTGGAAAGGATACTTGGCGCACGAGCGGCCGGGGACTTGATGCCAGGGAGGAGGAACCGGTGAACGAGGAGATCGCCCGTCGGCTGCGCGAGGCCGCCGAGGCCCACCGGCCCGACCGCGCGAGGATGCTGGCCCGGGTGGAACGCGGCATGGCCGGCCCCGCCGTCCGTCACCGCGCGCGGCCGTTCGCGAGGTCCGGGACCAGGGTCGCGCTCGCCGGGCTCGCCGCCGCCGGCATCCTGGCGACCGGCGGCCTCGCCGTCGCCGCCATCGTCACGCACTCGTCGCCGTCGGCCACCGTGACCACACCGGCCACCCCGTCCCCGGACGCCACCTCCCGGCCACCGGCATCGACCCGCCCCACCCCTGTCGCGCCGGCCCCGGTCACCAGCCCGGGCAGCTCGCGCCCGACTCCGTCGGCCGCCGGTCCGTCACCGTCCGCCGGTGAGAGCCAGAACGGGCCGCTGTGGTCGGCCGGCTCGGAGGATCCGAAGAGCACCGTCTACTGGACGCAGAGCAACCTCGTCCTCAAGACGACCCAGCCGCTCACCTCGCTCACGATCGAGATGCGGATCGTGCAGACCGGCGGGGTGAAGAACACCGGTACCTGGCAGACCCTGCCGAGCGATGACTTCTCCATCACCACCCGGGAGGCCGACGGCATGCTGGTCTACCGCTGGGTCCTCAAACCGGGCCTGACCGTGCCGGCCGGGAGCTATGAGATGGCCGCCCAGTTCAACAACGGCACCGGCGTGCGCAGTGCCGCGGGCGACGCCTACCGCGTCGACGCGCAGGGTCCGGGCGGCTCCGCGTCGGTCCGCGGAGGGTTCGTGCCGGCCCGGTGACCGCCGCTGTGCGGATGGTCGAGCGGATCCTTCCCCGTTCGCGGCAACCTTTGTGCCCGTGGCGGCAACTAGCGGGTGACCAGGGCCGGATCACGGCCCACTGCGCCATAAGGACATGCCGTTGTCAGATCAGAACCGCTCTCATCGCCGCAGACCGGCCACCCGTCGTGTGCTCGCCGCCGCCGTGGTCATCGCCGCCGCGGGTGCCGCTGTACCGCTGGTCGCTCTGGCCGCACACACGCCGAATGACCGCACGCTGGCCGCGGCGGCCGGCAGCGGCCACTACTTCGGTACGGCAGTGTCCTCGGGCAGGCTCGGCGACTCGACGTACTCCACGATTCTCGACCGGGAATTCAACATGATCACCCCGGAGAACGAGATGAAGTGGGACACCACCGAACCCTCCCGCGGCAACTTCAACTTCCGGCCGGCCGACTCGATCGCCGCCCACGCCTCCGCACACGGGCAGCGGATGCGCGGCCACACCCTGGTGTGGCACTCGCAGCTGCCCGCCTGGGTGAAGTCCATCACCGACGCCAACACCCTGCGCAGTGTGATGGACAATCACATCACCACAGAGATGAGCCACTTCAAGGGCAAGATCTACGCCTGGGACGTGGTCAACGAAGCCTTCGCCGACGGCGGCAGCGGTCAGCACCGCAGCTCGGTCTTCCAGGACGTGCTCGGCAACGGCTTCATCGAGGAGGCCTTCCGCACCGCCCGCAACGCCGACCCCTCCGCCAAGCTCTGCTACAACGACTACAACATCGAGAACTGGACCGACGCCAAGACGCAGGGCGTCTACGCGATGGTCAAGGACTTCAAGTCCCGCGGTGTGCCCATCGACTGCGTCGGTTTCCAGAGCCACTTCGGCGCAGGCGGCCCACCGCCGAGCTTCCAGACCACCCTGTCCAAGTTCGCCGCGCTCGGCGTGGACGTCCAGATCACCGAACTCGACATCGCCCAGGCGTCCGCCACCGCGTACACCAACGCCGTCCAGGCGTGCATGAACGTCGCCCGCTGCACGGGCATCACGGTGTGGGGGATCAGGGACAGCGACTCGTGGCGCACCGGTGAGAACCCGCTGCTGTTCGACGCGGGCGGCAACAAGAAGCCTGCCTACGGCGCGGTGCTGACCGCCCTGGGCGGCAGCGGCAGCGGCGGCGGGGCCACGGCGGACGGGGGCCTGTCCTCCGGCACCGTCTACACGCTCTCCAACGCGGCCGCCGGACGCGTTCTCGACGAGCCCGCGGGATACAACGGCAACGGCACCGCGCTCCAGGTGTGGGACGCCAGCGGTGCCGCCAACCAGCAGTGGCGGGCCGCCAAGAACGGCGACGGCTCCTACACGCTGACCAACGTCGCCAGCGGCCGAGTCCTGGACGAGCCGGGCAACCAGACCGGCAACGGCACGAAGACGCAGGTCTGGGACTCCAACGGCGGCGCCAACCAGCACTGGAAGGCCGCCCGGAACAGCGACGGCTCCTTCACCCTGACGAACGTCGCCAGCGGCCGAGCCCTGGAGACCCCCGGCGGCAAGACCGCCAACGGCACCCCCGTCCAGATCTGGGACTCCAACGGCGGCGGCGCCAACCAGCACTGGAACTTCAGGACGTCGACCCCGACAACGCCCACGTCCACGGGCGCCACGTGTGCTCTTCCGTCGACGTACCGGTGGACCTCGACGGGTCCGCTGGCGCAGCCGGCCAACGGGTGGGCCGCGCTGAAGGACTTCACCACCGTGACGTACAACGGCAAGCATCTGGTCTACGGGACGAACTACTCGGGATCGTCCTACGGCTCCATGGCGTTCAGCCCCTTCACGAACTGGGCGGACATGGCCTCGGCACGCCAGACCGGCATGAGCCAGAAAGCGGTGGCGCCCACGCTGTTCTACTTCGCGCCCAAGAAGATCTGGGTGCTGGCTTCCCAGTGGGGGGCGGCGCCCTTCGTCTACCGCACGTCGAGCGACCCCACCGACCCCAACGGCTGGTCCGCGCCGCAGGCGCTGTTCACCGGCAGCATCCCCGGCTCCAGCACGGGCCCGATCGACCAGACCCTGATCGCCGACGGCCAGAACATGTACCTGTTCTTCGCCGGCGACAACGGCAAGATCTACCGGGCGAGCATGCCGATCGGGAACTTCCCGGGCAGCTTCGGCGCGTCGTACACCACGGTCATGAGCGACACGGAGAAGAACCTCTTCGAGGCTCCGCAGGTCTACAAGGTCCAGGGCCAGAACCAGTACCTCATGATCGTCGAGGCCCGGGGTGCCAACGAGCAGCGCTACTTCCGCTCGTTCACGGCCTCCAGCCTGAGCGGTTCGTGGACCCCGCAGGCCGCCACCGAGTCCAACCCCTTCGCGGGCAAGGCCAACAGCGGTGCCGGCTGGACCAACGACATCAGCCACGGCGACCTGGTCCGCAACAACCCCGACCAGACCATGACCATCGACCCCTGCCACCTGCAGTTCCTCTACCAGGGCAAGTCCCCGACAGCGACCGACCCCTACGACCGACTGCCGTACCGGCCGGGTGTCCTCACCCTGCAGCGCTGACCCGCCTGATCCAGGTGATCGCGACCGGGTGCGGTGCACCGGCGCGTAGACGAGCGGTCCACGGCGTGGACACCTCCACCGACTGACCCCCACTCACCGCCTCCAGGAACCCCACCCGTGCGTCGGGTGGGGTTCCCGTCGTCCGGGGGCCAGACGGAGGCCGGCGGGGCTCGTCCGGCAGATGGGTGTGCTCCTGGTAATGACGAAGCGCCCCCATCGGGGAGATGGGGGCGCGTTCGTGCCTTCGCCTGCCTTCGCGCTACTTGAGTGCTGTGCCACCTGAGTTGTGGTAGGCGATGGTCTTGTTGATCAGGTTTCCGCCGTCGGTCTCGGCCGAGGTCTGTTCCTGCTGCCCCGGACCGAAGAGCAGCCCGGCGACATGGGCGTTCGCGACCTGGTCCATGTGTGCGAAGAACCAGTCCACCTTGTCGTCCTTGTAATGGTTGAGGGTGTTGTTCTGTGCCATGTTGCCCACGGGGATCTGCCACAGGACCACCGGCTTGCCCACGGACTCGGCCATCGTCTTGTAGAACGTCAGCGCGGCAGCGGCCTTCTGGTCGGTCCAGAAGTGGTCACTCCCGCCGTGGGCCGGCTGCGCGTACCAGCCCGCGTCGCGGTCCGACACATCGGAGACCAGGAAGTCGGCGTTCTGCGCCCCGAGGTTCGCGTAGTCCTTGACGCATGCCTGTGTGTCGGTCTGCCAGTCGAAGCAGGAAAGGTGCAGCCCCACGGCGGTGTTCGGCGCGTACTTGTGCGCCATCGAGATCAGGCAGCGGGCGAGTCCGGCGGCGCTGTTCTCCTGCGATCCGCAATCCGTCGGATTTGCGCCCGAGACCTGTGCGGGAACCTGGTGCGGATTGCCGAGCGACCGGACGTAGCCCCAGAAGTCGGGCTCAAGGTCGATCGCGTCGTGCGACGCGCCGATCTTCTGCAGGAAGAACCGGTAGTCGTTCAGATACCGGGTGAGCAGGTCGAGCCGATTGATGGCCTTGACCTCGCCCGGACCGTCGCCCTGGCCTGCCGCATCCCCGAGGTCGCGCAACGAGTACCAGGTCCAGAGCATCTTCTGCGGACGCGGGCTGCCCTTGTACGTCGCCTGGGCCGCCACGCTGTCCCGCCAGGTCACGTAAGTGCCGGGTGCCGTGGTGCTCCCGTTCCAGCAGCCCCACCAGCCCGACCATCCGTCGTGGCAGCGCGCTGCCGAGTAGTACTCCGACGAGGGCGCGGGCTGGCTGTGCACATAGGCGTACCGCACGTCGAACGGTGCGGCGGCCGCCGAGGCGTCGGACATCGAGCCGCCGATGAGTACCGTGCTGCTGCCCATGAAACGCTTCGTCGAGCTGCCGCCACCGGCCACGGGAGAGGGCGTCGACGACGGGCGCGAGCTGCTCGGAGCCTGGCTGGCGGGAGCGCTGCCGCTCGGCGCGGTGGGCGTACCGGAGCTGCCGACACTCCCGGCCGGGACGAGTTGCCACTGCTGGTCGGCACCGCCCCGGTCGCGGTTCTGGACGACGTCGCCCCCGTCGGTCTTGGCGGCGTTGTGGACATCGACAGCCATGCCACTGAAGCGATTGACCAAACGCACGTAGCCGTCCGGCGACTTGGCCAGTTTGAACTGCTGGTTGGTGCCGTTGAGGTCTTTCCACTGCACGAGGGCGGAGCCGGCGGTCCTCGACCAGCCGAGGTCGTCCAGCACCTTGCCGGAGTTCCGGTTCTGCAGCCGGTAGTACCCGTCACCCGCGTCGATGAACCGCCACTGCTGGTTGGGGCCGCCATGACGGCTCCACTGCACCACCGCCGCGCCGTCGTTCTTGGCGGAGCCGCGGTCGTCCAGCACCTTGCCGCTGTTGCGGTTGACCAGCACGTACCACTTCTTCAGGTCCAAGGTCTTCTGCTCCGCCGAAGCCTGGCTGACCACCACAGCCGAGCCGGCCACGACCACCATGGCGAGACCCGCCCAGAGACCCCGACGCGCGAGCAACCGACGGCCACGATGCTTCGGGCGACCACCGCGCGCGCCGCCGTCGGCACGGCGCCCGTCGGTGCGGGACGCCATCGACGACGTGGGTGGGCCGGGGACATGTCTGTGCTCTCGTTCCAGGGACACGCCTGTGCTCTCTTTCAGCCGTTGCATCGGACCGGACCGCTTGGCCGGACGACACTGAGTGGTCACAGGGGCCGAAAAGGTTGCCGCGAAGAGCCACAGACATGTCCGCCCGACCGCTACCTGCCGGAGGCGGAGCGGGACGGGGCGAACGCGGGAGGCGGCGCCGTTGCCGGGTGGGGCGAGAAGCAGAATCTCGGTGGTCGTTCCACTCGGCTTCACCACGACGGGAACGGGCCGCTCGGTACGTGCCGAGTGCGAGCGGTGCGTAGCCCTGGCGGCAGCTTGCCCGCAGATCTACCCCTAGAACTGCAACCATAGAAGCCCAGCCTTGCTCACACCTTGCGCCAGGCGCTGAGCAGTTCGTCGGGGCCGTAGGCCGCCTGGAGACCGGAACATCTGATCCCGCTGCGGGAGACCGCCACGAGCGGTACTGGCTCGTCGGTGACCGCCGCCCGGTGCTTCTGCAGTGCGGCCAGGTCGTGGCTGTCGAACGCGGAGTTCTCCAACCACTTGACCGAGCCGAGGAAGAGCAGTTGCTTGGCCACCGGCTGCCGGTCGGCGCCCACCAAGTCGATTTCCACGTCGTTGTTGCGCGTCCAGTACCCGCCGATCGCCGGGGCGGCGGGCAGGAGCCCGTCCGGCAGGAGGCGGGCGAGCGATTCCCGGACCAGGGGCTCGATGGCACGGCCGCGCCAGCTCGTCCACTGCTCCTTGATCCGGCTCAGAGTGAGATCCCCTCGCATCCGCTCGATCTCCGCCATGTGCGGATCCAGGAACGCGAGCCAGAAGCGCAGGTAGGGATCGGCCACGCGGTAGCGGCGCTCCTTCGACGGCCTGAGCGAGAGCGGCAGCTCGGCGGCCACGACCCTTTTCTCGGTCAGGACGTCAGTGGCTCGGGTGAGAGTGGTGTGGGCGATGCCGCCCGCCGCCCGAGCGATGTTGGTGAAGGTTCGCTCCCCGGATCCGATGGCCCGCAGGACTTCCCTGCTCATCGCCTGCGGTGGAAACTCCGCGGCCAGTGACCGTTCAGCGGAGACCAGCAGCGCCGAGATCGGGTTGTCCAGCGAGTCGCGGAGGAACTCCCAGACATCCGCGCCGGCCCGCCACTCGGCACAGATCAGAGGCAGACCTCCCGTGATCAGAGCGGCGTCGAGCGCGGCCGCCGGAGACAGGCCGAGCATTTCGCCGATGTCGGCCGGGTTCAAAGGCCCCACGATCATTTCCCGGCCCCGCTGGTGAAACGGCCGGTCGTAGCCGTTCAGCGCCTCCATCATCGACAGATCGGACCCGACCAGGAGGAGAAGCACCGGCTTGCGGCTGAGCAGCCGGTCCCATGCCCGCTGGAGCATGCCCTCGAAGGCGTCGATGCGGTCCATCAGATACGGAACCTCGTCGATGACGACGACGCTGGGAGTGTCGTCGGGCAGGATCTCCGCAAGCAGTCTGAGTGCCGCATTCCACTGCTCCGGGGTCTCCTCCGAGAACAGTTCCCGCTCCGGCAGGGTGGATCTGGCGACGGCGTCGAGCAGCTCCGTCAGCTCGTCCTCGGCCGAGCCGCCCGCCGCGGTGAAGAAGAGGTAGGGCGTCTCGGTCCGCCGGATGAACTCCTCGACGAGGCTGGACTTGCCGACCCGCCTCCGTCCGCGCATGAGGATGCACTGACCGGGTTTCGCCGACCCGACCGCGTCGTGAACCGCCTGAAAGGCGTTGTCGAGCACGTTCAGCTCGCGATCCCGCCCGATGAAACGACGCATGTAGGCTCCCGATGAAGATAGTATCCCTAGCGATACTATCTGCGGCGACACTATCTGCAGCGATACTGCCTCCCTCCCTTCTCTAGGGCATGAGGCTCATGGCGCTGGATACAGGAGTGCGAAGTTTGGTCGCGTACCGGCGACGAGTGGCACCTTCGGCGTGGCCTTGAGCAGCCGGTCCGCCGGCAGGTGGTGGCGTCGGCGGCGGCGGTGACGGTGCCGCACTGTGTGGCAGGCGCTTCCAGATACGGACCGTTTCCTTGGTGTCTCGGCCACAGGTGCCGTAGCTCGCGGCGCACAGTGATCGTCGGGGCGAGCTGCCGCAGGGAACCGGTCAACGTCGAAGGGCCCCACCGCGAACGGTGGGGCCCTTCGACATTGTGCCCGGTGAGGCACTGGCGGAGGATACGAGATTCGAACTCGTGAGGGGTTGCCCCCAACACGCTTTCCAAGCGTGCGCCCTAGGCCTCTAGGCGAATCCTCCGCCGGAAACATTACATGACGTCGGAGGGTGCTAGCGAACTCGTTCGGGCGCCCGGCGATCGGGTAAGCTGGGCGTCAGCCCCTCACGCGGCGCTATCTGACTGAACTCCCCCAGGGCCGGAAGGCAGCAAGGGTAGGTTGGCTCTGGCGGGTGCGTGGGGGGTCTTGTGTTTCCCGGGATCGGCCGGGCGCATCCGGGCGGCCCGCGTTGTCAGTGGGCGCCTATAACCTCGTATGCGTGTCGTCTCTCGCGCTGTACCGCCGCTATCGCCCGGAGTCGTTCGCCGAGGTCATCGGGCAGGAGCATGTAACCGACCCGCTGCAGCAGGCGCTGCGGAACAACCGGGTCAATCACGCGTACCTGTTCAGCGGGCCGCGCGGCTGCGGCAAGACGACGAGCGCACGCATCCTGGCCCGCTGCCTGAACTGCGAACAGGGACCCACGCCCACGCCCTGCGGGGAGTGCCAGTCCTGTCGTGACCTGGCGCGCAACGGACCGGGCTCCATCGACGTCATCGAGATCGACGCCGCTTCGCACGGCGGCGTCGACGACGCCCGTGAACTGCGCGAGAAGGCCTTCTTCGGGCCCGCCGCCAGCCGGTACAAGATCTACATCATCGACGAGGCCCACATGGTCACGTCGGCCGGCTTCAACGCGCTGCTGAAGGTCGTCGAGGAGCCCCCGGAGCACCTCAAGTTCATCTTCGCGACCACCGAGCCCGAGAAGGTCATCGGGACGATCCGCTCGCGGACGCACCACTACCCGTTCCGTCTCGTGCCACCAGGGACGCTGCGCGAGTACCTCGGCGAGGTGTGCGGCAAGGAGAACATCCCGGTCGAGGACGGCGTGCTGCCCCTGGTCGTCCGGGCCGGTCAGGGTTCCGTGCGTGACTCCATGTCCGTCATGGACCAGCTGCTCGCGGGCGCCGGGGCGGACGGTGTGACGTATGCCATGGCGACCTCGCTCCTCGGCTACACCGACGGTTCGCTCCTCGACTCCGTCGTCGAGGCCTTCGCGACCGGTGACGGGGCCGCCGCCTTCGAGGTCGTCGACCGCATCATCGAGGGCGGCAACGACCCGCGCCGCTTCGTCGCCGACCTGCTGGAGCGACTGCGCGACCTGGTGATCCTCGCCGCCGTGCCGGACGCCGCGGAGAAGGGGCTCATCGACGCCCCGGCCGACGTCGTCGAGCGGATGCAGGCCCAGGCGGGCACCTTCGGTGCCGCCGAGCTCAGCCGCGCCGCCGACCTGGTCAACGAGGGCCTGACCGAGATGCGCGGCGCCAACTCGCCCCGCCTCCAGCTCGAACTGATCTGCGCGCGCGTGCTGCTGCCGGCCGCGTACGGCGACGAGCGTTCGGTGATGGCCCGCCTCGACCGGATCGAGCGGGGCGTCAACTTCTCCGCGGGTGGCGGAGCACCGGCCATGGGTTATGTGCCGGGGCCCGAGGCGCACGGGGGACCGATGCCCGGGACCGTCGGCGGCCCGGCCGGCGCCCCGGTTCCGCCCGGCGGCGGCCCCGCTGCGGCTCGGGCGGCGGTACGGAATGCGGGAGCACCGTCGGCAGGCATGCCGGCCGCTGGTGCTGGTGCCGGCACAGCCGCGCCGGTCGGCCCGGCAGCCCCCGCACCCCCCACCACCGCAGAGCCTGCCGCACCGGTCGCCTCACCGCCGCCTTCTGCCCCGGCCTCCCCCGCCCCCACCCCGGTCACCCCGGCCCCCGCCCCCGGAGCCTGGCCCACCGCGGCCCCCGCGGGCGGCGGCCGACGTCCCGGCGGCTGGCCCACCGCGGCCCCGGCCGGCTCCGGCCAACCCCCGGCCACGCCCAGCGCGCCGGCCGCTCCCGCACCCGCGCCCACGCCTGCTCCGCAGGCGGCGACACCCGCCCCCGCCTCGTCCTACGCGCCCCCGAGCGGCGGCCCGGACCCCCGCATGCTCTGGCCGAACATCCTGGAGGCCGTCAAGAACCGCCGCCGCTTCACCTGGATCCTGCTCAGCCAGAACGCCCAGGTGGCCGGCTTCGACGGCACGACCCTCCAGCTGGGCTTCGTCAACGCGGGCGCCCGCGACAACTTCGCGAGCAGCGGCAGCGAGGACGTGCTGCGCCAGGCGCTGGCCGAGCAGTTCAACGTGCAGTGGAAGATCGAGGCGATCGTCGATCCGTCCGGAGGCTCGGGCCCGCCGCCCGCCCCTTCCAACGGCTCCTACGGCGGAGGCGGCTACGGCAACCCCGGCACCGGCGCGCCCCCACAGCGCCCGGCGACCCCGCCGCCTTCTGCTTCCCCCGCCCCCGCATCACCGCCCCCGACGGCCCAGACCACCCCCACACCCAGCCCCCAGCCCAGGGCCCCGGAACCGCCGCCCCCGGTCTCCCCCGAGGACGACATCCCCGAGGACGACGACCCCGACCTCAACGAATCGGCCCTCTCCGGCCACGAACTGATCGTGCGCGAGCTGGGGGCAACGGTCGTGGAGGAGTTCACGAACGAGTAGGCCGTTCTTCCGGGCGCGGCTTGTTTCTTCCGGGCGGGAGTTCTTCCAGGAAGCTGCTCGTCCGGGCGGAGTTCTTCCAGAAGGGCCTGTTCTTCCGGGCGCGCTGTTCTGGCCGCCGGTCTCGGCATTTCAGCCCGTCCGGCGTTTGAGGACGAGGCCGTTCAGGCCGAAAGCGGGGGTCTGGGGGCGGCAGCCCCCAGGCGTCGGTGCCCCCACCACCCGGCACCGCTTGGAGGAACGTACAGCTCACCGCCCCCCTCCCACTCGGCACCCCACACAAAACCCCCGTTAGGCTGACCCCCGTGAAGGTCCTCGTCATCGGCACCGGCGCCCGCGAACACGCCCTGTGCCGCTCCCTGTCCCTCGACCCCGACGTCACCGCGCTGCACTGCGCCCCCGGCAATGCCGGCATCGCCGAGGTCGCCGAGCTGCACCAGGTCGACGCCCTGGACGGCAAGGCCGTCGCCGCGCTGGCCACCGAACTGGGCGCCGACCTCGTGGTCGTGGGCCCGGAGGCACCCCTCGTCGCCGGGGTCGCCGACGCGGTGCGCGAGGCGTGCATCCCGGTCTTCGGCCCCGCCAAGGAGGCCGCGCAGCTCGAGGGCTCCAAGGCCTTCGCGAAGGACGTCATGGCGGGAGCGGGCGTGCCCACCGCACGCTCGTACGTCTGCACGACCCCGGAAGAGGTCGACGAGGCCCTCGACGCCTTCGGTGCCCCGTACGTCGTCAAGGACGACGGCCTCGCCGCCGGCAAGGGCGTCGTCGTCACCGCCGACATCGAGGCGGCCAGGGCGCACGCCAACTCCTGCGAGCGCGTCGTCATCGAGGAGTTCCTGGACGGCCCCGAGGTCTCCCTCTTCGCCATCACCGACGGCGAGACGGTCGTCCCGCTGCAGCCCGCTCAGGACTTCAAGCGCGCGCTCGACGGCGACGAGGGCCCGAACACCGGCGGCATGGGCGCGTACTCGCCGCTGCCGTGGGCCGACCCGAAGCTGGTCGAGGAGGTCCTGCAGACGGTCCTGCAGCCGACCGTCGACGAGATGCGCCGCCGCGGCATCCCCTTCTCCGGCCTTCTCTACGCCGGTCTTGCGATCACCTCGCGCGGCGTCCGGGTCATCGAGTTCAACGCCCGCTTCGGCGACCCCGAGACCCAGGTGGTGCTGGCCCGTCTGAAGACCCCGCTGGCCGGCGTCCTGCTCGCCGCCGCGAACGGCACCCTCCAGGACCTGCCGCCCCTGCGCTGGAGCGAGGACGCCGCGGTCACCGTGGTCGTCGCCTCGCACAACTACCCCGGCACCCCCCGCACCGGCGACCCGATCACCGGCCTCGACGAGGTGGCCGCCCAGGACGCCCCGCACGCGTACGTCCTGCATGCCGGCACGAAGCACGACGGTGACACGGTGGTCAGCGCCGGCGGCCGCGTCCTGTCCGTCACGGCGACCGGCAAGGACCTCACCGAGGCCCGCGACCGCGCGTACCGGGCCGTCTCCCGCATCCATCTCGACGGCTCCCAGCACCGCACGGACATCGCGGCGAAGGCGGCGCAGAACGCCTGACCTGACCGCGGCGTCCACACCCGCCGACCAACCCATCGGGCCCCGAATCCGTCTAAGGATTCGGGGCCCGGCGCGTTCGCGGCCGGGTTCCGGGTCGGGTTCGGGACCAGAGGCCTGATCTTCGCTTTCCGTCATCCACCTCTCCCCAAAGCCATTCCATCGAGTGACCGATACCCCATCCGGCTGACGTGGGCCGAGGCCCCAACTAGGGTGCGGCGCAAGCGGTCCGGCACTTGGCCCACCGGCATTGCGATGTCAGTGGCGGGTGCCACAGTGGGGGAGTGAGCAACGCCAGGACAGACGCGCAGCCAGGACAGCTTGGGAGGGGGTGAGGACCGGCCGTGACCGGTAACGGTATGGGTGTGGAAGCGGGCGCGCAGGCAGCGCGCGCGAGGGCCCTCGCCGTGCTGCGCATCCGCAGCAGGGCGCTGGCGGTGGCGGTGCTGCCCGCGGCGGTCGCCGTGATCCTGCTGGCCGGCGGTTCCACGGACCACCTGGTGGGCCCCTTCTGGCACGCCGCCCGCTGGGCCATGACCCCCCTCGCCGTCCTCGTCCTGCTCGCCGCGGGTGCCATCGCGCTGGTCGTCGCCCGCGCCCGCCCGGCCGTCAGCCCGACGGTCCCGATCGCCGAGGAGTCGGCCCCGGACCTGTACCGGATGGTGCGCGATCTCGCCGACCGGCTCGACGTGCCCGCACCCTCGGCGATAGCGCTCACCCCGGACTGCGACAGCTGGCTCGAGGACCGCACCCACCCGGCGCACGGCCCGCCCCCCACGGCGGAGCGGGACGAGATAGCGGGCATGCGGGGAGCCCACCGGCGCACGGCCGCCGCACCGGTCCTGGTCATCGGCTCCCCCTTCCTGTGGTGGATGCGCGTCGGCGAACTGCGCGCGGTCCTCGCTCCGGTCGTCGCCGGTACGGGACCCTCCGCCCACCCGGACATAGCAGCGGCCCGCCGCTTCGTACGGGGCCTGGACGCGGCGGTGGCCGTCGGCTCGACGCCCGGTCGCTGTCCGCTGACCCGCGGGGTGTGCGCGAGCATCGGCTGGGTGGCCCGTCTGCTGCTGCGCAGCTGCCGGGAGCATGCGGCGCAGATGGAGCGAGGAGTGGCGGCCGCGGCCTCCGAGCGTGCACAGGCTGTGGACTACGGCCTCAGGATCGTCGCGCAGGAACAGGTGGGCCTGGCCTACGCCGGCTGGGACCGCCTGCTGACCCGGGTCGCGCTGCCCGCCTGGCGGATGGGCCGCTGGCCCTCCCGACTGGACGCGGGAGTGGTGGCGGCCCTCACCGAACTCTCCCGCCGCGACCGTCTGGCCGAGGGCTTCGCCTCCCGGCTGGGCGAGCGTCCCGCCTGCGACCTGCTGGAAGAGCCCGGCGCGGTGGACGGGGCGGCCTCACTCCTCGCCGCCCGCCTCTTCCACGGCGGCCCCGCAGAGTCCGGCCCCGACTGGGCGCCGGTCGACTGGGACGAGTACCCGGAGGAGGTCGTGGACCGCAAATGGCGCACCGACGCGGCCCGCCTCCACCGGGTCCTGGACACCCTGGGCGTCAGCCACACCCCCGACCCCGGCACCCCGCCCCCCGACGGCCCCACCCTCTCCAGAATCCTCGACCACCTGTCGACCCCGGATCTCCCCCGGAACGACCCTGCAGCCGCCGACGGCGAGGACCACCCACAGGGGCCACCCGCCCTCGACGCCGAAGGTGGTACGGGCGGTGAGGGTGGGAACTGCCAGGCCGAAGGCGAAGCCGAGGCCGAACGCCCCGAGCCCGAGAACGAACGCACGGCCACCCTCGCCGCAGGCCTCACCGCCGAACTCGCCCGCGAGGGGGCCACAGCCGCCACCCCCGCGGAGCGAACCGCCCCCGACGCCGCCTTCTGGGACGAGGCCACGCTTCCGCTCTTCCCGCTCCAACCACCGAGAACAGCTCGCGAGTTGCTCGCGGACCACGTCACCGCGATGGTCTGCTGCGCCGCCATGGACACCGCAGGCGCCACGCCCGGCCTCGACTGGCTCGACGGCCCGTCCCTGCTCATCAAGGGCGAACGGGCCACGGACCTGACCCCCCGCGTCCTCAGCCTGGTGGAGGACGGCGACCCGGCCCCTCTGCGGGCCTGGCTTCTCGAATCCGGCATACGCCCCGAGAAGCCCGTCCGGCTTGTGTGACGGTCAACGGTTCCGGAACCCCCCATTCCACTTTCGGCCAATTCGCAACGAATAGTGACCACATGGGTGCGCAATGTGATGTGCTGGGACCGATCGAGCACATGGCAAGGGCTTGCGGCACAAGCCGGGTACGCCAGGGCCACAAGCCAGGCACGCCACACCATGCGACAGGCACACCACGCGACCGCGGGGCATCGAGGGAGGGGAGCGACCATGGGGCAGGAGCAGATCCGCCGCTGGGAATCCGGGGCGCTGGCGCATGCCGTGACCGACCCCTTCGGCCAGGGCCCGCTGCCCTGGCTCCGCGGCAGCGAGACGTACTTCGACGACACCGGCCAGGTGGTCCCCTGGTACGTGGACGCCCCCCAGCAGTCGGCGGGTGACTCCCAGGACACCCCCCGCGTCCCGGCCCCGCGAGCCGCCGGCGGCCCCCGCTCCGCGGACGACGTCCGCCGCCAGATCAAGGGCTTCATCTCCACCGGTGCGGTCGCCCCGGGCGAGGCCGTCGACTTCCACATCACGGTCGACCCGCCCCAGGAGTTCAGCGTCGACATCTACCGCATCGGCCACTACGGCGGCGACGGCGCCGCCAAGATCACCACCAGCCCCCGCCTCTCCGGCATCGTCCAACCCCCGCCGCTCGCAGCTGACCGCACGGTGTCCTGCCACCACTGGTGGCTCTCCTGGCGCCTGCAGATCCCGAGCTACTGGAGCATCGGCGCCTACGTCGCCGTACTCACCACCGTCGACGGCTACCGCTCCCACATCCCCTTCACGGTCCGCGACAAGCACCCCGCGGACCTGCTCCTGCTGCTGCCGGACGTCACCTGGCAGGCGTACAACCTCTACCCGGAGGACGGGCGCACGGGCGCGAGTCTCTACCATGCCTGGGACGAACAGGGCCGTCTGCTGGGCGAGTCCGACGCGGCGACCACGGTCTCCTTCGACCGCCCGTACGCCGGAGCCGGCCTCCCCCTGCACGTGGGCCACGCCTACGACTTCATCCGCTGGGCGGAGCGCTATGGCTACGACCTCGCCTACGCCGACGCCCGCGACCTGCACGCCGGGCACGTGGACCCCACCCGCTACCGCGGCCTGGTCTTCCCGGGGCACGACGAGTACTGGTCGGCCAACATGCGCCGCACGGTCGAACTCGCCCGCGAGCAGGGCACGTCCCTCGTCTTCCTCTCCGCCAACACCATGTACTGGCAGGTGGAGTTGGGCCCGTCCCCGTCCGGCGTCCCCGACCGTCTGCTGACCTGCCGCAAACGCAAAGGCCCCGGCCGGCCCGTCCTGTGGCGCGAGATCGACCGCCCCGAGCAGCAACTGGTCGGCATCCAGTACGCGGGCCGGGTCCCCGACCCCCACCCCCTGATCGTCCGCAACGCCGACCACTGGCTGTGGGAGGCGACCGGCGCCCACGAGGGCGACGAGATCGAGGGTCTGGTCGCGGGCGAGGCGGACCGCTACTTCCCGCGCACCCCGCTCCCCGAGCACGAGGAGCGCATCCTGCTCGCCCACTCCCCGTACACCGACTCCGAGGGCACCCTCCGCCACCAGGAGACCTCCCTCTACCGAGCCCCCTCCGGCGCCCTGGTCTTCGCGTCCGGGACCTTCGCCTGGTCCCCGGCCCTGGACCGTCCGGGCCACGTCGACACCCGCGTCCAGCGCGCCACGGCCAACCTGCTGGACCGCATCTGCAAACGTGACTGAACTCACGTAAGCCCACGTCACCGCCCCTTTCGAGCCCACCCCACTCCAAAGGCGATCCCTGGCATACGGGAGAATCGACCCCATTGGACAGAACCACGGGGAGGAACCGTGTCCGGATTCGTAGAAAAGCCCGAGCCGATCCAGGTTCCGGGCCTGGTTCATCTCCACACCGGCAAGGTGCGCGAGCTGTACCAGAACGAGGCCGGCGACCTCGTCATGGTCGCCAGCGACCGTATCTCCGCCTTCGACTGGGTGCTGCCGACCGAGATCCCCGACAAGGGCCGCGTCCTCACCCAGCTCTCCCTGTGGTGGTTCGACCAGATCGCCGATCTGATCCCCAACCACGTGATCGGCACCGACCTGCCCGCCGGCGCCCCCGCCGACTGGGCCGGCCGCACCCTCGTCTGCAAGTCGCTGCAGATGGTCCCGGTGGAGGCCGTCGCCCGCGGCTACCTCACCGGCTCGGGCCTGCTGGAGTACAACGAGTCCCGCACGGTCTGCGGCCTCGCCCTCCCTGAGGGCCTGGTCGACGGCAGCGAACTCCCCGCCCCGATCTTCACCCCGGCCACCAAGGCCGAGGTCGGCGAGCACGACGAGAACGTCTCCTACGAGGAGGTCGCCCGCCAGGTCGGCGCGGACACCGCCGCCCGACTGCGCCAGGCCACCCTCGCCGTCTACGGCCGGGGCCGGGACATCGCCCGGGACCGCGGCATCATCCTCGCGGACACCAAGTTCGAGTTCGGCTTCGACGGCGAGACCCTGGTCCTCGCGGACGAGATCCTCACCCCGGACTCCTCCCGCTTCTGGCCGGCCGACCAGTGGCAGCCTGGCCGTGCCCAGCCGTCGTACGACAAGCAGTTCGTCCGGGACTGGCTGACCTCGCCGGAGTCCGGCTGGGACCGCAAGAGCGAGCAGCCCCCGCCCCCGCTGCCGCAGCAGGTCGTGGACGCGACCCGGGCGAAGTACATCGAGGCGTACGAGCGCCTGACCGGCACGAGCTGGAGCTAGGGCAACGGAAAGACCCCGGTCCGGTGGACCGGGGTCTCATTCCCGAGCGGACGACGAGGCTCGAACTCGCGACCTCAACCTTGGCAAGGTTGCGCTCTACCAACTGAGCTACGTCCGCAGTGCGCCGTGGCGCGGAGCCAACTATACCCAACCCCGCTCCCGCGCGAGCCGCACCGCCGTATGACGGTTCTCGGCGCCCAGCTTGGAGACGGCCGACGAGAGGTAGTTCCGTACGGTCCCCTGCGACAGCGCGGCCCGCTCGGCGATCTCCGCGACGGGCGCCCCGTCGGCGGCGAGTTCCAGCACCTCGGCCTCCCGCGCGGTCAGCGGCGAGTCCCCGGAGGCGATCGCATCGGCGGCCAACTCGGGGTCGACGTAACGGTTCCCGGCGTGCACGGTCCGGATGATCTCCGCCAGCCGCTGCGCGCTGACCGTCTTCGGAACGAACCCCCGCACACCCGCCGCAAGCGCCCGCTTCAGATGCCCGGGCCGCCCGTGACTGGTGACGATCAGCACCTGGCAGCCGGGCAGCTCGGACCGCAGGGATGTGGCGACCTTCACACCGTCGGCGCCCGGCATCTGGAGATCGAGCACGGCCACGTCGGGCTCGTGCGCCCGCGCCATCGCCAGCGCCTCGGGACCGGACGCGGCCTCGGCCACGACCACGAGGTCGTCCTCCAGGGCGAGCAGCGCGGCGAGCGCCCCCCGGATCAGATGCTCGTCGTCGGCGAGCAGAAGCCGTACGACGGCGGTCATGCCAGGACCTCTTCCACACTCAGCGGCACCTCGGCCGTCACCCGGAACACATCCGCCCCGACCCGGCCCGCCTCCAGCGTCCCGCCCACCGCCGACAGCCGCTCCCGCAGCCCGGCCAGTCCGGACCCGCCGCCACCGGCAGGGGCCGAGGCCCCGTCGTTCTCCACGGTCAGCACCACGCTTCCCGCACCGGCCTCAAGTGCTATGTCACAGCGCACCGCGTCCCCGTGGCGCAGCACGTTCGTGGTGGCCTCCCGCACCACCCACCCGAGCACCGACTGGACTCCGAGCTCCAGCCCGCCGGCCTCCCCGCTCACCTCGCAGCGGATCCCGGCCGCACTCAACACGCCCTGCGCACCCGCGAGTTCGACCCCGAGATCGGCCCCTCGATACCCCCGTACGACATCCCGCACCTCCCGTTGCGACTCCTGCGCGATCCTTTGCACCTCGATCATCTGCTCCACCGCCTCGGGCCGCCCGCGTCGCGCCAGCTGCACGGCCAGCTCGCTCTTCAGGGCGATCACGGCGAGGTTGCGCCCCATCACGTCGTGCAGATCCCGCCCGAACCGCAGCCGTTCCTCGGCGACGGCGAGCCGTGCCTCGACCTCCCGGGCCCGCTCCGCCTCCCACAGCACGGACAGGGTCCAGGCGCCGCAGCGGCTGGCGAGCAGGGAGAAGGCCACCCCGAAACCGGTCAGTACGCCGACCATGGCGATCCCGGCGGGATCAGGATCGGGCCAGGCGAACGCGGCCATGAGCACCAGGGCGAGCACGGCGGACCGGCGCAGGAACACCCGCATGGACACGACCAGCCCGTACAGCAGCCCGAAGGGCATCAGCGCGGCACCGATGACCAGCCTGATCGTCACCGCGTCGGCCCCGCCCAGCGCGGCGAGGGCCAGAGTCAGGGCCAGTGCGAGGCCCATCAGGACGGCGGCGGGGCGCAGGGCGCGGACCGGTAGTTCGGCGCGGCCCAGGTAGTGGTCGAGCACGGGCCGGGTGAGCCGGTTGGCCTCCGCGCACTGCAGGGCGCTCACCAGGAGAAGCAGGACCACGACGACCGTCGGCGCGGGCCGCCGCTCGAGCCCGCCCACCAGCGGCAGTGCCAGCCAGGACAGGGCGAAGACCCAGGTCGTGACGTACCAGGTCACCAGGGTCTGCAGCTCGACCCGCTCGGCCTTGCTCCGCTCCCGCCAGTACCGCCGCTGCCACCCCCGTATCAGCACGAACACCGTTTCCCCGCCCCTCAGCGCCTCGGCTCCCACCGGAACCACCGCCGTACAGCAAACACCGCGAGCACGGTCCAGGCCAGGGCGGTCGCCACGGCGCCCAGCGCCTCGTACCCGCTCAGCTGTCCGGTCCAGCCGCCCCGGACCAGCCGGATCGCAGGGGAGAGCGGCAGCAGTTCGCAGACGGAGCGCAGCCGGTCCGGCAGGACCTCGGTGGGGATCGCGATGCCCGAGCCCATCATCGACACCAGCACCAGCGGCATCGCGGTGACCTGGGCGCTCTCCACGGTCCTGGTGAAAGAGGCGGTCAGCGCACCGAGCGCGGCACACAGCACCAGGCCCGACAGCACGCCCAGGACGGTGAGATACGGAGCGCGGGGCACCCCCGCGTCCAGCAGCACGGCGCAGCCGACGGAGAGCACGACGGCCTGCGCCAGGCCGATGCAGACGGCGGGCAGGGCGGTGCCGGTAAGAATCTCCACGTCGTCGAGTTCACCGGTGCGCAGCCGCTTGAGGACCAGTTCCTCGCGGCGGGCGACATAGGCGCTCACCAGGGACGTGTACACGGCGAACAGGAGGGAGAACCCGACCGCGGCCGTCAGCGTCACCGTGCCGATGCTCAGCCCCTGTGCCTTCAGGTCGATCCGGTCGACCGCGGGCCGCACGCTGAAGGGCAGCGCCAGCGGCATGAGCAGTGCCGTGACCACCGCACCGCGATTGCGCCCGAGCAGGGTGAGCTCGGCGCGGGCCAGCGCCCGCAGCCGCCGCCCGACCGGAGCAAGAGCCACCGCGTTCATGCCGCCACCGCCTTCTCCCGCGCGATCCCGAGGAACGCCTCCTCTAGCGAGGCCGACCGCACATCCAGCCCATGCAGCTCCACCCGCGCCCCCTCGGCCCACACCAGCAGCCGGGTGGCCGTCCGCTGCAACTCCCGCGTCCGCAGCCGTACGAGGTTCCCGTCCACCTCGTGCCCGCACACCCCCAGCTCACCGAGCGGCGGCAGGTCCCCCAGGAAGTAGCCGTCGGGCAACCGGAAGGAGATCCGTGAGGGCTGCGCGGCGGTCACCTCGGCCGGTGTCCCGGTCGCCGCGACGCGCCCCTCGTGCAGGATCGCGATCCGGTCGGCGAGCCCCTCCGCCTCCTCCAGGTAGTGCGTGGTGAGCAGCACGGTGGTGCCGCCGTCGCGCAGCGCCCGTACCAACTCCCAGGTGTCCCGGCGCCCTTCGGCGTCGAGCCCGGTCGTCGGCTCGTCCAGGAACAGCACCTCGGGCTCGCCGAGCAGCGCGAGCGCCAGGTCCAGCCGGCGCCGTTCACCCCCGGACAACTGCTTCACCCGTACGTCGGCCCGTTTCCCGAGCCCGACGAGCGCCAGCGCCTCATCCTCCGGCCGCGCCCCGCTCACACACCCCGCCCACATCCGCGCGGTCTCCGCGACGGTCAACTCGGACGGAAAGCCGCCCTCCTGCAGCATCACCCCGACTTTCGGCCGTACGGCGGCCCGCTCCTCGTGGGGATCGTGGCCGAGCACCCGCACCCGGCCCCCGGCCGGCCGGGCGAGTCCCTCCAGCAGTTCGACCGTGGACGTCTTGCCCGCGCCGTTGGTGCCGAGCAGCGCGAAGATCTCGCCGCGGCGCACGGAGAAAGAGATTCCGCGCACCGCCTCGAACCCGCCCCCGTACACACGCCGCAGGTCAGTGACCTCAATCACGTGTTCGCGTTCGTTCGTGTCCATGACTTCAGCGTCCCGGCGACCGGGACCCGGCAGCAGTGCGCGCTGTCATCACTCGGCATGACAAATGTCAGACGGACGGCAGGGAGAGACCCCGAACACGACGAAGGCCCCAGCCATAAGACTGGGGCCTTCAATCAGAGCGGACGACGAGGCTCGAACTCGCGACCTCAACCTTGGCAAGGTTGCGCTCTACCAACTGAGCTACGTCCGCATTGCCTCCGACCGGCTCCCACCGATCGGCGCGAGCACCAGCCTACCTGATCCACAACAGTGGTCCGGACCGGCGGTGCAGAGCGGGTGACAGGAATTGCACACTGCGCCTTCCCCCTGGAAGGGGGATGTTCTGCTACTGAACTACACCCGCATGTACTCCGTGAGCCGGGCCTTTCGGCCTTGCCCCTCGGCGTGCTCCAGACTCTAGCTGACCAGGAGGGGTGCAGCGCAAGTCGGTTCTCCCGAGGGGCCGGTGACCGGTCGTCGGGCGGCGGCTACTGCGCCGCGCTGAAGGCCTCGTAGACCTTCTTGGGGATCCGGCCGCGGGCCGGGACGTCCATCTTGTTGGCCTGGGCCCAGGCGCGGACGGCCGCCGGGTCGGGGGCGACCTCCGTCTGCCGGTAGGTCCGCCCCGACTTCGACCGCTTGCGGCCGGCCTCCACGTACGGCGCGAGCGCCTTACGCAGTTTCTTGGCATTGGCTTGATTCAGGTCGATCTCGTACGACTTGCCGTCGAGTCCGAAGGCGATCGTTTCCGCCGCTTCCGAGCCGTCGATGTCGTCAAAGAGAGTGACCACGACCTTCTGCGCCACGAATAATCGGTCCCTTCGTGCGGCACGCTGACAATTCATTTGTACAGTGCCCGACAATGCAATGTGAAGCCCGACTAAATCCTCCCGCGTGTCCGAGCGCAATAGGTTTCGTATGTCGATCCGGGATCTTTCCCGGAAATTTTCTGGAGGGACCCGCCGCCGCGGCGGATCGTGACAGGCGTCACGTAGATTCCTACAAGTCGACGCGCGTAGAAATTTTGTGCAGGTAGTCTGAAACCACTGCAGGAACCTGCTCCGCACCACACCACCGGGAGTGCACGTGGCACGCGTCGTAGTCGACGTCATGCTCAAGCCGGAGATCCTCGACCCCCAGGGCCAGGCGGTGCAGCGCGCACTGCCGCGTCTGGGTTTCGACGGCATCTCCGACGTACGTCAGGGAAAGCGATTCGAACTGGAAGTTGACGGGCCGGTCGACGAGGCCGCCCTCGCCCGCATCCACGATCTTGCGGAATCCTTCCTCGCCAACACCGTGATCGAGGACTTCACCGTCAAGGTGGAGGAAGTCGCGGAGGCCGCGAAGTGACCGCTCGTATTGGCGTCGTCACTTTCCCGGGCAGCCTCGACGACCGGGACACCCAGCGCGCGATCCGTCTCGCGGGCGCGGAACCGGTCGCCCTCTGGCACAAGGACAAGGACCTCCACCAGGTGGACGCGGTCGTCCTCCCCGGCGGTTTTTCCTACGGCGACTATCTGCGGGCCGGCGCCATCTCCCGCTTCTCGCCGGTGATGGAGACAGTCATCGAGCAGGCCAAGGCCGGCCTTCCGGTCCTCGGTATCTGCAACGGCTTCCAGATCCTCACGGAGGCCCACCTCCTCCCGGGCGGCATGCTCGGCAACGACCACCTGCACTTCATCTGCCGCGACCAGAAGCTGCGGGTGGAGAACGCGGACACCG
Source organism: Streptomyces longisporus (assembly GCF_039532765.1). Taxonomy (NCBI): domain Bacteria; kingdom Bacillati; phylum Actinomycetota; class Actinomycetes; order Kitasatosporales; family Streptomycetaceae; genus Streptomyces; species Streptomyces longisporus. The sequence goes on from NZ_BAAASG010000012.1 coordinate 397,468, forward strand.
CCTGGACCGTCGACTACGAGCAGGGCCAGGAGATCCACATCCCGCTCAAGAACATGGACGGCCGGTACGTCGCCGACGAGTACACCCTCGACAAGCTCGAGGCCGAGGGCCGTGTCGCCTTCCGGTACGTCGACTTCAACCCCAACGGCTCGCTCCGCGACATCGCCGGCATCACCAACGAGGCCGGCAACGTCGTAGGCCTCATGCCGCACCCCGAGCACGCCGTCGAGCCCCTCATCGGCTCCGGCCGTACCGACGGGCTCCCCTTCTTCACCTCGATCCTCAAGAAGCTGGTCAACGCATGAGCCGGACGCCTCTGGACACGGTCGAGCACGCGGCCGCGACCCCCGACGTCGAGCTGCCCTGGGCCGAACTCGGTCTGAAGAAGGACGAGTACGAGCGCGTGGTCGAGATCCTCGGCCGCCGGCCCACCGGTGCCGAGCTCGCCATGTACTCCGTCATGTGGTCCGAGCACTGCTCGTACAAGAGCAGCAAGGTGCACCTGCGCCAGTTCGGCGAGAAGGCGCCCCAGTCGGACGCCCTTCTCGTCGGCATCGGTGAGAACGCGGGCGTGGTCGACGTCGGCCAGGGCTACGCGGTCACCTTCAAGGTCGAGTCGCACAACCACCCGTCGTACGTCGAGCCCTACCAGGGCGCGGCCACCGGCGTCGGCGGCATCGTGCGCGACATCATCGCGATGGGCGCCCGCCCGGTCGCGGTCGTGGACCCGCTGCGCTTCGGTGCGGCCGACCACCCGGACACCAAGCGCGTCCTGCCGGGCGTGGTCGCCGGTATCGGCGGCTACGGCAACTGCCTGGGTCTGCCGAACATCGGCGGTGAGGTCGTCTTCGACGCCTGCTACCAGGGAAACCCGCTGGTCAACGCCGGTGCCATCGGTGTGATGCGGCACGAGGACATCCATCTGGCGAAGGCGTCCGGCGCGGGCAACAAGGTCATCCTGTACGGGGCCCGTACGGGTGGTGACGGCATCGGCGGTGCGTCGATCCTGGCCTCGGAGACCTTCGACGACGCCAAGCCGTCGAAGCGTCCCGCCGTGCAGGTCGGCGACCCCTTCCAGGAGAAGCTCCTCATCGAGTGCACCCTGGAGGCGTTCAAGGAGAAGCTGGTCGTCGGCATCCAGGACCTGGGCGCGGCGGGTCTGTCCTGCGCCACGTCCGAGCTGGCCTCCAACGGCTCCGGCGGCATGCGCGTCACGCTCGACGACGTACCCCTGCGCGACTCCACGCTCTCGCCCGAGGAAATCCTCATGAGCGAGTCGCAGGAACGCATGTGCGCGGTCGTCGAGCCGGAGAAGGTCGACCGGTTCCTGGAGATCTGCGACAAGTGGGACGTCATCGCCACCGTCATCGGTGAGGTCACGGACGGCGACCGCCTGGAGATCTACTGGCACGGCGGCAAGATCGTCGACGTCGACCCGCGGACCGTGGCGCACGAGGGCCCGACCTACGAGCGGCCGTACGCGCGCCCGGAGTGGCAGGACGCCCTGCAGGCGGACGACGCGGGCAAGCTCGCGCGGCCCGCGACCTCGGCGGAGCTGAAGGACCAGGTCCTGAAGCTGGTGGCCTCCCCCAACCAGGCCTCCAAGAAGTGGATCACCTCGCAGTACGACCACTTCGTGCAGGGCAACACGGTGCTGGCCCAGCCCGAGGACTCGGGCATGATCCGCATCGACGAGGAGTCCGGCCTCGGTGTCGCGATCGCGACGGACGGCAACGGCCGGTACGCCAAGCTCGACCCGTACGCGGGCGCGCAGCTGGCCCTCGCGGAGGCGTACCGCAATGTCGCCACGACCGGCGCCAAGCCCCTCGCGGTCTCCGACTGCCTGAACTTCGGCTCGCCCGAGGACCCGGCCGTCATGTGGCAGTTCGCAGAGGCCATCCGCGGCCTCGCCGACGCCTGCCAGCAGCTGGGCACCCCGGTGACCGGCGGCAACGTCTCGCTCTACAACCAGACGGGCGAGGCGGCCATCCACCCGACTCCCGTGGTCGCGGTACTGGGCGTGATCGACGACGTCGCCCGCCGCACGCCGGTCGCCTTCCAGGAGGAGGGGCAGCTGCTGTACCTCCTCGGCGACACCCGTGAGGAGTTCGGCGGTTCGGCCTGGTCGCAGGTGATCCACGACCACCTCGGCGGTCTGCCCCCGAAGGTCGACCTGGAGCGTGAGCGCCTGCTGGCCGAGATCCTGATCTCCGCCTCCCGCGACGGCATGATCGACTCCGCGCACGACCTGTCCGACGGCGGTCTGATCCAGGCGGTCGTGGAGTCGGCGCTGCTCGGCGGCAAGGGCGCGCGCCTGGTCGTACCCGACGGGCTGGACGCGTTCACCTTCCTCTTCTCCGAGTCGGCGGGGCGCGCGGTCGTCGCCGTGCCGCGCTCCGAGGAGGTCCGCTTCAACGACATGTGCGGTGCGCGGGGTCTGCCCGTCACGCGCATCGGTGTCGTGGACGGCGACAGCGTCGAGCTGCAGGGCGAGTTCGAACTGTCCCTGGAGGAGCTGCGCGAGGCCCACGAGGGGACGATCCCGGCGCTGCTCGCGTAGGCAGTGGTACGACGGTGAAGGCCCCGCCCGGATCATCCGGGCGGGGCCATCTCGGCTGGTCGGGCGTTCAGCGGACGTAGTTCTTGAGGATCTCCGTGTCGAGTTCGATGTCCATGGGGCCGGGTACGGACACCTTCTCGCCGAACTTCGAGGTCTGGATGGTGCGGTAGCCGCCGACCTGCCGGTCCGGGTTGCTGTGCACCGTGACCGTGCAGGAGTCCCTGTCGATCAGGAGGTACAGGGGGATCCCGGCCTGCCCGTACGCGGTCGGCTTCTCGTGCCGGTCCCGCCGGTCGGTGTCCGAGTCGTACGAGGTGACCTCGACGACCATGAGCGCGCCGTCCGGGTCGGCCCACTCACCCTGTCCCGCGAAGTGGGCCTCCGGCACGAGCACCGCATCCGGTTTCACCCTGCCTTCCCGATACGCCTCTACCCTGAGCCCTCGACCCTGGTACAGGTCCAGGTCAGGCCTGGTCTGCATACAGCGCCGGGCCAGCCAGGTGACGATGGTGTCGTGGTCTCCGTCCGCCACCTTCTTGACTCCGATCCGTCCGTTGATGAACTCCAACGTGACGGTCTCGGGGGCGGCGGAAGCGATCGTTTCGAACTCCTCCACCGACATCTGAGACGTGCGCTCGGCCATAACCGTCATGTTGCACCCCCTTCCAGGCGAAGGCGAGCATTGCCCGGTCCCCACGGAGCAGGGGCGGGTATCACCCGGTGATCACTCGCACGGGTGATCGGCTCCCTTTAGGCTCGCTGTCATGCCACCGGCCAAGAAACGCGCCCGTACGTACGACCCCGTCAAGATCCGCAAGGCCGTACTGGCCCAGTTCGGGAACGTACGGGCAGCCGTACGGACGCTGTCCCCCGAACAGCTCGCGCTCCCGACGGGGCTCGGCGAGTGGACGGTACGCGACCTCGCCGCGCACGTGACCATGGCTGTGGAGACCGTGAGCCGCAACCTCGGGCGCGACGAGCCGGCCAAGGCGGAACTCACCCTTGTGGACTGGCCGTTCGCCACGGCCGCCCGTGCCGCCGACATCGCCGACGGCACCCGCGACCTCGCCGGGGCCAACCCCGACCTGGACGCTCTCTACGCCCGCACCGCCGAGCGGTTCACCGAGGCCGTGGCCGGCGCCCCCGACACCCGCCTCCTCGCCGCCCGCACCGGCGTCATGACCCTCGCCGACTACCTGGTCACCCGCACCGTCGAACTCGTCGTCCACACCGACGACCTCAACGCCGCCGTACCGGGACTCGAGGTGCCGTACGACCGCCAGGCCCTCGCCGCCTGCACCCGGCTGCTCGCCGACGCCCTGGCCGCGAAGGCGCCCGGCGGTTCCACCGAGGTGCGGATCCCGCCGTACGCCGTCGTGCAGTGCATCGAGGGCCCCCGGCACACCCGTGGCACCCCGCCGAACGTCGTCGAGACCGACCCGCTGACCTGGATCCGGCTCGCGACCGGGCGGGTGACCTGGGCGGATGCCGTCCAGGAGGCCAAGGTCAGCGCCAGTGGCGAGCGGGCGGACCTGGGCGGGCTGCTGCCGCTGATGAAGTGAACGGGGGGAACCGGTCTTCCGTCCCTTTCGTCCCATCGGCATGGACAAACAGCGACTCACCCTCGCCGTCCTGACCGTCCTTCCGCTGGTCATGGCGTGCGGAAGCGACACGGGCAGCACCTCCGCCGCCTCCCAGGTGTCCGGCGTCCACTGGAAGGTCGACAGCGTCACCGTGGGCGGCACCACCCGGCGCGCGCCCGCCGACGCCGACCTCCGGATCCGCGCGGACGGAACCGCCGTGGGTGACTACGGCTGCAACGAGTTCGGCGCGAAAGCCGCCTTCAAGGACCACCGGGTCGAACTGACGAACGCCCGCCAGACCCTGATGGCCTGCGAGCCCCGGCGCATGGCCTTCGAGCGGGCCCTCGCCGCCACCCTCATCGACCACTCGCTCACGGTCGCGACCAAGGGCGACGGCCTGACGCTCACCACCCACGACGGCGACCGCATCCGGCTGACCAAGGAGAAGGACGCCCCGCTGTACGGGACGAAGTGGACGATCACCGCACTCGGCGACTCCAACGGCACGGCGGCCGGCCTGCCGCGGCAGCAGACGGAGTCCGCGTACCTCACCTTCGACAAGAAGTCCGGCAAGGTCACCGGCCGCCTCGGCTGCAACCACGTCACCGCGAACGCCACGGTCCGCGACGGACATATCACCCTCGGCGCCCCGTCCACCACACGAATGATGTGCGACACCTCACTCATGCATACGGAGAAGGGCCTCCTGCGCCTCTTCGGCGGCACCGTGAGCTACGGGTTGGATCAGCAAACCCTCACGCTGACCAGCGCAAACGGAGAAACCGCCAAGGCGGTCGCCGGGCGGTGATCCATCAGGGGCAGCTGTCCCCAATTCGGACCAGTGGTCGATCTCGCCTACACTCGGTGGCGTGCCACGTGGTGACGGTCGACTCAATCATGATCTGCTCCCCGGTGAGAAGGGCCCCCAGGACGCGTGCGGCGTCTTCGGAGTCTGGGCTCCCGGTGAAGAGGTCGCCAAGCTCACTTACTTCGGGCTCTACGCCCTCCAGCATCGGGGCCAGGAATCCGCGGGAATCGCGGTCAGCAACGGCTCCCAGATCCTCGTCTTCAAGGACATGGGCCTCGTCTCCCAGGTCTTCGACGAGACCTCGCTCGGTTCGCTCCAGGGTCATATCGCGGTCGGTCACGCCCGCTACTCGACCACCGGCGCCTCCGTGTGGGAGAACGCCCAGCCGACGTTCCGCGCCACCGCGCACGGCTCCATCGCGCTCGGCCACAACGGCAACCTGGTCAACACGGCGCAGCTCGCCGAGATGGTCGCCGACCTCCCGAAGAAGGAGGGCGGCCGTACGCCTCGCGTGGCGGCCACCAACGACACCGACCTCCTGACGGCCCTGCTCGCCGCCCAGGAGGACGCCGACGGCAAGCCGCTGACCATCGAGGAGGCCGCCCACACGGTCCTGCCGCAGGTCAAGGGCGCCTTCTCCCTCGTCTTCATGGACGAGCACACCCTGTACGCGGCCCGCGACCCGCAGGGCATCCGCCCGCTGGTCCTCGGCCGCCTGGAGCGCGGCTGGGTGGTCGCCTCCGAGTCCGCCGCCCTCGACATCTGTGGCGCCAGCTACGTCCGCGAGATCGAGCCGGGCGAGTTCGTGGCCATCGACGAGAACGGTCTGCGCACCTCCCGATTCGCGGAAGCGAAGCCCAAGGGCTGTGTCTTCGAGTACGTCTACCTGGCCCGTCCGGACACCGACATCGCCGGCCGGAACGTGTACCTCTCCCGCGTGGAGATGGGCCGCAAGCTCGCCAAGGAAGCCCCGGTCGAGGCCGACCTGGTCATAGCGACCCCGGAGTCCGGCACCCCGGCCGCCATCGGCTACGCGGAGGCCTCCGGCATCCCCTTCGGCGCGGGCCTCGTGAAGAACGCGTACGTCGGCCGGACCTTCATCCAGCCCTCGCAGACGATCCGCCAGCTCGGCATCCGTCTGAAGCTGAACCCGCTGAAGGAAGTCATCAAGGGCAAGCGCCTGGTGGTCGTCGACGACTCGATCGTGCGCGGCAACACCCAGCGGGCCCTGGTGCGCATGCTCCGCGAGGCGGGCGCGGCGGAGGTCCACATCCGGATCTCCTCGCCGCCCGTGAAGTGGCCCTGCTTCTTCGGCATCGACTTCGCCACCCGCGCCGAGCTCATCGCCAACGGCATGACCATCGACGAGATCGGCACCTCGCTGGGCGCCGACTCCCTGGCGTACATCTCCATCGACGGCATGATCGAGGCGACCACCATCGCCAAGCCGAACCTGTGCCGCGCCTGCTTCGACGGCGAGTACCCGATGGAGCTCCCGGACCCCGAGCTGCTCGGCAAGCAGCTCCTGGAGACCGAGCTGGCCGCGGGTCCCGCAGCCACGGCCGCGGCCGACGCGATCCGTCGCCCGTAAAGCCCGTCATACCTGCCGTACGACACGAAAGTTCTCACTAGCCATGTCTGAGACAACTGGTGCCAGCTACGCAGCCGCGGGCGTCGACATCGAAGCGGGCGACCGCGCGGTCGAGCTGATGAAGGAGTGGGTGAAGAAGACGCAGCGCCCCGAGGTCCTCGGCGGCCTCGGCGGTTTCGCCGGCCTCTTCGACGCCTCCGCCCTCAAGCGCTTCGAGCGTCCCCTCCTCGCCTCCGCCACCGACGGCGTGGGCACCAAGGTCGACATCGCGCGCCAGCTCGGTGTGTACGACACCATCGGCCACGACCTGGTCGCGATGGTCATGGACGACATCGTGGTGTGCGGCGCCGAGCCGCTGTTCATGACCGACTACATCTGCGTCGGCAAGGTCCACCCCGAGCGGGTGGCCGCGATCGTCAAGGGCATCGCGGAGGGCTGTGTGCTGGCCGGCTGCGCCCTGGTGGGCGGCGAGACGGCCGAACACCCGGGGCTGCTCGGCCCGGACGACTTCGACGTCGCCGGCGCCGGTACGGGCGCGGTGGAGGCCGACCGGCTGCTGGGCCCGGATCGCATCCGTACGGGTGACACGGTGATCGCCATGGCGGCCTCCGGGCTTCACTCGAACGGGTACTCGCTCGTCCGGCATGTCCTGCTGAACCAGGCGGGCCTGGCGCTGGACGCGCAGATCGAGGAGTTCGGCCGCACCCTCGGCGAGGAACTGCTGGAGCCCACCAAGATCTACTCGCTGGACTGCCTGGCCCTGACCCGTACCACCGAGGTGCACGCGTTCAGCCATGTCACGGGTGGCGGCCTCGCCGCGAACCTCGCCCGTGTCGTCCCCGACGACCTGCACGCGATCGTCGACCGCTCCACCTGGACCCCGGCCCCGGTCTTCGACCTCGTCGGCAGGACGGGCCAGGTCGAGCGCCTGGAGCTGGAGAAGACCCTCAACATGGGCGTGGGCATGATCGCCATCGTCCCCGAGGAGTCCACGGACGTGGCCCTGGCGACGCTGGCCGACCGCGGGGTCGAGGCATGGGTCGCCGGAGAGATCACCGAGCGCGGCGATCACAAGACCGGCGCGGCCCTCGTGGGGGACTACAGCGCCTGACGGTGGCGACAGCAGCGCAAAACCCGGTCCGGTGGTGTGGACCACTCCCGGACCGGGTCAAGCACAGCTCAGTGCGTCAAGCGCCGCGGCGATGTTGCGACGACGGACCGGACTGATCGTCCTCGTCCTCATCGTCGTCGTTGTAGAGATCCGCGTACTGGGCGTACGGGTCGTCTTCGTCTTCGTCGTCCTCGAACGGCTCGCCGTTCGGCGGCTGGCTCGAAGTCGAAGCGCCCAGCTCGCTGGCCAGACGCGACAGGTCAGTCCCGCCGCTGTTGTACTTCAGCTGGCGGGCGACCTTCGTCTGCTTGGCCTTGGCCCGGCCGCGCCCCATGGCTCGACCCCCTCGGTGACGGGGCTCGACGGCCCCAGAGTCTTGACACGCGTTCATGATCTGGAACGGGCTCTCCGCGGAGAGACCGGTCCGTAGGGCTTCCACGGTACCTGAGCCCGCGCCCATACGGTACGTCGCCCGCAGGACGGGCCCGGGTCCAGGACCCTCGGGGCGCCCCGTCCCCGCTGGTCAACCGCGATTTTAACCACTTCTCGGCAGGCGACCCGCCGACGAACGTGAGAGTTCTCTCTAAGTGTGCGCCGACGGGTACCGGCCAAACCTCCCGAAGGTCAGAGGCTGCGTCCTGCGGCCGCCTCGTGCATCCGCTGCTCGGCGATCCGGTCGGCCGCCGCGGCCGGCGGAATCCCGTCCGTCTTCGCACGTGCGAATATGGCCAGCGTGGTGTCGAAGATCTTCGCCGCCTTCGCCTTGCACCGGTCGAAGTCGAAGCCGTGCAGCTCGTCGGCGACCTGGATGACGCCGCCGGCGTTCACCACGTAGTCCGGCGCGTAGAGGATCCCGCGGTCGGCGAGGTCCTTCTCGACGCCCGGGTGGGCGAGCTGGTTGTTGGCGGCACCGCAGACGATCCTCGCGGTCAGCGCGGGCACGGTGTCGTCGTTCAGGGCACCGCCGAGCGCGCAGGGGGCGTAGATGTCCAGGCCCTCGACGCGGATCAGGGTCGCGGTGTCGGCGACGGCGCTCACGCCCTGCGGGTGTGCCGCGAGGATCCGCCCCACGGCCTCCTCGCGCACATCGGTGATGACGACCTCGGCGCCCTCGTCGCGCAGGTGCCGGACCAGGTGGTGGCCGACCTTGCCGACGCCCGCGATGCCCACCTTGCGGCCGCGCAGCGAGGGGTCGCCCCACAGGTGCTGGGCGCTGGCACGCATGCCCTGGTAGACGCCGAAGGCGGTGAGGACGGAGGAATCGCCCGCGCCGCCGTTCTCCGGGGACCGTCCGGTCGTCCAGCGGCACTCCCGGGCCACGACGTCCATGTCGGCGACGTACGTACCGACGTCGCACGCGGTCACGTAGCGGCCGCCGAGGGAGGCGACCATGCGCCCGTAGGCGAGCAGCAGCTCCTCGGTCTTGTCCCTCTCGGGGTCGCCGATGATCACGGCCTTGCCGCCGCCGTGGTCGAGACCGGCCATGGCGTTCTTGTACGACATCCCGCGCGCGAGGTTGAGCGCGTCGGCGACGGCCTCCGCCTCGTTCGCGTACGGGTAGAAGCGGGTACCGCCGAGGGCGGGGCCCAGCGCGGTGTTGTGGATGGCGATGACGGCCTTGAGACCGCTGGCGCGGTCCTGGCAGAGCACGACTTGCTCATGTCCGCCCTGGTCCGAGTGGAACAGGGTGTGCAGTACATCAGCAGGTGCGCCGGTTACGTCGGTCACTGTGGTGACTCCTGAAGTAGCTAGCGGCGGTTGGAGATCAGCTCCCTGGGGGTCCCCCCACGCTTTTGGCTGAGGGGGAGGGTGGCGGGTGCTGTGAGCATGAGATTAGAGCCTGGGCGCCCCCGTCACCGCGCAGTGCTCAGGATCACCCACTCCCGGAGTACGTCCGTGCGACGATTTGCATAGATTTCCCGCCGGTTTGTGAGCGGGTTCCGCAGGTTTTCCCGGTGGTGGGCGGGGGAGGGAGCAGGCGTGCCCAAGGTGTCCTCGGTGATCGTCCCGTACGCGACGTATCTGCGCGTGTACGAGCCACTGGCCGCCTTCCCCGAGCCGGAGCGCAGCCACTGGGCGCGCTACGCCCGGCGCGCCGACCGTCCCTCGTACCAGGACGAACTGCGCCGCTCCCTGGCCGACTTGGTGCCCACCCCGCCGGTCCCGGTGCCGGTGCACGAGAGCAGCGACGCCTTCGTGCTGCAGGCCGACGGGGTGCTGTGCGTGTGCCCCTGGCGGACCCGGCTGCGCGGCTGGCAGGCCCTTCAGGAGCTCCCCGAGGAGCTGCCGAAGCCGGTCCTGGACGCGGTGCTCCCTGAGGTCGTACGACGCCAGGCGACCCAGGACTACGAGCGCTGGCTGGTGCGCAACCCGGACGCCCGCCCCTGGATCCGCACGGCGACCTGGCAGGTGCCGTTGCACTGGTTCGTGCTGGTGGCGGACGAGGAGCGGCGCTTCGACAAGGGCTCCGGCGAGATCCCTCCGATGCTGCGCTACCAGACGCCGATGGTGCAGGCGCGGCGGCGGGTGGCACGGGCGCTGCGGGCCCTGAAGGACGGCATCGACGAGGGGCCGCTGATCGACGGCCTGGTGGACGTGGGGCGCTGGCTGGAGGAGTTCCACCCGCGCTCGACGGTGGAGCTGGACTACGGCGGCCTGGTGCACACGCTGCCGGCCGGCGAGCTCGAGGACGATCACTCCGCGGCGGACGTCGCCGAGGGCATCGAGGCACTGCGGCAGGGCGACGGGGCGGCCGCGGGGACGGCGTACGCGCGGCTGGTGGAGCGCTGGCGGGCGGTCCGGGACCGGCGCTCGGCCAACTGAGAGCCACCTCAGGTAACGAACTGACGTTTGACGAATCGCCCGTTTTGGGGTTTCGTCCTCGCACCGAAGTGTGCTCTGAGTTTCCTGAGGTTTCGTCAACATGGGACGTAGGTCCCGATCCGGGCGTTCATCTCAAGCTGTGCCAAGCGTGACGGACCGCACTTACGCGGCCCTTGCGTCCCTTGCCCCTCCTCGTGCCAAAATAGGACAAGGAGTCCGGGGAGGGCTCTGTCCGTCCCAGTGCGTACCACTGTGGGCGGAATCTCAGCATTGCACGCTTTGGGGGGTCTCGTGGCTCCTGATTGTCCTGTGACTGATCGTCACAGTGACGTGACTGTCCGCTATGGCATGGTCCATCGGCTTCCGTCGCTGATGAACACCTGGAGGGGCAATTCCATCGGTTTGGCCGACGCGGCTGGACAGATGGTGTAGTTGTAGTGCCGAGGACAAGCCGTTCGTCCTATAACCGACTCGACTCGTGTGCGCCATTTCGGGCAACGCGGGTCAAGGTGCAGAATTTAGAGGAAAGAACCGAGAAGGTTCGGTTCTCCCGAGGAGGCCGCTCATGACCGCTCGCACCCCTGATGCCGAGCCGCTGCTGACCCCGGCTGAGGTCGCCACGATGTTCCGCGTGGACCCGAAGACGGTCACGCGGTGGGCGAAGGCCGGCAAGCTCACTTCGATCCGTACGCTCGGCGGGCACCGCCGCTACCGCGAGGCGGAGGTCCGTGCACTGCTCGCGGGCATCCCGCAGCAGCGCAGCGAGGCCTGAACAACTGCATAACCGGGCAAACCGGCAGGTCCCCCACTTGCCGCGGCGCCCGAACCCTGGCTCCAAGCGACGCGGGGTCTGCCCCAACAGGCTCCACGCCCACGCTCTTCAGAGCTTTCCAAGCAAGTAACAGGGTGCGTCGTCGATCGCGCTGGACTCCGCCGGGTCCAGCGCGATCTTTTTTGTGCGTGCGGCGCACCTGGCCGGGTGGCCTGTGAGCGGCCTTGTCGGAGTCTGGGGGCGGGTGTCGGATCGCCTGTGGGGCGCGGCTGGGGGGCGCTGTGCGGCGGCCTCCCGGAGGGGGCCCCGAGTGGTGCAATTGCACATATAAAATTGACCACTTGTAGGCGGGGTGTAAGTACCGCGGTTTCAGAAACTCATGCGGTGACACCCGTCACATGCCGCGGTCCTTGTTGCTGTCGGCGTCCGTGCGTTAAAGGAGCCGTGCGGTCCAGATTCCCTTGGCGGGGCGGGTGTTGGGGCGGTCGGCCGTCATGCGCCGGCGGCGCTTTCGTCCTCGACGACCTCGTCCGGGGTCTCGGCGCCCCTCGGCGAGTCCAGCGCCAGCCGCAGCAGGTGGTGGCATATCGGGCAGTGGCGGGTCAGGTGGCCGTACGAGGAAGCGGCCGACAGATGCGCACGGAGCAGGGCCCGCGTCTCGTGCCTGACCGACGCCGCCATACGCCACCTCCACGGGGCCGAACGGGGAACGGGCCCTGTCTTCTGGGTACCGATGGAATGTGACGCCGTCAAGACGGCATGGGGCTCCGTCGAACGTCTGAGCACGGGGTGACGCACGCCGCCGCGACCGCTCCGCCGGGGGCTGCGCCCCAGACCCCCGCTCCGGCCTGAACGGCCTCGCCCTCAAACGCCGGCCGGCCTGAAATGCCGCGACCGGCAGGAGAAAGGGCCCGCACCTTGCCGGTGCGGGCCCTCTCACTGCGGTCCTGGCGGGATTTGCTGTACCTGATTGCGGCTGCGCCGCGGGCGCGGGCTCCGCCTGGGCAGGGTGGCGGGTGATGGATGTGTTCGGGGACGAAGAGGGGCCCGCACCTTGCCGGTGCGGGTCCTCTCACTGCGGTCCTGGCGGGATTTGCTGTACCTGATTGCGGCTGCGCCGCGGGCGCGGCCTCCGCCTTGGCAGGGTGGCGGGATGGGTGTGTTTGGGCACGAAGAAGGCCCGCACCTTGTCGGTGCGGGCCCCTCTCACTTCACTGCGGTCCTGACGGGATTTGAACCCGCGGCCTCCACCTTGACAGGGTGGCGAGCACTCCAAACTGCTCCACAGGACCAGGTTTCGCGGCGCCATTCGTGCGTTGCGCTGCGAGAAGAGACTGTACAGGAGGGTGAGCCCGCTGGTCGAACTCACCCAGTGTGTGCGGGCGGTTACGGGACGGCCGCGTCGATCGCCTTCACGATCCGCTTGTCGGAGACCGGGTAGGCCGTGCCCAGCGCGTGGGCGAAATAGCTGACCCTCAGCTCCTCGATCATCCAGCGGATGTCCGTGACGGAGGACGGGACCGGGCGGCCCTGCGGCAGCTGCTCCAGCAGCCAGGCGTACTCGTCCTGCATCTCGTGGACCTTCTCCATGCGCGTCGTGTCCCGTTGGACACCCGTCGGCATCTGCTGGAGCCGGCGGTCCGCGGCCACCAGGTAGCGCATCAGGTCCGGCAGGCGGCGAAGGCCCGTCTCCGTCACGAAGCCGGGCTTCACGAGGGCGTCCAGCTGCCCCCGGACGTCCTGGAGGTTCGGGAGCAGCGCGGGGCTGCGTACGGCCTTCAGACGGCGCTCACAGGCCTGCCAGGCGGCCAGCACCTGCTGCACCTGCCCCACCGTACGGACCGTGGTGTCCACGATCTCCGCGCGCACCTTGTCGTACAGCTTCCGGTACGACTCCTCGTCCCACGCCGGGCCCCCGAAGTCCCCGATCAGCCTGTCCGCCGCCGCCATCGCACAGTCGTCGAACAGGCCCTGGATCGAGCCGTGCGGATTGGCGGACAGGGCGAGCTTCTGGGCGTTCGTCAGCTTCTCGGACGCGAACTTCGCGGGGTTGACCGGGATGTTGCGCAGGATCAGCCTGCGCGTGCCCTTCCACATCGCCTCCGCCTGTTCCGCCTCCGTGTCGAAGAGGCGGACCGAGACCGTGTCGCCGTCGTCGACCAGCGCCGGGTACGCCTTCACCGGCTGGCCCGCCCGGCGCGTCTCGAACACGCGGGTCAGCGAGCCGATCGTCCAGTCCGTCAGGCCCTTGCGCTCCAGGGACTGGCCGCCCTCACGCGAGGCGGTGGCCGCAGCGGCCTGGGAAAGGGCCTTGCGGGCCTTCGGCTTCAGCTGGAGCCGAAGCGCCTCCAGGTCCTTGTCCTCGGCGAGCTTGCGCCGCCGCTCGTCGACGATGCGGAAGGTGATGCGCAGATGGTCCGGGACCTTCGACCAGTCGAAGTCGGAGGCTTCGAAGGGGACCCCGACCATGCGCTTCAGCTCACGCGCCATCGTCACCGTCAAGGGCTCCTGCAAGGGGACGGCCGTATCCAGGAAGCGCTTGGCGAAGTTCGGTGCCGGCACGTAGTTGCGGCGGATCGGCTTCGGGAGCGAGCGGATCAGCTCGGTGACGAGCTCCTCCCGCAGGCCCGGGATCTGCCAGTCGAAGCCCTCGTCCGTGACCTGGTTGAGGACCTGGAGCGGCACATGCACCGTCACACCGTCGGCGTCCGCGCCCGGCTCGAACTGGTACGTCACCCGGAACTTCAGCGGCCCCTGCCGCCAGGAGTCCGGATAGTCGGCCTTGGTGACCGCCTCCGCCGACTCCCGGATGAGCATCTCCCGCTCGAAGTCCAGGAACTCCGGCTGCTCCTGCCGCTTCCGCTTCCACCAGGAGTCGAAGTGGGCGCCGGAGACGACGTGTTCGGGCACCTTCTGGTCGTAGAAGTCGAACAGCGTGTCGTCGTCGACGACGATGTCCCGGCGGCGGGCGCGGTGCTCCAGCTCCTCGACCTCGCTGAGGAGTCTGCGGTTGTCGGCGAAGAACTTGTGGTGCGTGCGCCAGTCGCCCTCGACGAGCGCGTTGCGGATGAACAGCTCCCGGCTGACTTCGGGGTCGATCCGGCCGTAGTTCACCTTGCGCTGGGCGACGATCGGGACGCCGTACAGCGTGACCTTCTCGTACGCCATCACGGCCGCCTGGTCCTTCTCCCAGTGCGGTTCGCTGTACGTCCGCTTCAGCAAATGCTCCGCGAGCGGCTCGACCCACTCCGGCTCGATCTTCGCGTTGACGCGGGCCCACAGCCGGGACGTCTCCACCAGCTCCGCGGACATCACGAACCGCGGCGGCTTCTTGAAGAGCGCCGAGCCCGGGAAGATCGCGAACTTGGCGTTGCGGGCGCCCAGATACTCGTTCTTCGCGCCGTCCTTCACGTCCTTCATGCCGATGTGCGAGAGCAGGCCGGCGAGGAGGGACACATGGATGCGGTCGCCGGGGGCGTCCTCCTCGTTGAGGTGGATGCCCATCTGCTTGGCGACCGTCCTCAACTGCGTGTAGATGTCCTGCCATTCGCGAATGCGCAGGAAGTTGAGGTACTCCTGCTTGCACATACGGCGGAAGGCGCTCGAACCCCGCTCCTTCTGCTGCTCGCGGATGTACCGCCACAGGTTCAGATAGGCGAGGAAGTCACTCGTCTCGTCCTTGAAGCGGGCGTGCTGCTGGTCGGCCTGCGCCTGCTTGTCCGCGGGGCGCTCGCGCGGGTCCTGGATGGACAGTGCGGCGGCTATGACCATGACCTCGCGGACACAGCCGTTCTTGTCGGCCTCCAGGACCATGCGGGCCAGGCGAGGGTCGACGGGCAGCTGGGCGAGCCTGCGGCCGGTCGGGGTGAGCCGCTTGCGTACGTCCTTCTCCGCCGGGTCCAGCGCGTGCAGCTCCTGGAGCAGCTGCACGCCGTCGCGGATGTTGCGGTGGTCCGGCGGGTCGATGAAGGGGAACTTCTCGATGTCGCCGAGGCCGGCCGCGGTCATCTGCAGGATGACGGACGCCAGGTTCGTACGGAGGATCTCCGCGTCCGTGAACTCCGGGCGGGCGAGGAAGTCGTCCTCGGAGTAGAGACGGATGCAGATGCCGTCGGACGTACGGCCGCAGCGGCCCTTGCGCTGGTTGGCGCTGGCCTGCGAGATCGGCTCGATGGGCAGGCGCTGGACCTTGGTGCGGTGGCTGTAGCGGCTGATCCGGGCGAAGCCCGGGTCGATGACGTACTTGATGCCCGGGACGGTCAGCGAGGTCTCGGCGACGTTCGTCGCCAGAACGATCCTGCGGCCCGTGTGCGGCTGGAACACGCGGTGCTGCTCGGCATGCGAGAGCCGGGCGTAGAGGGGCAGGACCTCGGTGAACCGGTAGTTCTTCTTGACCAGCGCATCCGCCGTGTCGCGGATCTCCCGCTCCCCGGAGAGGAACACGAGGATGTCGCCCTTGCCCTCCCCCTGCAGCTCCTCCACCGCATCGCAGATCGCGGTGATCTGGTCGCGGTCGGAGTCCTCGGAGTCCTCTTCGAGGAGGGGCCGGTAACGCACCTCGACCGGATACGTACGGCCGCTGACCTCGATGATCGGGGCGTCGCCGAAGTGCCGGGAGAACCGCTCGGGGTCGATGGTCGCGGAGGTGATCACGACCTTGAGATCGGGCCGCTTCGGCAGCAGCTGCGCGAGATAACCGAGCAGGAAGTCGATGTTGAGGGACCGCTCGTGGGCCTCGTCGATGATGATCGTGTCGTAGGCGCGCAGCTCGCGGTCGGTCTGGATCTCTGCGAGCAGGATGCCGTCCGTCATCAGCTTGATGAAGGTCGAGTCCTGGTTCACCTGGTCGGTGAAGCGCACCTTCCAGCCGACGGCCTCGCCGAGCGGGGTGTCCATCTCCTCGGCCACGCGCTCGGCGACCGTACGGGCGGCGATACGACGGGGCTGGGTGTGCCCGATCATCCCCCTGACCCCACGCCCGAGCTCCAGACAGATCTTGGGGATCTGGGTCGTCTTTCCGGATCCGGTCTCACCGGCGACGATGACGACCTGGTGATCGCGGATGGCCTCCGCGATGACGTCCTTCTTCTGGCTGACCGGCAGCTGCTCGGGATAGGAGACGGCGGGGACCCGGCCGCGCCGCTCGCCCATCCGCTCCTCGGCCTTCGCGATCTCCGCCTCGATCTCGGCGAGGACGGCGGCCTGGGCCTCGGGCTTACGGATCTTGCGCGCGCCTTCGAGCCTGCGCCCGAGCCGGTGCGCATCGCGCAGGGACAGCTCGGTCAGGCGGGGGGCGAGGGTGCCGAGGGCCGGGGTGGCGGGGGCAGGGTGCGTAGACATACGCGATCCAGGATCTCATCCCGGGGAAATCCGTGGCGAACGAATTGTCGCCCGGCGGCCCGGCGGGGGCGGCTCAGCCGGTCCGCTGCGACGGAGGCGGGGCGGGCGCGGGCGGCTGCTGCTGCCGCGGGCCGCCGTCGCCCAGCGCGATGGACCTGGCGGTGTTGGAGACGGCCTTGATCCCCAGATAGGCGGTGGTCATGCTGCTCACCGCGGTGAAGGCGGCCGTGAGCACGCCCACGATCACCGACTTGTCCCCGTCGAGCCGCCACACCCCGAAGACCGCCACTCCCGCGATCGCGAGATTGCTGATCACCACGGCCAGCAGCCCGTACCGGGCCCGGTCCTTCTCCAGCTCGACATCCCGGATGGCCCTGGCCTCGTCCCGGCTCATCGTCCCCCGCCCCCCTTGGCCCTACGCCGACCAGCCAGAACGTAGCGCTGCCACGGATCGCTGCCAAGCCGCCTGACTGCCGTCCTCAGCCGGCCCGCAGTTCGGCGATGCGGGCGTCGACCTGCCCCCGGTCGTAGCCGCGGCGGGCGAGGTCGAAGGCGGGGGGTGTGTCGGGGGCCGCGCCCGCGGCCAGCTGGGCGAGATAGGCGTCGACCTGGGCGCGGTCGTAACCACGCCGGACGATCGCGAAACCGTGGAACTCGTCAGTCATCGACATCCCCCATCAACACGGTTCTCTGTGCGTGGGCACCACGAACAACCGTGCCCTCGCTCGTACCTTGGCGTGATTCAACATGACATACAACGAGGCCCCGATCCGGAGATCGGGGCCTCTGCTGTGGCTGGGGCCGGGGTCGAACCGGCGACCTATCGCTTTTCAGGCGATCGCTCGTACCAACTGAGCTACCCAGCCACGAAGCTTCCAGAGAAGCTTCAGCGGTCCTGACGGGATTTGAACCCGCGGCCTCCACCTTGACAGGGTGGCGAGCACTCCAAACTGCTCCACAGGACCAAGCTGTGTGGGCGACCACCAGTGTCGCACACGGTTTTGCGTGCCCCCAACGGGATTCGAACCCGTGCTACCGCCTTGAAAGGGCGGCGTCCTAGGCCGCTAGACGATGAGGGCTATCGGCCCGCCTGGGCGCCTCTCGGCGCGTCGGGGACGTGAGAAGCATATGGGATGGCGGGAGGTATCGCCAAAACGGTTTACGGGGCGGAGCGGGAAGGTGCTGAAGGGGCCGGAGTGGAGGGGGTGGCTCCCGGTTGCCCGCGGCGGAGCCGCTGATCGATTCAGCCCTTGGGGAGGTGGCGGGTGACCTCCGCCGTCGTCTCGCCCAGGCCGCCCAGTTTGATCGCGTCCCAGGCCTGCAGGCGGCGGGTGTCACGGTCGAAGTAGAGGATCGAGGCCTCGATGGGGGCCGGGTACTTGTGCTCCAGGGCGCGCAGGCCGCTGCCCCCCGTCGAGCCCTCCATGCGCAGCCGGGTGCCGCGCGGGAGGATCTCGTCGCCCTCGTGGTGCAGGTGCCCGCACAGCACCAGCGGTACCTCGCCGTCGACCTCACGCGCCGCCGACGGCTCGTGGACCATGGCCACGTCGACGGGGGTGCCCGCGCTCTTCTGGTCGCTCAGGGCCGTCGCCAGGCGGGCGCCGGCCAGTTCCTCCGACTGGGCGGCCCCCAGTGCCTTCGAGCGGTCGGGGGTGAACTGCGGATCGCCCGTGCCCGCGAAGCGCAGGCCTCCGATCGTCTCGGCCCGGCCGCCGTCCAGCACGTGGACGTTCTTCATGCGCTGCAGATAGCGCTGCGTGACGTTCGAGTCGTGGTTGCCGCGGACCCAGACGTACGGCGCTCCCAGGTCGGCGATCGGGTCGAGGAAGCCGTTCTCCGCCGCCGAGCCGTGGTCCATCGTGTCGCCGGTGTCGACGATCACGTTCACCTTGTACTGGTCCACCAGTGACGCGATGATCTTCCAACTCGCGGGGTTGAGATGGATGTCCGAGACGTGCAGGACGCGGATGGTGGACGGGTCCGGCTGGTAGGCGGGGAGCGTGGACGTGACGTCGTAGAGCTTCGTCACGTTGGTCACCAGGCGGGCCAACTCCTTCTGGTAGACGTTGAATTCGGTGACGATGTTGCGGGCGTTGCCGACCAGCGAGGGCGCGGAGGAGAGCAGGCCCGAGTACTTCGGTTCGAGGACGGACTCGGGGTTCCAGGTCGCGTACACCGAGGCTCCGCAGGCCATGAGGAGGGCCAGGGCGGTGCCGCCGGCGGCGAGGGCGCGGCGGGGGCGGCGGTAGACCGCGAGGCCCAGGGCGGTGGCTCCGGACACCACGGCGATGCAGGAGCGCAGGGCCACGTCGAGGGTGCCGTGCTCCACGTCGTGGGCGACCTCGTCCTGGAGGCCGGCGAGGCGTTCGGGGTGGTCCACCAGGGCCTGGGCGCGGACCGGGTCGAGCTGGTCGACGTTCACGTCCAGGCGGAGCGGCGCATGGTGGCTGTTCAGCTGCAGGGCGCCGAGCGGCGAGATGTTGATCTTCGTGCCGCCGCTGAGGGACGGCCGCAGGGTCATCGTCGTGTCCATGGGGCCGACCGGGACCCGTACGTTCCCGACGATCAGCAGGCCCAGCCAGGCACCGAGCAGGACGACGGCGGCCAGGCCCAGGGCGCGGGACCAGGGGTGCGGCTGCCGGACCAGCTCGAGGGTGGGGTGGGGGCGGCGGGCGCGGTAGTGGCGGGCGAGGGTGCGCGGGGACTTGCGTACCCGGTTCAGGACGGTGGCGGCGATGGCGGGGACGCGGGCCATTGGTCCCGTATGCCCAAGTGCGGGCGTGGATATGCGAGTGGGTCCATGACTCTCGTACGGACGGGCCGTGGCCGACAATGGGCCTGTGCTGGAGATGACGCGCGAGGAGTTCGAGGAACTGGTCGCCGAGGCGCTCGACCGGATCCCGCCGGAGCTGACGCGACTGATGGACAACGTCGCGGTGTTCGTCGAGGACGAGCCGCCGGCGGACGATCCCGAGCTGCTCGGGCTCTACGAGGGCACTCCGCTGACGGACCGGGGTGAGTGGTACGCCGGGGTGCTGCCGGACCGCATCACCGTCTACCGGGGCCCGACGCTCAGGATGTGCCGGTCGCGGGAGGACGTCGTCGCGGAGACCGAGGTGACCGTCGTGCACGAGATCGCGCACCACTTCGGGATCGACGACGCGCGGCTGCACGCCCTGGGATACGGATGACCGGGGCGCGTGTCCTCTTGTGGGCGGCGGGAGTTGGGCAGGTTGACTCCTTCCCCCGCCTCGGAGGTGGCTTTCCGTGCGCCGCTTGTACGTACCCGTCCGTCTGGCCGCCACGGTCATGGCCGTCGCCGCTGCCGCCGGCTGCATGAGCGTGGGCGAGGACGGGGGCGGCGGCGCGAAGCCGTCGCACTCCGCGGGTCAGCGGGGCGGTGAGGCGCCCGACGGCGGGTCGGGCGTGTCCGGCAGGGGGTTCGGCGTCGGCGCGGCCGACGGCAAGCACAGGGGCGGCAAGCGGGAGAAGGAGAAGGACGGGGCGTCGGCGTCCCCCTCGGCCTCGCCGTCCGCGGGGGACGGCCGGTCCGCCCCTCCGGCGGGCAAGCCCGGGAACGGGAAGAGCGAGAAGCCCGGGGTGCCCGCGCCGACCGTCGCGTCGCCGACCCCGACGCACACGGCCGAGCCGCAGCCGACGCCGACCGAGCAGCCGACCCCCGCCTCGCCGGAGCCGACGGTCGCCGAGCCGTCCTCGTCGGCGCACGAGGAGACGGGGCCGCAGATGGCGGAGCGGGAGCCGGCGCCGACGGCGGGATCACCCGCGTAGGGACGTGACGAGCGTCTCGGTGGTTCGGTTTGCCTTGGGGTGTGCAGGGTGCGTATGGTGGTAGATCGTTTGATCCCATTGCCCGGCGCCATTGCAGAGAGCGCCGCGTGGCGCGTTCTCTCCCTTGCCGTGGCTGACCGCATAGAGGCGGTCGTGATGCGAAATCACGGAGTTGACGGGCGCGTGCCGACGAGACTCCGGAAGGTTTCGCTTACGCATGTCCATTTCCAGTACTGATCACGTCGTCGTGCCCGAGAACGAGGGCTCCGAGGACGCTGTCGAGGTCACCTTCGCGGACCTAGGCCTCCCCGAGGGCGTCGTGCGCAAGCTCGCCCAGAACGGCGTGACCACCCCCTTCCCGATCCAGGCCGCGACCATCCCGGACGCCCTGGCCGGCAAGGACATCCTCGGCCGTGGCCGCACCGGCTCCGGCAAGACCCTCTCCTTCGGTCTGCCGACCCTGGCGCGCCTCGCCGGCGGCCGCACAGAGAAGCACAAGCCGCGCGCCGTCATCCTCACCCCGACCCGCGAGCTCGCGATGCAGGTCGCGGACGCCCTCCAGCCCTACGGCGACGTCGTCGGCCTCAAGATGAAGGTCGTCTGCGGCGGTACGTCGATGGGCAACCAGATCTACGCCCTGGAGCGCGGCGTCGACATCCTCGTCGCCACCCCGGGCCGACTGCGCGACATCATCAACCGCGGCGCCTGCTCCCTGGAGAACGTCGAGGTCGCCGTCCTCGACGAGGCCGACCAGATGTCCGACCTGGGCTTCCTGCCCGAGGTCACCGAGCTGCTCGACCAGGTCCCGGCCGGCGGTCAGCGGATGCTGTTCTCCGCGACCATGGAGAACGAGATCTCCACGCTGGTCAAGCGCTACCTGGTCGACCCGGTCTCGCACGAGGTCGACAGCGCCCAGGGCAACGTCACGACCATGTCGCACCACATCCTGATCGTGAAGCCCAAGGACAAGGCGCCGGTCACGGCCGCGATCGCCTCCCGCAAGGGCCGCACCATCATCTTCGTCCGCACCCAGCTGGGCGCCGACCGTATCGCCGAGCAGCTGCGCGAGGCCGGTGTGAAGGCCGACGCGCTGCACGGCGGCATGACCCAGGGCGCGCGTACCCGCACGCTGGCCGATTTCAAGGACGGTTACGTCAACGCGCTCGTCGCCACGGACGTCGCCGCCCGCGGTATCCACGTCGACGGCATCGACCTCGTGCTGAACGTCGACCCTGCCGGCGACCACAAGGACTACCTGCACCGCGCCGGCCGTACCGCTCGCGCGGGCCGCACCGGCACGGTCGTCTCCCTGTCCCTGCCGCACCAGCGCCGCCAGATCTTCCGGCTGATGGAGGACGCGGGCGTCGACGCCGGACGTCACATCATCAACTCCGGTACGGCCTTCGAGCCCGAGGTCGCCGAGATCACCGGCGCCCGTTCGATGACCGAGGTCCAGGCCGAGTCCGCGGGCAACGCGGCGCAGCAGGCCGAGCGCGAGGTCGCGCACCTCACCAAGCAGCTGGAGCGGGCGCAGCGGCGCGCGACCGAGCTGCGCGAGGAGGCCGACCGCCTGGTCGCCCGGGTCGCCCGCGAGCGTGGCGAGGACCCGGAGGCCGCGGTGGCCGAGGCGCAGGCGGCGGTGGCCGAGGCCGCCGTCGAGGCTGCCGAGGTGGCGGTGCCCGAGCAGCCCGCCGCGCAGGACGTGGACCGGGCGCAGGCGCCGTCGTCGTACGAGCGTCGTGAGCGTCGGGACAACGACCGTGGCGGCTTCCGTCGCGATGACCGTCGGGACGACCGTGGTGGCCGTTCCTTCGAGCGCCGTGACAACGACCGGGGCGACCGGGGCGGGTTCAACCGCGACCGCGACCGTGGTTTCGAGCGTCGGGACAACGACCGTGGCGGGTTCCGCCGTGACGACCGTCGGGACGACCGTGGTGGCCGTTCCTTCGAGCGCCGTGACGACCGTGGTGGCCGTGGCTTCGAGCGTCGGGACAACGACCGTGGCGGGTTCCGTCGCGACGACCGTCGGGACGACCGTGGTGGCCGTTCCTTCGAGCGCCGTGACGACCGTGGTGGCCGTGGCTTCGAGCGCCGGGACAACGACCGCGGTGGCTTCCGCCGTGACGACCGTCCGGCCGGCCGCTCCTTCGAGCGCCGTGACGAGCGCGGCGGTCACCGTGGCAGCGACCGCCCGTTCAACCGCGACCGCCAGGGCGACCGTCCGGGCTTCCGCTCCGGCGGCCACGAGCGCCCCTACGGCCGCCGTGACGACCACCGCGGCACCGGCACCGGCGGCTCCTCCTTCGGCCGCCGCGACGACAAGCCGCGCTGGAAGCGCAACGGCTGACGCCGCGTGAACTGAGTGAGGGCCCGTACGACTTCGGTCGTACGGGCCCTTCGCATGTCCCGGACGCCTGAGGCCGGTGCAAAGGTCTACGGCGGCCGGGGCGTGGCCCACGAGACGGTCGTCGGCGTCGGCGAGAGCGCCGGTGACGGGAAGAACGAGCTGGTCGTACGGGGCAGCGCGGGGCGCCTTCAGCGCAACGGCGGCAGGGGCAATGGTTCCTGCGGCGGGCGGGCGCGCAACGGGGGCGTCGGGCAGGCCGGAAGGGGCATTTTTTGGCCATGCTGTGATGCATGTCACGCCTCTGGCGAGGGAATCGCTGGGGGCATGACAGATGACGCCATAGCGAGCGGGAAGTCGGGACCCTCCGACTCGGGGTTGTCCGACGAAGAACGGCTTGCCCAGCTCGGCTACACGCAGGTCCTTGCCCGCCGCATGTCGGCGTTCTCGAACTACGCGGTCTCCTTCACGATCATCTCGGTCCTCTCCGGCTGCCTCACCCTCTATCTGTTCGGCATGAACACGGGCGGTCCTTCGGTGATCACCTGGGGCTGGGTCGCCGTAGGCCTGATGACACTGTTCGTCGGCCTGTCGATGGCCGAGATCTGTTCGGCGTACCCGACTTCCGCGGGCCTGTACTTCTGGGCCCACCGGCTGGCGCCTCCGCGGACGGCCGCCGCCTGGGCGTGGTTCACGGGGTGGTTCAACGTGCTGGGCCAGGTGGCGGTGACGGCCGGCATCGACTTCGGCGCCGCCTCCTTCCTGGGGGCGTATCTGAACCTGCAGTTCGACTTCAAGGTCACACCGGGTCGTACGGTCCTGCTCTTCGCGGCGATCCTGCTGCTGCACGGCCTCCTGAACACCTTCGGCGTGAAGATCGTCGCGCTGCTCAACGACATCAGCGTGTGGTGGCATGTGCTCGGCGTCGGTGTCATCGTCGGCGCGCTGGCCTTCGTACCGGACCACCACCAGTCCGCTTCCTTCGTGTTCACCAAGTTCGTGAACAACACGGGCTGGGGCAGCGGCGTGTACGTGGTGCTCCTCGGACTGCTGATGGCGCAGTACACCTTCACCGGTTACGACGCCTCCGCCCATATGACCGAGGAGACGCACGACGCGTCGACGGCCGGCCCGAAGGGCATCGTCCAGTCCATCTGGACCTCGTGGATAGCGGGCTTCGTGCTGCTGCTCGGCTTCACGTTCGCCATCCAGTCCTACGACAAGGAGCTCGCGTCCCCCACGGGGGCGCCGCCGGCCCAGATCCTGCTGGACGCCCTGGGCGCAACGGCCGGCAAACTCCTGCTCCTGGTCGTCATCGGCGCCCAGCTGTTCTGCGGCATGGCTTCGGTCACGGCCAACAGCCGCATGATCTACGCCTTTTCACGTGACGGCGCGCTGCCCTTCTCGCACGTGTGGCACACGGTGAGCCCGCGGACCCGGACGCCCGTGGCCGCCGTATGGCTGGCGGCGGCCGGAGCGCTGGTGCTGGGACTGCCGTATCTGATCAATGTGACGGCGTATGCGGCGGTGACGTCGATCGCCGTCATCGGCCTCTACATCGCGTACGTCATCCCGACGCTGCTGCGGGTGCGCAAGGGCGACGACTTCGTGCGGGGGCCGTGGCACCTGGGCCGCTGGTCGCGTCCGGTCGGCATCGTCTCGGTGGTGTGGGTGGGCGTGATCACGGTCCTCTTCATGCTGCCTCAGGTCTCGCCCGTCACCTGGGAGAGCTTCAACTACGCCCCGGTCGCCGTCCTGGTCGTCCTCGGCTTCGCGGCGGCGTGGTGGGGCGCGTCGGCCCGGCACTGGTTCCTCAACCCGGGCCACGAACGCACGCTCGCCCGGGAGGCGTCCCGCGCGGCGGTCTCCGGGGACGCTTCCGCGGGTGCCCCCGAAAAGGTAGATCCCTGACACTCCGGCTGGATCTTCACCCACGGCACGGCCGTGTCCCCGATACCCGATCGGAGACGCGGCCGTGTCCGGCTATGCTCGTGGAGGCAACATCGCCAGGGGCCCTTAGCTCAATTGGCAGAGCAGTGGACTTTTAATCCATTGGTTGTGGGTTCGAGTCCCACAGGGCCTACCGGTGGTGGTCGGGGAATATGCCCTCTGACCTGCTACGCAGCGCCTGAGTCGGCTTCGGTCGGGTCGGGCGCTGCTGCGTTTTCGAGCCACTGCGTGAGCGATGCGTGAGCGGATGTGGCCGTGGCCTGCGGATCGGCTGCCGTTTGGGCGGACGGTTCGGCAGCCGCCTGACGCGACCGGGGGATCAGCTTCGCTGCCTTCTCGGCGATTTCACGGTCCAGCTCAGGGAGCAGGCTCGTGTACGTGTCCGAGGCCAGCGTGATGGTGGAGTGCCGGAGGGTCTCCTTCACCGTGTGGATGTCGCCGCCGCTCCGTGCGTGAGCGTCGCGGCGACGTTGTCCGTCTTGCCCAGCCACTGCCGGCCCACGTGCGCGGTCGCCCGCTGCTCGCGCAGCAGTTCAAGGGGCTCGGTCGTTGACCTGCTCGGCCTCCCAGGAGGACTCGGGCAGGAAGAACTGCAGCCGCTGCACCCCCGGCATCCCCGCACCGGTCACCGGCTCTGCCCCGGCCAGGCAGGTGATCGTCTTGTTCCGCTTCCGCGGCGCCAGCAGCCCGGCCAGGCACTCGCGAAGACCTCGCCGCTGGGCCAGGCTGAAGAAGAAGTCATCGAACCGGGCCGCGTACTCGTCCCAACGGACCCGGCGCAGGCGGACACGGACGGCGAGCGGTCATCTTCAGCCACCGGCAAGGTAGTTGACTCCTGCCACCGCCCCGCGACCAACCCGATCCGCCGTCAACCCACACCACCGCCAATTAAACGAACCACCAGCACCGTTTCGGATCATTCGGATCAATGGACATGAACGAGGTCAGGACTTCGCCCGCTGCCTCAAGGCGCTCGGTGGCCGGCTCGTCCTGGTCGCACACGGTTTCGTCTGGCCGCTCCTTTTCCGGCGATTCCCGGGTGCAGGTTTCTGCAGTTGCCACCTGCATCAAGTTGCAGCGGAAATCCTTGCACGCCCGATGGTCTCTCTGGAAACATTCAAGACGTCAGAAGCCGCGGTCCGGGGGGAAAAGTGGACTACTCAATATTGGTGCCGTTCCTGCCGCGCCGCACAGAGCAGGTTCTTCCCTTTGCGGCGCTGGTCGAATGGACGGGGGCGGCCAGGCTCTGGCAGGGGCAAAGCGTGCTGATGGAACCCTTCCAGACGTTTTCCGCGGTTGCGGGCGCGGGCTTTCGGGTACCGACTGGGCTCGGAGTGACCCTGATGCCGCTGCGGCATCCGTTCGAGGCGGCTCACAAGGTCAAGACCCTGGCGATGGCGACCGGCAAGGACGTGGTGGCCGGCTTCGGGCCGGGTGCAAAAACGTTTCAGCAGAGCTTGCTCGGTGCCCCGTACCGCAGCCAGCTCACGGCGGTCCGTGAATACATGACGGTGGTTCGAGGGCTGCTCAGCGGCGACCCGGTCGACTTCGACGGTGAGTACTACTCCTGTCATGCGGGGATGGGCCCGGTCATGTCGCCTCCCGTGCGCCTTGGACTTGGAGTGCTGCGCCCCGGCATGGCCCGTCTCGCGGGCGAGGTCGCCGATGTGGCGGTTACCTGGCTCACGCCGGCGGCCTACCTCGACGGTGTCGTTCGCCCCGCGATGCGGGAGGGGGCGGACACCGCAGGCCGGCCCGTGCCCCGGATCACCGCGATGGTGCCTGTGGCTCTGGAGCGCTCCGACCGGATCGATCGGGATGTCTCCGATTTCGTGCTGGCGAGCAATTCCGCACACATGCAGGCGCCGCACTATCTTGACATGCTCGGAAAGGCGGGCATTGATTTCTCTGATCTCGACCCGCGAGCGGCTGCACGCCTCATGGCAGAATCCGGTGCATTCCTATACGGAAATCTCGATGAGATCGTAAAGCGTCTTGATGAGTATCGTGACGCCGGAGTCAATGAAATCGTGCTGAACCTTACGGGCGTATGCCGGCTCTACGGCGCGAATGCCGCAATGGACGACTTGAAGCAGATTCTCGCCGCCGTAGGCGCGGATCGGAGGGAATCCGGTGAATGAGGAACTGATCACCCGGGTGGGGCGCCATCTGCGCTCCTGGGTCACCGGACGCCCGTCGGCCGATGACACGCCGGGGCCGGAGAGCGCCACCGTTGTGCTGGAGGACTCGGCCTTTCTGGATGCACTGCTCGGCTCCGATGCCGTGGGGCCGCGGACGCTCGTCCTCGCCCCGGCGGCACGGGACGGCCAGGACGGAAGGTCCGGTGCCACTGTCGTCGGGTACGAGGGATCGCTGAGCGGGTCGGAGGGCGATGCGTCGGTCGGTGACGTTCTGTTCCTCCAGACCCAGGACTACGGCGTCAGCCCTTACATGTCGCTGCTCGGCACGACGCTCGTGCGGGTGGCCGGCGACACAGACTTCGAGTTGTTCCTCGCGGACGCCGACGCCGCCAGGGCGGAGGGCAGGTTTGCTCCCTTCGCGGTCAGCCCGGCTGTGCAGATCGCCGATCTTTCCGCACTCGGAGCCCATGTCCCGGGCGACGGACCGGGCACCAGGCTCTACGTGGACCGGGATGGAGGCGTCTCCGTCTCGCCACAGGGACTGCGGCTGGGGACCGCCGGGGATTCAGCCGGGGCCCTGCACTCGGCATGGCAGCGCCTGAACGCGGCAAGCGATACGGGTGGTGCGGTGCCGCTCGGAGCGGCCGTGCCGGAAGAGGTACGCGGCCCCGCCGTACGCCGAAGGCCCTGGCTCGCCCGCTATCTGGCCGCGCTGGATCTGCTGCGAGACCTCCAGACGCGCGGGATCACCGAGCCCAGAGTCTCGGGCTTCGGCCGCCGGCTTGTGCCCGGGCTCGATGCCGTCGACGGGGCCCTGGACGCCGACGATCCAAAGGCGCCGTTCCTGTGCTGGACGTCGGACAAGGCGTACGTCAGGGTCGCGGGTGCCGACCGGACCTTCCAGCTCGGTCGACGCGCGGCGGAGATCACGGAGATGCTGCTGGTCCTCGGCAGCGCCGAAGCCGTGGCGGAGCACGCGGAGAGCGGGTCGGTGGACCGGGCTGCGATCGAGCGGGTGCTCGCGTTCTTCGCCGACAAGGGCGTCTCGCTGATTCCGGGCGTCCCCGTGCTGGAGATGACCGTATGACGACGACGGACGCCGCGGCTGTCCCGGGACTGGCCGGCCAGATCCTGGCCGGATACGGAGACCGGGTCAGCGTGCACGATCTGTACGACGAGGCGGGTGCTTCGGTCTATCACGACCTGGCGGCCGCCGATACCACCGAGATCAGGGAACTGCTGCGGTCGGTCCGTGCCGTTCCCGGTCCGGTGCTGGAACTCGCTGCCGGATCCGGCCGGCTGACGCTGCCACTGCTCGCGTCGGGCCGTCAGGTCACGGCTCTGGAGCTCAAGGAGAGCATGGTGGCCCTGCTCCATGAGCGGCTCGCCGAGGCCCCGGCGGGTATCGGGGGACGGTGCACCGTTGTGCAGGGCGACATGTCCGCATTCGAGCTCGGCAGCACCTACGCCGTTGTGGTGCTCGGCACCACGTCCGTCTCCCTGCTCGACGCCGAGGGCAGGGCCGGACTCTACGCGGCCGTGCGGGCTCATCTCAGGCCCGGCGGAAGGTTCTTGCTTTCCACCGTCGACCTGACAGACGCCGACGGGGACGACCTGGACCTTGAGGCCGTGGGTGCCAGCGGACGCCGCTATCGGATGATCGAACACTGGCGGGCCGGCCAGGAAGTCCGCAAGGTCACCATCCTGCCACCGCAGCGGGATATGCCGGAGGACGGATCGGTGGTGGTGCTCACCACGTCCATCCGGGTCCTCCCCCCGGACGACCTGGCGCGGGAACTGGCTTCCGCGGGACTGCGCGTCGTGGCACATCATCCGCTGCCCGCCGCCTCCCCCCGCCATACCGGTGTGCTGCTCGAGGCGGAGGCCGTCTGATGCCCACCGAACTCTGGCCGTCGCTGCTCGAACCCCGCCTGCACGGAGCCGACGAACTGTGCGCCGTGTCGGCCGACGGAGTCAGGATCCGCTTCCAGGATGGCCGTGAACTGCTGTGCGGCACAAGCGGCCTGTGGAACGCGAACCTCGGCTACGGCAACGAGGCGATCGCCCGGGCCTGTGCGGATGCCTTGCGTGACGCCTCCTATCTGTCGGTGTTCCGCTACGAGAACGTCTACGCCAGGCGTGCCGCGCGCGCACTGATTGAAGCGGCAGGGGCGGAACACTACGGCCGGGTGGTCTTCTCGACCTCCGGCGGGGCCGCAAACGACTTGGTGATGAAGCTGGCCAGGCACTACCACGCGCTGCGCGGCGAAGGCATGCGCAAGCTCGTGGTGGGCCTGCGAGACAGCTATCACGGGCTGACCTTCGGTGGGTTCGCCCTCACCGGCGAGAATCTCGGTCAAGCCGTCTACGGCGTCGACCAGCGGTTGGTCAGGCATGTGACGCCCAACGCGGGCGACGAGATCGCCCAGTTGGCGGCCCAGCAGGGAAGCCGGATCGCGGCAGTGGTGGTGGAACCCGTGCTTGGCAGCGGGGCGGTGCCGCTCACCCCGGAGTACGTGCAGACGCTGCTTGAACTCCGGGACCGCCACGGTTTCCTCCTCGTCGCCGACGAGGTCGCCACCGGTTTCGGCCGTACCGGTGACTTCTTCGCCTCACAGCGGTGGCAGGCGCCACCTGATCTGCTGATCACGTCGAAGGGGCTGACCAACGGCACGCACGCCGCGGCGGCCGTGCTGATGCCCCAGGCGCTCGCCGAGCCCTTTGACGCGGCGGGTGACGTGTTCGTCCATGGGGAGACCCAGGCCGGGACGCCCGTCACCTGCGCGGCGATCCTCGCCACGGTGCAGGAGATGCGGCGGCTCGACGTGGTCGCCTCGGCGCGACGCCTGTCAGTCCTTCTGGACAAGGCACTGGAGGATCTGGTCGCCACCGAACCGCTGGTCTCGGCCACTACGGGCATCGGCTGTTTCCGGTCCATCCGGTTGCGCACGCCTGCGGGAGACCCACTGCCGCAGCAGGAGGTGCCGGAGGTCGTCGCCGCGATCCGCAGGGCCGGCGCGGTGGTCCACCCCAGCGTCAACGGGGTGCAGATCCTCCCGTCGCTGATCTACACCGACGACGAACTCGCCGAGCTCCTGGACTGCCTGCGCCTCGGGGTGAGGGCGCACGCCCGGTACCGGGCCGGGCTCGGCAGTGACACCGAGGCGGCCTGAATGGATGCGGTGTGGAATCTGAGCAGCCGACGCCTGACCCAGGTGGCCTACGGGATCAGCGGACTGGCCAAGTGGCTGCCCCTCCACGAGGGACGGACCCTGACCCTGCTCGCGGACCCGGCCGTCGCCGACTCGGAGGCCGTGGATCAGGTGTCTGAGTGTGCGGCCTGGGCGGGTCGGTCGGTGGAGCGGCTGGTACCGGTCGGCCCCGGCACGCTGGAGAGCGTGACGGCACTGGCCGAGCGGCTCCGTGACAGCGAACTCGTCCTGGCGGTCGGCGGGGGAACACTGCTCGACCAGGCCAAGTTGGCCGTGCTGATGAGCGCAGCCCCCGTGGTGCGGGACAGACTGTCAGTGCGGCACCGAAGCGGTCTGGTGCTGCTCCCGGCCGAGGCGGAACCCAGGATCCCCTTGATCACCGTGCCCACCACGGTGGGCACCGGCAGTGAGCTGAGCGGCGGCGCCTGCCTCGCCGGCCCGCATGGCAAACGCCTGGTGCTCGGTAACGGGCTGCAGCCGGATGTGGCGGTGCTCGACCCTGTCGCCACCCGGACACTGCCCGTGGAACTCCTTGCGGAAGGCGTCCTGGAAGTCTTCTTCCGGGTGGCAGGTATGTACGTGGGGGATCCGCAGGACCTCCCCTCGGAGGACGCCTTCGCCTTGACGCTCGTCGAGCGAATGGTGGTTCTGGGCGCCGAGCTGGCGTCCGTCCGGCGGGCAGGCGAAGCCCCTGGCGACCTGCTTCGCCTGGAGATCGCCAAGCTCAGCGGGGCGAGCCACAGCCAGTGGTTCAATCTCGGCCGCGATCCGTGCGCCTGCAAGGGCTGGTACCTGGCCAACGAGCTCTCAACGGGGCTGGGCCTGCGAAAGATGACGGCCGCGGCCGCGGTGCTGCCACCCCTGTGGCAGCGGGTCGTGGAAGGCGACGCCCGTTGGGGGTCCGCCCGTCGGTTGCGGCGGCTCTGGAAGGCCGTTGCCTCGGCCCACCGGCCGGCACTGCCCGCGGACCCGGTCGAGGGCGTCGCGGCTTTGATGGACGCCTGGCGGATCGAGCGCGGCATCGACGCGACCGTGGAGCGGACGGACCTGATCGCCCGGGCCACGATGCGCGCGTGGGGGGACGGCCTGCCCACCCTGGGTGCCCTCACTCTTGCCGATGTCCGGCGGGTGCTGGCCGAGGCCATCAGGCAGCCACAGCCCGCGGCGCGGTGACAGCGCACCGAGAGGGCGTCATCACACACCACAGACTTCCGCCGGCGTCCGCCGGCGGACGGCCCGCGACACCACGGGAGGGGGAAAAACACAATGCAGACTGCAAACAAGAACAGCGTGTCCGCACCTCTGGAACTGGCTCTGCAGGAGCTGGAGGCCCAGCAGCTGGACATGCAGGAGCTCGAGGCGCTCGACGCTCCGGACTTCAGCTGGAGCGAGGCGCTGAGCGCCATCGGCGGCCTGAGCGCAGGAGGCGTCATCTCGTACGTCTCCATCGTCACGCTGGCGACCTGATCCGGAGGGCCGCGGCTGAGCGTCGGAGGCCCTTCGGAAGCGGATCTTGAAGATCCCTTAGATCCCTTAGATCCCTTGAAGGAGGTGAAAGGAAATGAACGAGAACGTCAACCCCGCTCTGGAGCTGGCCATGCAGGAGCTGGCCATGGAGGAGCTGGAGGGCATGGACGCGCCTGACTGGTGGAACAGCTTCCTCGCGAGCGCTGCCATCTCGGCCGGCGTCAGTGCTGCCTACAGCACCATCGCCGTCACCTCCGTCATCGCGACCTGACCGGTCGGACGCCTGACGGACGAAGCCCTGTTCCGGATGCTGGCCATTAGCATCCGGAACAGGGCCGCACCGACGAATATACGTGCGGCCCCGCGCCGCAGAGGAGAGATACCTGATGCCTCAAGCAGCTTCTCGCGGCCATGTCTGGTTCCTCATGGCCTTCGGGCTCGTCACTGTCGTGGCAGCCCCGGGCGTGGTCTATGCCCTCACCCAGGGTCCGGCCCGCACCAGAGGGCTGCTCATCTGCGTCGGGGTGGAGCTGGTGCTCATCGTCTGCGTCGGCCTGTACCTCCGTGCGAGGGGGAGGGCCGGAGCGTGACCGACATCGTCGACATCGTGGGACTCACCAAGCGGTACGGCGAACTGACCGCGGTCGAGGACGTGTCCTTCACTGTCCGGTCGGGCCGGGTGGTGGGACTCCTTGGGCGTAACGGGGCCGGAAAGACGACTTGCCTGCGGATGCTGCTGGGTCTCGCGCGTCCGACCTCCGGCCGCGCCACTATCTTCGGTCACCCGTATGCACAACTGCCCCGTGCGGCGCACCGGGTGGGGGTCAGCATGGACGGAATCGGCCCTTCCGGCGCGGGCTCCGGACGAACCGACCTGCGGATCTGGGCAAAGGCCCTCGGCCTTTCTCGTACGAGGGTGGACGACGTCCTCGAGCAGGTAGGGCTCGCCGCGGACGCCCACCGCAAAGTCCGCGACTATTCGCAGGGCATGCGGCAGCGGCACGCCCTGGCGACCTCGTTGCTCGCCGACCCCGAACTGCTCATCCTGGACGAACCTGCCAACGGACTCGACCCCGACGGTATTCGCTGGCTCCGGGAGCTCCTGCGGTCCCTCGCAGATGAAGGGCGCACCGTGCTGGTCTCCAGTCACATCCTGGCGGAGGTCGAGCAGATGGCCGACGACATCGTCATCCTTCAGCAGACGCTGCGCTACAGCGGCACGGCCGCCGACCTGACACAGAACGGTGCTGTCAGCCTGGAGAGCCGCTTCTTCGAACTGGTGGGACCCGTGGCGAAGGAGAACTCCCATGCGTGACCTGATCGGAGCCGAGTGGCGCAAGATCTGGACCGGGCGCGCATGGTGGTGCGTGGTCGCCGCGGCCGTGTTGATGTGTGCGATGGCCGACGCCGGCCTCCTGCAGCAGAAGCTCGCCAAGACTCCGGAGGGCAGCAGCACCAGCGAGATCACATCCACCCTGGTGCAAGGCTGGTTCATGGTCGAACTCGCCGCCGCGGTGATCGCCATGGTCGCGGTGACCAGGGAGTTCGGAAACGGTGCCATCAGCCGGTCGGTTCTGCTGAGCGGGGGGAGAGGCCGGCTGCTCGCGGCCAAGCTGATCGCCGTCGCCGGCTGCGGCACCGTGTTTGCCCTGGGGGCCGGTGTGCTGGCCGCCGCCAGCCCGTGGGTGTTCCTGGCGGGGCGCACGCAGAAGCCCGAGTGGACCGCGACCACCACCTGGACGCTGCTCGGGGTGATGCTGGTCATCGTGGTGGGCGCCGTGTGGGGTGCACTGCTCGGGCTGCTCATCAGGCAGCAGGTCGCCGCCATTCTCGTGCTGCTGATCAGCACCTGGCTGGTGGGTGAGGGCCTGCTGCGGCTGGTCCCGGAGATCGGCAGGTTCACCATCGACGAGGCCATGGCGTCCGTGTACCGGGGCGGCAATGCGGATCTGCTGTCGATCCCGTGGGCACTGGCGGTTCTCGCGGTTTGGATCGTCGCGGGCACGATCGCCGCCCGGACGCTGTTCCTGCGCAGGGACCTGCCGTGAGACTGACCCTGAACCGGCCACAGGCAGACACGACTGAGGCACCCCTGCCCGAGTGTCCGCGCCTGGCGCCGGACGTGCGGGTTCACGAGCCGATCGAGGACGGCGCCCCCTGGCTCGTCCAGTCCGGCGCGCAGCGCTACCTGCGGGTGACCGCCGGCATGGCCAAGCTCCTGAGTCTCGCCGACGGCACTCGCAACTCCGAGGACATGGCCAGGGAGCTCGGCGATCCCTGGACCGTCGAGCTGGTGGGCGAGGGCCTGTTGCGTGCTCAGCGCACCCAGCTCCTTGAGGACGCGGCGCGCAAACCGCGCAAGGACCGAAGAATCACCTTCGTCCAGCCGCTCACCGTCCAGTTCACCCTGGTGCGTCCCGAACGCATGCTGAGCAGGTTCCGTCCGCTCACCGTACGTCTCGCCAACCGTGGTGGGGCGCTCATGGCCGCGGTCCTTGCCGCGGCAGGGCTGCTGTGTCTCGTCGCCCAGGCCCAGGCGACCATGGATGCCCTGGCCGAGCCGATCTCCATGCCCATGCTGATCGCGCTGGTGGTCGTCACGTACTGCGGCACCATGCTGCACGAGCTGGCGCACGGTGTGGTGCTGAGCCACTACGGTGGCCGGCCCAGCCGTATGGGTTTCATGCTTTTCTACCTGACGCCCGCGTTCTTCTGTGACGTGTCCGACGGGTGGCGGCTGCCGAAGAACCGCCAGCGCGTACGTGTCGCACTGGCCGGCATCGCCATCCAGGCCGTCCTGGCCGGCCTCGCCGGCGTCGGCTCCGTCGCCGTGGCGGCGGTAGGCGGCAGCCCTGCGCTGCGGGATTTTCTGCTGCTCCTCACGGTGACCAACTACGTTTCCGGGTTCTTCAACGCCATCCCGTTCGTCAAGCTGGACGGCTACCTGGCACTGATGAGCCACCTGGACATCTCCCACCTGCGGGACCGGTCCATTACGGACGCGCGTCGGCTCGTCGCCAGGCTGCTGTTCGGCGGCCGCCACGAGCGGGCGCTGCCGGGGGTCGACTGGGCGCCTCTGTTCGGTCTGGCGTGCATGCTGTTTCCGCTGTACGTCGTGAGCATGGCCTTCACGCTGTGGGGTTCGATCCTTGCGGGCGCGGGCCTGGTCGGCGCCGTCATGGCCTCCGTCGCGCTCGGGTATCTGATGCTGCGCGTCTACGTCGGCGCCCTCAAGCTGGATGCGGAGGCCCGGACCGCCGGAGCGCCCCTTTGGCGGCGCGTCATCGTCTCTGCGCTGGGGATCGCGGCTGTGGCGGCAGTCATGCTGGGGGTCTCCGTTCCGTACACCGTCACCGGCGGCTTCGTCGTGGAGCAGGGCCGGACGGTGCTCGTGTCAACCGGGACGACCGACCGTAGCGCCATCGAGCCCGGCGCCTCGGTGCGTTTGCTGAGCGGCGGTGTCGTGCTCCAGAAGCAGTTGGGCACCGCTGCGGTGACGTCCACCGATTTCACCGACATGTCGGCACCGATCTCCGCCTTCGTCCCCGTGAGGGGGCTCGACTCGGTACGGGTGCCGGCCTCCGGAATCGCCCTCGACGGCGGACGGCTGGCCCCGGGAACCACAGGCCAAGCCGTGGTGAGCGCAGGCGAGCGGCGCCTGGGCGACTGGCTCTATCTGGAGTATCTGGCGCCCTTCTGGCGCTGATGCCCACCCGCCACTTCTGACCTCTCCGTACTCCCGAAGGCGGTTGAACCTGTCATGGATCCTTCTCGGCGTGTGATGTTCCTGGCGCCAGGCACGCCCTTCTTCGACCGGGACGAGGCCGGCACCGGCGACACGGACGACGATTTCCGTGCCGTGACGTCCCAGACGCCTGACGATTGGTCGTGCCATACGGGGCCCGACTGGACCATGCTGGCTCCGCACGGGTTCCGGATGCCGCCGCAGGGCTGGAAGATCCATGTGTCGGCCACTTCGGAGAATGCGCAGAGCATCCTCGCCCGGTCCTGGGAGTACCTGGTGGACCGCCGCATCGCGTTCAAGTTCATCCGCAGCAGGCAGGTGCTGCTGCGGCGCAACGGCAAGTACGGCGATCGCGGAGCCAGCGGCAAGTTCATCACCGTCTATCCCGAGGACGAGAACCGCCTGGCCTCCGTGCTGAATGAGCTGGGAGCCATCCTCGACGGGGAGCAGGGCCCCTACATCCTCAGTGACCTCAGATGGCGTTCCGGCCCCCTCTACGTGCGCTACGGCGGGTTCGTCGCGCGCACGATGAAGTCGGAGAAGGGGGAGACGGTCCCCTGCATCGAGGATCCCGAGGGCAGGCTGGTACCGGATCTGCGCGGTCCGTCGTTCCGGCCCCCGGAGTGGGTGACCATTCCCGACTGTCTGACGGAAGCGGTTCAGGCGCGCAATGCGGGCACCCTGCGCGACTTCCCCTACCGCGCAGAACAGGCCCTGCACTTCTCCAACGGTGGGGGCGTCTACCGCGGAACCGACCTGCGCACGGGCGAGCCCGTCCTGCTCCGGGAGGCGAGACCGCTCGCCGGGATCGACCGCAACGGTGAGGACGCGGTCGCCCGACTCCTCCGGGAGCGCGACTGCCTGCGCAAGCTCGCCGGCCTCAAGTGGGTGCCGGAACTCATCGATGCCCGTGTGGGACACGAACACCACTTCCTCGTGCGGGAGTACGTGGAGGGCGAGACGCTCGGGGTGCGGACCACCAGGGACAACCCGTCCTCTCCGAACGCTGATCCGGACAGGACCGCCGCCTACACCCGATGGGCGCTCGACGTGCTCGACCAGATCGAGCAGGGAGTGCGGGCCATGCACGAGCGGGGCGTCGTCTTCGGCGACCTGCACCCCGGCAACGTCCTGGTCCGCCCGGACGGCTCGGTGGCGTTCATCGACCTGGAGACGGCGTCGACCGACCTCACCGCGCACCAGATCCACGCAGCGCCGGGCTTCACCGCGCCCTCCACCCACCGGGGCAAGGACATCGACAGATACGCCCTGGGCTGCCTGCGCATCGCCCTGTTCGCCCCGTTCACCAGTCTCCTGCCGTGGGACGCCGGCAAGCTGGACCAGCTGATCGAACTCGTGGAGTCCCGGTACCCGGTCCCGGAAGACTACGGAGCCAAGGTCCGTGCCGACCTCGCGCCCCTCACGACCCTCGACGGTACGGGCGAGCAGGACGGCCGCGCGGAGGAGGTGTCCGGCGATCTGCCCACCGATTCTGCCCGGCATCTCGCCGCAGGCCGACGGGGCCTGACCGCCGTGGGCCAGGGCATTCTCGCGACAGCCACGCCCCGACGCGAGGACCGCCTCTTTCCCGGTGACACGGCCCAGTTCCTCCTGCCGGAGGGCGGAGCCTGCCTCGCCTACGGAGCCGCAGGGGTGCTGTGGGCCCTCAGCGAGGCGGGGACAGAGGTACCCGCTGCCCACATCGACTGGCTGGAGGAGTCGGCGCGCCGGTTCACCAACCCGTCCCCGGGGCTCTACACCGGTACATCCGGTGTCGCATGTGCCCTGCAGCGCCTCGGCCGTACCGATGCCGCCGCGGCTCTGCTGCAGGAGGCGTCCGGGGCGGAACCCGCAAACGACAGCCTCCTGGACGGCCGGGCCGGGCTTGGGCTCGCCCATCTGTACATGGCACGAGCCACGGGGGACGACGCCGCCCTGAAGCACGCGACGGTCCTGGCGGAGCAGTTGGTCGAGAGCGCGGCGTCCCGGCCTCCGCGCCGCGGCGAGGCCGGTCTGATGCGCGGCAGGTCCGGTGGCGCGCTGCTGCTGCTGCGTCTGCACGCCCACACGCCCGACACCGGCCTGCTCGACGGGGCCCGTGACTTGCTCGACACCGATCTGCGCGCCCTTGGGTGGACGGTGGAGGCGGGCGCGGTCCGTGCCGAGGTGGGGGAAGGCTGGGCGGAAGGTGCCGTCGGCGTACGTCCCACGTTCGCCGCCGGCAGTGGCGGCACCGCCATGGTTCTGAGCGAGTACCTCGCCCGGCGCCACGAACCGCGCTTCGCCCTGGCCTGCGAAACCGTCCTGCGGGGTGCCCTGGACTGCATTCCCCACACGGCGGGGCTCTTCCATGGCTTTGCCGGCGTGCTGCTGGCGGCCACTCGTCTGGCCGGCCCGGCGGAAGCTGCCGTGGTCGAGCGACGTGCCGCCACTCTCGGCTTGTACGAGGTCACCCACGAGGGCAGGCCGGCGTTCCTGGGCCTGGAGAACGTGCGTCTCACGACGGACCTGGCGACCGGAGCCGCAGGCGTGCTGCTTGCCCTGAACGCCGCGAACACCACTCCGGGCACTGTGGCGTTCCTGTGAACCGGGCCGACGACGGAGGACATGAAGGGCCATGAACGGCAACGGCACAGTGGCGGTGTCCGTGATCTGTCCGACCTACAACAGGTCATGGAAGATCACGGAGACCATCGACTCCGTCCGCGCGCAGACCCTTCAGGAGTGGGAACTGCTCGTGGTCTCGGACGGGTGCGACGACGACACCGAGGACTGGGTGCGCCGCTCCGCGCGGCAGGATTCTCGCGTCAGGCTCCACCGCATCGAGCGAAACGGTCACCCCAGCGGGCCGCGCAACGCAGGCCTGGCCCTTGCCCGTGGCGAGTTCATCGCCTACCTGGATCATGACGACGTCTGGCGGCCCGATCACCTTCGTGTCCTGCTCGGCATGCTGCGGGCGGACGCGGACCTCGCGGTGACGGGCTGCACGTACCACGACGCCGAAGGCAAGGAGGCCGCCGAGTTCTCGCCACTGTCGGCCTTCTGGCACCCTCAACTCCAATTGTTCGGACCGATGTTCGAGCCGTCCAGGGTGGGACATCGCCGCGGCGTCGTGGAGCAGGTCGGGGGCTGGCGCGCCGGTGCGGGCCTGGAGGACTGGGATCTGTGGCTGCGGATGGCCGACGCGGGCCATACGTTCCGCACGGTCGTGGAACCGACTGCGGCCCTTTTGATGGACAACGGCACGCGCAGGAACCGGATGTCGCGCCCTCACCGGCTGCCCCTGGTCGTTCTCGACGACGCGAGAACCGCCCATGCGCTGCTGTGCGAACTCCGGGCCGGTCGGCACGACGAGTCGTTCCGCGCCGCCGTCCTCGCGGACATGAGGGACTGGTACCGGCAGATGGACGACTCCGGCGCGCTGGTACGGCCCCTCGACTGGAGCGGGGACCTTGACGAGGAGATCGAACGCGTGGTCTCGGGTGAGGTGAAGCTCTTCGACGAGCTCGTGTTGGTGCCCGAACAGGGACGGTACGCCATCGCGCGGAACCTGCTCTGTTCCCGCGTCGAGCACGCCCGCCGCGCCGCCCGGCTGATGCCCTGCGTCCAGCCGCGTGTGCTCCGGCTGGTGAGGGATCTGGCCGAGGGCGGACTCGGCGGGCGAGCACACCGGTCAGATGAGTCCCTTCTCCTTGGCCCGTAGTGCCGCTTGGAAGCGGTTGGCGGCGTGGAGGTGCTTCAGCAGCTCCGCGACCCGCCCTCGGTAGGTGCGTACGGATATGCCCAGTTGACGTGCTCCGACCTCGTCCTTGTCGGCGCGCGCCATGACCTGGAGCACTTTCAGCTGCATCTCGTCCAACGGGGCGGGGCCACGCCCCGGCAGGAGCAGCGTCGAGGCGTCGAGCGCTTGGGACCAGCAGCGGTCGAAGAACGACAGGAGTGTGCCGACCAGCGCTCCCTGCTCCACCAGCATTGTGCTCGGTGAGGTGCTCCGCTCGGCCCGCACCAGGGCGGTCTCCCGGTCGGTGATCAGCACACGCTCGAACCCGCCGTCGAGGAGGCGGATATGCGCACCGTCCTGGATCAGCTCGGTGAGGAGTGCGGACGTGGCCTCATCCTCCAGAGCCCGTTTGTGCATCAGGGCTTTCACGGTCACCCCGCGTCGCAGGCAGGTCACGCCGACGCGACGCATGGCCAGGATCGTCTGTGGAGTCAGGGTCGGGTTCGGCTGCATCGTCAGCACTTCGCGCCGGGCATGGACCGTGAGTTCCTCGGCCCGGTCGCACATGTCCTTGTCGTCCCTCTGAAGGTGTCCGGGAGAACGCCAAGCGCCGGACTGGCGAATCAGCGAGTAACCGAACGACAGAAATTCCTGCTGCTCTGCGTGCAGCCTTTTCAGCCGCTCTTCCAGGAGTCGCCCGATACTTTCGTCAGCGCTGAGAGCGGTCGGCTCGCCGTGTTTGTCCAAGCGGACCATGCCTTCATCGGCGAGTCTTCGCAGCGAGGCGCGGATGTCCTCCTCGGCACAGCCGAGGACCACGCACAGGCCGGATACCCCCAATCCCGTTTCCCGCAAAAGGGTTTTGTACACGGATTCGTCGAAACTCGAAATGCCCAATTGGGTCAAGGTCATTTCCCCCATAACCCTATTCGAACACCTGTTCATGCCCCTGTCAACGACAAGAACCGAGGGGCGAATAGGCCACCCTGTCCGGCGGGCGGACCGAGGCATCGGCTGGTCCGCCGATGCCTCGGGCGGCGCCTTTCCTACAGAGCGGACGAGGCGATGACCGCCGTCAGAGCAGCGACCGTGGTGCGGATCGTGTCTCCGAGTGCTGCGGCCGGGCCCTGGCCCTCGGCGATCGCGATCAGACGGTTCTCCGGTGCCTCCGCCCGGGGGCCCTGCGTGAGGGCGGTCTTCAGGCCCGCGTGGTGCAGCACGGTGATCAGCGCCGCCGTGCGCTCATCGGGGTCCTGGCCCTGCGCGAGGACAGCTGTCAGGCGTCCTCGCAGCGCCACGAGTTCCGACAGGCCCGTGACCGGGTGCTTCACCGATCCGAAGGCGCCGAGGACCCGTCGTCCCTCCTCCCGGACCAGCCCCTTCTCCAACAGCCCCTGGTACGCAGTGTCGAGTGCCTGCTCGCGTACGGCCAGCAGCCACTCCCTGGGCGTCTCCTCGGGATGGCTCTGGATGTGCCCGGCGACGGCCGCGGCCGCCGGATCCGCAGGTGTCGTAGCTCCAGCGACGACGAGTGTGCCGTCATGCTCCGCCAAGTACCCGGAGAAACTCAGCTCCAGCAAGGCGGCCGCCGAAACGGCCAGGGACACCCGCAGCGGCGCCTCGCGCAGGGTGCCCGTCTCTTCGTCCAGTGTGAGCAGCACAATCTGCTCGCCGATCGTCAGATCCTTGGTCATGGGATCCCCCTTCCGGGAGTAGGACGATGAACTGGAAGGTGGCGTTCCAGCCACGTGTCGGGAAGTCGGGTGATCGGTCCGGGCCTGTGGCCAGTTCCTCAGGCCGACCTCTCTGAACAGAGAGAATGAGGGCTCCTAGACCTTCATGGCGTGTCCTCAAGGGGTGCGGTGCACCGGTTGAGACGGATGGAGAGGACCGTGTGGACGTGCTCCACGCCGAGCGGGGAGAGGACCAACTCCCGTTACGCTGCGCGCGGTAGGTGGTGGTCGGGCGCGAGCATGAGGCGGACACCCGCGCCGGGCGGATTGACGGGGCGCGGGTCGGTGGCGTCAGTGGCCCCTCAGACCGCTCGGACGGCAAGAGTCGCCGACAGGTGCGAACACACTCCGTGGAGCCGCCGCCGAGCATCGTGCCAGCGCTGCGTCACTACATGGAGCACTTCGGGCTTGTCTTCGTCGGCTTTCGACTTCTGCGTGGCCGAGGACGGGCACTGGTGGTTCCTGGAGTGCAACCCCTCCGGTCAGTGGTACTGGCTGGAACCTGAAACGGGTCTGCCCGTGTGCGCAGCCCTGGCCGACCTCTTGGAGAGGAAGACCACGACGTGACCGACGACGACAAGGGCATCCGCCTCGCGCTCGCCGAGCGTCTGGCCGACAGTGGCCACTGCGCACCGCCCCATGGCGGGCCGCCGTCGAAGCCGTGCCCCGGCACGAGCTCCTGCGCGGCGGCTACTTCGAACGGGCCGACAGCCCCGGCCCCACCGCGTGGCGGCCGGTCCTGCCCGATGACTCCGGATGGCTGGGCGGCTGCTACCAAGACGCCTCCCTCGTCACCCAGATCGCCGGGACCATCGCCCCACGGGACATCCGCGGCGAGATCCTGCGCGAGCCCACCTCGTCGAGCACCCTGCCCGGCCTCGTCGTACGGATGCTCGAAGACCTCCAGGTCGAGGACGGCAACCGCGTGTTGGAGATCGGCACGGGCACCGGATACTCCACCAGCCTGCTCTGCCAGCGACTCGGCGAAGACCTCGTGACGTCCATCGAGGTGGACCCCGGAGGTTTCCACCCGGGCCCGCGCCGCGCTCGGGCACGCCGGGTACGCGCCGTTCCTGATCACAGGCGACGGGCTCGCCGGACACCCCGACGGCGCCCGCTACGACCGGCTGATCGCGACGTGCGGCGTCACCGAACTCCCCTATGCGTGGGTGGAGCAGACCCGGCCCGGCGGCATCATCCTGGCCACCCTGTCCGGCTGGCTCTACTCCTCCGAACTCGCCCGGCTCACCGTGGGCGACGACGGCACCGCACGAGGCCGACTCCTCGGTGGGCAAGTTTCCTTCATGATCGCCCGCCCCCAGCTCCCGCCCCCGCTCGGCCTTCTGCCGGACATCGACGACGGTGAGGAGCGCACCACCGGGCTCGCCGCGGACGCCTTGGACGACTGGAACACGCGCTTCGTCGCCCAACTCGCCGCCCCCCACGCGCTGCGACTCACCCTCAACCGGGACGGCCGAACCGAACACCTCCTGATCGACGTGGACGCCGGCGCCTGGGCCGCCGCCGTTCAGGACGGCGAGACCTGGACCGTCCGCCAGGGCAGACCCGCTCGCCTGTGGGACGACATCGAGGAGACCGTCACCCGATGGCGTGCCGACGGCGCCCCGGGCCTGAACCACTTCGAGGTCACCGTCACCCCCGACGGGCAGAGCGTGACCTGGTCTAGGGTCTGACGGCAACGAGCACCGGGAGGCGCGGACGATGCCGGAAGAGGAGCCCCTGCACGAGTGGGCCGCCCGACGCGACCGGCGCCGGGCTGCGGAACGGGAGATGACCGGCACCCGCCGCGCCGTCCCCCCAGCCGACGGAGCCCGCGCTTCCCACGTCGCCCCCAGCGCGCCGCGGTGGCCACGAGGTTCGACAAGCGCGCTTATGTCTTTCACGGCACGGTCACCGCGGCTTCAATCCGTCTTTGCTCAAGCCATGATCACTTGGCCTTCGTGACAGGATCTGGGCGTGACGACGTTGTTCCTGACAGTCGGCCTGCCCGGGGCTGGAAAGAGCACGAGAGCTCGACAGCTGGCCGCGGAGCACAACGCGCTGCGACTGACGCCGGATGAGTGGATGCGACCGTTGTTTGGCGATCCGCAGCCGGCCGGCAAGCGCGATGTGCTGGAAGGGCGGCTGCTCTGGCTGGGTCTGGAGGCGCTGAAGCTGGGAACGAGCGTGGTCCTGGATTTCGGATGCTGGTCTCGTGACGAGAGGTCCGCGATCCGCTGGCTGGTGATGTCTGTGGGCGCGTCCTGTCAGCTCGTGTACGTGCCAGTGGACCATGAGACCCAGCGTGCTCGGATCGCGCATCGCCAAGCGACCACCCCTGATCAGACCTTTGTGATGAGCGAGACGGACCTCTTGCACTGGAGGACGCTGTTCGAGGAGCCCGACGCCACGGAACTCGATGGAGATGAGGTAGGAGGTCCGCCTCCTGGGTGGTCAGGATGGTGTGAGTGGGCCGCCGACCGGTGGCCATCGCTCGCGTGACTGTCCGACCAGCTTTTGGTGCCGCCCAGTAACGCAGCCGTGCCAGGACCGCCGAGTCCGGAA
Source organism: Streptomyces longisporus (assembly GCF_039532765.1). Lineage (NCBI taxonomy): Bacteria > Bacillati > Actinomycetota > Actinomycetes > Kitasatosporales > Streptomycetaceae > Streptomyces > Streptomyces longisporus. The sequence goes on from NZ_BAAASG010000012.1 coordinate 440,723, forward strand.
AGATCCGCCGGACAGGCCCTAGCCAGGCGGCTCCGCCGGAGCCTCTGGCACCCGCCTCTTGAAGCCAGGAGCGCAGGCACAGGCGGTTCCATATCTCGTTCTCGACATATGGTCGGCGCGGCGCTTCACTGGTGACATGGCGTCAATTCGACTCACCACAACAACGATTCGAGTCCTCCAAGCCCTCCTGGCCGCCACGTCGGACCAGCCCGCTTGGGGCCTGTCGATCTGCCAGGACGCCGACCTTGGCTCCGGCACCGTCTATCCCATCCTCGAACGCCTCCTCGCCCATGGCTGGATCACCGCTCGGGAGGAGACCGGCGATCACCCCGGCCGGCCGCCGCGTCGCTACTACGAACTCACCGCCGCTGGCCGTGCCTCCGCGCATGCGGCGCTCGAAGCCCGCAGGGCTCGTCGGTCCTCCTCCAGTGCCCGCTGGGCTGGAGGGACGGCATGACGACGGCCCATGCACCTGTTCATGCGGCGATCGTTCGCATGAAAGTACCGGCGCTGTGCATCGCCGTCCTGCTCCTGGTGGCCGGTGCCGGATACGGGATCGCCTGGGGCTCCACAGTCGTTTTCATCGCGCTGTTCAAGGCCCTGCCGCAGAGTTGGGTCTATACGTTCGGCGTGTTCGTCCAGCGGTTCGTTGGGACCAAAGACCACCCAAAGCCTCTGTTCCTGGTGCTGTTTTTTGCAGGCATGCTGATTGCCGTCGTGGTACAGGAATTGGTACAGGAACCGGAGGTGCGCAGGCGTGTGGGATCGGCGATGCGGGCGCGACTGCACTCCGCCGAAGCCGCCTTGGCGGCGCTGGTGGCCGGAAAGCGCCATGCTCATCTGCGATCCGAATGGACGGCGCACCTGGCGGGCCCTTCGGATTCCGGCACGGAACTCTCGGCCCGAGAGCGCGACGCCTATGCCGTGGGGTTCCTCGTCGCTGCCGTCAGGATTCGCCTGAGCGACGCCACCCGGCCGTTGTGGCGCCCAGTGGACTGGGTGTTGCGCTCGGACGGTCGGGTCAACGCCGTCGTGGCCTCCTGTTGCGGAGCCGTGGCCGGGTACCTCATCGACTGCGACGGCCCGCGAGCCTTCCTGAGCACCGACTGTGTCGGTGTCGGTGTGATCGGCACCGGTGCCTTCGCCTTCCTGCGCTGGCTGCGGGCAAAGCGTGGCATCGAACTGGCCCAGCTCGCCAAGCGCGGCCAGACGCCGCGCGCCCGCTGACACGAAGTTGCCCGACGAGGCCGACATCGCTAGGGCGCTTGGGCCCGACCCTCCAGGGACCACTACGAGGACGGCACGGTTCCCTCACCCAAGAAGGCCATCGAATGGCCGCCCTCATCCATGGGCATCAGCCCGGCGAGATGAATCAGCCGCTCTTGCCCATGGGGGAAGCAAAGCCACACCTTCTGACCATGCTCTGCGGCAGAACCCACCCGCACCGGCACCCCCAGCAGGACGCCGCCCCATTCACGCTCCGCAGGAGCGAACCTCGCCAACACAACCGTGACTGTGATCTGCTCCCCGCCCACGCGGAGCACAGCCTGTGACAAGGGACCAGCCACACCCTCAGCGTGCCCCCGGCCCGGTGCCTCCGCCAGCCCGATGCGGGCCCACCGGAAGTGACCCGTCCGCGACGGCGCTGAGCACCACGACGAACCCCGTCACTGACTCGATGCAGGCCGAAGGCAATGCCGCGGTAGCACGTGGAGCCGCGCCAGTCCACCCGGAAGGGTGGGAGTTGCTCCGCCTTGCCTCATGGGCGACGGGGCCACCCGGTACGGGGGATGTCTGATGGGTCCGGTCCTGTGCAGTGTGGGGTTATGCCTGGCGGAAGTGCGGCACGTAGATACGAGTTTCGTGTCGTCGGCCCCGCCCCGGAGGACGTCGCTGCAGCGTTCCCGGAGCTGGTAGCCCTGATGATGGGCAGCCAGACGGTGTTCTACGGTGACGTCATCGACGAGGCGCATCTGTTCGGCCTGCTGGCGCGCTTCCGGAGGCTCAATCTGCTGGTCTTGGAGATGCGACCGCTCCCCCTCAGCTTGAGAGCCAGTGGCGCGCGATCATGTGCAGGGCGCGGCGGGTGAGCCAGGCGCTGGCCAGGCCGATGGCGGCGCCGGCGGCGACGTCGCTGGGGTAGTGGGCGCCGCTTTGCACCCGCCCGAAAGACACCATGACGGCCGGTACGGCACACGCGGCGCCGGCGGCCGGCCATGCCGGTGCCACGGCGGCCGTGAAGGCGACCGCGGCGGCGGTATGTCCAGAGGGGAAGGAGGAGGAGTCGGGGCAGTCGTCGGCCTCGTCGTGGGGGAACCATTCCTTCGGTGGCCGCGGCCGGTCGTTCAGCTGCTTGCACAGGCCGTTCGAGATGAGCTGCGCCATCGCCAGGGCGGCCAGCCCCGTGGCCGCCGCCCTTTGGCCACGCCACCCGCCCACACACGCCATCGCGGCCGCGGCACCGCACCACAGCTTCGTGCCCTCGGCGCTCTCCTCCACCGCTGACAGCGCCTTCCCCACGCGAAGCGGGATGCGGGAAGCCACGCGTTCGGTCAGCACCCGATCAGCCTCGTGCAACCCCGCCAGAAGCCTCATGACAGGAAAGTATCCCGAGGTCACCGGCCTACACCCATGATCACATGAGGACGGTCACACGTCGCCGAGGCGGCGGCGGTCCTCCTCGGTCCACTTCCGGGTGTCGCGGGGCTGGGTGTAGGGCTCGGTCTCGGGTGGATGCCCGCCGGCGACGGCCCGCTGCCGTACGGTCTCGGCGTCGAACTCCAGGCCCAGCAGGATGGCCAGATTGGTGATCCACAGCCACAGGAGGAAGACGATGACGCCGGCCATGCTGCCGTAGGTCTTGTTGTACGAGGCGAAGTTGGCGACGTAGACCGCGAAGGCGGCGGAGGCGATCATCCAGATCACCAGGGCCAGGACGCTGCCCGGGGTGATCCACCTAAAGCCCTTCACCCGGGCGTTGGGTGTCGCCCAGTACAGAATCGCGATCATCACCGTCACCAGGACCACGAGCACCGGCCACTTGGCGATCGACCACACCGTCAAGGCGGTGTCCCCGATCCCGAGCACCTTCCCCGCCTGGCGGGCCAGGCTGCCGGTGAAGACCACGATCAGCGCGCTGATCACCGCCAGCACCATCAGCACGACCGTCACCCCGACCCGCACGGGAAGGACCTTCCACACCGGCCGGCCCTCGGGCATGTCGTAGACGGCGTTCGCGGCGCGGATGAAGGCGGCGACGTAGCCGGAGGCCGACCACACCGCCAGTACCAGGCCCACGATCGCCATGATGGAGCCGATACCGGCATTTCCCTGGAGCTGGTGCACGGCGTTGGTGATGATGTCGCGGGCGGAGCCGGGGGCGAACTGCCGGATGTTCTTCAGCACCGTGTCGGTGGTCGACTTCCCGGCCAGGCCCAGCACGGAGACGAGCACCAACAGTGCCGGGAACAGCGCCAGGATTCCGTAGTAGGTCAGCGCTGCCGCCCGGTCGCTCAGCTCGTCGTCCTTGAACTCCCGCAGGGAGCCCTTGAGCACCGCGCCCCATGACCCTTTCGGCAGTTTGGTCGGCGCGTCCGGCGCCCGGCGTTCCACCTCCGGCCCGGGCCCGGCCTCGTCCGGTGCGGGTGCCTCATCGCGGACGTGGTGGTCTTTTCGCCCTGGAAGATGCAACTTTGTCATGCTGGCCGGGTACCCGGCTTGCCCACTCCCAGCGCTGTACGGCTGGACCGCGACCGCGGGCTCAGATCTCGGTCCCGCCTCTCTCGGCAAGCGTCCTGCAAGCGTCAGGCCGCGTCCGCATGTCGCCCAGCGGTGCGGCGATCAGCAGACGACGGGCTCACGCCATGGACCAGGCGCAGACGGTGTACGCGAGCGGGGCGGGTCTCCCGCGGCTCGCCCAATAACCGATCCTCCAGGCGGTCCATCCCATACAGCAGCAATCCCAGCATCGGCAGCAGCAGCACAGCCACGACGATCACAACACGCAGCCCCCTCCTGGATGGCAAGCACCTCTGCCGGGTGCCCGCCACACGTCACAAACCGGCGGCACTTTGTGAAGGTCTGGTGACCGCATGCGCCTGGACAGAAGTGCCCGGGTTGTGGGTACTCGCACGACCGGCAGAGACGCTCGGTCGGCCGTCATGGCGCGGCCCGGTTCGCGCGAACAAAGCAGATGGGAGGTGAGAGCCGTGTCGCACACACCACCGCAGTACGCCTCTACCGGCAAGGACACCCGTGGATCGGATACGGAGCCGGTGAGTGAGCTGGTGCAGCGGGCCTCGCAGCAGCTGACGGAGCTGGTGCGCGGAGAGCTGAGGCTGGCGCAGGCGGAGATGAAGGAGAAGGGCAAGCGTTACGGCAAGGGCGGCGGCCTGTTCGGCGGCGCCGGACTGGTCGGCTTCCTGATGCTGCAGGCGATGGTGGCCACCGCGATCGCCGCGCTGGCCGTGCCGCTGCCGGTGTGGGCCGCGGCGCTGATCGTGACCGCGATGCTGGGTGTGATCGCCGCGGTGATGGCCCTGACCGGAAAGAAGCAGGTCGACCAGGCCGGATCACCCACACCCGAGCAGACGATCGACAGCGTCAAGGCCGACGTGGCCGAGATCAAGGGGAGTACACAGCGATGACCCAGCCGCACGACGAGCAGAACTCCAGCCCCGAAGAGCTGCGCGAGCAGGTCGAGAAGACCCGCGAGGAACTCGGGGAGACCGTCCAGGCGCTCGCGGGCAAGACCGACGTCAAAACCCGCGCCCAGGAGAAGGCCACCGAGGTCCGCCACCAGGCCGCCGCCAAGGCCGGCCAGCTGAAGACCAAGGCCGCGGACGTCGCGCACCAGGTGCAGGACAAGCTGCCCGACCCGGTCAAGGACAAGGCCGCCCACGCCGCCGAGCAGGCCCGCACCAGGGCCACCCAGGCCAGTCACCTCCTCCAGGAGAACGCGCCCGAACCCGTGCGGCACAAGGCGGCCCAGGGTGCGCAGGCCGCGCGGGACAACCGCACCCTGCTGCTGGCAGCGGCAGCCGGCGCCGCCCTGGTGTGGCTGGCGTGCCGCCGCAGGAAGGAGTGAGCCGATGAAAGCCTCGAAAATCGCCTACAAGCCGGTCGGTCTGGCCCTGGGAGCCGTCAGCGGCATGCTCGCCGGAGCCTTGTTCAAGCAGGCGTGGAAGATGCTCGGCCACGACCAGGACGCCCCCGACGCCACCGACGAAGAGCGCACCTGGAACGAGGTGCTGCTCGCCGCCACCCTGCAAGGCGCGATCTTCGCCGCGGTCAAAGCCACCGTCGACCGCGCGGGCGCCACCGCCACCCGCAGTCTGACCGGCACCTGGCCCGGCTGACCGCCGCCCGGTACGAGCGCGGGGCCCGCCTCGCCACATGGGGACACAGGATGCCGCCAGCCCTGCCCGTAAGCCCCATCACCTGGTCGGAGGAGGCCCCTCGCCCAGGAAGGCCACGTTCAAGCGTCCCCATCGCGGCCGCGACCCCGTTCCGGCGCAGCCCGCAGGAGCCCGCCCCACTGCGGAACCTCGGCAGGCGTCAGCTCACCGAACTCCACGTCGACCGGGATGTGCTCGTTTTCCACCAGCACAGCACGGCGGACAAAGAGAAGGGCGACACACCTTCAGCCTGCCCCAGGGCGATGGCGTCTGCGCGGAGCCACTGCGGCATGTCGATAGCCCCTGGCCTTCGAGGGGAAGACCAGGGGCCACCTGCCATGACAGGACGGTCACCGGAAACATGATGCGGTCCCGAGCACCACGCCGGCGAGAACTGGGAACCGCCCGACACTCCGATGCACACGGGTGTCTTCCCGCTCAACGTATACCGCCCGGCATGGTAACGGCCGCGCCCTCAACCTCCGGCGGCCCGGAGCCGCCTCCCGCGGGGGGAGCCGCTGCAGCCCCGGCCCTCGTCCCGCGACCGGTTCGCGACGAGGCGCGCTTCCGCTCGCCCCACGGCCGCAAGGACCGCCCTGCAGAAGGCCCGCACCGGGGGACAATGCGCGGGCCTCCTACATGCCCGCCCCGCTGTCGAGGGGGGCAGTCACCCCTTCACTGTCCCAAGGCCCCTGACGCCTGCACCCTGCCGTCGCCCACAAACTCCACGCGACTCGCCCGATCCTGTCCACCGCCGGGAAACCCACACGACGACATGGGGCGGGGAAGGGCCGCTTCGACCTCCCCAGGTGTGGACGGCCCTTCCCCGGACAAGCAGAGCCCGGCTACCCGGACGGCGGCCGTTCACGCTCCGCCTGCGATATCTGCAGGGCTGTCGCCAGATGGTCCTTCAGATCCGCGGGCATCGGTGCCCGGTCGCCCCACGAGGATCAGGAACGTTTCGCCGACCGGCACCAGCAGGCGGCCTCACCTGCACCTCTACGGTTTCACGGTCAACCTGCATCGCATGCCCGGTTTGCGCGAGGAACACAATCAGTGCGTGACGCAGAGCCGAGCGCATGCCTCCATGCTCTGCATGACGCACCCGAGAATCGAGAGGTGACCTCTTACCGCGGGAGCTCTGTCAGCCCCTGAACTGCATCGATCACGTTGTCCGCCACCTCGGGCACCGGCTTGGATGCATTGATGATCGTCGCGCCACGGCTTTCGTAGATCGCTCGCATCTGAGGATTCCACTTCAGGGCTGCTGCGAGCTCTTCGGGATGTTGACCGAATGTGTTCGTAGTGCGGGTTGCGAGCCGGTGGCGGAGGGTGTCCTCGTCGATCACCAGGCACACGATGAAGTCGAAAAGATCGCGTACGTCTGCCTCGTTCTCCACCGACCCACACAAGAACGCGACTCGGAAACGAGACTCCTCGACGAGGGCCTCAACGCGCTCACGGACGATCACCCACCCGTATCGGTCGAGCCAGCCCCCAGGAACCGGATACGGAGGATCCACCACAACCTCGCCGTTGGCTCGGTCGATCCAGCGGCTGAAGCCGTCCTCGTCGGCGTCGAGCGCAACATAGCCCCGCTCTCGCAACACCCCGCAGACCGTGGACTTACCAGTCCCCGAATTGCCTGTCACCCACACCAATGGCACGCCGCCAGCGTAGACATGCACCAGGGGGTAGCGCTGTGACCGCGCAGGTTCGCCAGCCTGCGGTCCTGTTCAGCTCGGGTTTTGCGGACACTCGTGGCGCTTGTCGGAACCGACGGCCCCTGGACTCTCGTGGCAGATCGGAGAAGAACCTGCAGGGACTGAGGCAAGTGCCACGGCTCGTTGGGCTCGCCGGGTTACTGTGCGCTGGCCGGGCACGTAGCGGGCCTGCGTGCCCGGCAACAACTCCCGAACACGGGCAGGGGCGATCTACGCGGCAGCATGCGAGTGGCTGAGGTGCCCGATGGCTATGGCGAGCCATCGGGACAGGAGAGTATTCCGCAGACCGATGGGGAGTTGGTCGAGTGAGGCGAAGCAAGAACCGTCCCGAGTCACAGGCTCGCAGCAACTTCACTCAACCACCTAGCGGCGCAGCGGCAGCACGTGTGCCCGGTTCGGAGCCAACCGCCGCGCCAACAGCGGGCGGCCGTCGTTTCTCTCCTCGCAACTGGCCGGTCCGGGCTCGGCTGAACGCGATCCTGCTCTTACCCGTGATCGTCGGCCTGGTGATGGGCGGCTTTCAGGTGAAGAGCTCGATCGACAGTTGGCAGGAGGCCGAGGACGCGGAGAACACCTCGCGTCTGGTGCGCGTGTCCTTGAACTACGTCGACGCGCTGAGCAACGAGCGCGACATCACCGCCGCACCCCTTCTCAAGGGTGACAGCACTAAAGAGGACGAGATCATCATCGGTGCGGCCCGCAAGGCCACCGACGAGGCTGCGGACGCCTTTGGTGAAGCGGTCCAAGACATGCCTCGGACGGCCAGCTTGGAGCGCCGACTCAAGTTGTTCCGTGCTGAGGAGCCCAACCTCAAGACGCTGCGCACGCAGGCGTACACCAGCAAGCTCCCTGGTGTGGACACCGAGGAGGGCTATACCGAGATCACCAACCCCCTGATGGAGTTCGCTAGCGAACTCAGTCTGAGTACCGGCGACATCACGAGTTATGGCCGGATCCTCTACGCGATCTCGCTTACCAAGACTGCCCTGTCACTGGAACGCGCCATCGGCATGCACCTGTTGGTCAAACCGGGCCCTGGTGATGGCAGCCTGGCCAGCCAGCGCGAGGCCCTTTCCTCGTACGCGCGCTTGGAGGGCGTCGCCGTCGACCAATACATCAACGGTGGTGCCGAGGCTGATGCAAAGAAGATCGAGGACGTCAAGAAAGAGATTCAGGCGGACATCGCCACAATGGCCAAGCAGGCCAAGGCCAAGGACCCGGACTATGTGGCACCGCCGTCTGACCTCAGGACCATGGTCAGGCTCCTTGCGGGCCTGAAGTCTGTGGCCCCGGCAGACCGTGCTGTGCTTGCCCGGCAGGGCGTCACGCCGAAGAACTGGTGGACGGTCACCACCGTCAAGTACAACGCCTACCGCCAACTCGAGAAGAGCAAGGCCGACACCGCGGTGCACGAGGCCGCGACGATCGCCGACAACGCCAAGCGTGACGCCCTCATCACGGGTGCCGTCGTCGTCGTCGCCCTGCTCCTGGCGTTCATCCTGGCCGGTGCCGTGACCCGCCAGATGTCCCGCTCGATGCGCCAGCTGCGCAACGCCGCCTTCGGCATCGCCGAGCAGCGGCTGCCGATGCTGGTCGACCAGCTCTCGCGCACCGACCCGGGCCGGGTGGACACCCGCGTGCAGCCCATCCCGATCAACACCCGCGACGAGATCGGCGAGGTCGCCCGCGCCTTCGACCAGGTCCACGGCGAGGCGGTCCGGCTCGCCGCCGAGCAGGCCCTGCTGCGGGGCAACATCAACGCGATCTTCACCAACCTCTCGCGGCGCAACCAGTCGCTGATCGAGGGCCAGCTGACCCTGATCGCCGACCTGGAGAGCAACGAGGCCGATCCGGGCCAGCTGGAGAACCTCTTCCGTCTGGACCACTTCGCGACCCGTATGCGCCGCAACGGCGAGAACCTCCTGGTCCTCGCCGGCGAGGAGCCCGGCCGCCGGTGGGACATGCCGGTCCCGCTGGTGGACGTGCTGCGTGCCGCCTCCTCCGAGGTGGAGCAGTATGGGCGCATCCAGCTCTCCAATGTCCCGAGGGCCGAGATCCACGGCCGTGCGGTCACCGACCTCGTGCACCTGCTGGCCGAGCTGCTGGAGAACGCGACGGCGTTCTCCTCCCCGCAGACCAAGGTCCGCGTCACCGCGTCCGGGCTGCCCGACGGCCGCATCATGATCGAGATCGACGACGAGGGCATCGGCCTGACCGCCGAGGACTTCGCGGACATCAACCACAAGCTCGCGAACCCGCCCACCGTCGACGCGGCGATATCCCAGCGCATGGGCCTGTTCGTGGTCGGCCGGCTGTCCGACCGGCACGGCATCCGCGTCCAGCTGCGCCCCTCCGGCGAGTCGGCCGGCACCACAGCTCTGGTGATGCTGCCGGTTGCGATCACCCACGGCGGTGGCGGCGAGCGGCGGCTCAACCGCGACGAGTTCACAGTCTCGCGGGCAATCACGGACCAGAACTATCAGGATGAGGACTTCAACTCCTCTGTGGGCGCGGCCGCGGAACTCGGCTTCGACGACACCCGCTACGCCGACACCCTGGACGACATACGCGAGTTGGACCCCGTCGGCCGCTCGCTGATGCGCGAGGAGCGCCGTGCGGCCCTGGAGGTCCAGGCCGAGGACCAGCCGGCCCAGGAGTCCTCCGAGACCCGGTACGGCGACTCCTTCGATGCGTCGCCGTCGGCGCCAAACGACACCCAAGACGCTGCCCGACAGGGGCTTGAGGTGTTGCCGCCGGCGCTGGGTCCTGGGGAGGGACGTACACCGCTGTACGACACGTTGGAGACCAGTTGGTTCCACGGCAGTCAGCCGGTCGGCGGCCCCGGTCCGAGCCAGGAGTCACCTCAGGCTGCGTCGGCTCCGGACGCGCCCCAAGGTTCGGACGCCGCGCCGGCCTCGACTGGTTGGCGCACCTCACCCAACGACGATCTCGTCCGGCAGGCGGAGCGAGTCAGGCAGCCGGCGGCGGGCGGCATCACCACCTCCGGCCTGCCGCGCCGCGTGCCCCGGGCGAACCTTGTTCCGGGCACGGCTCAGCAGCGACAGGACCAAGGCGGTCCGCAGGTCTCGCGTGCGCCTGACGACGTACGCGGCCGGCTGACCAACCTCCGTCGAGGCATCGCCCAGGGTCGCCAAGCCGGTACCGGCCAGACCGGCAGCCCCATGATCCCCAGTCTCCAGCAGGGACGCGTGCCGGTCGGCAACGCGGGATCGCCGGCAGGTGATCGTCTCTCGTCTGAGGGATCAGAGCCTCCACGGTCTGAGCGCGGTGGCGGTACCTCCGGCCAGGGGCGACACGAGGTGTCCTCTGCGACGTCACCGCCGGTGCCTCCCGTGAGCCCTGCACCGTCTGCCTACGAAGGGAGCTCTCCCCGCCACCTCGTCGTCGAGGTGGCGGAGCAGGCGGCTCTGGACCGTGAGATCCCACTGCACGTGCAGATCACACGAGAGGCTGGTCAGGTCAGCACACGCATGAGGCCGTTTGCGGTGCCCCAGGAGGGCGCGCAGTTGACCATCACCGTCCAGGCGCCCGGTCTGCGTGCTCTTGGTGATCTCCAGCAGCGGCTCATCGTGTACCCGGGGGCCGATTCCGAGGTGCTCCATTTCCCTCTGCGCACGGTGGCCCCGGGACTGCACTGGGTGACGGTACGAGCGTTCCGTGAGGGTACGTACCTGGGTGAGGTGCGGTGCCAGATTTCGGTGACAGGAGGCGGGGTAACCCGTGACGGACGGAAACACGTCGGGATGCTGCAAAGCACCGCCGTCGAGCCGGGCGAGGTTACGCTCCAAGTCCATCGAAACTTCGATGAGTCGTACAGCTTCCAGTTGATGAGTGGGACCTTCTATGCACCGGAGGAGTTCCGCTTCCACGGTGGTGATCCACGCAGGGTCGCGGACCAGATCGCCAATGAGGTGCGTGAGCTCGCCCGGCTGACGGTACCCAAGGCCGCCGGCGCGGCCGCGCACACCCACCGGGTGTACGAGCGCTTGAAGAACCAGGGCGTGGAGCTGTGGAGATCGGCCGTGCCAGAGGCGATACAGCAACAGTTTTGGGAACAGACCAATCGCATCACATCGTTGACGGTTCTTGGGGTGCACAACGTCGTACCGTGGGAACTGCTCTACCCACTTGATTCGCAGCGCGACCGCGGTTTCCTGGCCGAACAGCTGCCCGTCGTGCGTCGGGTCTTCAACCAGGATCGCGTGCAACGCATCGCCCTCCCCGGCGCCACCTTCGTCGTACCGCCTGGTTCGCCGCCAGAAGCAAAACAAGAGATTGCCTCCCTGCGTAGGCTGCTGGGGCCGGGAGCGGCGCAGGCCGAGGTGATCACCGAACGCGACGTACTGACCGCTCTGATCCGTGGTGGTGACGTCGGGCTGTTGCACTTCGCCTGCCACAACACCTTCTCTCGTTCCGGATCGCGTATGAACATGGACGACGGGCCCTTCGATCCCATCGACCTATCGTCTGCCGCCCAGATCGGCAGCCTTCAGGCCCAGCGTCCGATGGTCTTTCTCAACGCGTGTCGCAGCGCAGGGGAGATTGATTGGTGGACGAAAGCCCTCGGCTGGCCGGAAAAATTTCTGGAAGCCGGGGCGGGAGCCTTCATCGGCACGCTGTGGTCGGTGCGCTCCGACTCGGCGCTGCTGTTTGCCGAGACCTTCTACGACCAGTTCCTGGACAGAGGCGAGCCCCTGGGCCGGGCCTCACTCGTTGCCAGGCAGGCCGTCCGCGACCAGCACGGCGATCCCACTTGGCTCGCATACGCCGTCTATGGCAGCCCCGCCGCCGAGGCGTCGCGGTCGGGCGATCCCGAATCGGCATGACGTTTCGTCAGCGAGAAAGGCGGCTGGCGGTGCCTACGCCGACCAGTCGACTGCCGACCGACTGCGGTAATGCGGTCATGCGACCAACAGCCTGCTCCAACCTGTAAGCCGTACAGCCGAATCAGAAGCAAGCCAGCGAAGGAGTTCTCCTGTGACGGACCCGGTCTTCGTCGTCCACGGCGTCGCCAACCGCGACCTCGACGGCTTCACCGCTGCCGTTGAGGCCCTCCAGTCAGCTACAGGGCTCTCGATGGAGCCGGTGTACTGGGGTGACCTGGGCGCCGAGGATCGCTTCCTCACCGCGGCCCTGCCCGCCCGCCATACGGCATCCGTGTCCGTAACAGGACTGGACAGCACGCTGCGTGACTCCGCATCCGATACGTTTCTTCCCCTTCACCTCCTTGCCGACCAGCCGAGTACGGCAGACCAGATGACGGTCTTCGACGCAGCCCTGCGCGATGAACTGGAGACCGACTCCGACGACACCCTGCGTGATGGCCATAGCGCCGCCCTCAACCCCGACGAGATCCTTGACTGGGTAGCCGAGGAGTGGCCGGAGACCCGCTGTCTGAGCCGGACGGACTCCTCGGCCCTTCTCGCCGAAACTGGCCGAGCTCTGGCCCGCGCCCTCCTGGAAGCGGACACCGAGAAAGACGCCGCATACGGATACGAAGGACTGCGCGACGAGCCCAGTGATGAGCCAGGGCGGCTGCGCGAACTGGTCCGACGGCGACTCCGCGACCTCGACCGCGTTGCAGGCGCCGCCGTCAGCGCGGTGGCCGGACGTGTCAACCATGCCGTGCGTACCCGCTTCGGACCGGGCACCACCCGTTTCCTGGGGGACGTGCTGGTCTACCAGCGACACCGAGACACCATCCACGCCCGTGTCCGTGCATGCGTGGACAAGGTCGACCCGGAGTTGGGGCGCAGCCCTGAGCGCCCGGTACGGGTGGTCGCTCACAGCCTTGGTGGCGTTATCGCCGTCGACATGGCCACCGCCCATGAGCCGCTGTGGACCGAACGGCTCGTCACCTTTGGCTCTCAGTCGGCGTTCTTCCACGTCTGTGACCCGCGCGGAGGCCAGCTTCTTCCCTACTCGGGCCACGCCCCGGTCCGCCTGCCCGCCTCCCTCGGCCGCTGGACCAACCTCTGGGAACCGCTGGACATGCTGGCGTTCGCGGCGTCCCAGGTCTTCCAGCTCGATGACGGCAGCAGCCCGGTCGACCTGCCCGTCCCACACGCCGCCAGTACTGGCCTGTGGACCCACTCCGCCTATTGGGATCTGCCGGATGTGGCCGCCGCCATCGCCGCAGCTATGAAGGATGCCTCGATAGCCTCTGAACCCTAAAAAGTGCTGGTCACTAGTCCCGTCATGCGTGAGCGATGCGTGAGCGGACGGGATGGCATAAGCCGCCATGGGACAGACTGGGCCTACCGGTGGTGGTCGGGGAATATGCACTCTGACCTGCTACGCAGCGCCTGAGTCGGCTTCGGTCGGGTCGGGCGCTGCGGCGTTTTCCGGCCGGTGCGTGAGCAGCCACGCGGGTCGTCAGCCCGAGCCGCGTTCGCCTGTCGATTCCGGCGTGCAGTGTTTCAGCAGCGCGGAGATCGGGCCCTCGACGAGTCGGTAGCGCACGATCCTGCCGTCCTTCTCGCCCTCGACGATGCCCGCGGTCCGCAGCAGACGCAGAGCCTGGGAGACGGCCGTGTCCCGCATCCCGCTGGCGACGGCGAGGTCGGACACGGCGATGGGGCCGGCCTCCTGAAGGGCGAACAGCAAGGACAGGCGTCCGGGATCGGAGAGCAGCGAGAAGCGATCGGCCCAGGCGCGCACGCGCTCCAGGTCGCCGACGGCGGCGATGGCATCGCAGACCCGATGCCCGTCAATGGTGCGCCGCCCGGCGTGTTCCGCGGGGACGAGATGCATGCCGTACATCATCGCAGCGAACAGGTGCCGATCTCCATACCTGTTCAGCTGTGCAGCCTTGCAGCCACTGCCTGTGGCCTTCTAGGGTGAGCGGGCCGTGGTGTTCGGGAAGCCGGTGACAGCCCCCAGGGGCTCAGACCGGAGCGGCCCTCGCCACTGTGATCGGGGAGTTCGTCGCCCATGTCCCGCACGGGACAGCCACTGGCCGCCGCAAGGCGGTTGGGAAGGCGGGCGGCGGACGTACGACCCGTCAGCCAGGAGACCGGCCACGGCATCACGAAACTGATCCACGAGGTGCTGGAGCGTGTCCGTATGACCGTGTCTCAAGGCGTGCCCGAATCCGCCGCCCCGTCCTTTCGCTGGCGCCGCGAGGACACCGTCAGGACCGCGGCCCTGCTGACCGTGATCGTCGCTCTGCACGTCGCCGCCTTCGGGATCCTCTTCCTTCTGGTGATCCCGCATCACTACGCGGTCGGTACCCAGGCGTTCGGGGTCGGCCTCGGCATCACCGCCTACACGCTCGGCATGCGGCATGCCTTCGACGCCGACCACATCGCCGCCATCGACAACACCACCCGCAAGCTGATGGCCGACGGAAAGCGGCCGGTGTCGGTGGGCTTCTGGTTCGCGCTGGGACACTCCAGCGTGGTGGTCGTCATGGCCGCGCTGGTCGCCGGGGGCACGCACCTCGCCGGCACCCTGATGAACGACAGCTCCCGCACCCACCAGGTGCTCGGCACGGTGGGCACCACGGTCTCCGGCAGCTTCCTGTACCTCATCGCCGCCCTCAATCTCGTCGCCCTGTTCGGCATCGCGCGCGTCTTCCGTGCGATGCGCGCCGGACGCTACGACGAGGCGGAGCTGGAGGCGCACCTGGACTCGCGCGGCTTCATGAACCGCATTCTCGGCCGCCTCACCAAGTCCATCCGCCGCCCCGGCCAGATGTTCCCTCTCGGCTTCCTGTTCGGGATCGGCTTCGACACCTCGACCGAGGTCCTGCTGCTCGCCCTGGCCGGCAACGGCGCCGCCGCCGGGCTGCCGTGGTACGCGATCCTGTGCCTGCCCCTGCTCTTCGCGGCGGGCATGAGCCTGTTCGACACCCTCGACGGCACCTTCATGAACTTCGCCTACCAGTGGGCCTTCTCCAACCCCGTTCGCAAGGTGTTCTACAACCTCACGATCACCGGCCTGTCCATCGCGGTGGCCTTCTTCGTCGGCACGATCGAACTGGTCGGCGTGCTGCACGACAAGCTCGGTCTGCAAGACGCCGTCACCGGCTGGATATCCGGGCTGGACCTGGACAACGTCGGCTACGTCATCGTCGGTCTGTTCGTGGTCGTCTGGGCCATGGCGGTCGCGTACTGGCGCCTGGCCAAGGTCGAGGAGCGCTGGAGCGCCCGCACCGCCGACACCGGCTGACGGCACCCGGCCGCCCGCCTGCCGACTTCAGCCGGTGCAAGCAGCGACCAGAGTCGACGTGGTTCAGCATTTCGGCCGCTGACCGGCTCGGTTGGCCGCTGCGAGGCTGCCGTCATCCCCTGGCGGACGGCGACCTGCGCGCGGTCGTCGAACCGGGCACGTTCGAGATCAAGGTCGCAGGCTCCTCGGCGGACATCCGCCGACGGGCGGTTCTCCGCGTCACCTGACGCCGTCCGCCGCGGCTTCCGGGTGAGATCACGTTTGAGATCACGAAACCTGGCGCGCTGCCGTCCGTTTTGGGGTATTTCGCACTAATCTCCCGTGGCAGCAAGGAGTTGATCTGTCACAGGTCGCATCCACTTCGCTCCACCGGAGATGACATGCACAAGCTTCGCAAGGCCGCCGTCCTGGTCGCCGCCCTCGGGAGTGTCGGGTTCCTGAGCGCCGGCGGCGCCCATGCCGACGGTGGCGTCGGCGTCCAGCAGAGCACCACTTGCAGGTCGCACGACCTGAACATCAGCGTCCTCGGCGAGGTCGGGCTCATCGACGGCCTGTTGGGCAACGCGCTCAACGGCGAGGGCAACACGGGGGCGCAGAGCACCACTGAGGGCTCGGACATGGGCTGCAGCAACGCCTTCGGCAAGTAGTCGCGACGGCTGTTGCCGGATGAACGGCCTGCCGGGCGGAGCGCCCGGCAGGCCGTGGCCGTTCCTCGCGGCCTGCCGGGCGGAACTTCGTTACTTGGATGCCGGCGGAGTGACGTTCCCCAGGTTGAAGTCGCTCCCCGTCGTGAAGGCGGGGGCCGCGTCCGGGCTGCCGTGGCGCCCGCTGCGGCTGTCGTCGTCGTAGGCCACGGCGTTGGACTGCGAGTTGGCCACCGCGGTGACGCCCTCGTCGTCGTGGTCATGACCGTGGTCGTGGGCGAAGCTGACGCCGGCGCCGAAGGCGGAGAGGCTCGCGATCGCCGCGGCTACGACGGCAACACGCTGAAACTTGCGCATGGTTAGACCCTTTCTTACCCGGGCGCGACGCCCTGGCTTGGCTACGTATTGTGACAATATATGCACTGATAGTAGTCATTTGGGATCTTTGGGTTGTTTGCGCGCCGTGTCGTTTTTTCGTGCGACCGTCAGCCGCGGCGCGGCCGCGCCACCACCGGTGCGGACATGGACAGGCCCACGAGATCGGTCCAGACGGCCTCGCCGACACCGCCGAGGGTCTGTTGCGCGGCGCGTTCCGCGGCGGTGAGGATCCCGAGGCCGGCCCGGGTCTCGTAGGGCAGGTGATCGAGGGCGAGGCGGCGGCCGACGTAGTCCATGACGGAGCCGGCCTGCTTGATGTCCGGGTCGTTGGTGAGGCCGGAGGGCTCGAAGCGCGTCCCGACGTAGTCCGCGACGAGGATGTCGAGCGGGACGCCGTGCTGAAGGCCCCGGGTGACGGTCGAGGAGAAGGCGTCCATCATGCCCGCGAGCGTGGAGCCCTGCTTGGCCATGCGGACCATCACCCCGGCGACGCGGCCGTCGGGGGCGTGCGCGACGGTGAGGTATCCCTTGCCCTCGCCGACGCTGAACGACCGGGTCGTCGACCGCATCCGCCGCGCGGGGCGCGGTACGGCGGTCCGGGCCGCCGCCCGGGTCTCGCCGGCCGCCCGTGTCGTGCCGTCCCCGAATCGCTCAGTCATGAACGCCCTCACTCGTCGTCGATCTGCGGCTGTCTGGGACATTCGTGGCCCAATTCCGGCACAGTGCATCCTTGTACACAATCTGTGGGCGCCAACTGGCCTTCGGCCACAACATGTTGGGGTTGAAGATAGGGGCGGGAGGGCGGACGAGCGGCTGTGGCACGCCGGAAAGAGGCTTGGTCCGCAGTAAGTTGGGCGGATGTCCACGTTGCCGGTGATCCTTTTGCTGTCCGGGAGTCTGCGGGTCGGCTCCACCAACGAGGCCGTGTTGCGCACCGCGCGGGCCGTGGCGCCTTCGGTGCCGGTGGAGGCCGTGCTCTACGACGGTCTGGCGAACCTTCCGCACTTCAACCCCGATGACGACCTGGACCCGCTGCCGGAGGCGGTGGCCGGGCTGCGGGCGGCGATCGAGGGGGCGGCCGGGGTGCTGGTCTGCGCTCCGGAGTACGCGGGGACCCTGCCGGGGGCGTTCAAGAACCTGCTCGACTGGACGGTCGGCGGCACCGAGATCTGCGACAAGCCGGTGGCCTGGGTCAACGCGGCCGCACCGGGACGCGGGCAGGGCGCGGAGGCCACGCTGCAGACGGTGCTCGGCTACACCGGCGCCGACATCGTGGAGCCGGCCTGCGTGAGGATCCCGGTGCGGCGGGAGACGGTCGGCACGGACGGGGTCGTCGACGATCCGGAGGCGCGCCGCCAACTTGCAGAGGTGCTACGGCTGTTGGCGGCTCCCGGGGGCCGGCCCCCGGACCCCCGCTCCTCAAACGCCGGAGGGGCTGATTTTTCGCCGACCGGGGCTTGATCTTTCAGCCCGTTGGGGGTCCCCCCTCACTACACCATGCCGCGCGGGGCGGGTCGCCTAGCGTGGTGCCATGGGTGGAACGGTGCGGCAGGCGGGGCGGGCCACGGTTCATCTTGTGCTGGCCGCGGCGATGGCGTTCTGCCTGTGGATCTTCGTCACGGTGCTGATCATCACCGTGATCGCCACGCTGACGGTGGTGGGCGCCTGGATGCTGCCCGAGACGGTGCTGATCGTCCGGCGGATCGCGGGCGCCAAGCGGAGCATGACGGCCGCGTGGACGGGGCAGCGGATCCCCGAGGCGTACCAGCCCCTCACCGGGTCGCTCCGCGAGCGGATCCGTACGGCGGTACGCGACCCCGGCACCTTCACCGACCTGCGCTGGATGGTCGCCGACTACTTCTACGGCGCCCTGCTCGCCCTCGCGCTGCCGCTGTGGCCTCTCGGGCTGGTCGTCGACGGCCTGTGGTGCGGGCTGCTGCGGCGTACGCCCCTCGTCCTGCCGTTGATCGTGCGGCTCGCGGACCTGGAGGCGGACTGGTCGACCGCCCTGCTCAAGCCGTCACCGAAGGCCCGACTCGCAGCACGCGTCGAGGAGTTGGCCGCGACCCGCGCCGACGCGATCGCCGCGCACGGCGCCGAACTGCGCCGTATCGAACGTGATCTGCACGACGGCGCACAGGCCGGCCTGGTCGCCCTGTCCCTGCGGATCGGGCTCGCCAAACGGGCCTTCGAGCGGGATCCGGAGACCGCCCGCAAGCTGCTCGACGAGGCGCAGGACCAGGCCGAGAGGGCCCTGAACGAGCTGCGCCAGGTGGTGCGCGGCATCCATCCGCCGATCCTGACCGACCGCGGCCTGGTGGGCGCCGTACGGGCGCTGGCCGCGAGCAGCACGCTGCAGGTGACCGTGCAGGTGGTCCGGCTGGAGGACGACGGGCTGCGGGCGCCCGCCGCGGTGGAGGCGGCCGCGTACTTCGTGGTGGCGGAGGCACTGACCAATGCCGCCAAGTACAGCGGCTCGCCGCGGGCCTCGGTCCGGCTCGAACGGCTCAAGCGCGGGCTGCGGGTGCGCGTGGCCGACGAGGGCTCCGGCGGTGCCGACGAGACGAGCGGCTCGGGTCTGCTCGGCATGCGGCGGCGGGTCGCCGCGCTGGACGGGACCGTGGAGGTGTCCAGCCCGGCCGGCGGGCCCACGGTGATCGACGTGCTGCTGCCGTGCGTGTGGTGAACGGCGGCGGCCCGCCACTCCATGGGCATCAGCCCGCGCTCAGCTCCGCCAGCGGCAGCGTGTGCTGGGTCTGGAGGACCTTCGCACGCAGATAGCGGACGTTGTGGGCGGTGGTGAAGACGCCCGTGGGGACGCGGTCCCGGACGTCGATGCCCAGGTCGCGGAGCTGACCGGCCTTGTCGGGGTTGTTGGACAGCAGGTCCAGGCTACCGATGCCCAGGGCTTGCAGCATCTGCGCGGCCGCCGTGTAGTCGCGGTCGTCCTCGGGCAGCCCGAGGGCCGCGTTCGCCTCGTACGTGTCGAGGCCCTGGTCCTGCAGGGCGTACGCGTCGAGCTTGTTGTAGAGGCCGATGCCGCGCCCCTCCTGGCGCAGATAGAGCAGCACGCCGCCGCGGTCCGCGATCCGCTCGACCGCCTCGCGCAGCTGCGGACCGCAGTCACAGCGGGCCGAGCCGAACACATCACCGGTCAGGCACTCGGAATGCAGGCGGACCAGAGGCGTTGTACCGGGAGCCGGGTCGCCCAGGACGACCGCGACGTGCTCCTGGCCGTCGGTCAGGCCGTGGAAGGTGACCAGTTCGGCGTCGACGCTGTAGCCGTCCTGGAAGCGCAGCGGCACCCGTACGCGGGAGCGCGGGGTGGCGGCGGGGAAGTCGGGCATGCGGGTCTCCGGGGTCGTCCATATCTGCTTCAGTTTTGAAGCAGCTGCATGGTCGGGAACCCTACCCCATGCTTTAAATTTGAAGCAACAGCTTTTCGGGACGCTTCGGATTTCCGGGTCGCCTCAGGTTCCCCGGGCCGCCTCAGGAACAGGGACCGGAGGAGCGGCGGCGCCAGGGAACCTCCTCCGAGGTGGGGCGCTCCTCCTCCCGCTCCAGTGCCTGCACCACTCCCGAGAAGATCTCCTCCAGTTGCTCCACCTGCTGCGGGGTCAGCTGGTCGAAGAGCAGCGAACGCACGGTCTCCACATGCCCGGGCGCCGTCCGCTCCAGTACGGCCATCCCCTCGTCGGTGAGCATGGCGAAGCTGCTGCGCTTGTCCCACTGGCAGTCCTCGCGCCGGATCAGACCGTCCTTCTCCAGCCGGGTCACGGCATACGTCAGCCGGCTGCGCGTGATCTTCGCCCGCTCGGCGAGATCGGTCATGCGCAGCCTGCCGTCCGGCGCTTCGGAGAGGTTGGCCAGGATGGAGTAGTACAGATGCGGCATGCCGGCGTCCTGCTGGAGCTGCCGGTCGATGGCGTCCTCCAGGAGATGCGTCGCCGCGATGTACGCGCGCCAGGCGCGCTGCTCCTTCTCCGTGAGCCAGCGAGTCGTCATACGTCCAGTGTAGGTTTGCTTCAAACTTTAACCAAGCCTGTCCGTCGCCGAGAGTGAGCGCGTCCGATGCCGTATCCGTACGTCCTGCTGTCCGCCGCCGTCTCCCTCGACGGCTACCTCGACGACACCGGCCCCGAGCGCCTGCTGCTCTCCAGTCCGGCGGACTTCGACCGCGTGGACGAGGTCCGGGCCTCCGTGGACGCGATCCTCATCGGCGCCGGCACGATCCGCGCCGACAACCCGCGCCTGCTGGTCAACTCACCCGAGCGCCGCGCCGCCCGCGTGGCCGCCGGACAGCCGGAGTACCCGCTCAAGGTCACCGTCAGCGGCTCCGGCGACCTGGACCCCGACGCCCATTTCTGGCACACGGGCGGCGAGAAGCTCGTCTGCACGACCGACAAGGGCGCCGAGCGCGCCCGCGCCCTCGGCCTCGCCGCCGACGTCGTCCCGCTCGGCCCCGACCTCGACTGGCGCCGCCTCCTGGAGCATCTGCACGAGGTACGCGGCGTGCGGCGCCTGATGGTCGAGGGCGGCGGCACGATCCACACCCAGCTCCTCCAGCAGGGCCTCGCCGACGAGCTCCAGCTGGTCCTGGCCCCTCTCTTCGTGGGCGACCCGGACGCCCCCCGCCTCTTCGGCCCCGGCGCCTACCAGCCCGGACGCCTGCGCCTGACGGAAACCCGGCGGATCGAGGACGTCGTCCTCATGCGCTACGAGCCCACGGCCCCCGGCACCGGTCCGCTCCCCACCGCCGCCGACCGGCACTGGCTGGCCCTCGCCTGCGAGCTCGCGGCGCTGTGCCCGCCCTCGCGCACGGCCTTCAGCGTCGGCGCGGTGATCGTCGCCGCCGACGGCACGGAACTCGCCCGCGGCCACTCCCGCGAGGGCGACGACCCGGTCGTCCACGCCGAGGAGGCGGCCCTCGCCAAGCTCGACCCCGCCGACCCCAGGCTGGCGACGGCAACGGTCTACAGCAGCCTGGAACCCTGCGCCCACCGCGCCTCCCGCCCCAAGCCCTGCGCACGGCTGATCCTCGACGCGGGGGTACGCCGGGTGGTCACGGCCTGGCGCGAACCGGACACCTTCGTGACGGGGGCGGACGGGAGCGGGCTGCTGGCCGGGCAGGGGGTCGAGGTGGTCGTACTGGGGGAGTACGAGGAGCGGGCAAAGGCACCGAACCGGCACTTGCTCCGGTGACCTCTCGGCCCGGGTCGGCACTTCCGACCCGTCCGGCGTTTGAGGACGAGGCCGTTCAGGCCGAGGGGGGTCTGGGGGCGCAGCCCCCAGCACCGCAAGACACACAACTCCCCGCACCGGCCGATCGGCCCAACAGATCCTGCGCCCGCCCCCCGGAAGGGCGACCCTGACCGTACCGGCCGGAGGCGATCGCGGAGGTAGTGCCAGTGAGGTCAGTTCCCAGACGTGCGGCGGCAGTTCTCCTCGTCCTCCTGCTGACGGCGCTCGTCGCCTCCTGCGGCACCGACCCCGGCACCCGCACCATGGCGAGGGCGCTGCCCCCGGGCGCACCGTTCACCCACCCCGGCGTCCTCGTCAGCCAGGCCCAGCTGGACGTCGTACGCAAGAACGTCATCGCGGGCAAGCAGCCCTGGCTGCAGGCGTTCCTCGACATGCGGGACAGCAAGTACGGGTCGTACAAGTACACGGCCCAGCCGACCGCGGTCGTCAACTGCCCCTGGGGCGGCAAGGGGGCGAAGGGCTGTCTGGAGGAGCGGCAGGACGCCATCGCCGCCTACACACAGGCCCTTCTGTACAGCGTCACCGGTGAGCGGCAGCACGCCCTCAAGGCGCGGGAGATCATGGACGCCTGGTCGGCGCAGCTGAAGCGGCACACGGCGCAGGACGCCCAGCTGCAGGCCTCCTGGGCCGGGTCGACCTGGGCACGGGCCGCGGAGATCATCCGGTACGCACCGGGCGCCGGCTGGCCCGCCGACCGCGTACGGCGGTTCACGGCCATGCTGCGCACCGCCTACCTCCCCGAGGTCACCAGGGACCTTCCCGACTACAACGGCAACTGGGACCTCGCGATGACCGACGCCGCCATCGGGATCGCCGTCTTCACCGACGACCACAAGACCTTCGACGCCGCCGTCAAACGCTTCCGTGGCCTGGTGCCCGACTACTTCTATCTGCGCAAGGACGGCAAGATCCCGCTCACCCCGGCCGGCTCCGACGCCAACACCGTGCAGAAGCTGGAGACGTACTGGTTCAAGGAGACGAAGTTCGAGGACGGCATCGCGCAGGAGACCTGCCGCAACTTCAAGCACGTCGGCTACTCCCTCGCCGCCACGGCGCACATCGCCGAGACCGCCTGGCACCAGGGCGTCGACCTGTACGGCGACGTCAAGGACCGGCTGAAGGCGGCCCTCGACTTCCACGCCCGCTACGAGATGGGCGCCAAACCCCCGCGCTGGCTGTGCGGCGGCAGGGTCGTCGGGAACATGGGCCCCGACCTGGAGGTCGCCCTCAACCATCTGGAGAACCGGCTCGGCACCCCCGTCCCGGCCGCCCACAAGCTGGTCGAGCAGACCCGCCCGGCCGGCACCGACGACCTCTTCGTCTCCTGGGAGACCCTCACCCACGCGGACAACCCGGCCGCCTGACCGAGGCCTGCGGACCCGAAAACGCAGGTGAAAGAGGGCGGACCCAAACCCTGGCGCAGACAGCCCCGCGGATGGCGTATGCTGGTGACACAACGACGCGGGGTGGAGCAGCTCGGTAGCTCGCTGGGCTCATAACCCAGAGGTCGCAGGTTCAAATCCTGTCCCCGCTACTCAAGGCTCAGGGCCGGAGTCCAGTCACTGGACTCCGGCCCTGAGTGTTTCCCCCGGTCGGGTCATCCGGCTCGCCCCGTGCCGCCGTACCGGGAAACCTGGAGGGGTGGAGCAGGAGGGGCCGATCTCATACGCACGCACCTTCGTGCGGCTGCTCCCGGCGCTGCTGATCGTCGGCGGGACCTTCTACGACTACCTCACGCCTTCGCGGTTCACGGCAGGCCCCATCTTCACCGCCGCCCCCCTGGTCGCCGCCCCGCTCTACTCGCGCCGCGGCACGCTCCTCACCGGCCTCGCGACCGTCCTGGTCGTCACCGCGATCCATGCGCAGGTGGGCATCCTCCTCCAGGTGGAGGCGATCACCGAGCTGGCCACCATCGCGACGGTCTCCGTCCTGGCCGTCCTCATCAACCTCCTCGTCCGCCGCAGCCGCGAGGAACTCGCCTCGCAGCGCGAGATCGCCGAGGCCGTCCAGCGCGCGGTGCTGCCCGAACCCGCCGAACGGATCGGGGCGTTCGCGATCGCGGCACGGTACGAGGCCGCGCAGGCCGATGCCTCCATCGGCGGGGACCTGTACGCCGTGCAGGACACCCCGCACGGCGTACGGCTGGTCGTCGGCGACGTGCGCGGAAAGGGGATGGGGGCGGTGGCCGCCGTCGCCGTCGTCATCGGGGCGTTCCGGGAGGCCGCCGAGCAGGAGGCCACGCTGGAGGCGGTCGCGCAGCGGCTGGAGCGGGCGCTGGAGCGGGAGGCGGCGCGGCGCGCGGGCATCGAGTTGTTCGAGGGGTTCACCACCGCCGTGCTCGCCGAACTTCCGCACGGCGAGGGCGTCGTCCGCATCGTCACTCGCGGCCACCCGCCCCCGCTGCTGCTGTGCCCGGACGGCACCGTGCACACCCTGGACGCCCGCGAGCCCGCCCTGCCGCTCGGCATGGGTGACTTCGGGGGCCGGCCCGACCGCGCGGAGGAGATCGCGTTCCGCAGCGGGGCCACGCTGCTGCTGTACACCGACGGGCTGTCCGAGGCACGGGACGAGCACGGGCGGTTCTTCGAACCCGCGGACCGGCTCGCCGGCCGGGTCTTCCACGAGCCCGCCGCGCTGCTCGCCACCCTCGCGCGGGAGGTGCGCAGATACGCCGGCGAGGCCATGGCGGACGACATGGCGCTGCTCGCCGTACGACGGCCCTGAGGTTTCTGAGGCGCGGTCAACTCGCCCGTTTTTCGCCGTTCATGCGCCGTCTGTCCAGGTCAGAAAGGTTAATGATCAAGCAGAACACCTTGGAAACGACACCCCGGGTCTATTAACGTTCGATAACGCAGCGCGGTCGTCCCAGCCGTCACAAGAGGCGGCTCCGTGCGCACGCGCCGAATCCCGCAAGGGAACCGGGGAACCACCACCCTGGGGTGAATCGCGCCGACACCGCCGTGGCAGCACGGCAGGTATACGCGCGTAGGAGACCTTCCTGCTCCGAACCCGTCAGCTAACCCGGTAGGCGAGAAGGAAGGAAAGGAGCACGCCCACGTGGCGTCCAACCCGCCTGCCCCGGCAGCCCCGTTCGTGCCGAGCACCGAACCCTTCGGCTTCGCCGGCCGACGCACCGACGAGGGCCCCTGGGAGGAGTGGAATCCCACCGAGGACTCCCTCGCCCCGGTCCGCGGCCGGCACCGCGTCGCCAAGCAGCGCGGCGGGGGACTCGCCCGCAGCTCCACCGTCCTCGGCGTCGGCGTCATAGCCGCCGTCGGCGCGGGCGGCATGGCCAGCGCCAACACCGGCAAGCCGCCGGTGTCGATCTCCATGCCCGATCTCGCCTCCGTGAGCCATGTGTTCGGCGGTGGCTCCGACGCCCCCAAGGGCTCCGCGACCGCGCTCAGCGACGTCGCCACCACCTCCGCGGGCACCGCGCAGGGCGCCGGTGAGGCGCTGCGCGACCGGATCATGGCGCAGGCCGCGTCGCAGCAGGTCCAGATCGACAGCAAGAGCCAGGCAGCCGGCGAGGCGGCCCTCGCGCAGCAGATCGACGAAGCCGCCGCCAAGGCCGAGAAGGACGCCGCGGCCAAGGCCGCCGCCGCGAAGGAGAAGGCGGAGGCGGCGGTCAAGAAGGCCGCCGAGGACGCGAAGCTCGCCGAGCTGGCCAAGCAGTACACGCTGCCGGTCGTCTCCTACACGATCACCGGCACCTTCGGTCAGTCCGGCTCCATGTGGTCCTCCGGCTACCACACGGGCCTCGACTTCGCCGCCCCCACGGGCACCCTCATCAAGGCCATCCACTCCGGCACCATCACGGAGGCCGGTTGGGCGGGGGCGTACGGCTACCGCACGATCCTCACCCTCGACGACGGTACGCAGCTCTGGTTCTGCCACCAGTCGTCGATCAGCGTCAGCGTCGGCCAGAAGGTCAGCACGGGTGACGTCATCGGCCGCATCGGCGCCACCGGCAACGTGACCGGCCCGCATCTGCACCTGGAGGTCCACCCCGACGGCCAGGCCACGGGCATCGACCCGATGCCGTGGCTGCGCAGCAAGGGCCTCAACCCCTGAGACCCGTACGTTCTCCGTCCGTACCCGGAGTGCCGTAATCCGCTTGTTTACGGGATCTTTGCGCCCGCCGCGGAAGACCGGCCTTCGGGGCGGGCGTTGACGTAGAGCATGACTTCTCCTTCTCTGCGCAAGCTCGGCTCCTCCGGCCTCGAGGTCTTCCCGCTCTCCCTGGGCGGCAACGTCTTCGGCTGGACCGCCGACGAGGCCACCTCCTTCGCCGTGCTCGACGCCTATGCGGCCGCAGGCGGCAACTTCGTCGACACCGCCGACGCCTACTCGGCCTGGGTCGAGGGCAACCACGGCGGCGAGTCCGAGACGATCATCGGCAAGTGGGTCAGGGCCCGCGGCAACCGCGACGACGTGGTCATCGCGACCAAGGTCAGCCAGCACCCCGACTTCCAGGGCCTGTCCGCCGCCAACATCAAGGCCGCCGCAGAGGCCTCGCTGCGCCGCCTCGACACCGACTACATCGACCTCTACTACACCCACTTCGACAAGCCCGAGGTGCCGGTCGAGGAGATCATCGGAGCGCTCGACGAGCTGGTGAAGGAGGGCAAGGTCCGGCACATCGCCGCGTCCAACATCTCCGCCGACCGGCTGCGCGCGTCCCTGGAGTTCTCCGACCGCGAGGGCCTGGCCAAGTACGTGGCCCTGCAGCCCCACTACAACCTGGTCTCCCGCGACACCTACGAGGGCGAGCTGCAGGACCTGGCGGCCCGCTACGGCCTGGCCGCCGTCCCGTACTTCTCCCTCGCCGCCGGCTTCCTCACCGGCAAGTACCGGCCCGGCACGACCGTCGACAGCCCGCGGGCCGGCGGTGCCGCCAAGTACCTGGAGAGCGAGCGCGGCCGGCGGGTCCTGACCGCCCTCGACGAGATCGCCCAGGCCCATGACGCCGCGGTCGCCACGGTCGCCCTGGCCTGGCTCGCCGCCCAGCCGACGGTCGCCGCCCCGATCGCGTCCGCGCGGACGGTGGAGCAGCTCCCGGCGCTGCTGGCGGTGGGCGAACTGGCGCTCACCGAGGCCGAGGTCGCCCGCCTGACGGAAGCGTCTGCCTGACCTGCTCGGGCTCTACGACCGGTACGGGTTGTACGCGGGATTCGGCACCGCCGGGTACCCGTACGCCCCGTACACCGGCCAGGGCGGCGCCGCCACCGGCACCGGGGGCGCCGTCATCCGTGCCGCGTGGTCCAGCGCCGGGCGCGCCACCTCGCGGCGGCGCCACAGCTCGTGCAGCAACTCCCGTTCCCTGACGACGAAGTCGGCGCCGGCGCGGCCACGGCGCCCCCGGTGCCGCAGGAAGGCCAGGGAGGTCGCGTACGCCTCGTACTGGGCGACCTCGCGTGCGGCGGGCTTGCCGAGGTGCCGGGCGGCGTGTTCGCGGGCCAGTCGGCGGGCCCGCATCGAACCGAGGGCGTAGGGCTCGGCGGGGGTGAGCCAGCCCGCGACGGCGTATGCGGGCAGTTCCTCGCGCACGGTGCGCAGCTCGCGCTGGCGGGTCCAGATCACCAGCCAGGTCAGCAGGCCGAACGCGGGGACCATGAAGGCCGCGTACACGGCGAAGAAGCCGTACTCGCCGAAGTTCGAGGAGCCGTTCCAGATCGCGTGCATGCTCATCGCGAGCAGCAGGCCGCAGAGCGGGACGAGGACGCGCCGCAGGTGCTGGCGTTCCGCGGAGAGCGCGGCGATGCCGAAGCCGATGCCGGTGAGGACGGTGAACAGCGGGTGGGCGAACGGGGACATGATGATGCGCACGAAGAACGTCGCCGCGGTGACGGAGGCGATACCGCGGTCGCCGGTGAGCTGGTCGGTGCCGAAGGCGGTGCCCAGGTAGAGGATGTTCTCGGTGAAAGCGAAGCCGGTGGCGGTGACCCCGGCTATCACCACCCCGTCGACGATCCCGGTGAAGTCCCGTCTGCGGAACAGGAAGACGAGCAACACGGCCGCCGCCTTCGAGGACTCCTCGACTATGGGCGCTATGACGGTCGCGCCGAGGGTGTCCGCGCTCGACGGGTCGGCGGTCGCCGTCGCTATCCACTTCGTGGCGAAGCTGTTGGCGACGATCGCTATCAGCGCCGCCGCACAGGCCCCCCAGGCGAAGGCGAACAGCAGATTGCGCCAGGGCCCGGGCGCGACGCGGTCCAGCCAGCGGAACGCCGCCATGAGCAGCGGCACGGGCAGTACGGCCAGCCCGAGCCCTACCAGGAACCCCTCGGTGCCTGTCTGTTCGCGCACCAGGGCGAGGATGACGAGCCCGGAGAGGGCGAGCAGAGTGATGAGCGCGCCGTACCGCACCGCTCTGCGCTGCCACCAGTGAGCGTGCCCGAGCGCACCGCCGGCCGGGACGCCGGGGTGTGGCGGATGCGTCGGGTACGGGGGAAAGGTGGCCACGGCATTGACCCTAACGAGGGAGGGCGCCGCCCGCGACGGTACTTCGGATGACCCGCAGGGCCGTGGGGCTTCAGGCGCCGGTGGGGGGCTGGTTGTGGTGCTGTACGCGACGGAAGAGCAGGTCATTCACGACATGTCCCTTGTCCAGTCCCTGACCCTCGAAACGGGTCAGCGGCCGGAAGTCGGGACGGGGCGCGAAACCGCCCTCTGGCTGCGTGTTCTCGAACTCCGGATGCGCCGTCAGGACTTCGAGCATCTGTTCGGCGTACGGCTCCCAGTCGGTCGCACAGTGCACGATGCCGCCGGGCCTGATGCGGGCCGCGGCGAGGTCGAGGAACTCCGGCTGGATCAGCCGCCGCTTGTGATGGCGCTTCTTCGGCCACGGGTCGGGGAAGTAGACCCGCAGCCCGTCCAGCGAATCCGGGGTGAGCATCTCGCGCAGCAGGATGATCGCGTCCCCGTTGGCCACGCGGACATTGGACAGCCCGTCGTGGTCGGCGAGGTTGAGCAGATTGCCCTGCCCCGGGGTGTGCACGTCCACGGCGAGGATGTTGGTGTCCGGGTCCGCTGCGGCCATCTGCGCGGTGGCCTCACCCATCCCGAACCCGATCTCCAGCACGACGGGATTGCCGTTCCCGAACAGCTCGCCGAGATCGAGGGTCCGCTGCCCGTCGACGTCCAGCCCCCACTTGGGCCACAGCCGCTGCAGCGCATCCGCCTGCCCGGCGGTCACCCGGCTCCGCCGTGGCTGAAAGCTCCGGATCCGCCGCTCGAAGTGCGACCCGGCAGGATCAGCCTTCGGCCCGTCCGGAAACCGGGGCTCCCCCTTGGCCCGGGTATGCCGGACGGACACTCCGGGGATGTGCGGCACATGCTCGCCGGGGCGGGGGGCTTCGGGGGTGTTGAGGGAGTCAGACACAGTGGGGTCGATTTTACGGGCTGGGGGCGGCCCTCAGCCCCGGCGGCCACCCCAGCCCGGGTGCCGTCTCCCAGCGCCGGTCGGCACATCCAGCCCGTCCGGCGTTTGAGGACGAGGCCTCTTAAGGGCCGAAGCGGGGGTCTGGGGGCGGCAGCCCCCAGGTACGGGACGGGTAGGGGCGGCGGGGCGAGCAAACCCGGCCCGCCCCCGGCGGCGTCACACCGATCCCAGCATGGCGAGCGCCCGCCCAGCCACCTCCCGCCCGATCGGCAGCGAAGCGGTCGCCGCAGGCGAGGGCGCATTCAGCACATGCACAGCCCGAGCCCCCTCCTTGATCAGGAAGTCGTCCACCAGCCCGCCGTCCCGCAACACCGCCTGCGCCCGCACCCCCGCCGCAGTCGGCACCAGATCATCCGCGGTCACCGCCGGCAGCAGCCGCCGCACGGCCGTGGTGAACGCCCCCTTGGACACCGACCGCGCCAGCTCACCGGCCCCGTACCGCCAGTGCCGCCCGGCCATCCGCCACGCCCCCGGCCAGGCCAGTGTCCGCGCCACCTCCCGCGGCCGTACGACGCCCCAGTCGTACCCTTCCCGCGCCAGCGCCGGCACCGCGTTCGGCCCGATGTGCACACCCCCGTCGATCCCGCGCGTGAGGTGCACGCCGAGGAACGGGAACGCCGGATCCGGCACCGGATACACCAGCCCGCGCACCAGGTCGGGGCGGGCCAGCTCGTAGTACTCGCCCCGGAACGGCACGATCCGCATCTCGGGGTCGTCCCCGGTCAGCCAGGCCACCTCGTCGCAGTACAGCCCGGCGCAGTTCACCAGCACGCGCCCCCGGACGACGTCACCGCTCGTCGTCCGCACGGCCACCCCGAGCTCCGGCCGCCGGTCGATCCGCTCGACCCGCGCCCCGTACCGGATCTCCGCCCCGGATGCCTCGGCCAGCTGCCGGGCGACCCCCACGAAGTCGCATATCCCGGTCGTCCCGACGTGTATGGCGGCGAGCCCGCGCACCTCCGGCTCGTACTCCGCGATCTGGGGGCCGCTCAGCTCCCGTACCGGAATCCCGTTCTCCCGGCCGCGCTGCACCAGGGCGTGCAGCCGCGGCAGCTCGTCCTTCTCGGTCGCGACGATCAGCTTGCCGGTGACGGCATGCGCGATCCCGTACTCCGCGCAGAACTTCACCATCTCGGCGGCGCCCCGCACCGCGTACCGCGCCTTCAGGGACCCCGGACGGTAGTAGATCCCGCTGTGGATCACCCCGCTGTTGCGCCCCGTCTGGTGCCGGGCCGGCCCCGGCTCCTTCTCCAGCACGGTCACCCGCGTCCCCGGCGCGATCCGCGTGATCGCGAACGCCGTGGACAGCCCGACGATGCCACCCCCCACCACCAGCACATCACAGTCGTAAGCGATCCCCGGCCGCACCTGCACCACCTCCCGCTACCGATAGTGCACTGCGCCACTGACAACCACTTCAAACGTGGGCGGAAAGAGGTCTTCCCGCACCTGCCCCGGCTCAGGCGGGGGCCATCAGCAAGGGCCGGGCCCGCTCCCGCAACTCCACCACCCGGGGCTCGTCACCGTACGGCTCCAGCCGGTGCAGAAGATCCTTCACATACTCCGTGGTCCGCGCGGACGAGATCCGCCCGGCCACCTCCACCGCCCTGACCCCCTGCTCACACGCCGCATCGAGATTGCCCGACTCCAGCTCGGCCACCGCCGAGACGACCAGCCGCAGCCCGTGCGACCGCACGAACTCCTCCGTCGGCTGCGACAACGCCTGCTCGGTGAACCGCCGCACCTGACGCGGCGCCTTCAGATCGCGGTAGCACTCCGCCGCATCCGCAGCAAAACGGTCGTACGAGTAGAAACCCAGCCATGACGGGTCATTGTCACCGTCACGGGCCCGCTCCAGCCACCCTTCGGCGGCCCGCAGCGCCCCGCCCGCCGCCTGCGCGTCACCCGCGCGCGCGTGCGCCCGTGCCTCGACGAGTCGGAAGAAGCTCATGGTGCGGGCGGTCGCCAGCCCCCGGTTGCGCTCGAGGGCGGCCTGCGCGAGATCGACGCCCTCGTCGCCGAAGCCGCGGTAGGTCGCCTGCAGCGACATGGACGCCAGCACATACCCCCCGAGGGGCACGTCGGCGGCGGCCCGGGCCAGCCGCAGCGCCTGGATGTAGTACCGCTGCGCGGCCTCCTGCTGACCGGTGTCGAAGGCCATCCAGCCCGCGAGCCGGGTCAGTTCGGCGCTCGCCCCGAACAGTGCCCGCCCGACCTCGTCCGAGTACGCCCCGAGCAGCAGCGGAGCCGCCTCCACCCGCAGGCACTCGGGCACCATCGACGAACGCCAGTCGCCTCCGCCGTACTTGGAGTCCCAGCGCCGGGCGTCCTCGGCGGCCTCCCGCAGCTTCTGCACGTCGCTGTGGCCGACTTTGAGCGGTGCGCCCGAGCCGTCGGCGGAGTTCGCCTCGCGCGCGACCGAACTGTCGGCCGGTGTTATCAGCCACCGTGAGGCGGGCGTTGCGTATGCGCTTACCGCGAACGATCCGGCCAGCGACTGCCAGATGCCGCCGGAGCCGGCCCGGCGCCCGGCGAGGTCGAGACGGTAGAGCTCCGTCGCCGACCGCACCGCCTGTCCTACGTCCCTGGGGAAGGCGAGGCCCACCTCGGGTGCGGGATCCGCGTCCGCCAGGCCGATCTCGTGGAGCGGCACCGGACGGCCGAGCTTCTGCCCTATCGCGGCGGCGATGAGGTGCGGCGCGGCACCCTGCGGCACCATGCCCTTCGACACCCAGCGCGCCACCGAGGTCTTGTCGTAGCGAAGAGTCAACCCGCGTTGAGCGCCAAGATCGTTGACGCGACGCGCGAGTCCTGCGTTGCTGATTCCCGCGAGGGCGAGAACGGCGCCGAGCTTTTCGTTCGGCCCGCGTTGCTCCCTGGACATGCGCCACCCCTCGACACAGACGGCTGCCGCGCTGGCATAACCACGCGGCATTCGTAAACCCAGCGTAGTTCGCCGCATCCCAAGCGTTAAGAGGCATTGTTCCGGATGGCGGGATTGTGGTCCGCACTGAAGTACGGGTCCGATACGCGCAGTTGCGCCATGCTCCGGCTGTGTGGCCGTGCGCCCGTCCGTGCGCTCTTCTCCGGCCATGCCGGGAGCGCTTCCATGGGCGGTGCGTGGGTCGGCCCGCTGTACTGGATCCAGCGGGCTGGGGGACACCGCCGCCTTCATCCCCGCGGGCGGCGGACGGGCCCGGGGGGCGAACTCCGTCTCCCGGGCTGCGCGCGGGCGATGCGATGCTCAGAGCATGTACGGAGCGTGTCCAAGGCTCGCCCGCCATCACCGATTTGGCTGAAAATCGCCCCCGCGCTTCCCGGGTAATTTCCGCTCCCACCACGGAACTTGAGGGCGCGAAGGGCGTTTTCGGGGAGCATTCCGGGGGCGCATTCGCGTCGCAGACGCCGTACCGGGTACGGGTGTTCGGACCTGCGGGCCCTTGAGTGCCGAAGCGTCGTCCGGGGATCGTAAGCGGCTCCACCACGCCTCCGGCGTGCGCCCTTCATGGCAGCATGGTGAACCAGTTCGTACGGTGCACTGGTTGTCCACAGCCTGTGGAGGCGTCCATGCGGTGGTTGGTGGGATGGAGCAGCACCGCCGCGGGGGCTTCGGAGATCGGTTCCGCGGGGGCCACCGGACAGGACGGCGAGACCGTGCACCCGGTGGGCTCCCAACTCCTGTGGGGCGACCCGGATCCGCTGTGGGCCGTCGGCGACTGGCGGCCCGACGAGGTGCGAGTGGTCAAGGCCGACGCGCAGACCCGGATCGCGGTCCTGGGGACGTGCGGGGCGTCCGACGAGCAGCTGAGGGTCGGTCTCTTCGCGGCACGCGGAGGCGCGCTGCGCCATCTGACCGCGTGGCCGGGCAGCTACACCGCCATCGTCCAGGTGGGCCGCCGGGTCACCGTCTGCGGCGACCTGGCGGGCGCCCGGCCCGTCTTCTACACCCCGTGGGCGGGCGGTACGGCCTACGCCACCGCCGCGCTCCCCCTCGCCGACCTCATCGAGGCCAACCTCGACTTCGGCCACCTCGCCGCGCTCCTCGCCGCCCCGGACGTACCGGCCGCGCTGCACGACTCCACGCCCTACGACGGCGTGCGGCGCATTCCGCCGGGGCATGCGCTGATCCTGCGCGCGGGTGCGCGTGAGATCGCCGGCTACGAGCCGGTCGCCTCGCTCGCGGTGGCGGCGCCCTCGGCGGACCCGGACAGCGCGGTCGACGCGGTGCGCGACGCGCTGGTGGAGGCGGTACGCGCGCGCCTGGCGGCGCCGAGACACGTCCCCGGAGCCGACATAGACCCGGGTCCCGTCCCCGGCATGGGGCCTGCGGAGCGCCGCGCCGCGCGCGGGATGCCGGTGGCGGGCATCGGCGCGGACCTCTCCGGCGGCCCGGCGTCGGGGACGCTCGCCCTGCTGGCAGCCGGTCTGCCGGGCATGCCGGGCACGGTCCTGGGCCACGGCACCGGCGCGGGCGAACGGCTGCTGGCGGTCACCTTCAACGACCTGGCGGTCGGCGGCCGCGAGGCGGAACTGGAGCGCGCGGGATCGCTGGCCGCCAACCCCCGCCTGCACCACGTGGTGGTGACCGGGGGCGAGGAGGCCCTTCCGTACGCCGAGCTCGACGGCCCCCTGACGGACGAACCGGGGCAGTCCCTGGTGACGGCGGCCCGCCACCGCACCCGCCTCGCCTCCGGCAGCGCGGACCACTTCACGGGCTACGGCGCCCGCCAGGTGCTGGACGCGCACCCGGCCCGTCTGGCCGACCTCCTGATGGACCGCAAACGCCGTCACCTGGTCCGCCCCGTCGCGGCGCTCGCCAAGGCCGACGGCTCGGTGATGGTCCCCGCGCGCGTGTACGGCGCGGCCCGGAAGCTGGCGAGGACTCCGTACCGTGCGGGCCTCGAACTCCTCGCCGAACGCCTCCTGCAACGCCGCTTCGACGAGCCGGGTGGCGCTGTCGGCGCGTCCCTCGCCGCCCTCACCTGGGCGAGACCCGGCCCGGCGGCGCGCTGGCTGACCGGCGAGGCCCTCGCTGAAGTATCGGTTCGCCTGCAGGCGTCGACGGGCCGCGCGGGCGTGGGCCCGGCCCAACGCCCGGGCGACTACCGCGCACGCGCGGCCCTGGCCCGGCACGCCGCCGACCTGCGCATCCTGGAACAGGCAGCCGAGATCCGCTCCCAACGCCTGCACGCGCCGTTCCTCGACAACCAGGTGGTCCGCGCCTGCCGCGCTCTGCCCGAGGCGCTGCGCGTGCAGCCTGGCGCGCGTGCCGAGATCCTCCGTACGGTCCTGGAAGGCGCCGGCGTGAGCGACCTCCCGCCCGGCTGGGGCGCCCCTTCCCACGCCTCGGCGGCGGTGGCGGCCCGCACCGGGCTGAGGGTGGCCGCGGACTCCCTGATGGCCCTCTTCGGCACCCCCTTGCTGGCGGAGGCGGGGCTGGTGGAGGCCCGAGTCGTCCGCAAGGCCCTCCGCGCAGCGGCAGCGGGCGAGCCCCTCCCCCTGGACGGCCTGGCGGACCTGGTCTCCCTGGAACTCTGGCTGCGCCGCCTCCTCTCCCGCCGAGGAACCTGCTGGACAGGCACTCCGGCCCGCCAGCGAGCGGTACCGGCGGGGATCACACCCCGGAGGGGGGCGCTGGCTTCTGGCGGGGGAGCGGGGGTGGCGTGAGCCTGAGCCCGCGCCGCGGCACCCCTTCTGGGCGCCGGCCCACGTTTTTCAGCCCGTCCGGCGTTTCAGGACGAGGCCGTTCGGACCGAACGGGGTCCGGGGCGGAGCCCCGAACTGGGTGCAGGGTCTGAGCCCCTGGAAGGGCCCCGCCCCGGAGCCCCGAACGGGGTGCGGGGGCGGAGCCCCGCGAAGGGCCCCGGCCCCGGAGCCCCGAACGGGGTGCAGCGGCGGAGCCCCGCGAAGGGCCCTGGGGAACAGGGCCGCGGGCTCGGGGGGGGGCGGGCCTCCGGAGTGGGGGCAAGGGCGCAGCCCCGGGGATGCGAGGGCTGGTCTCTGAGGGGTGCAGGGGACGCAGTGCCCGCCGGGGTTCGGGGGCGGGCCTCCGGAGTGGGGGCATGGGCGCAGCCCCGGGGATGCGAGGGCTGGTCCGTGAGGGGTGCAGGGGACGCAGTGCCCGCCGGGGTTCGGGGGCGGGCTTCCGGAGTGGGGGCATGGGCGCGCCCCCGGGGATGCGAGGGCTGGTCTCTGAGGGGTGCAGGGGACGCAGTGCCCGCCGGGGTTCGGGGGCGGGCCTCCGGAGTGGGGGCAAGGGCGCAGCCCCGGGGATGCGGGGGCTGGTCTCTGAGGGGTGCAGGGGACGCAGTGCAGGGGCGGAGCCCCTGGTGGGGTCGAAGGGGCGGAGCCCCTGGGGACGGGACGGGTAGGGGCGGCGGGGGCGTAAAAACACCCGGTGCCCGGCACCCATAGCGGCCCGCGCGACCCCGGCCTCCACAAACCACGTGCCCCACTCCCACCTCCCGGCGACAATGACCTGGTGCGGTACAGAATCCTGGGCGTCACCCAGGCAGAGGACGACCACGGCACCGCCCTACCCATCCCCGGCCAACGCCTCCGCACCCTCCTCACCGCCCTGGCCCTGCGCCCAGGCCGAGTCACCACCCCCGACACCCTCATCGACGAGGTCTGGTCGGACACCCCGCCCCAGGACGCCCCCGCCGCCCTCCAGGCCCTCGTCGCCCGCCTCCGCCGCACCCTGGGCAGACAGAGCATCACCTCCGCCCCCGGCGGCTACCGCCTCGAGGCGACCCGGGACGACGTGGATCTGTTCGTCTTCGAGCGACTGGTGCGCCAGGGCACCGCCGCCCTCGACCACGGCGACCCGCACACCGCCGCACACACCCTGGACCAGGCCCTCGCCCTGTACCGCGGCCCTGCCCTCGCCGACCTCCCGGACCGCCTCGCCGCCACCCGCCCCGAGGCGCTGCACCGCGAGGCGACAAGGGCCCGCATCGACGCGGACCTGCACCTCGGCCGCGCCCACGCCGCCGTACCCCACCTGAAGGAACTGACCGCCGCGCACCCGTACGACGAACCGCTGCATGCCCTCCTCATCCGCGCCCTGCGGGACACGGGCCGTACGGCCGACGCCCTCGCCGCATACGAGACCGCCCGCCGAGCCCTCGCCGAAGGCCTGGGCACCGACCCCGGCCCCCAACTACGTGCCCTGCACACGGAACTGCTCACCCCGGCGACCCCGACGACAACACCGCAACCCGCCCGCACCCCCCCCCCCACCCCCGCCGCCCCCCAACCCGAACCCCCCACCCGCACCGGCAACATCCGTCCCCGCCTTACCTCTTTCGTGGGCCGGGAACCAGAACTCGACGCCATCCGTTCCGAATTGCACAGGGCAAGGCTCGTCACCCTCACGGGTCCGGGCGGCTCCGGAAAGACCCGCCTCGCCGAGGAGGCCGCCGCCGGCCTCCCCCAGGCCTGGCTGGTCGAACTGGCACCGCTGGACCGCCCGGAGGCGGTGCCCGGCGCGGTGGTCAGCGCGCTCGGTCTGCGCGAGACCGTCCTGATGGCGACCGAGCTGACGGCCCCGCAGGACGACCCGCTCGCCCTGCTCGTCGAGTACTGCGCCCCGCGCAGCCAACTCCTGATCCTTGACAACTGCGAACATGTCATAGAAGCAGCGGCAGCCCTCGCCGAGACGCTGCTCACCCGCTGCCCGGGGCTCACGATCCTCGCCACCAGCCGTGAACCCCTGGGCGTCCCCGGCGAGTCCGTGCGCCCGGTCGAACCCCTCGTCCTCGACCAGGCGCACCGCCTCTTCGAGGAGCGCGCCTCCGCCGTCCGTCCCGACGCGGCCGCCGTGCTCCGCGACCGCGAGGCGGTGGAGGAGATCTGCCGCCGCCTGGACGGCCTGCCGCTCGCCATCGAACTGGCCGCGGCCCGGCTCCGGCTGCTCACCCCCCGCCAGATCGCCGACCGCCTCGACGACCGCTTCCGCCTTCTCACCTCCGGAAGCCGTACGGTCCTGCCCCGCCAGCAGACCCTGCGCGCGGTCGTCGACTGGTCCTGGGAACTGCTCGACGAGCGGGAGCGCACGGTGCTGTGCGAGGTCTCCGTGTTCGCCGGCGGCTGGGACCTCGCGGCGGCGGAGACGGTGTGCACCGGCCCCGCTACCGATCTCGTCGGGGCGCTCGTCGACAAGTCCCTGATCGTGGCCACCCCGGCCGAGACGTCCTATGAGGGGACCGGCTCCGGCGGCATGCGCTACCGCATGCTGGAGACCATCCACGAGTACGCCGCGGAGCGCGCCGCCGAGGCCCCCGAACTGCGCGCCGCGGCCGAGCGCCGGCACAGCGCCTGGGTGCGCGCGCTCGTCGAGGAGGCCGACCCCCTCCTGCGTTCCGCCGGTCAACTCCCGTGGATCTCCCGTCTGGAGACCGAGCTGGACAACATCCGCGCCGCCCTGCACCGTACCCTCACCGAGGGCGCCGAGCCGGAGGCCGGCGCCCTCGCCCTGTCCATGGGCTGGTTCTGGTGGCTGCGCAACTACCGGCACGAGGCCGA
Source organism: Streptomyces longisporus (assembly GCF_039532765.1). Lineage (NCBI taxonomy): Bacteria > Bacillati > Actinomycetota > Actinomycetes > Kitasatosporales > Streptomycetaceae > Streptomyces > Streptomyces longisporus. The sequence continues at coordinate 478,290 of NZ_BAAASG010000012.1, forward strand.
GTCCTGGCTGGACCAGGTCCTCCGCCTGGGCGTCGCTCTGGACAACACCGCCCCCGCCTCCTCGCAGGCCCCCGCCTTGGACCCCATGGACGCCTACCTCTCCGCCCCCGACGCCGAGGCGCACCACCCCCGCCACACCCTCCGCATGAACCTCCGGATGCTGCACCTCTTCATGAAGTCGGACACCCAGCCGATGGACGCGCTGCTGGACGACCGGCTGCGTCAGTACGTCGGCCGGCTGCGGGAGTTCTTCGAGCGGGGCGGCCCGGAGGCGGCCCGTATGCCGGGCCTGGTCTGGCCGTTCACCACCTTCGTCCTGGACAGCCCGCAGGACGTCCGCGCCGCCCTGGACGCCTGCGTCGCCAACTGCCGTGCCCACGGCGACGACTGGGCGGTCGGCGTCGCGCTGATGTTCCGTACGCACACGGCCGTCGACTCACCGGGCGGCATGGAGGGCGTGGACGAGGACCTCGCGGAGCTCAGGGCGCTGAGCCGGCGCGTCGGCGACCGCTGGATGCGGGCCCAGGTGTGCAGCGCCGCAGGCGAGGCGGCGATGGCCCGAAGCCGCCTGGAGGAGGCCCGGGGCGAGTACGAGGAGGCACTGCGGCTCGCCTACGAGGTGGGCGCGTACGCCGAGACACCGTTCCTGCTGGCCCGGCTCGCCGAGATCGCCTACCGGGCGGGCGACCGTGCGGCCGCGCTCAGCGGGCTGGAGGAGGCGACGGCCGCCGCCGACCGATACGGCGTACCGGATTCGAGGGCGTTCGTGCTCCTGTTGCGCGCCCAGCTCGCGCTGGACGAGAAGCACACCGCCCAGGCTCGTGCGCTGCACGAGGCGGCTCGCGCGGAGATCGGGCGAGGCACGCCTCCGCCCCAGTTCACGGTGATGCTGAACGCGATCGACGCCCTGGTGACGGTCGCCGAGTCGGGCCCGGCGCACGGACTGCCGAAGCTGGCCGACACCGTCCGCGAGGCGGTGGAGCGGCGCTGCGCCGACGTGGTCACGGCGGCCCTGGTGGACAGCACGGCCGTCCTGCTGTCCGACCTGGGAGACCATACGCGGGCGGTCCGCCTGCTGGCCGCCGCGAAGCACCTGCGCGGCGGCCAGCCGCGCACCATGCCGGAGCGCGCCGGGGCCGAGCGGGCCGAGGCCGCCGCCCGCGCCGCGCTGTGCGCCGAGGAGTACGAGGCCGAGTGCGCCCGGGGCGCCGCGTTCACCGCCGACGACCTCCTGGCCGAACTCGGCGAGGCCGTTCACAAGCACCCTGCCGAGCAGCTCCCGGAGCCCGAACCGCAGCCGTACCGCCCTAAGAGCAGGTGAACCTCGACTCGGCCCAGTCCGCGAGCGTCAGGGTGTCGAAGCTGCTCTGCGGCTGTACGACCAGCCGTACGGTCCGGTGCCCGGCGAGGTTCACATGGACCGGGACCGCCTGATAGCCCGCCTGGATCAGCCCGGACTGCCACAGCCGGACGCCGTCGGCGTAGACGGAGAAGTAGACCTTGCCGAGCCCCAGGGTCATGTCGTCGACGCCGACCACGGCGTCATAGGCGGAGCAGGTGCGGTTGAGGTCGACGGTGACGGAGGACTCGCCGTGCACCGTCACGCCGTGCGGGTACTGCTTGCCGGCGATCGCCATGCCGTACCGCTGCCACACCCAGCTGCTCTCGCCGATCCGCATCTCGGGCTTGGTGCCGTCGCCGCCGAGGTCGTACGAGAGCCCGCTCCACTGGTAGACGGCCGGAACCGGGGGTGGGGTCGGGGTGGGGGTGGGCGTGGGCTTGGGGGCCGGCTTCGGTTTCGGCTTCGGGGCGGGAGTGGGGGTCGGCTTGGCCTTCGGGCGGGGAGCCGGGGCCTGAGTCGGCGCGAGAGCCGCCGCGGGCACGATCACCGGCGGCTTCGGCTCGGGCTTCTTCTTCGGCGGCGTCGGCTTGGGCGACTCACGCCGGACGGCCGGCGCGGAGGCGGGTGGCTTCGCGTCCGGCTTCCTGACCGGGGTGTCGCTCCCGGACAGCGCGAGGGCCACCGCCACACCCGCGGCGGCCAGGACACCGGCGGCGAGGCCGATCTTCGCGGGCGCCCCCAGCCCCTCGGAGGCCGCCGCGCCACCGGCGCCCGCCCCGCTGGAGGAGCCGCCGCTCGCCGCGGCGGCCGCACCCGCGACCCCCGCCGCACCGGCCCCGGTGCCGCCCGCCACGAGCGCGGCCACCTTGGCGTACCCGGCGGCACCGAACCAGCCGATGACCGCGACCGGCACGACGCCCGGGATACCACCGGCGACTTCCTTGATCTGGCCCGCGGCCAGCCGGCACTTGGCGCACTCCTCCAGGTGCTTGCGCAGCCCCCGCTCGGCACGCGTGCGCAGTCCGCCGCGGGCGTAGGCGCCGAGCCGGTCGGCGTAGCGGGCGCACTCCTCGTCGCCGGCGAGCGTGGCACTGACGTGGGCCTGGAGATAGGCCTGCTTGAGGCCCTCGCGGGCGCGGCTGGCGAGCACCCGGGTGCCGTTGGCGTCGAGACCGAAGAGCGTGGCGACCTCGCTCGGCGACTCGTCCTCGACCTCGGTGTGCCACAGCACGGCCTGCCAGCGCTCCGGCAGCGACCGGAAGGCCTGCATGGCCATGGACTGCTCGGCCTCGTGCATCGCGCGCACATCGGCGCCGAGGTCGAGAGTGTCGTCGTCGGACACCTCGGAGGAGCGTGCGGCCTGCGCCGCGAACACCGCGAAGTCGTCGACCAGTTGCTCACGCTTCGCGGACTTCGTCCAGTTCGCGGCCACCCGCCGAATGGTGGTGAGCAGATACGCGCGTACGGCGTGTTCGGGGCCGTGGCCGCCGCGTACCGCCTGGAGCATGCGGGCGAAGACCTCTGCGGTGAGGTCGTCCGCGGTGTGCGCGTCGCGGCAGCAGGTGCGGGCGTAGCGGCGCACCGCGTCCGCGTGGCGCCGGTACAGCTCCTCGTACGCGGTGTCGTCGCCCGAGCGCATCCGCCCGATCAGATCGGCGTCGGAGGGCGGCTGGTCCCTGGGCGGCGGCAGGACGCCGTCCTCCCGTCGGTCGCGCTGCGCCGGGACACTGCCCTCGACGGGCTCGACCGGCTCGCCGCCCTGCGGCGGGATGACGGTCTCCGGGCGACCGGCGCCGCGCGGGACACCCGCCCGTCCGCCCGGCCCGCCCTGACTCGGCACCTGCGGCGAACCACCGGCCTCCGGGTCACCGTCACCCAGGGGCTCGTCCCGCCCGTCAACGCTCATCGCGGAAAGCCCCCGACGCCTGCCCAACCAGTCCCGAACACCGGGTCAGAGTGCCATATTGGCTTTTGTTCAGGACCCATCAGAGCGGACCATCCACCCGTCCGTGGGGACTTGTCGTGCCGTAGTACTAGCCGTCACTCATTCGGGGAAGGCTCAATCGACGCCCGACAGGCGGAAGTTGAGCGGCAGTTGAGTGGCATGCCGGAAATGTCCCGCTCATTCCGGGCTCACGCCGGGCGCGCGGGCTGTGCGGTGCCCACGCCCCACCGTCACCCCTTCGAGTTACGGACCGTTCGAGTTACGGGCCACCGGAGACGCTGACACGACCCGTCCCCGCGGACCCCCGTCGCCTCAGGCCGGCCGTGACCGCAGCCCCTCCAGCAGGATGTCGAGCAGCCGTGCCGAAGCGGCCGCCTGCTGGGCCGCGTCCGGCAGCGAGGGTGCCGCCGTCGCAATGACCAGCAGTACGTCCGAGACCGACACGTCGGCCCGCAGCTCACCCGCCGCGCGCGCCCGCTCCACGAGCTGGCCCACGACCTCGAGCAGCGCCCCTGCACCCGTGTCGTCCTCCGCCGAGAGCCTGGGGGCCCCTTCGGGAACGAGCCGCAGCTCCCCGGAACCCGGCTGGGTCCGCTGCTGCGGCACCCGGGCCTCGTCGAAGACCGTCCCCTCGGACCCCTCGTCGGCGACCGAGACCCGCAGCACCTGCGGCGGCAGCAGCCGCCCGGCACCCGAGGCCACCGAGGTCCGCAGGAAGCGCGAGAGCGCCGACCACGGCTCGTCCTCCTGACCGAGCGCCGCCCGGGCCTGGTCGGTCAGCCGGGAGGTCTCCTCCTCGGCTATCCGCCGCACCAGGACGTCCTTGCTCGGGAACCGCCGGTACACGGTCCCCACACCCACCCGAGCCCGCCGCGCCACGTCCTCCATCGGCGCGCCGTACCCCAGCTCGCCGAAGACCTCGCGCGCCGCGCGCAGTACGTGCTCCAGATTGCGCTGTGCATCCACGCGCAGCGGTGTCGTGCGCGAGGCGTCCCCGCGTCCGTTGCCCGTCGCCGCGCTCACCATGCCGCCCGTTGTCAGTGCAGACGCGGACGACCAATGAGAGTCCTGAACATGCATAAGCGTTCCCCCGGTAATGACGTCTCCCCCCGGAGACTCTCCCCGCCATTCATTGGTTGCCGGAGCGTGGGAACAAGCCCGGTTCACCGGCCCGCCCGTCGCGGACTCGACGACCGATGAGTGCATCCCCCTACACCCCGTCGAGACACGAACATAGTTGAGAGGGAGTCAATTCAGAAGGGGCAGGTTCCGCACAGAGCGCCCCCCGATCGGAGTACGGGTCGCATACGTCCCGATTGCGCCCCCCAAGGTCATCCGGCGCACACCCGCTGACCTGCAATGCAGTCGGGCAGTCGGGCAATTCGGCCAACCCTGGGCGTCCCCGGCCCCGCGTCACACAAATTGTCGGGGCTGTGGACAAACTCAAGCGCTGGGTGCGTCATGGGATGGTGAAGGAACGTGCGCGCATTCTCGTTGTCGGCGGCGGCTACGTCGGGATGTACACGGCCCTGCGCCTCCAGCAGAAGCTGAAGCGGGAACTCAGGCGGGGCGAGGCCGAGATCACAGTCGTCACTCCCGACCCTTACATGACCTATCAGCCATTCCTTCCGGAAGCGGCCGCCGGTGCCATTTCCCCCCGGCATGTCGTCGTACCGCTGCGCCGCGTCCTGGACCAGTGCCATGTCGTCGTCGGCGAGGTCCAGTCCATCGACCACGCCAAACGCACCGCGACCCTCACCACCCTCGCCACGGAGGAGGAGGGAGCGGGACCCGAGCACATGACGTACGACGAACTGGTCCTCGCCCCAGGTTCGATCTCGCGCACACTGCCCATCCCTGGCCTCGCCGACCACGGCATCGGTTTCAAGTCGGTCGAGGAGGCCATCGGCCTGCGCAACCACGTCATCGAGCAGATGGACATCGCCTCCTCCACCCGCGACCCCGCGATCCGCGACGCGGCCCTCACCTTCGTCTTCGTCGGCGGGGGCTTCGCCGGGGTCGAGGCGCTCGGCGAACTGGAGGACATGGCCCGCTACGCCGCCCGCTACTACCACAACGTCCGGCCCGAGGACATGAAGTGGATCCTCGTCGAGGCCTCGGACCGCATCCTGCCCGAGGTCGGCGAGGAGATGGGCCGCTACACGGTCACCGAACTGCGCCGCCGCAACATCGACGTACGCCTGCGGACCCGCCTGGAGTCCTGCGCGGACCGTGTCGCCGTCCTCAGCGACGGCGCCCGCTTCCCGACCCGTACGGTCGTCTGGACGGCCGGTGTGAAGCCCAGCCCGCTGCTCGCGGCCACCGACCTGCCCCGCACCGAACGCGGTCGGCTGAAATGCACCCCCCAGCTGACGATCGACGGCGCCACGCACGCGTGGGCGGCAGGAGACGCGGCCGCCGTCCCCGACGTCACCGCCGCCGAACCCGGCACGGAGACCGCACCCAACGCCCAGCACGCGGTCCGCCAGGCCAAGCTCCTCGGCGACAACATCGCGCACTCCCTGCGCGGCGAACCCCTCGAGACGTACTCCCACAAGTACGTCGGATCGGTCGCCTCCCTGGGTCTGCACAAGGGCGTCGCCCACGTCTACGGGCGCAAGTTGAAGGGCTACCCTGCCTGGTTCATGCACCGCGTCTACCACCTCAGCAGGGTGCCCACCTTCAACCGCAAGGCCCGTGTCCTGGCCGAATGGACCCTTTCGGGCCTCTTCAAGCGGGAGATCGTCTCCCTGGGTTCGCTCGAACATCCCCGAGCGGAGTTCGAACTCGCGGCCGGTGGAAAGCCTCCTACCGACCCGATGAACGACCCGAAGGGGTCGTCCTGACCGGACCGAGGAACTCCACCGACCGACCGGGCGTCTCACGGATGTCGCCCCGGTAGGCCACACTGCCAGACTGATCCCCGCCCCCGGGGCGAGCAGATGCTCGCCCTTCGAACCCAAGAGGCTCTCTCCACCGTGCTGCATCCCGGGGGTGTCACCCCCCAGCTCTCCGGCCGGTTCCGGAGCCGGCCGAAGACGCCGAAGACGACGACACGAGGCAAGGATTCGTGAACTTCACGCGCTGGAGCGCCCGGCTCCCCGGAACGCAGCGCCGCGCCGCAGCGCGGACCGATCACACGGCCGCCCCCGACCGGCAGGCCGAGACCCCGAACCCCGTGCCCGCGGCCCGCGCCGAACAACTCACCGACGAGCACGCACCCGTACCCGCCGTCGACGAGCTCCCCGTCCGCGAGGTCCTCGACCGCGTCCCGGCCCTCGTCGCCCTCGTCCACGGCCCCGACCACCGCGTCGCCTACATCAACGACGCCTATGTGACGGCCTTCGGCGTACGGCCGCTCGGCGAGCCCACCCGCGAATCCCTCCCCGAACTCGACGAACTGGGCCTGCTCCCGCTCCTCGACCAGGTCCTGCGCAGCCGCAAGCCCCGCACCCTCAAGTCCCGCAAGGCCCCCGACGGCCGCTCCTACACCTTCACCTGCACCCCCGTGACGGAAGGCGAGAACGCGGGCGTACTGGTCTTCGCCACCGACGTCACCGACCACGCCGAAGCCGCCGAACGCCTCCGCGCCAGCGAGCGCCGGCAGCGCGAGACAGCCGTCACCCTCCAGCGCTCGCTGCTGCCCCAGGAACTCGAAGAACCCGACGACCTGCGCATCGCCGCCACCTACCAGCCCGGCGGCACCGAGGCGGCGGTCGGCGGCGACTGGTACGACGTCATCACCCTCGGCGGCGGCCGCACGGCCCTGGTCATCGGCGACGTGATGGGACGGGGCGTACGCGCCGCGGCCGTCATGGGCCAGCTCCGTACCGCGGTCCGCGCATACGCCCGCCTCGACCTCCCCCCGCACGAGGTCCTCCAGCTCCTCGACGGCCTCGCCACGGAGATCGACGCCAACCAGATCGCCACCTGCGTCTACGCCATCCACGACCCGAACGAGGGCCGACTGGTGTACGCCTCCGCCGGCCACCTGCCGATCCTCGTCCGCGACGAGAGCGGAGTCGTCCTGCGCGCCGACGAGCCGACCGGCCCGCCCCTGGGCACGGGCGGCTGGATGCACGCCTCGGGCTCGGTCCCCCTGGGCCCCGGCTCCACCGCCGTCCTCTACACGGACGGCCTGGTGGAACGCAGGAACGAGGACCTCGACGAGGGCATCGCGGCCCTGGAGCGGGCCCTGTCCGGCGCCACGGGCACCCCACAGGTCGTCTGCGACCGCCTGGTCCGCTCGGCGGGCGTGACGGCGGACCACGACGACGACGTGGCCGTCCTGGTCCTCCAGCACCCGGCCCGCACCGGCCCGGACAGCGACCTCTTCCGCAATGCGGCCCTGGAACTCCTCGGCGGCATCGAAGCGGCCCCCCGCGCGCGTGCCTTCGCCTCCGGCGTCCTGACGAGCTGGCGCTTCCCCATCGACCTGCACGACCTCGGCGTCCTCGCGGCCAGCGAACTGGTCGCCAACTCCCTCCAGCACGGCACACCACCCATGCGCCTGCGCCTGCGCCGCACCGACCGCCGCCTGATCATCGAGGTCACCGACGGCGACGACCACCTGCCCCGCCGCCGCCGGGCGGAACCCGGCGACGAGTCGGGCCGGGGCATCGCCATCGTCGCGACGATCGCCTCGAACTGGGGCTCACGGCGCACACCCGGCGGAGGCAAGGCGGTCTGGTGCGAGTTCGTCCTCCCCAAGGGCTCGACCTGACCCCGCTCAGGCCTCCGCGACCACCGGCTCCGCAGCGGCCCCACCCCGGGCGACCACCCGGCTCTTCCCGAGCCACGGCTGATCCTGTACGGCGGTGAGCTGCCGACCGAGCCGCAGCGCGAGGAAGGTGATCCCCAGGGAGAACAGCAGGAACGTCACGATGTACGGCGCGGGCAGCGAGGCCCCCAGTGGCCCGCCCACCGCCGGCCCGACCGCCAGCGCAAGCTGCTTCACCAGGGCGAAGGCGGAGTTGTACTGCCCCGCCATCCCCGTCGGAGCGAGATCGGCCACCAGCGGGGCGACGGTCGGCGACAGCATCGCCTCGCCCAGCCCGAACAAGGCATACGTCGACACGAACGCGGCCGTCGCCATCTCCTGGCTGCCGTGCCCGAGCCCCGCGTATCCGGCCATGACCCACGCCACGGCCCAGATCAGCCCGACAACGGCGATCACCCGGGACCGGCGCCGGCGCTCGACGAACCTCAGCACGGCGAACTGCGCGACGACGATCATCAGGGTGTTGGCGGCGAGCGCCGTCCCCAGCGCCGACGTCGAGATGCCCGCGGCCTCGACGCCGTATGCGCTCAGCCCCGACTCGAACTGTCCGTAGCAGGCGAAGAACAGCACAAAGCCGAGCACGGACAGCTGCACCATGGCCCGGTTGCCGAGCAGCTGCTTCCAGCTGCCCTTCGCGGACTGCGCGGGCGCGTCCTCGATACGCGGGGAGTGCGGCATCCGCACGGTGGCCATCACGACCGCGAGCAGCAGGAACACCGCAGCCTCGATCGAGAACAGCAGCGTGAAGGAGTCGACGCGCGTAGAGTCGACGAGATGGCCGCCGATGAGCCCGCCGACACCCAGCCCCAGGTTCTGCAGGAAGAACTGCATCGCAAACGCACGCGAGCGCGTGTCCGCCGTGGAGCAGTCCACGATCATCGTCGCGAGCGCCGGCTGCATTACGGCCTGCCCGGCCCCGAGCGCGGCCGCCGACAACAGCACGGCGGTGCTGCTGCTCGCCAGCCCCAGACTCAGCGATCCCACGGCGGCAGTGACCAAGGCGGCGAGCAGGACCGGCCGGGGACCGCGCCGGACGATGGCGCGTCCGGCGAACGGCAGCACGATCAGCGCGGCCACAGCAAAGACGGCGAGCACCAGCCCCGCCGTCATGGCTCCGAGGCCCCGTACCTGCGCCACATAGACGTACAGGTAGGGGACCGTGAAGCCGAGCCCGAACGCGCTGAGTGCGTTACCCACGTGGATCCGGCGCATCGCTGCGCCCATCGCCCTGGTCACGTTCACCTCTCTCAGTAGTTAGGAGTGAAGACTTAGAAGCTAAACTTCGAAGCTAAACAGTACACCCAGAAGAACTTCAACGCCAAGCACGCCCGTGCCATACTTCGCCCATGGGCGACACCCCCGGCACCCTCGGCGAACCGACACTCGAAGAGCAGATCGCCGCCTACCAGCGCGAGTTCCGGGACCTCGACCCCCAGGTCGAAAAGATCGTCTCGGCCCTGTCCCGCCTGAACCGCCGCATGAACGTCGCCTACGGCCGCCAGACCTCCGCCCTCGGCATCAGCAACGCCGAGTGGGAGGTCCTCAAGGCCCTCGTCCTCTCCGGCGCCCCCTACCGCCTGGGCCCGAGCGATCTCGCCAAGCGCCTGGGTCTCACGCCGGCCGCGATGACCCACCGGATCGACCGCATGGTCGCCGAAGGTCTGGTGACCCGGGAGCGCGACGAGTCCAACCGGGTCCGGGTGATCGTGGAGCTGACCGCGGAGGGCCGCGAGAAGTGGCTCGAGGCGATGCGCCTCGCCACGGTCTTCGAGGAGGACCTCCTCCAGGACCTGTCTCCCGACGAGCGCAGTACTCTGGGAGAGGTCCTCACGCGTCTCCTGCGCAGGGTGGAACACGCCCAGCCGGACGCGGGCGGGCGCCTCAGCGACCTGGACTGAGGCCCACATAAAAGATCTTGACAGAGGGTGCTTGACAGCCCTCTCCCAGATCCGTAGAGTTCTTCGGGTTGCCACAGAGCCGTAACGGTTCTGCGACAGCACCTCCGCCGCACGAGCGGCACCCTCAAACCATCAGAACGATCTCCCAATGGGATTGCTTTCGGCGCGCCCGAATTCAATTCGATTCGGACTCGGCAGCCCGATTAGGAACTGCCGAAGGGATCCGCTAAGGTTTGAGACGTCGGAACGGCCCAACGGCCGGGAGGACAGCCCCTCTGACTGGGAGTCAGGCCCGAAAGGATCTGATAGAGTCGGAAACGCCGGAAAGGGAAACGCGAAAGCGGGAACCTGGAAAGCACCGAGGAAATCGGGACCGGAAACGGTCTGATAGAGTCGGAAACGCAAGACCGAAGGGAAGCGCCCGGAGGAAAGCCCGAGAGGGTGAGTACAAAGGAAGCGTCCGTTCCTTGAGAACTCAACAGCGTGCCAAAAATCAACGCCAGATATGTTGATACCCCGACACCGGGAAGCTTTTCCTGGTGGCGAGGTTCCTTTGAAGTAAACACAGCGAGGACGCTGTGAACCGTTCGGGCTTATTCCGCCCGGCGGTTCCGCTCTCGTGATGTGTCACCCGATCACGGGTAAACATTC